>JBEKXU010000018.1:0-59776 GCA_049511715.1 Anaerolineales bacterium
GCAAGATATCCACCGAACCCTGTTCCAGCCCAAGCAGCCTATGCCAGTGCCCCTACCCTCGGTAACATTATCAATTGAGGGATCCATCACCCCTCGGTAACATTATCATTTGACTTGACACGAGGAACATCATCCGTAACCAGGATCACCAGGGACCGTGCGGCAGACTACCGATCGGCACAGCCTGTTCAAGTTTCACCGGACCTGGAACCGGACCGTTGGCCGACCCCGTATCAGCCGACCGATCGGCCGCTCACCCACGGGAACCCTCCAGCTCCAGCGAAAGCGCGGGGAGCCGTTGCCGGAGGTTTGGCCACAGGGTCCGCAGGGTGCAGGCCGGCGCGGAGCTCTATATAATGAAAGTACCCCGCCGCTAAGGGAGCTGCGAGGCCCCGGGAGGTCCCTAAAAAATGGAAAACCTCGGAGAATCGGCGAAGAATCAAAGAAAAGACCGCTCGGCACTGTGGGCCCTGATCGGAGTGCTTATCGGGTTCGGGCTTCCGGCTCTTTTTTGCCTCGGAACTCTTCTGGCCGCTGGCCTCAGCCTGAGCGCGTTGGGTGGGAACCTGAGCGCCTCAACGGCGGCGGGCCAAGAGCAACAGACGGGCGGCCCTGCGTCGGGCCCGGCGGTTGCCGAATTGGACCTGAACGGAGTCATCACCGGAGGAACAGCGGGCCTTTTCCCCGTGAGCAGCTTGACCGCCTCCGACGACTTGATCGGCCAAATCCAGGCCGCCTCCAAGAACCCGGACGTGAAGGCGCTCGTCCTGCGGGTGGACAGCCCCGGCGGAGATGTGGTTGCCTCTGACGAGATCTACCATGCTCTCAAGACCTGCGGGAAGCCGCTGGTGGTTCTCATCGGCGCCGAAGGTGCCTCGGGCGCCTACTATGTGAGCATGGCCGCCGCTTACATCATCGCCAACCCGGACTCTCTTACCGGATCCATCGGGGTAATCAGCGAGGTCCCGAACGCGCAGCAGTTGCTCGACAAGCTCGGGGTGCAGGTCACCGTGATCAAATCCGGGGCCGAGAAAGATATCGGCAGCCCGTACCGGCCCATGAGCGACGCGGACAAGGCGATCATGCAAGGCATCATCGACCAAGCGTATGGCGGTTTCGTCACCGTGGTCGCCAATGGCCGTCACCTGCCCAGGGAAAAGGTCCTGCAGCTGGCAGATGGGCGCGTGTTCACGGGCCAGCAGGCCTTGCAACTGGGGCTTGTCGATGCTTTGGGATACGAAGAGGACGCGATCGCCAAGGCGGCGCAACTCGGAAAGATCAGCGGGACGCCCCGCGTGATCCACTACGGCCCGGGCCCGTCGCTCCTGAGCTTCTTTTCCTCGATGGCCAACACTCTGAGCCCACAGGCCCTAGCGCTCGACCTGCTCGGGCAGCCCTCCCTCCAGTATCGATGGACCCCCTGAGGGCTCCCGACTCTCTTGCGCCTCGGCCTAATTCGGCCCGCTAAGGGCCTCCCGGAAGGCTTGGACCACTTGGTGGACCTGCTCCCGGTCCACCCAATAATGAAGGACCGCGCGGAAGCGGCGGGGTCCAATCACCTGAACCCGCACCTTGCGGGCAGCCAGCCGTTTGGCTAGGTTGCCCGCGTCCGATCCAATGCTGGGATCCAATCCAAAGAAGACCATGTTGGTGCAGGGTGTCCCTGAATCCAGAAGGATTCCTGGAATTGAGGCCAGCCCTGCGGCGAGGGCGCGCGCGTTTTCGTGGTCCTCAGCCAACCGGTCGACCATGCTTTCCAATCCGACAATCCCAGCCGCCGCCAGGATTCCGGCCTGACGCATCCCACCGCCCAGCTGCTTCCGAATCCGCCGCGCCTTCGCAATGAACTCTTGGGACCCGCAAAGCACAGATCCGACGGGGGCGCAAAGCCCTTTAGAAATGCAAAAACTGACAGAGTCCGCTGGGGAGGCAAGATCATGGGGACTCCGCCTCAGTGCAACGGCCGCGTTAAAGATCCGCGCCCCATCCAAGTGCAAGGAGAGCCCGCGCGCATGGGCCAGCTCGCCGACTTGTCCGGTATATTCAACCGTCAGCGGAACCCCGCCACAGCGATTGTGGGTATTCTCGAGGCATATCAATCGGGAGCGCGGGAAGTGAACATCGTCAGACCGGATCGCCCCTTGAAGATCTTGCAAACGCAGGGTGCCGTCGGCTTGGTTTGGAACCGGGTATGAGTGAACCCCTCCGAGCGCCGCGATACCGCCCGCTTCAAACAGAAAGGTATGGGCCTGGTCGCCCAAAATGGCCTCATCACCACGCCCGCAGTGTGTGAGCACCGCCACGAGGTTTGCCATCGTCCCGGAGGCAACAAACAGAGCTGCCTCCTTGCCCATGCGCTCCGCGGCCATGTCTTGGAATCGGTTGACCGTTGGGTCCTCTCCAAAAACGTCATCCCCCACCTCCGCCTCAAACATGGCCCTGCGCATCTCGGGAGTGGGGTGAGTCATTGTATCGGATCGCAGATCGATGAACTCCATGATGACCTCCGTGCCTGGGCGCGCCTCAAGACCGGTCCGGCCTCAACGGTTCATCCGTCCTGGATTCACTGGATTCAGAGGTAGATCCGAATCCGGTTGGGCCGCAGGATTCCCGAGGGGTGCTCCTCGCAATCGGCCCAAGGCTTCCTGGAAATCGACCGGCAGCGGTGCGGTGAACAAGCGGGGCTGGCCCTCATTCGGCAAACGAAGTTCCAGTCGGGCGGCGTGGAGGAGCTGTCGCCGAACGGGCAGGCTGGGCGTTCGTCGGCCGTAGACTCGATCCCCCACGACGGGGCAACCCAGAAACTCCAAATGGACCCGGATCTGATGGGTTCGTCCGGTCAGGGGCACGACCTCAAGTAACGTGTATTCCCCCAAGCGCTCGAGAGTGTGGTACACCGTTTCGGCCTGCCGACCACGGCTGGCCGGGACGATGGCCATCCGCTGGCGATGGGAAGGATCCCGCCCAACGGGCGCTTGAATTCGGCCCTCCGGCGTGGGGGGCGCCCCATCCACAAGAGCCAAGTACGTCTTGCGGACTTCTCTCCTCTCGAATGCTTTCTGCAGGAAGGTCTGGGCGTCTCCGTTCTTGGCTACGAGGATAATCCCGGAAGTATCCTTGTCCAGGCGATGAACGATCCCCGGCCGTTCAACCTCACCCAGCGTTTGGATCTGCGGGGCATGGGCCAGGACGGCGGCCACCAAGGTCCCGGTACGGTGGCCTGCCGCCGGGTGGACCACAAGCCCAGCCGGTTTGTTGATCACCAGGACATCCTCATTTTCGAAAAGGATTTCGAGCGGAATCGGCTCCGGTTGAACCTGGCTCGGAGGAGGGGGCGGTACCCGGACCTCGATTCGGTCTCCCGTCTGGACAATGAGGGACTTTCGTAATGCCGGTTCGTCATTGCGGCGGACGCACCCTGATTCGACGAGGTGTTGAAGGGAGGAGCGCGACAACTCCGGCAGGGCGCGGCTCAGATGTTGGTCGAGGCGGACTCCCCCCTGCTCGACCGTCCAGCGGTGAAGGGTGTCACTCACGTTTGATCCGGGGCGGAGGTTGCGGAGGCCGAGTGACCCTCCGGATTGTCTCGCTCAAAGAGCATGTCAATTAGCAACAGGGCCACCCCCAACGAAATGCTCGCATCGGCCAGGTTGAACACCGGGAACGTCCCGAGCGAGATGAAATCCGTGACCGTTCCTTGGGTCAGGCGATCGATCAGATTCCCAAGGGCTCCCCCTAACTGCATGGCCAGCGCCAACCGGACGAGCCAGCTGGCATGTTCGGTGCTGCGGTAGTAGTAGATTATGGCTGCCGATACCACAATGGCCAGGACCGTGAAGACCATTCCCCCGTTCTGAAAGAGACCAAACGCCGCCCCGGTATTGGTCCAGTGCACCACCCGCGCATACGGGGAGAGCGCCTCCCAGGGGGTCCAGGTCTCACCCAGCGCCAAGCGTGTGCGCACCAGCCATTTGGTCACCTGGTCTAGGGCCAAAATCACACCGGCCAGGCAAGCCAGGATTCCGTAAGAACGAAGGTTCACGAATTCCTCCTGCCCACACTCGGTCGCTTGAGATCAAATTGTATCGCACCGAATCGACCCCGGAGAACCTCTGGAAATCCCAAGAACCAGCCTCGTCGTCGGGATCCTTGGCTGGGTACGTGCCCAGTTTCCTGCTCGTTCGGTCGGGAAAAGCCTTTGCCTGGCCATAGGGCGTGAGGCACACGGCTGGAAAGGGGATCTCCTCCGCCCCGCGCGCCTCCCACTCACAGCCGCTTGGCTCTACGACTCAGGGCGGCTCGCACGGGTGACTCCCAGCGACAGGGTTTCGCCATCGAATTCGTGCTCCGCGCGAGGAGCCTCGGGCGGAAGTTCGCCTGCCTCGAGAGACAGGGCCAGAGTCTCTCCCGCAATATACTGCTTGTGGTGTTCGACCGCCTGAACCAACTTCGGCGAGCCTTTGTAGAAAATGCGGATCCGGTCGGCAATCTCCAGGTCGGCGTTCTTGCGCAGATCTTGGACACGACGGACGAACTCGCGCGCCAAGCCTTCCTCGATCAGGTCGGGCGTCAGGGCCGTGCTCACAGCGGCGATGTTGCCTCCCTCCTCCGCCAGGGAATACCCTTCGCGCTCGGTCATGCGGACCTCGACTTCCTCGGGCAAGATCGGGATGGACTCTCCCTCGACCTCCACGGACAGGGAGCGCCCTTGGAGAAGTTCTCCGGCGGCCCAATCGGGATCCAACTGCAAGAGGGCGGTGCGGATTCCAGGAAATCGCGCGCCATATTTGGGACCGAGCATCTGGGGCCGAGGATGGAGAGAGTAGGAGAGAACTTCGCCTGCTGCGTCGAGCTTTCTAATTCGCTTCACGTTCAGCTCATCTGCCAGAAGATCCTTGTACTTCTCCAGGGATGCGGCCTCTTCCGCTGAGTCCACGCGGAAGGCGGCCTCCGACAGGGGTTGCCGAACCTTTAGGCCGGCGCGGTTGCGCGCCGCATGAGCAAGAGAAGCCCAGCGAATCACACGCCCCATCTCCGCGTTCAGCGGTTTATCCACCATACCCCGATCGTATTCAGGCCAATCGGCTAGATGCACGGACTCCGGGGCGCGCTCATTCCGTTCTGACACGAGGTTCCGGTAGATCGCCTCCGCAAGAAACGGCATCGAAGGGGCCAGAAGCATTGCCAGGGTTGTCAGGCACTCATACAGGGTGGCGTAGGCCGCATCCTTTTCAGCATCCTGTCCGGACTTCCAGAAGCGCCGGCGGCTTCGGCGCAGATACCAGTTCGAAAGGCGATCCACGAAAGCTTCGATCGGCCGGGTCGCTCCCAAGGCGTCGTAGTTCTCCAGGGCGTCGCTGACCGACCGCACCAGGACGTGAAGTTCGGAAAGTATCCAACGGTCCAGGTCGCAGTAGGCACGCCCGGCGCGGCCTCCGGTCGGATGACCGAGCGACGCCTGGCGGTTGAGCGCCTCGTCCGGGGTCCACCCATCCAAGTTCGCGTATGTCACAAAGAAAGAGTACACATTCCACAGGGTCAGAGTGAAGCTGCGGATCACTTCCCCAACCAAGTCCGTGGAAAATCGCCGCTCCTGTCCAGGAGGCGAGGCCGTGTAGAGGTACCAGCGAAAGGCATCGGCCCCATGGGTATTCAATACTTCCCAGGGATCGATCACGTTCCCCCGGGACTTTGACATCTTTTGGCCGGCCGCGTCCAAGACCAGCCCAAGCACAATCACGTTCTTGAAGGCGACACTGTCCATGAAGAGGGTGCTAATCGCGTGGAGGGAGTAGAACCACCCGCGCGTTTGGTCGACGGCCTCGCAGATGAAATCCGCTGGAAACTGACGCGCAAAGAGTTCGGCGTTTTCAAAGGGGTAGTGCCATTGGGCGACAGGCATGGCACCTGAATCGAACCAGACATCGATTAGCTCAGGAACCCGCCTCATCTCTTGCTGACACTTCGGGCATGGCCAGGTTACCTGATCCACATAAGGGCGATGCAGATCAAGGTCCGACAGGTCCTTCCCCGAACGCTGTGAAAGATCGGCGACCGATCCCACGCACTCCTGATAGTGGCACTCGCTGCACTCCCAAATCGGAAGAGGGGTCCCCCAGTACCGTTCGCGACCCAAGGCCCAGTCGACGTTATTGGCCAGCCAGTTCCCGAAGCGTCCGTGCTGCACATGCTCCGGATGCCAGTGGATGGTCTCATTGAGGGCCAAGAGCCGGTCCAAGAACTGCGTGGTGCGGACGTACCAAGTCGAGCGGGCATAGTACAGAAGCGGGGTGCTGCACCGCCAGCAAAACGGATAGGTGTGCACGATCCGTTCCCCGCGGAACAGAAGACCCCTTTGGGCCAGATCTTTCGTGATCAGGGGATCGGCTTCCTTGACAAACATTCCCTGCCAGGGGCGCACCTCGGGAACAAACCGCCCGCTCGGGTCGACGGTCATCAGGACGGGCAAGTCGTTTTCCAGGGCCATCTGCATGTCATCGGCCCCGAAGGCCGGAGCCTGATGGACCACCCCGGTCCCCTCGTCGGTTGTCACGAAGTTGCCCAGGATAACCCGGTGGGCTGGCTTTTCGAGGGGCAGGAACGTGAAAAGGGGTTGGTATCGCCAGCCCGCTAGTTCTTTCCCCAAATAGTCCCCGACAACCTGATGCGGCCTGTCAGCCAGGACCGTTTCCACCAAATCCTTGGCCACAATCAAGTACTCATGCTCCCCCGTATCATTCGTGCATTCGACCCGGGCGTAGAGCGTATCGGGATGAACCGCTAGGGCAACATTGGCGGGCAGGGTCCAGGGGGTTGTCGTCCACGCCAGTAAGGAGGTGCGGGGGTCGTCCTTCAGGGGAAAGCGAACATAGACGGATGGGTCTTCGGTCTCGCGCAGAGCGTCCGGATAGTGCAACTCGTGGTCGGAGAGGGGAGTGCCACAGCGTGGGCAGTAGGGCACGACCTTGAAGCCTTGGTAAAGAAGCCCTCGTTCCCAGAAGGTCTTGAGAATCCACCAGACCGATTCAATATATTCCCGGGTGTAGGTAACGTACGCATCGTCCAAGTCTACCCAGAAGGCAATGCGCTCGGTCAGGCGTTTCCAGTCCTGAATGTAGCGAAAAACCGAGGCCCGGCAATGCTCATTGAATTTGTCGACGCCGTAGGCCTCGATATCCTGCTTGGAGTGAAAATTGAGTTCCTTTTCGACCTCAATCTCCACTGGGAGGCCGTGAGTATCCCAGCCCCCGCGCCGCCGGACATAGAAGCCCCGCATGGTTCGATACCTTGGAAAAAGGTCCTTGAAGGCTCGCGCGAGAACATGATGTACTCCCGGCTTTCCGTTGGCCGTGGGGGGACCCTCATAGAACACGAAGTCTGGTCCGCCCCGACGATTGTCCATCGAGCGGCGAAAAATGTCGCGCTCTTTCCAGAGGCGAAGCATCTCCGCCTCCAGCCTCTGCGGATCAAAGTGCGAGGTCACGGGATCAAACATCTCTTCCTCCTGGCTGGCTCGTCGAGGCCGGATTGCCCCCAAAGAACCTCACCCGATACCCGGGCCCCAGCCGATTCGCCCTCCCCTCGAATTGTCCACGACGCGGTTGCGGCCCACTCCCAGTCTGCTGGAAGCACGAGTTCCCCCGCGACTTGCAATTCCAACCCACCGGACAGGATGTCTTTTCTTGTCCTCCCTGGGGCTGGGACCTGCCAGGAACCGTGCCGAGCATGCAAGCAGGCGCTTGGCCGCTTCCTCCTGGGCAACGTGCCATTCGGCCGAGCATCACCCCTCGGAACCCAGTTCGCACCACCCAACCGAGGAATCAGCCCATGACCGCTCTCCGCCTCGTCAGCGCAATGGCGGAAACCCCTGCGAGGCCTTGCCCATCCGAGTGGGGACAGCGTCGGATAACGAAAAATCCCGCCCATTCAGGGACGGGATTTCACCCGCGGTGCCACCCTGCTTCCTGTCACTTGGACAGGCTCTTTGGCAGACACGATTTCATGTCTGCGCCCGGATAACGGCGGGCGGGGCCGGCTGAGCCTACAAGCCCTGGGCCTTCAGTCAGCGGCTCCGGAAGGATTTTCGACCGGCCTCGAAGTCCCGGCTTCCACCATGCCCGGGATCGCTGGTCTTCAGCCGACGGGCCTACTCGTTTCCATCACAGCCGTTGGGTCTTGCGCGCGGTCATTATGTCACACGCCACCCCCCCCGTCAAGGAACCGCTCCTTGCGGCTTGAGCCTACTCCGACCTGCGGTGGCGGGCCTGCCGAGCCAAGAAGGCAACCCCCACCAAGCCGATGCCCAGCAGAAGCAGACCCGGGACACCCTCCCTTTCCGCAAAGCCTGTCGTGGGCATTGCGGCTTCGGCGGTTTCGGTGGCATCAAAAGCCTGCGCCGCCACGGCCGTCAGTGTGTCATCGGGCGTGTCAGCGGGTAGGAGGGCCACACCGGCAATCGTCGGCGAGGGCGTCGAGGTCACGATGATGATCCATGGGGTGGGCGTCGGAGGAACGGGACTCGGAGTCACCGTCACGGCTGGTATCGCCGTTGCCTGCGGCGCCTGAAGAGTCACCTGAACTGCGCTTGCGGTTTGGGTGATCTCCATTGACACTACCGTGTTCTGGGCATCTATGGTCGCAACCTGGCCGCTTTGAGAAGAACGAAGTTGAGGGGCCAGGATGAAGGCGTAGAGTAACAGAGCCGCAACGGCGATCAGCAGGATTACTCCCAGAATGGCGGCCACGATGATAAACAAGCGGTTGCTCGTATCCTCGGGCGGCGGCTGGGTCCCCGATTCAAAATCGATCGTCATCGCATCCTTCTCCTTTCCTTCATGACTCACATCACGGCACGAGAACCGTGGCGGAGCCCGGACTCCATTAGGCGCCTGCAGGACCCTTGTCGCCTGGGCGGCTTATTCCAGGATGTCCAGATTGGCCAGAGGCGCAAGCACAATGCCCCCTTCCGGCAGTTCGATCTCGGCACATAATGCGTGCAGGCCGTTGGGCAGCTCGATCGGATCCGCAGGCAAGGAAACGATCGTTCCAACCTTCCCCGGATAAGGATCGCGAACAATCCGGACTTGCCTCCCGGGAACCGGCGTGACACCTTCACTGGGGGCATCCGCTGTACCTACAGAGGGCAACGGCACAATCACCTCGGGACGGATCCCTTGCCAGCGAACGGACGGCTGCGCGTTCAGGCTGGCTTCGCGTCCCGCATTCGAGGCCAGCAACTCGAAGGTCGCAGTGTTCATCGGGCGGCTGCCGAATCCATCGGTCAGCATCACCGGATACCCCGCTTCCTGGGCAAGGGGGATCAGTGCCGAAGGCATACTGCCGACGATCACCCCTCGAGCGGGCAGACTACCCAGAACCCTCATCGTCTCGGGGTCGCTGATCCTCCCGGCGACAATCAAGGAACTGCGAAGGCCAATTTCCAGATTTGCAGGCGTCAGTTCCTCAGAGGAGGTCGCCGTTCCGACGCGCAGAAGGCCGAATTCCTCTCGGCCGTTTCCCCACACCCCTTCGACCTGCGCCCCTACGGTCTCGAGGGTGACCGAGTGCTCTGCTTCCATCCCCACGATAGTTCCCGGGTAGGTCGCCCGCAGCTCAAATACCTCGCCCAGGGCCTCAAAGAGCAGTCGGCCATCGCCCTGCAAGACAATCCGGCCAGCCGAGGGAGCGCGGACAACCCTTCGCATCAACCCCACGGGACCCGCCAGAATATCGCCGCTACTGACCGCCTCGCCGGCCTTCCGCTTCAGCTGCTCATCCGCCCGAGCGGCTGGCAGGCCCAGAGCATGGCCCACGTCGATCAGGGAATGAGACGGGGTCAGAGTGCACCGCCCCAGCAGATCGCCAGCTTGCACCTTCTGATTAAGGCGTGCAGTAATTGTGCCAGCCAGGGGAAGGGACCGCCGGCGGCGAATCACGACCAGGGGTGCCACGTGAGTCTGAGAGGTGCGTTCCATCAGAATAGGTTCAACCCCCAATCTGCATCAGCCATTCCTCCATCGCCCTTCGTTGACGGCCAGGGTCGGGGAAGGGAACAATGGGCCGGCCGCGGACGTCCAGGATGACTCCCACAAGGCCTCCGGACGCGCGGATGGTGCCGCCTTGACCCGGCCCGCCCAGCCCCAGGTCAAAATGGCGCGAGGGCTGAAGAGCGATCCGGGCTGTCTGGCCCGGCCCCAGGGCCAAGACCTCAATAGCCCCAAACGGGACTTGGCCGTGAACCCTGCGCCCGTCTTCATAGGCCATCTGATAGCGCAGGACCGTCTCGCCCGGATGGGCATGTCCTACTGGGCTGATCACTGTCCCCAGGTTCGGGAAGCTCGGAGAGTCCAGAACCTGAACGACTGCCAGCGGGTTGATTCGGGCCATTGCGCCCAGAGCCGGAAGAAGGTTGTGGGCATCTAGAATGAGGGTAGTGATGCCCGGCGGCTCCAAGGCATCCAGAAGCATGAGTGCTGCCTGTCCAGGCCGAGGCACATTGGTCAACGGCCCGCCCGACCCGACGATTGGCTCGCAGGGAGGCAGCAGGCCAGGCCAGACGGCCACGTGATCAATCTGCCAGGTCGTCGCTACGCCGCGCAAGGCCGCCCGGATCAGCGATCGGGCGATGGCTTGTTCGAGCCAAAGATCTTCTGGCGTGCAAGGGATGCTTCGCGGATAAAGCGTCTTGTTGAACAAGTAGTCGCGGATCGCATCGCGGCGCATTTCCATCGGAAGCCAGTGGGCGATCTCCTCCAGCGTGCTGGTTTCGAGCAGACGCGAGGCATTCCGGCCGAGGTTGAGGTCAGGGCGCACCGAGAGGGAAAGCGAGCTGCCAAAGGCGCTACAAAGGATTGTCGAGCCGGCGCCCACAGAAACACCCATCACGCCTTTCTTGCCCTCGAAAGCCTGACCCAAAAAGCGAATGACGGTCCCAATGCCGACCGCTCCCGGAGTGAATACTCCACCAGTCCAAGCCAGCGGCTCCTCAAGGCCGCTGAGCTTGGAGCGCAGGATTTCCACGACCCGGTTGTTCAGTTCGGATCTGGCACCGTCGAGCGCCTCGACATCCAGACTCGGGCGCACATTGGGCCCAACATAGACTGCGCCTACAGGTTTGAGCAGCTCTCGTACTTGATCCGCCACGGCGCTGTTCCCCACAAACAGGACCTGCGGCCGCTGCTCGCCGGGAAGGAGGAACACGCTCAGTCCAACCACTTCGAGAGTTCGCAAGAGCGCTTGGGAGGCGCCTCCCTCGGTTCCGCCCGCAATAACAATCAGATCCGGGTGGGCTTCGATCAACAGGTCGAGAAGGGCCTCATCCCCTTCGCGGTCCCCCAGGCTGACCTCGGCCACCACCTCAACCGGAGCCGAGCGGGCTAGGTTCCGCACGCTCTTAAGAGAGTATTCCGCCAGCAATCCGACCAGTGCCGTCCGGACTTCGGCCTGCAGGGAAAAGGACAAAGCGACCAAATCCGCGCCGCTGCCGTCCGGGCGGGTCGGCAGGATGAGCTGACCCCGCGAATCCGAAAGCGGGCGACCTACGGTCTTCGCCAAGGCCCCGATCGCTTGCTGAATCCCCTCGCTAACGTCCAAAACCGGGAATTCGGCCGTGGTTGGCGCCCTCGCCACTCCCAACAGGCGATAACGGTTCTCCACCACATCGAACAAGGCGGCCCGTGTAAAGCTGGTGCCGACATCGACGGCCAGAATCGATTCGACTTCGGGCTTAGGCGGGGCTTCTGCGCTACGGGAGGTCATGAAAGGAATCGCAACAGGACATCTTTCAGATAGAGCAGGCGTTCAATGAGTGCGGTAAGAGTCGCCGCAAGGGCCCCCGCGTACAAGACTCCAAATGTGATGGATAGGAAGATCTCACCCACCCAGGCCCAAGGCCGAACCCAGGCGGGTCGCTGCGGGGGTTGGCCAGCCCGGCGGCTTGCCCCGAAATGAAAATAGGCGAGAGTACTCACGGCGCCCACCAGGATGATGATGCGATCCAGGCTGGTCCATGGGTCGAACGCCGGTGCTGGCCCGGGGGAAGACTGAAAAGGAGCAAGGGAGGCGGCTGAGGCCGCCAACTGGGGAACCAGCGTTCCGGTCAACGCTCCCCCGACGACAACGGCTGCCCCCAAGCCGACAAGAAAGGCCATGGGAATTCCGCCGAGGATGGAGAGGCGCGGGGTCGAACGGCCGATCAGCAGGACGGTCAGCAGAAGGAGGAAAAGAACCCCGGGATCCAGCCAGCCCGAAAGGCTCACCAGTCTCCCCAGGAATTCGGGCCAGACGACCGAATTCCAAGCCACGGCCGCAATATAGCCGGCGGAGACTCCGATCAAGAGATGCACGGCCACCCGAAAGAGCAGGTTGTCCCCGATCAAATAGCTCAGGATTGACACGGTCAGGAAGAAACCGAGGGCCGCCCCAGCCAAATCAGTCACGCTTCTTCTCCCCCAGGTGCTTCACGAGGGCGATTCCGGCCGACCCGAGTGCCCCCACCCCTAGGACCAGCACAGCGGTCAAGGCCGAGGCGCCGAATGCATCCCACCAGGAATCGGCGGGCGAGATGCTCCCACATTGACCCGTGGCTGAGTTCGCCGAGTTCATACAGGCGTACGTTTCGGCCCCGGCCAGACCCACGACCAAACCCTCCACGGAGGGGGTGTCACTTTCATAGTAAGGCCGAACCAGAGGCTCCGCCGCTGCGCTGATCACGGCGAAAACCGGAACGCCCGGATGAAGCGTGTGGACTTGTTCGATCCAGGCCTGGAAGAGCTGCGGCTGTGCAACCACAATGATGATCGAGGAAAAACCCTCCAGACTCGTCACAGGCTTGAGAAAAGGTGAATCCCATGCTGACGAAGAGGAGGTCGCACCGCTGGCCTGGCGCGGGTCACTGGCAAAAGCTCGTAGGCCGACGGCATCACCCGGCAAGTACCCGAGTGGAAGGTACTTCCCGGCCGAGGCGTAATCCGGATGCGCGGCCTCTCCCCGCGCGATCACGTCCGCCGCCATCGCCGGACCGGTGGGCCGGGTCGAAAGCGACGCAATGGGGATGCCTCGGCCCATGAGCTGATCGACCACCGCCAGGGCCCCGGCCTCCAATTCCGCCGCATCGGCCGGGTCGAATTCAAAAGCCATCAGGATTGGCCGGTCGACGGGCAAGGCATTGATGGCTGTCCGCAGCTTGAGAGTTTCCACAGAAACGGTCGTGGGGCGAGCGAAAACATGAGTCTGGGTGATCCCGGGGGCAAGGATGGCGACCAGCAGGAGGGCCCAAACCCCCAACGTCCAAGAATGGAACCTGCGCCCGGCGCGCTCTGTTCGCTTCACCTCCCGCGATTCGGGGTTGATGACAACCCGCTGAAGAAGTTCGGCCTGGGCAGCGTGAGCTGGGTTGACTTCCAGTTGTTCTCTCTGAACGGGAGGGTGAGGAACTTTCTCAAGAACGGAGATGGGCGGCAGAACCCCTTTGAGTCCAGAAAGAGGACCGGCCGTCTCAACCCTCTCCTCCTCGGAGCCCTCGGACTTGACCGCACGCCCTTCGATCGGGCGGAGCGCCTGCAGCCATGGAGGCAGAACAGCGTGTTCAATTTCTTCGGTTTCCGATTCAATTTGAGGGGCATTGGCGGGCGGCTGAGTAGCGGTCAGCCATTCCGGTAGAACACCCGGGGCAAGCAACTCGTCGAGACCAGGGCCTGCAAGCCCCTCTTCCTCCTGCCCCCCCTGCGGTTGGCCCCCCTGGGCTGCCGGTTCGGTCACTTCCCTGACCCTGGCCAGCCACTCGGGAATCTCCGCTTCTGCGGCCTCTGCCGCCAGTTCCTCAGAACCTTGGGTAAACGGCGAAAGCCGTGGCAATTTCGGCCCGGCTTGCCCGGCGGCCTGAGCCGATTCACCCATAGCGGGGGCGGAAGGGGAAAAAGAATCTCCCCCAGGGAAAGGTCCCTGAACCCGTGCTGGCGGGGTTTCATCAGTCGGCCCACTGGGGGCCTCGGCCTCCCCCGGAGCAGGCTGTCCCGCGGTTTGGCCCTCAGAAGGAGTCGCCAGTCCGGGGGCTCGCCATCCCTCTTCGCGCGGCACATGAAGCCAGTCAGGCGGAAGTTCCTCCCCGCGCGCCGAAGTTGGCGTTCCAAAGGGGGATCCTTCCGGCTCCTGTTCCTGCTCGTAGGTTCGACGCACCCGAAGCCGTTTCAGCCATTCCGGCTCCGCGGTCTCTCCCGGCTGCTGCTCGGCTCGCGCCTCACTGGGGATCTCCGGCGGAGACGCCTGCGAAATCTCGGAGGAAGGCGGCGGCGCCGCAGGCGGCGTTGCTTCCCCCTCCTCCCCGCCACGAGCTCGGATTCGTGCCAACCAGTTGGGCACTTCGTCCGGCCCCGGCAGGGGCTCCGCCTCGCCCGAAAGATCTCGGGTCCCCCCCGGCTCTCCCGCCGTCCCTTGAGCACGCAGCCTTACCAGCCAATCCGAGGCCTCTTCCTCGGCCGGGCTTGAAGGGGAGATCGGGGGTTCGGATCCGGATGGCGCGGCCGTGAGCGGCCGAAGGCGGGCCTGGCAAAAGGCACAGACCTCATCCGTCTCCGCATTCGGCTTGCCACACATCGGGCAGCGCAACTCGGGCATTCTCTTCCTTCAGGAACACAGTCATCCGCGGTGCTGCTGGCGCAAGATCCTCAGCGCTGGTAGGGTTGGTCAAGACCCAGCAGCACCCTGAGCCCCGTGGCGGTTGCTCCCAGCGCAATTCCAAGGAGGAGGCCGCGGCCGCCCCCCACGGCGGGAACCTGGGCGAGCCAGTTGCGGAACCCCTGCAAGAACGGAATCGCCACGAAGGGAAGCGGGGCCGTACCCAGGAGCACAATTACCGCCGCGAGAAAAAAAAGATAGGTGCTCCAGTGGGGCCTGCGAAACATCACGCGGACCCCTGCGATGAGGAGGACCCCGGACAATAGTCCGGTCAGCGCCACTTCCAGAGGCTGTTGGACCTGGGTCACGATCCACACCGAATACGGGCTCTGCGGGCCGAAGACCGTCACCATGATGAACACGCTCAGCATCGAGATGACCAGGAAAATGCTGTAGAGGTGCCCAGGTTTTCCATCCCGGATCTTGCGAGCGTGAACGCTCAGCAGATTGCCCGCCCCCAACAGGAGAGCAACCGTTGCGAGAATGGCCCCGATCTGCAAGAGCGCAGCGCGCATCGCCTGGAGAGGGGCCAGGGGAACAAAGTAGGCCACCAGTGTGAGCAGCCCCGTGCCGATTGCGACGACCACGGACACATGGAACTTCATAGAATCCCGACCGTCCCGAGCACCGCCAAAGCAACCGCCGCCCCGATAACGACCCAGCGCATGACGTCCTGAGCCTGAACGCTCGCAGCGTGGGCACGATTCACTTTCAAGTAGGCCCCGGTCGCGAACAACTCTTCCCCGATCAGAGGGTGGTCTGCCGTGGCATAGAGCACGGCTTGAGCCACGGGATCCAGGGTTCCGCCAACAACATCGCCCCTCCGGGAGCCCGCCTCAGCTACCAGTGCAACCTCCCGACCCTGAGGACCGAGAATGAAGGTCGCGGTCACATCCTCATCCGGAGCCGTGTGCATGGTGCCCGCAGCATATCCCAGGGGACCCAATCCTGCGATTCGACCCAACAAGGGATCGTATCGATCCTCGGCACGCTGGTGGCGAAAGGCGACCCGGTAGACGTCCTGCGACAGCAACGTCACAGCCCCATCCGCAGAGGTGGCCAGCGGAGGTTTGTCGCTCACACTGCCTGCCTTCGCAATCTGAGAAAGGGCCGCAAGGCCAACCAACGTTGCCGAGGCCTCTGGGCCGTACATTGAACCGTTCCCCAAGGACAGATGCAAGCGAGTGCCCGACTCGACGGACCGACCGATATCGGCCGAGAGAGCTTCCAGGGCCGGCAGACGTCGGAAGGTCGGCCACTGCCCGCGGCGCAGGAACGTGAAGAACAGGATCAGTCCTGCTAGCAGCAAGCCCACCACCAGTGCCAAGACGCCTTCGATAGCTGCCATCGCCATGCCTTAACTTCGAGGATTAACGCGGGGGAGCCACTTTCCCCGGCGACGGAGCCCAGTAATGGCCGCCGGGGTCGTCATTGCACCTCTTCATCCCCCTCGAGCACCTGCGCCCATCTCGCCAGAGTCTGAGAGGAGACAAAGCTTTGCAATAGGGGCTCGGCGACATAGAGTGCCTGAGCCGTGAGCCACCCCAGGGCTGGAGCAGTCGCCAGCACCTCTGTGAGGATGGCCGACACCGGGAAGGCGCGAAGAATGCCGCCTTGATCCGATCCTTCCTCGACTCTCGGTTTCTGCAAGGGGTTCTCCTTTCCCCCGCTCAAGAATCCGCGTCGGCCACTGCTCGGAAAGAGTATAGCACAGACAATCTGCCTCGATCCTGCGGCGCCCTGCGGTGAGAGCTTGCCCGAAGCCGAGCTTTCATCGCATAAGAATCTCTCGCGCGACATGGGCGCGCGGAACGACCATGCGCATGGGCGCAAGGGCGCGGTTGGGGATTGAAGATCTCGCCCAAGCGGGGCTGCCAGGGCTTGTCGACATGGACGAGAAAAGTTGTCCCACCTCCTCGATCCATCAATGGCGGGGGAACCTGTTTCTCCATCCGTGCGCAGAACAGGACAACATGCAGTATCGCCGTATTCGGGTATTTCCGACCAAAATTGAATGACAAAGCTCTAGCGATTCTATGGAGATTGTCACTCGTCTCATGGGCTACAAAAAGAGACAATCATGTCATGGTTAGGGGGAAATTCGCAGAGGACCATTCGCCGGACGGAAGTGAGCCCGCAGTGACGGACGCAGGCTTCAGATAGCGCGTCCAGGATCCGGACAAGCCACGAACAGATTTGCAAGCCCTGCCTCGATCATGGGACGAGCAGGTCTCCGTGCGATGGGGCGTGTGTCGTTTCAGACGGACCGGCTTGCGGAGGGTTTCATGAAACACTCGATCGCCACAATTGACGGAAACGAAGCAACGGCCTATGTGGCCCACAAGGTCAGTGAGGTCATCGCGATCTATCCGATCACGCCTTCCTCGCCCATGGGGGAACTCGCGGACGAATGGTCTGCCGCCGGAAAGACCAACATCTGGGGCACGGTGCCTCTGGTGATTGAGATGCAATCGGAGGGCGGCGCGGCCGGAGCGGTGCACGGGGCGCTGCAAACCGGGAGCCTGACCACGACCTTTACGGCTTCGCAGGGCCTGTTGCTCATGATCCCCAACATGTACAAGATTGCAGGTGAGTTGACCCCGACGGTTTTTCACGTCTCGGCCCGTTCGCTCGCTGCCCAGGCCCTTTCCATCTTTGGAGATCAATCTGACGTGATGGCCGCTCGCTCGACCGGCTTTGCCATGCTGGCCTCAAACTCCGTTCAGGAGACCCAAGACCTGGCCATGATTGCCCACGCAGCCACGCTCGAGGCACGGGTTCCCTTCGTGCACTTCTTCGATGGGTTTCGGACCTCCCATGAGGTAAACAAACTGGAGCGGCTTAGCGACGAAGAAATCCGTTCCATGATCGACCAGGACCTGGTTGTGGCCCACCGATCGCGAGCGCTCTCCCCGGATCACCCGGTTGTCCGCGGAACAGCGCAGAACCCCGATGTCTACTTCCAGGCCCGCGAGACGGTCAATCGCTTCTATCAGGCGGTTCCTGGGATCGTCCAAAAGTGGATGGATCGCTTCGCTCAGCTCACAGGAAGAAGCTATCACCTGTTCGACTATGCCGGCCCGGCGGATGCTGAGTACATCATCGTCATGATGGGATCCGGGTCAGAAACGGCCGAGGAAACGGCTCGGTTCCTCGCAGACCAAGGGGGAAAAACGGGTGTCGTCAGGGTCCGTCTGTTCCGACCTTTTTCTGCGAAGGATTTCATTGCCTCCCTGCCCGGGAGCGTCAAGGCGGTGGCGGTTCTGGACCGAACCAAGGAACCGAGCAGCCTGGGCGAGCCGTTGTATATGGATGTGGTCACTGCTTTGGGCGAGGCTCGTGGCCTGGGCAAGGTGCCCTGGGCCCAGATGCCGCTTGTCGTGGGCGGCCGCTACGGGCTCTCCTCCAAGGAATTCACCCCGGCGATGGCCAAGGGTGTCCTCGACGAATTGCGTCGGCCGCAGCCCAAGAACCACTTCACTATCGGCATCGAGGATGACGTCACTCACACAAGTCTTTCCTACGATCCCGCCTTTTCGATTGAAGAGGATGACACGGTCCGCTGTGTGTTCTGGGGTCTTGGCTCGGACGGAACCGTGGGCGCCAACAAGAACTCCATCAAGATCATCGGGGAAGATACCGAGAACTACGCCCAAGGGTATTTCTACTACGACTCCAAGAAGTCGGGGACGGTGACTCTATCTCACCTCCGGTTCGGCCCTCGGTCCATTCATGCGCCCTACTTGATCGGTCAGGCGAATTTCGTCGCCTGCCATCAGTTCAGTTTCCTGGAGCGGTACGACGTCCTGAAATACGCCGTCCCGGGGGCGGTGTTCCTGCTCAACAGCATCTATGGACCGGACGAGGTTTGGCAGCAATTGCCCCAGGAGGTCCAGGCGCAGATCCTTGAAAAGAAGCTTCGCTTCTACGTGATTGACGCCAACAAAGTGGCGCAAGATACCGGCATGGGGGGGCGAATCAACACCATCATGCAGACCTGCTTCTTTGCCATCAGCGGCGTGCTGCCCCGGGAGCGCGCCATTGCCGAGATCAAGAAGAGCATTCAGAAGACCTATGGCAAGCGCGGCGAAGAGGTGGTCCAGCAAAACTTCCGCGCGGTAGATCAGACCTTGGCTCACCTTCACGAAGTGGAACTGAAGGCCAAAACGATTCTCACCTCTTCACCGACGCGTCGCGCCGCCGTTCCCGCGGAAGCCCCGGAGTTCGTCCAGAAGGTCCTGGCTCCGATGATCACGCTTGACGGGGACCGCTTGCCGGTCAGCGCGCTCCCAGTTGATGGAACCTATGCGAGCGGCACTTCGCGCTGGGAGAAGCGCAACATTGCCCTGGAGATTCCGGTGTGGGAGCCCGACCTTTGCATCCAGTGCGGCAAGTGCGTGATGGTTTGCCCGCATGCCGTGATCCGGCAGAAGGTATACAGCCCGAATCTGTTGGCCCAGGCCCCCACCACCTTCAAGAGCACCTCAGCACGGTTTAAGGAATTCCCCGAGGCTGTTTACAGCTTGCAGGTTTCCCCAGAGGATTGCACCGGCTGCGCCCTTTGTGTGGAGGTCTGCCCGGCCAAGGACAAGAAGCAACCCGAGCGCAAGGCGCTCGGCCTGGCCCCCCAGCCGCCTCTGCGCGAGCAGGAAAACACGAACTGGGAGTTCTTCCTCTCACTTCCTGAAGTCGACCGCACTCTGGTGAGTCCGGGCACAATCAAGAACGCCCAACTCTTTGAGCCGCTGTTTGAGTTTTCGGGAGCCTGCGCAGGCTGCGGCGAGACACCCTATGTCAAGCTCGTATCGCAGCTGTTCGGGGACCGGGCCGTTGTTGCCAACGCCACCGGGTGCTCCTCCATCTACGGCGGCAACCTGCCGACCACGCCCTGGTCTCATAACCGCGATGGGCGCGGACCGGCTTGGTCCAACTCGCTCTTCGAAGACAATGCCGAGTTTGGGCTGGGCATGCGCCTGACTTTCGACAAGCACTTCGAATACCTGCAGGAGGCGCTGCCCAAACTCGCGGATCGTCTCAGTCCCGGCTTGGTGAGCGAGTTACTTCACGCCGACCAGTCCAACGAGGCCGGGATCCAGGCCCAGCGGGCGCGGGTCGCTGAACTCAAGAAGCAGTTGGCGGGAATCGATGAGCCACTGGCCAAAGACTTGCTCTCGCTCGCCGACGACCTGGTCCGCAAGAGCGTGTGGATCATGGGGGGCGATGGCTGGGCCTACGATATCGGCTATGGAGGCCTCGATCATGTCCTGGCTTCTGGCCGGAACGTGAATGTCCTGGTACTGGATACCGAGGTCTACTCCAACACGGGAGGCCAGGCCTCGAAGGCGACGCCCCGGGGCGCTGTGGCCCGATTCGCGGCCAAGGGCAAGTCGCTGCCCAGGAAAGACCTCGGCCTCATGGTGATGTCCTATGGCAACGTCTATGTGGCCAGCGTGGCCATGGGGGCGAATGATCAACATACGCTGCGATCCTTTCTGGAGGCGGAAGCCTACGACGGCCCGTCTCTGATTATTGCGTACAGTCACTGCATCCAACAAGGTATCGACTTGCGCAGGGGACTCGACCAGCAGAGGCTGGCGGTCCAGTCGGGTTTCTGGCCTCTCTATCGCTACAATCCGACTCTGGCGGCCCAGGGCAAGAATCCGCTCGTCCTGGACTCCAAGGCTCCGAGCATCCCTCTGCAAGAATACGCCTACAACGAGACTCGTTTTCGCCAACTGCTGCAAAGCGACGAGCAGCGAGCCGAATCGCTGATGAATCTTGCTCAGGCCGATGTGAAGGAGCGCTGGTCCTTGTATCAGTACCTAGCGGCCCAACCCCCCAGCGGTGGCCCATCAGGTTCGTAATCCGAATATCGCTTTGGAAGGCGGGACTTGGGCCCGCGGGTCCCGGAGAAGAAGGATCGGGGGGACAAATCCCAATGCGGCCTGAGGTTCCAAGAACCGAAGGTCGCTTTCAATTGTCGCAGGGCAAGTGGGTGGCCGACGGAACCGGGGTCAGATACGGCTCAGGGCACCAGCGTGGGGGTAATCGTCGCAAAGAACTGCAGCGCAAGCCACCCCTGGTGGCCTTGGCCGTCGCGAACCAGGATCCACTCAAGTCCCGAGGCTGACTCCGGCTCGCCGATCATCTCTACCCCAACCCCCTCTTCAACGGAGCTGACGATCTTTCCCCCTGGCTGGTCACGCAGCAGGGCCCCCTTGCCGTTCGTTCCATAAATCACTCCCACGACCGGAATGGGAGTTGGGGTCGCGGAAGGTTCGGGCGTGGGCGAAGGGGTCCGGCCAGGCGAGGGAACTGCCGTGGGCGTCGTGGTCGGACTCGGGGTAAAAGTGAGAGTTGGGGCCAGCACCAAGGGGGCGCGGGGCGTGCTCGTCGGCTGAGCCGCGACCCCCAACGGAGCTCGCGGACCAAGCGCGACGAGGGCCAACACACAAAGATCAACACTGATGACAGCACCCAAGGCAGTGGCCCAGGCCCCAAGCGATTCTGGAGTCGGCCGAATTCCCAGAAGAAGGAACATCATCTGGCCGCCCACGATTGCGAGGAAAAGGCTCGCGAGGGCACAGAGGACCGGGGTCAGGGAAGCGCTCAGGCCCGTCGTCGCCCAATCCCATCCTGCGGCCATGATCGGGATCAGCACTAAGTAGGCCAGAGCGGCGCTGGGCAGACGAGCTCCTCCAGGTTCCCTGGCCAATCGGTTGGCCATCCAAACGGATCCGACTAATACGACCGCCAGATCGGCCCAGGTCAATCCCGGACTTTCGGCCAAAAGGACCCCCGCGCGAGGGAAGACCAGCCGGCAGGCCATCCCCAGCAAGGCAGCCAGAAGGAACGCGAGCGCGGCCCCAAGGACAACCCCCAGCAGGTTGCGGCCAACGTAGCGGGGCAAAGCGGCCGCCAGACCCAGGCTAATCCCCCCGAGCGGGGCAAGCAGAGGAGCAACCAGAGCCGCTGCAAGCAGCAAGGTGGTGGAGTGCAGGCCGAACCCGACGCAGGCCAGGAGGGTAGCCAGCAGGATGAAAAGGAAGAAGTCGAAAGTGGGGAGGACCCGATCGGTGAGGGAATCAACCAGCGCGCGTTTCTCCCCCTCCTCGAGAGCGAGGGGCCACCCCCGGGCTCTCTTCCGGCGTCGCGGCCGTTCCTCCTCGGGAGAAGAGATGGGCATCAAAGGAGTCATCACAAAGCCTCACCGTCGTAATGCGGACACAAGGCGATCCGGGTTCTCGAGCAGGTCCAAGGCGACATAGATGTCCGGAACAAGGAGGTCAGCGGCCTCCAGGCTTTGCCGAGCGAGTCCCTCGGGAGACAGGATAGCAATCCCCAGGCCCGCCTCTCGCAGCATTCCGGCGTCATTCGCCCCCTGGCCAATGGCGACCACTCGCTCCGCGCCCAGGCGGCCTACGTAGTCCGCCTTTTGTTCGGCCTCGTCACCAGGGTTCAGCCGGGTCGAGCGCAAATTGAGGGCCTTGTCGATAACCTCCTGCCGTCGGTAGGTGTCGTCACTGATCAAGTGGATCGTCAGGCGATCCCGCAAGGCCGTCAGCGGACGGGAGATCCGGTCCAGCAGGACACCATCCATCGCCAGTGTGCCGTTCACATCGAGCACTAGATGCTGCAACCTCAACCGACCTCGGCCGGGGATGTCCAGCTCAATGGTCAAGGCTTTCTCCTCCCGCAGAGGATTATAGCCCAGAGATCGTGCCTCTCCATAGGGTATAATCAAACTGTGGACCAAACCCCTGCGAACTCCATCCCTCGGCAATCGAACCACATCCGGCTTTGGACGGCTGTGGCAGTCGTCTGCGCCCTCTTGATCCTGGCTGCGCTTGCAGTGGGCCTGTACTTCCTGGGGCAGAACGAGGCGGCCACCCGGAATATCCGAGACATCCTGCTCATTGTTCTCTCCCTGGAATTCATGGTGCTCGGGATTGCGTTGATTGTGCTGCTGGTCCAGATCGCACGACTGACTCTGCTGCTCCAGGCAGAAATCAAGCCACTTCTCAAGAATGCGAACGAGGCCGTCAACAGCCTGAGGGGAACTACACTCTTCTTGAGCGAGAACTTGGTTGAGCCCGTGATCCGGCTGAATAGCTCCTTGGCGGGGATTCGGCGGCTGCTAGAAGTTTTTCGCCTCTTCGGCGGATAAGGCCAGTCGCCCGGATGCCCGGGCGCTTGGGAAGAGAACGTGTGAAATCATCGCAGAATCAGAGGAAAGGAGCGGACCATGGCAGACCGGGACGGAGATCTGGGGGCTTTCCTGGGTGGCTTTCTGGTGGGAGGCCTCATTGGGGCCGCCGTTGCGCTCTTGTTGGCCCCTCAGAGCGGTGAGGAAACCCGAGCGATGATGCTCCAGGGGGGGATTGAGCTAAAGCAACGGGCAGGGCAGGCCGCGACCGACCTGCGGGCCCGAGCCGAGGCGGGCGCCGAGCAGCTTCGCGGACGGGCCCAGGAGGTGGCCGAGGAAGGCAAGACGCGTGTCAATGACGCCGTAGATGCGGCGCGCCAAGCGGCCCGACGCAAACGGGCTGGCTTGGAGGGAGAAAACCCGAACACCTAAGCTCTCCTGACTGGACCTCGAAGTCCTGAAGGGGTAAGCGACCCTTTCTGGCCTGGCGGGCAGGCCACCCGGACTGTCCAGCATGGCGAAGGGACTTCGCTAGGGTCAGTGCCCCGTAAGAGGGCGATGCGCTTTCAGGAGGGCGTTCTCTTTCCGGGTTCCATGGTCCAGCAGGGCCACGGGTGTCAGCGGGGTGGAGACCTCTGCGACAATGCAAAAAGAGTCTTCCCCCGCTTTCTTGTTAACGCGCGAAGGTGGTGAAAGTCCTGAGGCTTCGGTGACTCTTCGGACCTTCGCTTTTGTCTCTGGCAGGGCCGAGCCGTTTCCACGAGAGATTTGCCCCGGCGCGTCAGTTCCGGCGGCCGACGCGTGGCAGAGCCGACGGCGCAAGGGCGATCGCCTGCTCCCGCTGCGCGGAAGGACCGAGGGAAAGCGGAACCGCCAAGGATCGAGGGGCTTCGGGTCTGGTCCGAATCTGCGTTCCGAGCTACTTTCTAAGGTATAATCGCTTCAACCCAATGGCCAGGGTCGGATTCACACCTGGCCATCTTTGTGGTGGGGACCGGGACAATGGCCGAAGCAAGAATTCACTTCGGAACGGACGGATGGCGGGGGGCGATCGCGGAGGACTACACCTTCGCGAGCGTGCGACGCTGCACCCAGGGATTCGCATCCTTCCTATTGAAGAGAGGCTACGCAGGAAAGCGGGTCGTTGTCGGCTACGATCGGCGCTTCGATTCGGAGCACTTTGCCGCCTGCGCCGCCGAGGTGCTCGCGGCGAACGGCTTGAATGTCCTCCTGACCCAAACTGCGACACCCACCCCGGCCATCGCATACGCCGTGGTTCATTCCCAAGCGGCCGGAGCGGTGAACATAACCGCCTCGCACAACCCCGCCAGCGACAATGGCTTCAAAGTGCGGGACGAACACGGAGGCGCCATTGACCCCGCCGGACTAAAGGAAATCGAGTCCTCCATACCGACGGAGGACGAAGGGGTACAAAGAATTTCCCTGGAGCTTGCGTTCAAAGATGGGAGTGTGGAGCTCTTGGACGCGGCCCCGGCCTACACGGAGCAATTGAACCGCATGGTAGACCTGGGGCGAATTCGGACCGCCGGCTTGAAGGTCGTCTTTGATCCTATGTGGGGAAACGGTGCCGGCTGGTTGCCGATGCTCTTGGCCGGAGGGGCAACGCAGGTCGTCCAGATCCACGGAGAGCGAAATCCAATCTTCCCCGAGATGGAGAGGCCTGAGCCCATTCGACCCAACATTGACGTGGGGTTACGGCGCGTACGAGAAGAGAAAGCCGACGCCTTGCTGGTCACCGATGGAGACGCGGATCGAGTGGGGTTCGGAGATGAAAACGGGGAGTTTATCAACCAGTTGCAGGTCTACGGACTTCTGGCGCTGTATCTTCTTGAGGTTCGAGGATTACGCGGACCGATTGTAAAGACCCTCTCGACAACCTCCATGCTTGAGAAACTGGGGGCTCGCTACGGTGTTCCCGTTTACCAAACGGGGGTCGGCTTCAAGTACGTCGCTCCCAAAATGCTGGAGACCGATGCCCTGATCGGAGGCGAGGAATCCGGCGGATTTGCTTTTCGAGGGCATGTCCCCGAGCGCGACGGCCTCCTAGCGGGTTTGTTCCTGCTCGACATGATGGTTTCTCTAGGCAAGAAGCCCTCCGAACTGGTTTCGGCGCTCTATGAGAAGGTGGGCGGCGCCTACTACTACGAGCGGGTCGATTGGCCGCTGAATCAGGCCATTCGGGACGAGGTTGTCAAGAAGGTTGCCTCCGCAAACCCGACGACCTTGGCGGGTTTGCGGGTTCTGGATCGTCTCACCTTTGACGGATTTAAGTACCTGCTGGAGGATGGAGGCTGGCTACTGGTCCGCTTCTCGGGGACCGAACCCATCGTGCGTGTGTACTGCGAGACCATGCGCCAGGAGAAAGTGCAAAGACTCTTGGAAGAAGGAACGCGGCTTGTCGGCCTCGAACCCTGAGGTTGGCGCCCAGGCGAAAGAAAGTGAGCCGCCTGCTAAGGTTTCGCTTGGCCTGACGGATACACACTGTCATCTCAATTTAGCGGCCTTTGGCCGGGATCTGGAGCAGGTTCTCCTGCGGGCCCGTCGGAGCGGCGTCGTGCGCATGATGGTCCCGGGGGTGGACTTGGCTTCCAGTCAGGCAGCGGTCGAGCTGGCCGCCAGGGTGCAGGAGGTTTTTGCCGCGGTCGGCATTCATCCGCACTCCGCTTCGGAATTCAATTCGGCCGCGCTGACTCGCTTGCGCGAACTGGCACGCTCCCGGAAGGTGGCCGCCGTGGGAGAAATCGGGCTGGACTACAGCCGCGACCTGCCCGGCCCGGAGGTTCAGAGGAGATCCTTTCAGGAACAGCTGGGTTTGGCGGCGGCCCTGGATTTGCCGATCATTGTTCACATGCGCGACTCGGTGGAAGAGACTCTTCTCGTCCTTGAGGAATGGGCCGAGTCGCGGCACGCGACCTCGGTTCGAGGCGTTTTCCACGCCTATGGGGGCAGCCAGGAGGCAGCCGACTTCGCGGAGCAATGGGGGGTGTTTGTAGGGATCGGCGGAATCTTCACCTATCCCAAAGCCGACGGCCTACGAGACAGAATCAGGAGGGGTTGGCCGCAGGGGGGATCTTCTTTGGAAAAGGTCTTGCTGGAGACGGATGCCCCCTATCTTCCGCCGCAGGGGCACCGGGGCGAGAGAAACGAGCCAGCGCTGGTGGCTCGTGTGGCCGACCAGATCGGCCAAGAACTAGGGCTGCCGACGGATGGGATCGCCGAGATCACACGAAGGAACGCACAGCGACTGTTTAACTGGGAGTAGGTGTTGACTGAGGCCAGTTTTTTCTCTTGCGTACGAGAGGAGCTGCCGGAGGTGGAGGCCCGCATGCTCGCCTTCAGGCGTCCCGGCGACCAGATCTTGCAGAGCGCTCTGGAGAACCTGCTTCGGGCGGGCGGAAAACGCATTCGCCCCACCGTTGCACTACTGACGGGTCAGATGCTGGGAGCCCCGCGCGATAGCCTGCTAAGCTTCGCCGCCGGAATCGAGATGCTCCATACAGCCACCCTGGTCCATGATGACCTGATTGACGGGGCAACGCTGCGCCGGGGCTCGCCTACTTTGAATTCGCGGTGGTCCACCGAGGCCACGGTGCTGGCCGGCGATTACATTTTCGCCTGCGCAGCCCACCTAGCATCGCAGACCGATTCGCTGGAGGTCATGCAGGAGTTCGCACGCACTCTCATTACGATCATCAGTGGTGAACTCGGCCAGATGTTCGAGCGGTCCACTCTCATTTCCAACGAGGATTACGAACGGCGCATCTACGCCAAAACCGCTGCTCTCTTCGAGCTGGCCTCCTGCGGAGGGGCGCTCCTCTGCAAGGAGCGGCCTGAAGTGGTCCAGGCTCTTGGGCGCTATGGCCGATGCCTGGGAATGGCCTTTCAGATCGTTGATGACGTAATGGATTTCACCGGCCAAACCGTTCAGATCGGCAAGCCTGTGGGGAGTGACCTTCGGCAGGGCCTAATCACCTTGCCGGCGCTGTACTACCAGAAACGCCATCCCGAGGACGGCCGTTTCGCGACCTTGATGGACTCCAACCCGCTTTCCGGAACTGATGCGGACCAGCTCGTCGAAACGATTGGCCGCTCCGACGCCATTCAAGAATCCTTGGCCCAGGCGCGTCGTTACGTTTCGGAGGCCAAGCAATTGCTTGAGAGTCTGCCCGAGAACCGGTACCGACAGGCTCTGCTGGAACTGACGGATTATGTGGTCAGCCGTGAGCTCTGAGTGCCTTGTCCGGCTTTGAGTGGCCTCCCAGCCAGCAGAATCCCCTGGGGCTGGGCGTCAGTGGGAGGAAACCCATGGATCTCCTGATCAAAGAATACAAGAGGGTTGCGGCTGTGCAACCGAAAGGGCGGCTGGACTCCAATACGGCCCCCGAATTGGAGGCGGCGTTGACCAAACTCCAAATCGACGGCCGAACTCACATCGTTCTCGATCTGTCCGAGATCGAATTCCTGTCCTCAGCGGGCCTGCGGGTTATGGTGTCGACCATGAAGAACCTGCGCAAGACCGGCGGCGAATTGGCCGTTGCTTCTCCCAATTCGCGGGCGCGAGAGGTCCTCCGGCTTGCCGGGCTAGACAGCGTGTTCTCGGTCTACGAGACCCGCGAGGCGGCAATCGCCAGCGTCTGAAAGTCATTCCCAACTCTTCCTCTCTATGGCCACACCCGCCCGCCGCTTTCAAATGGTCGCACGCTTGGACCAATTGGAGCCCTTGCGGCGATTGGTTCGTGAGAACGCCCAAGCTCTGGGCTTCTCCGAACCGCAGGCCTTCGCCTGCGAATTGGCCGCGGACGAGGCCTTCACAAACATTGTCCAGCATGGCTACGGCGGCGAGAGTGATTCCCCTGTCGTGGTGCGCTTTCGACCCGGCCGCGACCGGCTTCTGATCTCTTTCGTCGATCTGGGCCGCGCCTGGGATCCTCATCCGCTGCCCTCCCCTCAACGGGGCTCTTCTGCTGACCAGCTCGACGTGGGCGGATTGGGGCGACTGATTATTGAGCGCTCTATGGACCTCGTCGTATACCGGCGCCGCGGATCCCACAATTACCTGATGCTCTGCAAATTCAAGAATCCGGTCGGGGCAGCCAGGTCCTGAGCCATGGATCCGCAAGTGATCTGGGTGCTCGTCGCGATCGGGCTGAGCGTCCTGGCGATCCTGGCCGTACAGCGCTACCGTTCGCGCCGGGAACTCGTGAGCCGGGTTCGAGAGCTGACCGCACTCGCTGAAGCGGGACGCGGCATTTTGACCAGCCCTCTCGATATCGATCGCCTCGGCGAGCGAATCTTCCAGGAAGCCTCACGAATCATCGACACCAGGACTTTCCAACTGGGGCTGTACGAGGCAGGCGAGTACCACATTCTCTATTGGACCCGGGAGGGCGAACGGATCCCGAACCGCCGCCTCGCCTTGGCCGACCCGGGCGGAGACTTCCTGCTCTGGCTGCGCGAGAGGCGACAGCCATTCTTGGTGACGGATTTCCAGGCGCAGGCGGACCAGCTACCGGCTGGATCTCGGGATCTGGATGCTCCGCCTCTTCGCTGCGGAATATTCGTTCCGCTGATCGCCCATGAGGAGGTAATCGGGGCGCTCTCCATTCAGAGCCCTCGGCCCCGCTCCTTCGGGGAGAGCCATCTCCGGCTGCTGACCATCCTGGCCAACTCCGCCGCCGCCTCATTATCCAATGCGAGACTCCTGGATCAGGCCCTGCGCCGTGCACGCTACCAGGAGTTGCTTGGAGAGGTCTCTCATCAGATCCGCGCGATTCAGCCTCTGCCCGACCTGTACCGCCAGGTGGTTACCCAAGTGAAGAGAGCTTTCGGCTTCGAGGGGGTCTCCGTTTATGAACTGCAGGGTTCCGGCGCTTCGCCCCAGGCTCAGACCGGCGCGACTTCCGAGCCCCTCGAGAGCGCACCGCCGCGGCGGTCCGGGGGCACCTTGGTCTTGCAAGCCACCTCCTCCACATCTCCCGGATCCGCTGACCCGATTCCCTTGGGTGAAAGCCCTGTGGGACTTGCCGCCCTACGCATCCAGCCGGTGATCCTTCGGCGCGGGGAGCCGGGCAGTGAGCACTTTCCGGCCCAGGTGGATGCGGTCCTGGCCGTTCCACTGCCCATTGAAAACGACGTCGTTGGGGTTCTGGAGATCCGATCCTCCAAGTGCGATGAGTTCGAACCCGACTTTGTCGAAGCGGCCGAGCTGTTGGCGGGCCATCTGGCGATCGCCGTCCTGGAGACGCGGACGTACGAAATCGAGCGCCGGCGATCCAAGCAACTTGAGGCCGTCGCCGAGGCCTCGCGGGTGGCCACCTCCATCCTTGACTCCGATCAGCTCTTTGCACAGGTTCTATCCCTCACCTCCACCAGACTCGGCCAGGGGCGCGTTCGGCTGTTCCTGCGCCAAGGAGAGCGAGTCGTCCTTCGCTCAGGACCGTCCCAGACGTCCCGGCCCTCCTATGCGCTCGAGGGGCCAGGGTTGATCGCCTTTGTCGCTCGAACCGGACAACCTGTGCTCGTCCCCGACGTGCAAAAGGACGAACGTTACATTCCGGCGCCCGGTTGGGAGGACACCCTCTCGGAAATGGCCGTGCCACTTGTTTTTGGAGACCACGTGCTCGGGGTACTCGATCTCCAATCGACGAGAACCGCGGCCTTTGCGGCGAAGGATCTCCAGATGGTGGAGGCCTTTGCGGCCATGCTCGCCGTGGCTACGCGCAACGCCCAACTCTTCTCCCGTGAGCGGGATGCGGCGTGGCTTTCTGCCTCCTTGCTACGCGTCGCAGAAACGGCTGCCCGCCCCAGTGACCCAGACGAATCGCTGCTGGCGATCGTGCGACTGATTCCGGGCCTGGTCCAGCGCTCCCAGGCTCTCCTGTGGCGGCCTCTGCGAGAATCGGAGGTGCTCTTTCCACAGGCTTCAGAAGGCTTGAACCCTGCCGAAGCTGAGGCGTTCCGGCGTGCGCGCCCGGGCCTGTCGGCCTTTTGCCCTGCCGACCTTCTGGGCGCCGATGAGGCGGCTTGGCCCGGCGAGTGGACCTGCCCCTCGCCCTCAGAAACCGATGGCTTCTTCCATCATTCTCCCGTTCAGGTGCTCCCGCTGCGCTATGCGGGGCGTTTGCTCGGCCTTCTCACGATTCCTGCTCCGGCGGCATCGGGAGAAGCGCTTCCTCAGAGGGAGTCTCGTGAACGCAGTTTCCTGCTCGGGCTCGTTCATCAGCTGGCCATGGTCCTCGAGGCCAAGCGCCTGAATGTCGAGCTGGAGGCCGCTCGGCGGCTCGAGCAAGAGATGGAGGTTGCCCGCGAGATCCAGGTTTCTTTCTTACCCAAGGAGCTACCGCAAGTCGAGGGCTGGCAGATGAGCGCCAGTTGGAGGTCCGCCCGGGAGGTGGGAGGGGATTTCTATGATTTCTTTCCTCTTCCGCCGTCTGCAGAAAAAGGAGGGGGGTCTCAACCCCGCTGGGGGGTGGTGATCGCAGATGTCGCCGATAAGGGAGTCCCGGCCGCACTCTTCATGGCTCTGTCCCGCACGCTCTTCCGCGCGGCGGCCATCAGCCGGGTTGACCCGGCCACCACTCTCGCGCGAGTCAATGACCTGCTGTTCACGGACGCCAGCGCTGAGCTCTTTGTCACTGCTTTTTACGCGGTCTGGGAGCCGGACAGCGGGCGCTTCACCTATGCCAACGCGGGTCACAATCCTCCCCTGGTTGTTCCCGTAGGAGGTCATCCCCGCTGGCTCTTGGAGCACGGGGTCGCCCTGGGAGTCATCGAGGGGAGCGCCTACCGCACTCGCAGCCTTCACCTGCGGCCTGGGGAGACTCTTGTTCTGTACACCGACGGGCTCTTAGATGCGGAGAATCCGGATCATCAGCCATTTGGCTCCAGCCGCCTTGAATGGTGCGTCCTCGAATCCCGCAATCTGTCCGCGGAGGAGATTTCGGACTCCATCACCCGAGCTCTGGCTGCCCACTTGCTAACGGAGGAACCCTTCGATGACATGACTTGGGTTGTCTTCCGCCGGCGGCCTCTGGAACCACCCGTCAAGGGCGAGAGGCCCGGCGCACCAGGGTTGGAGGCGGATCGGGAAGCGCCCCAAGCCGGGCCTCGCATCAGTCCGCTGGCCTGACAGGCTCAAGGAATCCATCGGTGGGATTCCCCGCGCCCCGTTCAAAGGCGAAAGACAGGCGACCGAGTCCACCCCCCGCCTGTTGGGGAGGGCGAGGATTTACCCTGATCTCGGCACACAGGAAGCACCCCGGTCCCTCCCTCCAGGAAAGGGCTCGATCTCAATGGGTCCAGCCGTTGGTCATGCCTGCGTGGTCAGGATGGACGTCCCGCCCCCCTTAAGCGCGGGACCGCCGGGCCTCTGCTCTGGGCCATCTCAGTTGGCGGCCGAGGCTTGGCCGCTTTCTGGAACCGTGTTGCTCCGCCCGTACAACTGCGTCAATTCCGCCAATTTCTCCTGCCGCTGAGGGGTCAAGAGCTCTTCCCCAACTCTCCACCTCCAATTGCCGGAAAGGCGGCCCGGGAAGTTCATTCGGGCTTCCGATCCCAGATCGAGCACATCCGGGAGAGGGACCACCGCCATTCTTGCCATAGATTCCCAGCCCAGTCGGATCAAGTCCCAGGCAATGTCTGTCCCCGGCGTGCCAAGATACCGCCTGACAAAGTCCCTCTCCGGCTCCGGAGCTGAGGCATACCAGCCCCGGGTCGTATCATTGTCATGCGTCCCCGTGTACACAACGGTGTCCCGTTCATAGTTGTGTGGTAGATAGCTGTTGGCTGGACCACCCTGGAAAGCGAATTGGAGAACGCGCATGCCCGGCAGGCCGAACTGCTTGCGCAGGGATTCCACAGCCGGAGTAATCAGGCCCAGATCTTCCGCGATCAGCGGAAGGGAACCCAGCGAGGAGCGCAGGGCCTGGAACAGTTCCGCCCCCGGCCCCTTCACCCATTCACCACGCTCGGCCGTGGTTTCTCCAGAAGGAACCTCCCAAGCCGCCTCAAACCCGCGAAAGTGATCCAGTCGGACCAGATCGCAGGTTCGCAGCGCAGCGTGGAGCCGCTGAATCCACCAGCGGTACCCGTTGTCCTTCATCTGGTCCCATCGGTACAGAGGGTTGCCCCAGAGTTGGCCCGTCCGGCTGAAGTAGTCCGGTGGAACTCCGGCAACAACCAGGGGCCGTCCTGCTTCATCGAGTTTGAAGAGCTCAGGGTGGGCCCAAACATCCGCGCTGTCATAGGCCAAAAAGATCGGAACGTCTCCGATGATTCGGATCCCATTCTCCCGGGCCAGGGACTTCAGCTCCTCCCACTGCCGGAAGAAAAGGAATTGCAGAAAGCAGTTGGCCTCAACCCGGTAGGCATTGCGCTGCAGCGCAACTTGCAGAGCCCTCGCCTGCCGCAGGCGCAGCTCAGGGGGCCAATCGCCCCAGGCCAGCCCCCCGTTCTCTTGCTTGAGGGCCATGAACAGGGAGAAGTCCTCCAACCATTCGCCCTGGCTGTGCCGGAAGGACTCAAAAGCAGGCTTCAGCCCGCGGCCTTTTCCGGATTTGAAGTTCTCGAAGGCCTGACCCAACAAGGGACCCTGGTAGGCTATTACCCGGGCATAATCGACGGGTCCTGGGGAGGAATAGGGCAAGTGATCCAGGTCGCCGGCGCCCAGGAGCCCGTCCCTCTCCAGGTGCTCTGGGCTGATCAACAGAGGGTTCCCGGCAAAAGCCGATAGACTCTGGTACGGGGAATCTCCGTATCCGGTGGGGCCCAAAGGCAGGATCTGCCACAGGGATTGCTGGGATCCGGCCAAGTAGCGGATCCATCGCTGGGCCGCTGGGCCCAAATCACCAATCGCAAACCTTGTCGGCAACGAGGTCGGGTGCAGGAGGATTCCCGACCTCCTAGGCTCGCGGGTCACTCGATGCGCGCTTTCTCCACCCAGACCTGCTTGCCCCGCTCCAGACGAAGCGGAATTCGATCGGCAGGGACTTCCGTCCCGATGGTGACCCCGGCGCCGATGCGAGCGGCGGCCGGAATCTCGCTTCCCTTGCCGATGCTGACCAGCGTCCCTTCCAGCGAATCAAGGCGCTCGCCGATCTGGGCCCCGGCGCCCACTCGAACCCGCTTGTCGATGATGGCGCGCTCGATAATCGCCCCGGCCCCAATCACGGTGCCGTTCAGAAGGATGGATTCCCGAACCTGCGCGCCCTCGCCCACCACGACGCCGGGCGAAAGCACGCTGCGCTCAATCCGAGCGTTGGATTCGACCACGGAACCGTCTGCCAGCAGGCAGTCCTGAACAACCGCCCCCGATCGAATGATCGCAGGGGGCCGTTCCTCCGAGCGAGTGTGAATTACCCAACCGCGATTGTTCAGGTCCAAGGGAGGGGAGGGTTCCAAGAGATCCATATGGGCTTTCCAGTAGGACTCCAGGGTCCCCACGTCGACCCAGTACCCCGTGTAGGGAAAAGCATACAGGCGGCTTCCCTCCGCCACCATCCCGGGCAGCACATCCTTGCCAAAGTCATCCCATGACTTCTCGCGGGTGCGATCCTCATCCAGGATCCGGTCGAGTACGTCAATGCTGAAGAGGTAAACGCCCATGTTGATCAAGTTGCTCTGCGCCCGCCTGGGCTTCTCGACGAACCCCGTCACGCGATACTGATCATCCGTCGTGACGATTCCAAACCGACTGGCCTCCTCGATGGGAACTCGAATCGTGCAGATGGTCACGTCCGCCTGGTGGTCGGCGTGAAAGGAGACCATGGGATCATAGTCCATGGCATAGATGTGATCTCCGGACAGGATCAGCACAAGATCCGGTCTGGCGCTTTTCACGAACGAAAGATTCTGGCGGACGGCATCCGCGGTCCCACGATACCAGTCGGTTCGGCGGCGGGCCGTGAAGGGCGGGTAGATCTTTACCCCACCCGTGAAACTTCGGTCCAAGTCCCATGGACCCCCATCCCCGATGTGTTCGATAAGAGAATGCGGTCGGTACTGAGGCAAGATCATCACATCGGTGATATGCGAGTTGATGCAGTTGGACAGGGCAAAGTCGATAATTCGGTATTTGCCTGCGAACGGCACCGCCGGCTTGGCTCGTTTGACCGTCAGCACACCCAAGCGAGATCCTTCCCCGCCCGCCAGGATAACCGCTCGGACCTGCATCGTCCCTCCTTGGGTTACGTCTCCCCTTGACGATGGTTCCGGATCGCCTGTCGATAAGCTGAAAGGTAGGCCCGCGCTGGGGCCCGCCAGCCAAAATCCTGTCTCATGCCTGTCCTTTGAAGTCTTCGCCAGCGGTTCGCCGACTCAAACCACTCCCGTGCGCGGGTCAGGCCCTGCCAGAGCGCATCGGAAGTTGCCGCCTCGAACACGAATCCTGTTCCCCTCGGCGCGGAGACATCGCGGACGGTGTCGCGCAAGCCACCCGTCGCTCGAACCACCGGCGGGCACCCGTAGCGCATCGCGATCATCTGGCTCAGCCCGCATGGTTCGTAACGCGAGGGCATGAGGAAGAGGTCGGCTCCGGCATAGATCTGAGAGGCCAGCTGCCCGTTGTAGCCCAGCACCGTTCCCATTCGATTCGGATGCCTCTCAGCCAGCGCCCGATAACCCTCCTCCAGCGAGCGGTCGCCCGCCCCGAGCACCACGGCGCTCCCTCCCTGATTGACCCACTCTTCAAGCACCGGCAGAGCCAGATCCAGACCTTTCTGGGGATCCAGTCGAGAGACAATTCCCACCAAGGGCTCGCGCCCTTCGCCCGCCAAGCGGAACGCTTGGCGCAGGGCACGACGGTTTTCATCCCTCCGCTGAAGATGGGAAGCATCATAGTGCGTCCCTACGTCCGGGTCGGTGGCCGGATCCCACTTTTCCATGTCCAGTCCATTGAGGATTCCCAGGATGCGGTCCGCGCGCGACTGAAGAAAACGCTCCAGCCCGCAGCCGAACTCAGAGGTCAGGATTTCCAAGGCGTAGCTCGGGCTTACGGTTGTGATCAAGTCAGCGCAGGCCAATCCGAGTGGCAGGATGGCCTCACCAGCCCACTCCGGGAAACTGGCGTCGAGGCCCCCCCGCACCTCGCCAGCGGTTGGTAATCCGTACAAGGCCAGCGCACTTCCAATGCCTGTTCCCAAATAGGGCAGGTTGTGGACGGTCAGGACCGTGGCCGCCCGGGCGAAAAAAGGGGCTTTCCTTCCTCCGATTCCCAGCCAGTAGATGGAGGCAGCGGTGTGCCAATCGTTCGCATGGACCACGTCGGGGACCCAGTCAATCGACCTGGTCAGCTCAAGCGCGGCCAGGGAGAAGAACAGAAACTTGGACGCGTCCTCCTGCGGGAGGGAATGGTAAACCGCATCGCCCGTGCGAATGGGACCTCCATCCACAAGATAGACGGGCAGGGTGTCGAGCTGAATCTCGAAAGCTTGGGCAGCGATCGGCCCCTCGGAGCTTGAAACCTCGAAGCGGGCCAGTGGGCGGCTCTCTTGAATCAGAGGTTGGAGCTGCGGATAGAGCGGGAGCGCGAGCCGGACGTCCAGGCCGAACTTGCGGAGTTGGACGGGCAGAGCGGCAGCCACATCACCCAGGCCACCGACCTTCAGGAAAGGGTCCGCCTCAGCCGCCAAGAACAGGACGTGCAGGCCGGACCGGGTTGCTCTCCCCGTCCTGTCCCTCGGCGAGCCTCTCCTCAGGCCCCGAACCATGTGTAGTCAATATCCTCGAAGAGACGATCCAGCTGCCAGAACTCATGCGCCAACTCGGTCGGCGTCTGCCCCGTTTCCAGAGCTTGGGCAAGCTGACCAAACCGATCCAGATGGCTTCGGAACCTTTGGATCGAGTACTCCTTGGCCTGCCCGGTGGAGACCAGGAAGGGCCAATCGGAAGATTCTAGGAGCAGCAATTCTCTGGCCATCTGGTTCAGCGCCGGTCGACACTCCGGTGATGGAGAACGGTATCTTGACACCAGTCGGGCCATCCGCTCTTCGGCCTGATGGATCGGTTCCCACATCCAATGAGTATCTACGTTGTCCCAGGTGAAGTGGCCGCCTCCAGCGCCCCAGGAGGTCTCCGGCAAATTGACACGTTCCTGGGGAGGATGTTGGGTCAGGAATTCACCGGCGGTCGTCAGTTCCACCTGAGATGAACGCGCTAGTCGAATGAGAACCTCGCGCAGCCAGTCCACTCCTTCAAACCACCAGTGGCCAAACAGCTCGGTATCATAGTCCGCTGTGAGAATCCCGACTCGTCCGCTTTCCCGGTGGAAGTCCGCGAGAAGGCCCTCGACCAGATGGCTAAAATGGTCGGCATGCTCCTGGACACGATGTTGCGCCTTCTCAGGTTCGTAGACCTCTTTCTGACCGAGATCGACACGCGCCCCGCTGACGCGCCAATATTGCAGCCCGGAGATCCCATCTTTCTTGTGGAACTCCCGATAGGCTGCCTCTCCGGGATATCCCCAGTCGGCACTCCAGACCTGGAGGCCGGTGGCCCGGTTGCGGGCAAGCACGGCAACCTGCGATTGGGCTACATAGTACGGCTGATACGAGGAAGCCGGCTGCTTGGGTCCCGACATCCGAAGCGGGAAACCATAGCGTTGGACAACCTGCCCATAGGGGCCAATCGCCTGGCCGACCGCCAGCCCTCCCAGTTCCCCACCTTCCACAGCTGGTGTGTCACTGAAAAAGAGATTGAGCCCGTTCCGTTGCAGGAATTCCTCGAGGCCGGGCCTCAGGACCCCGCTGGGCGTCCGGCTGGCCGGACGATAGGCGCATTCTGGAAGCCAAATCCCTCGGGGATCCCGTCCCATTTGGCGACGATATGAGCTCACGGCCGTCTTCAGTTGGAGGGAGATCGACTCATCGCGAGACAGCAACGGCAGGTAGCCGTGGGTCGCCGCGCTCGTAACCACCTCAATCCGCCCCTCGTCCTGCAACGTCCGGAAGGCGCCGACGAGGTCCCGGTGATACCGATCCACAAAGCTGGCCAGAACCCCGCGGTACCAATCCAAATAGAACTTGGCCAGCGATAGCCGAGAGGCCTCCCCTGCCGCCTCCAGGCGGGGCAAGTCTCGCCGGGCGGCTTCGATCTTGTCATCCAGATACTGTTCAAAGTGAACCTGGATGTCTGCGTCAGACAGCTGTTCTGCCAGGACAGGGGTCAGGCTGATTGTCAGAGGGGCAGAAATACCCCGCTCACGCAAATCATAGAGCGCGTTTAGCAACGGGATATAAGACTCAGCCGCCGCCTCGTGGATCCATTCCTCACCGTGAGGCCAACGACCCGCCATCCTACAGTAGGGGAGGTGCGAGTGGAGGACGAAAGTGAAGCTCCCGGTTTTCGGCATCACGCCTCCTCGATCGGGTTGGAAGGTCCACATCGACTCTGCGACGTCAGTATACTACACGGCCTGTCCGGTTTCGCAGAATTCTGGGTCCGCCCGCAGTGCTTGGCTGCAACACTCCTCTCATCGCCGGGCTAGTTGTCCCGACCGAGGGCAGAGCATGACTACAAGACGCCCCCCTGGGGTCCCTAGCGGTTCCCTTCAAGGAATGGTGTGACCTTCCCCCACCCTTCCAGCGAGCTCTGCAGGGCGGCGCAATACTCTCGCCAAGCAGCGAAACCTTCAGGCGATTGGCACCGCAACGAGAACCGAGCCCCTCCTCCAGGAGAAGGGGAGTCAGGCTGGGGACCACAGGCCGTGGTTCCAGAACTCAGGCTGCGCAGGGGCAAAGACAGCTTGGTCATTGGCCGCCGTCGGGGGCTTCAGCGCTGACCGGATTGGGTCCTTAGCGAGGGACTTCCATGAAGCGGGGGCCCGACAGAGAAAGACGGACGATCTCGACCCGCCCGTTTGCAGGGGCAGTGGGCGGCGTCCCGGGTGCAGGTTGGTGGAACCGCTGATCCGAACTTATGGACACCGTTCCTTTAGATCCGGGGGCTCCACCACCATGACGGGAGTCGTCCCCACTTGCCCGATCTTGCCGGTGACCTGGAGGCAATCTCCCGGGTCGACTCCGCTACCTGGGGTCAGCGACCAGCCGTAGCCCACCATATAGAATTCATAGGGGGCCGTCCCAAAGGACACGTAGTAGTTCAGGTTGGTGCCAATGCCGACCCGCACAATACCCCGAACGCAGAGAGTCTTGCCAACATCCTTCAGCGTTATGTCGTCAACATTTCGGCAACTCGTTCCGGGGATGGAGGTGGGCAGTGGCGTGGCCGACTTTCGGCCGGAGCCCAGAATTGAAAAGGGAAGAACCGTATTGGTCGAGAGACCCGCCGAACTCTGCCGACTCCCAGGGGTCAGAATTAAAGAGTTGGAAAGCTGGCTGGTCGAGAGATTGGAGAAAAGCGGCTGGCCGCGGTTAATTGGGATTTGATTTGCGGCGAACCCGAAGTCCAGCAGCAGCAAGGGCAAAGCCAGGGCAGGAAAGATGTAGCGGGCCGCCTTGGCCGACGCCACCCGAGCCGAGACCAGCCCAATGGCCACCCAAGAGCCGATTGGGAGAAACGACATGAGGGTAAGACCGCACGCCTTCCCGAAGGAGGCCCCATCCGGACCGGAACGCGCCTCCACCACCCGCCTCACCAGGAGGACCTTAAAGGCCAGCCATAACGCGGCGGCCGCCGCGGCAACAATCTCATGCTCGTCGAAGGGCTGGAGCAAGAAGAGAAACAGAGCCGGCAACCCCAGGTCGATCAGCACCAACGAGGCGAACACTTCCAGGACGATGAAGTGAAAACCAGGCTCCTGCTCAGGGGAAAGCGGGACGGGTTGGCTCTGGTCATGCTCGCAGAAGGGACAATAGAGCGAATCCGCCAGGATCATCTTGCCGCAGTTGGGGCAAGCCTTCTTCTCTTCGGGAGCCGGAACGTCGGTGGGCGCGAAGAGGTCACTGAACGCTTCAATCGCCTTGCGATTCTGGGAGAGACGATTCACGAGGAAGAGGCCCTGTATGAATTAGGATGTGCCCCCCAGCGGGCTATTCACTTGAGCTTATTGTAAGGCGTCCAGCTTGAGGGAGCAACAGACAAGTATCTTGCCGTCGGCCGCTGAATCGATGGCCTCCGCACTAGACTTGAGGGGGGCAAGCCCAGGCAGAGGTCATCGGGCGCATGATAAGCCCTCCCCCTGGGCCAGTCAAGATGCCCTTTCTCTCGGCCTGAAAAGGCCCCCCGCTGTTCTCTGGTCCGGCACGCGGGCACGGGGCTCCATCCGGCTGGGCGTCCTCAAGGGGTGCATATTTCTTGCCCGCCCCAAAAAGACAGCCTGTTTGAAGCTTTGGACTTGGCCCCCCAGCACCGCTTGACGGAATCCGAGAGAAGATTGCTTCCGGTGGGGCGACCTGCGCCGGGACATGGTACCCTCTGGACCCAGGCGGAACCTATTCTGAGCAGAAGGAGAACACCATGGAGATTGGTGTCGTTTTCCCTCAAACCGACTTCGGCCAGGACCCGCTCGCGGCACGCGACTTTGCGCAGGCGGCAGAAAGCCTAGGTTACTCCTACGTGGTTGCCTATGATCATGTCCTCGGGGCTGACCCCAATCGCCCCGAAGGGTGGACTGGGCCGTATACCTTTCGTGATCCTTTTCTTGAGCCCTTGGTTCTCTTCACCCACATGGCGGCCCACACCCAAACCCTTGTTTTCGAAACCGGAATCCTCATTCTTCCACAGCGGCAGACGGCTCTCGTTGCCAAGCAAGCCGCAACCCTGGATGTGCTTTCTGCTGGGCGCTTGCGAATCGGGGTCGGCCTGGGATGGAACTCCGTCGAGTACGCGGCCCTGGGCGAGGACTTCCACAATCGCGGTCAGAGGATCGAGGAGCAGGTGGCCGTCCTTCGCGAGCTGTGGACGCGCCCGGTCGTCGATTTTCGCGGGAAATGGCACACCATCGAGGGCGCTGGCCTCAATCCCCTCCCGGTCCAGCGACCCATTCCTATCTGGTTCGGCGGGTATGCCGAGCCGGCCCTTCGGCGTGCGGCTCGAATCGGGGACGGCTGGATGGGCAGCCGTCGCACTTCCGAGGATTCGAGGGGAACTCTAGAATCGCTGGAGCGGTTCCTGCAAGAGGAGGGCCGGACCCGAGCAAGCTTTGGTGTTGAGGTGCATCTCTCCTATGGAGACGCGAATCCTGCCGAGTGGAGCGCCACCCTGGAACAATGGCAGGCTCTGGGGGCAACGCATGTGTCCATGAACACGATGGGAGCCGGGGCAAAAACGCCACATGAGCACATCGCGGCCTTGCGCAAGTTTGCCGAGGAAAAGCCCGCGGGCCTTCGTGCGTCCCGTTGATCGCGGCCGGACTCCCCCGGGCGAGGGGAAGCGGGCAACCGCACTCTCGGACAGCACGGGGCCGTGCGGCTTGCGTCATGCTGGAAGGAGAATCTGTCCCGATCTCGCCGGGAGCTGAAGGACGAGTTGATCTCCCGGGGGAGCAACCTCACGGCCTCCGAGGGCCTCGCGAAGGCGAAACCCCTTCCCCCAGCCCAAGGGGGACACGGGAACTCGGACCTGAACGGCGGAGGCGGAGTTGTTGAGGACCAGCGCCGCGGCTCCCGCCTCGGACCTCCTGCCGAAGGCGAGGCTCTTGTCCTCGTCACTTGTCCAAAGCACGAGAAAGTCGCCCTCCTGGAGCACGGGGACGGACCGGCGAAGCTGAACTAGCTTCGCCACATGCTCGCGTAATTCCGTATCCCAGGCCTTCGGGTCCCAGGGGAAAGGGCCGCGACACTCGGGATCCGTCCCCCCTTTGAGGCCAATCTCATCTCCATAGTAGATGGCGGGGGCACCCGGGAAGAAGAATTGCAGCAGATAAGCACTCCGAAGGAGGGCGGCGTCTCCCAGGACCGTGCGCAAGCGAGGCGTGTCATGGGATCCCAATGGCAGATAGTGTGCCCAACCATTCTCCCGTGGATAGGCGCTCAAGATTGCTTCTAGCTGCTTAGCAAATCCTCCGGCCTCGAGCTCGCCTCGAAGGAAAGCCATGACTGCAGCGCGGAAGGGATAGTTCAGGAGCCCGTCGAAGGCATGGTCGCCCACCCAACTGGGATCCACCGTCCATATCTCTCCCAGGAGATAGGCATCTGGGTTGGCTGACTTGACCACATCACGGAACTCAGACCAGAAGCTACGGTCAGGGATTTCGTTGGGAACATCCAGGCGCCAGCCATCGATGCCCTGTTGCATCCAATGTCGCGCCACCCCGAGCAGGTAGCTCCGAACTCTCGGGTTCGCGATATTGAACTTGGGCAAGCTCTTGAACCTCCACCAGGCCTCATACGTAGTCGCCTCGCCCGATCCGTAGGCCTCCACCGGAAACCCATTCACGTGAAACCAGTCTCGATAGGGCGAATCCTCCTCGTTCTCCAACAGATCGACAAACGCAAAGAAACCGCGCCCGCAGTGATTGAAGACGCCATCCAACAGGACCCGCACTCCATGGCGGTGGGCCAGGTCGAGGAACGAACGAAAATCCTCCAGGCTCCCGAGCTTTGGGTCCACCTGATAGTAGTCGGTCGTGTTGTATCGGTGGTTTGAGGGAGAAAGGAAAATTGGGTTCAAGTAGAGAGCGTTGACTCCTAGATCCAGGAGGTAATCGAATCTCTGCATGATCCCCGCCAAATCCCCGCCCTGGAAGCCGCGCAGGGTGGGCGGGGACCCCCACGGCTGGACATTCGGGGGATTCAGGTCCCGGTTGCCGTTGGCAAAGCGGTCGGGAAAGATCTGGTAGAAAACCGAAGAATGAATCCAGGAAGGAGTACTCATCGGTTGGCGATGATCAATTGGACCAAGATTCCGCCCAGTCTGCGACTCGGCGGAAAGCTCGATCGAGAACATCCTGCTGGTGCAAGGATTCGATGCGCAGTGCGACCGTCATCGTTTCAACTTTTCTGGGCTCCAAGAGCAGGTCAAACTTCAAGCCGAGCTCGATGGCCAGTAGAGCACGCAAGAAATCAGGAGGCCCAGCCGGGGGGCGCGAAGCCTGGACGATGATCGCCGTTTGCGTGGCGGTGTTGACCACTCCGGGACGATTCCGTCCCAACAGAATAGGCCGCAGGCTGGCTTGAGGGGACTGGACCAGCGCCTCCAGGTCCGGGCAGAACTCGGATACGATCCTCAGCTGAATCCTCCGCGAGGTATCGTCGCGGTTAAGGAATCGATAGGTCACTCGCAGGCCGTCCGCCACCAGGCGGACTTGCTTGGTCATCTCGAGACGGTAGCCGAAGAACCGGAGAAAACTCACCCGGTCGCCCTCCAGGCGAAAATCCATCTCGGGATCCGCCTTGGCCTCCTCCCCTTCCATCGAGATAAAGTCGTTCAGAGCCCGGCGTCTTGCCATCAAAGGCTGACCCAAAGCCAGTTTCACCGGTCTCGGCCAAACGGGGAGCGGTTCCTTTAGCTCGCGGATCAGCCAGTCGGGGAGATGCTTGCCTCGCCTGGATGGGGGGGCCTCCATTTCGGCAGGCCCAGGTTCCGATCCATATTCTGGGAGCCAGTCCGTGAGCACAGGACGGAACTCCGGGAGTTGCGCATCGCTGACAAAGCGCGCTTCCGGGACGGCCAGCTGATTGCCTACGAACTGGCGGCCATCGTTCAAATCGAACCAGTACAACAGCCGACCTCCCCAGTGACTTAGAACGGCCAACCGACGCCCATCACTGAGCAGAATCTCATCCTGGCCGTCCCCGGTCACGTCCTCAATGGATGCGGCCGGGCACTTCTCATTGCGCGAGCGAGCTTCGGCATATTCGGCGCCGCGGAGGATCGCCAAGCTGGATACTACACCATCCCACGCCGGGTCCCCCTTGCCTCCCGCCCCGACGCAACCAAATCGGTACTGGTGCAGGCAGAAAGTGTGGATCGCCAGCCGAAAGAGGTGTGAGTATGATTGAGTCTCCTCGGTGGGCCCGCCTCCCTCCCAGCCCGGGTCGGACCAGGCTGAGCCTAGCCCCGTCAAACGATTGCGCACCGCGGCACAGACATGCCGAAAACGCATGATTCTGGGCGACCTCTTGATGAAATCCTCCCAGTCCTTGAAGCCGTCCTCGTGGCCCAGAGACTGGGGATTGGCCAAAGAACGATCCATCTCCTCTGCCCACCCTTCCGCGACCTCAGGCAACATGGCAACCGGTTCGGGGCAATCCCTGAGGAGCCTCAACTCCAACTCGGGATGCTGTTCCAGCGCCGTGAGCAGACGATCTAGCCCCTGCCAATCCGCGCGAGGGTCCAGTCCTTGCTCGTAACCCCACAGCCCCATGGCCTCTGCGTTCTCAGCATAGACGGGGAAGAATCGATCCGCCTGCGGATCCGAAGCCATTTCGCGGAGATAAGCGAGAGCGTTTTCCGGCTGGTGGAACCAGATGGCGGAATTCACCTGGGCCCGGAGGACCTCATCGTCCCAGAGCAGGACGAGAGGACCGCCCTCCTCCGGAAAGGAGTAGCTGCCCGGAAGGGAGGCTCCGGACTTTCGCAAAATATGGCTCTCGATGAGGACCGATTGGTATCCGCTCGAAAGGAGCAGGCGCGCCAAGTCCGCGCGCCAAGATCGTTCCGGACTCCAGAAGACCGTCGGGCTTACCCCGAAGGCCCGGGCCAATGCGGCGCGCTGCAAGCCGATCTGCTGTGCATTGTCCCAGTCGTCCGAAGGCAGGAGCACATTCTGGGAATAGGTGCTTCCCAGCAGAAGAAATTGGCCTCGAGCCAGGCCTTCGCGCACCAGATCCAGAGGTTTTGGATCGAGGTATTGCAGAGCGTGGATGACAGTTCCAGAAAGGCCGAGGTTGAACTTGAGACCCGGGTGGGACAGAAGCACCTCCAGGAGGCCTCGATAGCAGGCCCGGCTGGCAACCGTGGCGGACTCCCTCAAATCTTGGTTGAGGTGAAAGCAGAGGGCCAGCCTCAGGGTCATCGCGACGTAGCCGTCAGAGAGTTGGATGCTGTTGAATCAAGTTCTCCCGGCTTCCGGGAACCTTGATTATACCCAATGCGGACTCGACCCTCTCTCCCGCACAGCGAGATCTAGCGGCGAGGCCGTCCAGCCGGGCATCCCTGGAGATGCCAGGTGGGACCTTGGAGCCTCCGACCTTCGGACTCACGATCCGAGCGGTGGCCTTGAGCAGAGAACGGCTTGGCCACTGGAACGCGGCTGCGATCGCCTCCAGACAACTCGGCGCCGGGCATCCTCCTGACAGGGTCCAGGGTGGGTTTGCCCGGTTCGCCGCAAGAGGCCTCCCGCTGGCATAATAGGGAGGCGTGCGAATACCACGCTGGCTCGCTTCTATTGTCCTGGCCTGACCCGACCCGTCGCTAGGCTGTCGTTCTTGGCGCTGTGCAAGGTCTGGAAGTTCCGGTCAGGCACAGGCTGGGGCCGGTCGACAAGAAAGCGCAGGGCATGGTCCAATTCGGAGTCGGGCAAGGAAGCAGCGCTTCGCTCCCCAGGAGCACCGCATGGGTTCGCCGAGAGGCAAGGGACCTTGGAAGAGAGCTGCAGGGCAGGCAACTCGCTCCTGAAATTGCGGCGCGTTCCTTCTCCAGTTGCCTTTTGGGCCCAAGCCGTATCGAGGTCTCCCTCACGCCAACCCATGAACCCACCTGAAGAGAGGGGCTGTGGAATCCAATCCTTTTGCACAGGCCAATTGGCGTCTTCTTTTCTCCCCACCCCTCCCGGGCCCCGAGAATATGGCCATCGACGAGGCGATTCTCGACTCCGTGATTCATGGGGTTTCCCCCCCAACACTGCGCCTCTATGCCTGGAGTCCGGCTTGCCTCTCGCTAGGGGTTGCCCAGCCGGTATTGGACGTAGATGGAGAGGGGCTGCGCAAAATGGGATGGGATCTTGTCAGGCGCCCGACAGGAGGAAAGGCGATCCTCCACGACCAGGAGCTTACCTATGCGGTTCTTTCTCCCCAGGACGAACCGCGCCTTGCGGGCAGCCTCGTTGAGAGTTACCGCAACCTCAGCCGCGGTCTGATCCAGGGACTCCGCTTGCTCGGCCTCGCACCGGAAGCCAAGGCGCTTGAATCGCAAGAGAGGCTTCGGGGAGCAGTCTGCTTCGAGACACCCTCGGACTACGAAATTACCGTGAAGGGGCGCAAGCTCGTTGGCAGCGCCCAACTTCGCAGGAAAGGAGCCGTGCTCCAGCACGGTTCCCTTCCCCTGAAAGGGGATCTTGGTCGCATCATCTTGGGCCTGCAGTTGGATGAGCCGGATCTCGAAAACGCCATGGATCGCGTGCGCCGAAGAGCCATCTCTCTGGCCGAAGCGCTGGGGAGGGAGGTTTCCTGGGAGGCGGCCGCTAAGGCGCTCGTCCAGGGCTTTGCGGAAGCCCTTTCCCTCACCTGGGTCGAAGAAGACCTGACCGCGGAAGAGCGATCCAAGGCCTCTCTTTTGAGCGAGGAGAAGTACCGTTCGCAGTCGTGGAACAATCGCGTCTGAGCCATTCTCCTGGTCCAGAAGAGGACGCCTTGAACTGGAACCCGCTGATTCCCTTCGGATGATTTCGGCTCTCCTGCCCTCAACTCAGCGGGCAGGAATTGTCGCAATTTCCTCCCAAGCCAAGGCACGCGACCGCTGCCACAAGCCGTCGTCTCGAATTCGCCCGGTCAGATCCTCCCAGTCGCGCTTGAGTGCAGGCCAACCCTTCCTGGAGGTGACAAGCCACAAATGAAGCTGCATGTCCAGGATCCCCGCGATCGCGGCTCCAACCAGCAGAACGCGTCCGAGTTGGTAATGGCGGTTGCACAGGGGAGCCGTTTCGTCGGGCGTCGGCCGGTTGCCAAACTCCAGTTGATCTGTGAATTTTGATGTGCCGCCTTCCCAGTATCGACAGACGGCAGCCGCTCCGTCGGCAACGCCAGGAGGAGAGTGGATCTCCGGGCACCGTCCGTGCTGATAGCGCGCACACCGCCCCAGGCTTGCCAAGTTTTTGGCTTCTACCACGACGACATTCCGTCTCCCCAGTAGAATCAGGTCCACTTCAGTGCGGGCCTCATCGCCATCAACCGCGCGCGAGGCCTCCTCAAGTGCCTGCAAGCGCTCGCCGTCAATGGAATAGCCCCAGAAGAAGGGGGTCATCGCATCTTCCTCTTGAAGCGAAGGTGTGCCCGCCAGAGGAGGAATTGCCATCCATTGCTTCAGGGAAAGAGTCGGTTTGGCCCGGGGGTAGATGAGATTCCAGACCACGGCCGTCTCGGAGGCCGGCTTGAACAGGTTCGTCAAGACTTCCTGAGGCAGAACACCAAAGATTGGCTCATCTTCCCCTACGAGAATTCGACGACTGAAGAGTCTTCTTTTTTTCGGTTGAGCCACTCCGCGCCTCGCTGCTCTCCCAACCAAGCTTGCCGACCGTCCGCCCGGATCCGCTCGTCATCCTGGGGTCGGCCCGGCGCGCCCGGAAGCCCAAACGGGTTAGTCTGGACGCGGCCCTCGCATGCCAGTATCCTGGCGTCTTTTCTCGGGACCTCGCCGCAGCCTTCGATGTCGGCGCCGGCCTTCGTCTGGTGCTCCTGTCCTCCCTTGGCGTGCCGAGGGGAGGCAGTTCGCTCCGCCTGGCCGGCTTCCAACAGTTTCTTCGGCCTGGCCGGTGGGACGTTCGAGGCCATCGCGGTGAATGTTCCCCAATCGACGCTGCGTGAAGAATATTATCTCCAAACCAAGCGGTCGCGGAAGCAAAGAGAGCAGCATTTTTCGCCTGACCGGACCAATCCAAGGGGTGCCAGGACAGATTCTCGCAGATTCGCCAGGATATTCCTCCCAAAGAATTCGCCTCAAGTTAATCACACCTTGGGGCGCCACCTCCGGGGTTTACGAAATCAGACGACTGCGGGCTACGCCCAGCCTATCGCCAGGGAAGAACTGGCCGACGAACTTACCCCTCAACGGTTTGTCGCCGCCGGACCGGCCCCGCCGCTCGACTTGTTCCGTTCGATTTCCATCGTAAACGTGATTACATCGATCTGCACCGTCCTACGAGGAGAGATCTGCTCACGACCCGGCCCATGAAGAGATCCGTGTCCACCCGAATCTGTCCGATCCGTCAGGAAGACTTGCTCAGGCTCAGTCGCCTCTTCTCGCGGAACCGGCTCTTCCCGCATGAAACCTACCCCACCCTCCGCCGCTGACCGACCAAGCGTGACCGTAGCGCCCCGATTGGCTCCGGATTCGCCCACGGCCACCTGCGACGTGACGTATACTGAACCGCGGCTATGCTGGCTCTCGGGACGAACGGGGCCTCGCCGGTCGCGACCCGACGGCGAGGAGGCCCGATAAAAAGCCTAGCGATTGCGCTCGCGATGCTGGCTCTTGCGACAAGATGATGCGGGGCCATTCCAGGACTGGGCGCGGCAACGCCCACACCCACGGCAACACCGTTGCTAACGGTCACACGCACGCCGTCCCCTGCGGAATTGGCCGATGACGCTTGCAAGCGGGAAGCCTCGAATCGACGGAGATCACCCTCCCGGCCGGCGTTCGGACCTCACAGCCGCAGTCTGATGAAGCAGGTGGGCACCTACCGGTCCGACTGGGTGTGAAACTTCTATGTGGACCCGGCAAACGTCGGCGGGGGAAGAGTGCGGTCCGCTATCGATTGTGAGCACGGACGATCCGGGAACTTCGTAAGCTAGTCCATTATGACACGGTAGCAAGGAGGCGGGGATGAGATGGCACCGCGGATGTTGCTGTAGCTGGGTTTTCTTTTTCGCGCTGGTCGTGCTGGTCGCGCTGGCCTGCTACCTGAGCGGGGCATGGCACTAGGAGGCGCGATGACTCGAATCAAGGGACGGCTGCGTCGACGCGGCATGGCGACCCTAACAACCACTATCGAGATTCATCCCGGCCTGGAGGCGACGGTTAGCACGAAGCTTATCGACATGGCCGAGGGCAAAGTCTGAACATGCGGTGACCCCGCCGCGGAGAAGATCTTCAAGCAGGGCACAAAGTATATGCTTGACGAAGCGTTGCGGTGCAAGGAGAACGAAGGGTGTGGCCTGGTTGCGTTGGCGACAGTGATGTGGCCTGGTTCTTTCAGGCCACACGACTCGAGCCGCGGGACGAAGCGTGCAACGGTCTGTCTCAGAAAGATCAAGGGGCACGGCAAGAGCCGCTGAGGTTGCTTGTCGAAGAGAAACTCCTCCCAAGCGGAGCGCAGGACAGACGCTTCCACAGGCGCCCGAATCGCCTTGGGTTGGACTTTCCAGACCTTCCTAGTAGTCCGAGTAGAAGTACTACCCGATGACCTCTCTGGCCTCCTTTAGATGGGGCCACGCGAGACGAGACGATATATACTGGAAACGATGAATCTGGCTTTTTTCCCTGGCGGTTCGAGGATCGACCCCAGCGGCCCGCTGTCCATCTTCTTGCCCCCGTACAGCGCCGGATCCGCGGCCTACTTCTATCGTAAGTACGCCGAGGGCAACGAGCAGGCAGTGGACCCCTTCGGTCAATCGCCTTGGCCCTCCTTGGAGCTGGCACGCGATGGTGCAGGGGTCCTGGTCGGCTGTCACAACCCCATCCTTCGGTTCCTGACCGACCTGTATGCCAACCCTCCGGATTCAGATCTGGTGGCTAGCACTCTGGCCCTGATCCGAAATGCACGCCGGGCTCGGGAAGAGCCCCCGGCCCTGGCGCGGTCCGCTGCAACCGAGCCGCACCGGGATGGGGAAACCATAGAAGAATCCCTTCGGGCTCTATACCAGACATCCTGTGCTTCTTGTGGGCAGTCCGTTGAGGCGGACTCTTACATCTGGTCGCTTCCGGACTCGCTGGGTGACAGCGAAGTCCGGCCGGTTGGAGGCCACTCGGAGCAACACCAGCTGATGTTGCGTGAATATCACTGCCCCCACTGTGGGAGGGAGGCCCTTGATCCGATCACGCCTGAGGATGAGCGGCTGGTTGCCCCCTATCTCTCGCGCGGTTTGTATTTCCACCTTGCGCTGGAGCGCCTGGCCCCGCCCGACGACCCCGACCGAACCCACGCGCTGGAAGCCCTGCGGGTGTATCCACTGCGTTCCCTGTATGCCTTGTTCCTGATCCTGACTCGCATGGAATCGCTGGACCTCACCGAGAAACAGCGACGGTGTGGAGAAGGACTGCTCCTGACCGCATTGGATCAGGCCCACGTCTTGCGGGGGCACCCGCCCTCCGCGCGCTTGCGGCCGCGCTCGCTCCAGATTCCAGCCCACTACCGGGAAATCAATGTCTGGCGTGCCTTTGAGCGGGCTGGAGCTTATTGGAGTCAAGTTCAAGGCGGCGTGCCTACCGTCCCCTGGAAACCGGGGGAGCCCTTGGAGCCCGGGGTGCTCTCCGTGTTTTCCGGCTCGGCTCGGGACCTGGTGATGGCGCTTCCCCTGTCCCGTCCCTTCATGATAGTCTCCCTCCTACCCAGACCAAATCAGGCGCTCTGGACGCTCTCGGCCATGTGGGCGGGGTGGCTTTGGGGACCGCAGTCCGTGGTCCCGCTCCGAGGGATGCTTCACCGGAGGCGATATGACTGGGCCTGGCATGCCCGCGCGCTGCGTTCCTCGACGGAGGCCCTGTCCGTCAAGCTCAATCCCGGCGCAGTGGTGATCGCGATCTTGGGCGAGTCGGAACCCGGCTTCTTGGCCGCAACAGCCTGGGCCTTCGAGCGGGGCGGACTGGACCTCGAAGGCATGGCCTTGCGGCCGGACATCGACAGCTGCCAGATGGTCTGGCGCAACCCCCGCAAAACCCTGCCTGCCGGAAAACCGGCTAGCCCGGAATCCTTTGAGCCGCTCGCTGCCCGGGTACAGCAGTGCGCCTTCCAGCTGATACTGGACCGGTCGGAGCCAACACCCTGGGAGATGCTCCAAGCCGAAGCCTGGAGGCAAGCGGCCACGCGCCATCTTCTGCCTGCGATGGCGCCGAAAGAAGAAGACGCCGATTTTTCAAGATGCCAGGCTGCGGTTGCTGAAGCGGTCGAAACCCATCCCCAGATCGCAGCCGCGCGCGGGGAGGAGAGCGAGCTGGGGAACACCTGGTGGATCCATGATCCTTCGTTGGGAGGGATTCCCCTTTCGGACCGGGTGGAGGCCGAAATTCGGAGAGCGCTCGCGGTGGAACCCTCCATAGCCGCCGAGCGCTTGGATGCCTTGGTGTGCAGCCAGTTTCCGGGGATGCTGACCCCCGAGGCACGTCTGCTTCGGGCCTGCTTGCGATCCTACGGTCACGAAGACCCGACCAGCCAATTGTGGAGCCTGCGTGAGGAGGACCAGACCGAGCGCCGACTGGGAGAACTGGAAAGCGTTCGCTCCAGCCTGGGAACGCTCGGGAGGCGAATGGGCTACACGATCAGGGGCGTCACCCCACTGGAGTGGCGCGACTCCAGCGATGAAGTGCGCTACCGATTTTGCGTCATGACCTCCGGCGCCTTCAGTCACTTCCTGATGGATCCCCGTCTGGATCCGCAAGTCTCATGGATTGTCCTTCCCGGCGGGCGCGCAAGCTTGGTCGAGTACAAGATGCGAAGAAACTGGCTGATCCGGCGTGCAGTGGAAAATGGGTGGCGATTCCTCAAGTTCCGTCATGTGCGCCGCTTGCTCGCCGACACCATGCTTTCTCCGGAGACCATCGATGAGAGGCTAGGCCTGGATCCGTTGGGCAAGATGGATGCTCAGATTTCCTTCCTGTAGTCCTGTTGTCGATCCCTCCGCCAATGCAGGTCAAAGGCAAGCCGAAGGCTACCACCTCATCTGGGCGCAAGGACTCTGGAACCCGAAGGCGCCTTGCGCTTCGTCCAGCGACATCGCAACGGCCTCGTGGCGCAGGGGGACCTGGGCGACTCCTCCGCTTTCAACAGTCCTCTGGGCCGAGGGCGCGCTTGGCCTGGGCGCCGCCTCTCTTAATGGATCCCCCTCCCTTCCCTTCCAAGACGATTCGTGGTGGAGCGCCGCGAAGGAACCCTCATTTCCAGCCCAAATTACCCATCTTCCGCTCAGGCCGACTCCTCCCCCGTTCCCTCGCGACTTGCCCCGACCAGCCTGCCGATCGCGCTTCGCCTCAGTTTCCGTTGACGGATGACATCCGAGACATTGCCGGACGATAGGTATCCTATCTTTGGAGAAAACCGGCTTCCCCGAGCATACCGGGGGGATTGAGGAACAAGCTGAAGTGACAACTATTGCCCTGGCGACTATGGGTGCCCGCGCGATGCGCCCGCCAGGAATCCGAGCGATGATCAGGCTGTCCGGGTTTTGATCTGCTGAGAGGGCCGCGGCCAACACTACCAAGCCAAGAGTCTGGATCGCGAGTGCAAAATGAGCGGTCAGAGATTCGAATCCCTGCGGGTTCCCATCGCGATCGACTCAAACTCGCCGAGCTGCCTGCGCCGGTTCATCTTTGACTTCATCTCCGGTCTGTCCGGCGCCGGCTTTGCCGGCGATTATGCTTTCCTGGTCCGTGCCAGGGAGGGCGAAAAACCGTTTCGTACAGAGGAGAGCTTCCCGGACTCGGGGACTCTCTTGGCGTGCGGAGGCGAGTGGTGCCAGGGCGGTCCCGGCGCCTAAGAAGAACCGGCCGCCGCTGCCCAACCACTCCGTGGGGCGACCTCGACCGACCCGCCATTCCTCTTTCCGCCGACTGGCATACACCCCGAACGGGCGCCCGGACGGCCGAGCGCGCCACCCCATGGTCCTAGGGAGAGGTCGCCAAATACCACTGGGTGAGTGTGCTTAGACGTTCGCTCGGGTCCGTGAGCGGACCCAGAGAGATTCCCTTGATGTTCGTATCCAGCGCATAGGCGTACGTGGGATACCAGAGCAAGAGGGCCGGGACTTCGTAGTCAAAGCGATCCTGAAACGTCACGTAGAGCTGGGCACGGGTGGTCGGGTCCGGATTGGTCCGGGCCATTTCCAGGGGCTCGCTGATAGAGCTATCGTCGAGCTGCGAATAGTTCTGTCCGGACGTGGCCTGGGTTTGGTGCCAGAAGGGGTAGGGATCAGGATCCGGATATCGGGAGAGGTCGAAATCCACCAGGGCCGCATCATATGATCGTGGTTGGAGATAATCCGTGAGCAGATCACTTCCGCTGACGCCCTTCAACGTGACTTTTGCGCCGATCTCGGCCCACTGCGACTGGATTAATTGCGCTATGCGAGTATGAAGCGGGTCGTCGGAGTAGACCAGCGTGAACTGCAGGGCCTTGTTGTTGTTCGCACGGACATAGGCACTGGTGCCAGGAGCAGCCCCCGTGGGAAGCTGCCAGCCGGCTCCATCCAACAATTCGGCCGCTTGCTGCGGGTCAAAAGGAGCGGGGGACAGAGTCGGGTCAGAGGCCCAAGTGCCGGGCAGAATGGGGCTAGCGGCCGGGAAGGCCTGGCCCGCCAGGGCCAAGTTGATGATGCGCTCTCGGTTCAGGGAGAGCAGGAGAGCCTCCCGCACTTCGCGGGTCCCGAAAAAGGGATCCCCATTGTTCTTCAGGTTAAGAAGAACCAGACTCAGATCCGGCAGTCGAGCGGTGAAGAGTTGCAGGTCCGGGAGTTGGAGAGCCTCTTCGACCATGGGTGGCGTCAATCCTCCCAAGCCCATTACTTGGCCCGTCCGGAGTGCCTGAAAGGCCGAATCCAGCGAACTGAAATACAGGAAGTCCACCTCATTGAGCAGGGGCTTGTTGCCATAGTAGTCCGCGGAGGAGGACAACACCACTCCCGTAATCTGGTTCTGCACAGTGATCAGGTGATCGAGCCGGAAGGGGCCGGTACCGACCGGGGCGATGTTGAAAGTCTGACCAGCCAATTCCTGGGCTTTCACCCCTGCCAGCAAGTGTTCCGGCAGCAACCCCTGAGACAGGAAATCGAGGAAGGGAGCATAAGGCTCAGGAAGAGTGAAACTGACTGTGTATTCATCCCGGGCCTGGATTTTGATCTGTCTCCACATCTGGCCTAAGTCCGCCGGGCCAGGGTAATTCGGGTCCTGCACCAAACCAAACGTGAACAACACGTCCCGCGAGGTGACCGGCGTTCCATCTTGCCAGCGGGCACCTTTGCGCAGAACCACCGTGTACGTAAGGTCGTCTTTGCTGATGACCCAGCCTTGGGCCAGATCGGGAATGGGCCTCCCCTGTGAATCAAATCCCACGAGGCCGGAGTAGATCAGGTGGTCCACATCCCGGTCGACCTGATTGCCCGAATCCAACAGGGGATTGAGCCTTTGCAGGTGGCCGACGAGGGCCTCGGTGTATTTCCCTCCCTGAATTCCCCGGGAGCCAATCGTCGCGGGGCGAACACCCGGGGCCTTTTGAATCACGAGAATCAAGAGGATGACGATGACGCCCAGGACGGCAATCAGGATTTGCCAGCGATATTTTGTCATTGGCTAGGAGCGAACTGGCACGGAGAGGTCAGGCAGGACAGGAAGGCCTCATGAACTGCGGCCCGCTCGGGTCGTGGGGCAGAGCAGGTGGATCGCTCTAGCCTGCATACAGCACGTTCAACATGGCCAGGGCGAAGAAAAGAATGCTCAGCACGATCGTGACCTGAAAGAGTGTCTTTTCGACCCCACGGCGGGCTCGAAAGACACCCCCGGCTTCGCCCCCGGTCAGGCCGCCCAGCCCCGCCTCCTTGCTCTGCAGGACAATCGCCAGGATCAGGGCGATCCCCATGACAATCTGCGCCAAGTTGAGATAAACTCCCACACGGCCTCCTGAACGTGAACGTACTCAAGCCGAGCAAATTATATCAGCCTTGCTCGCCCCGTTCTCCGGGGGAACTTCAAGCCGGGACCGCCTCACCTTTCTCCTGGATAAACAAGCGGCTAGGAAGCCGTCTGGGGACCAGCACCTTGAGGGCCAATGGCCGGACCGCCATCTCAACCGGGAACGTCCCCTTTCGCGGCTCCCCGTCGACCTGCACGCCTGCCAGCCCGTCCGCCTCGAGGCGCAGGCTGTGAAATCGCAAGCGCCGGACATGGGTGTCGTTCAGGTGGCGCCCGGTGTACAGATCCCAGGCGCGCTCGAGAGTCTCAGGGAAGGACCGCCCCTCGAACAACCACAGGTCCATTTGGCCGTCATCGACCCGGGCCTCGGGGGCCAACCGGAACAAACCTCCGCCATAAGCGTGAATGTTGGTCGCAACCGCCAGGAGGAAATGCCCCTGAACGGTTTCCCGGTCGGTCGTCACTTGCAGGTCCACCCCATGCCAATCCAGCGCCCTCCAGACTGCAGTTGCAAAGTACGAGGCGAAGGCGAACTGCCGCTCGCCTTTGCGGTAAGGCTCCAGTCTTCGGACCACCTCCGCATCCAGCCCAACCCCCGCCCAAAGCAGAAAAGCATCCTCGTTGCAAAGACCGAGGTCCATTCGCAGGTACTGTCCCCTGGCCAACTGGGCGGCCGCGCCCTCCAGGGCAAACCAGTTCAACCACCCCAATCGGGGGAGACGCAATTCCTGAGCCCAAACATTGGATGTCCCGGAGGGGAGTACGGCCAACGCCGTGTTGCTTCCCGCCAAGCCGCTCGCAGCCTGCCCAACGGTTCCGTCGCCCCCAGCCACGACGAGCACATCGAAGCGTTCTCTGGCTGCCTCCCGGGCAACCTGCATCACCCCCTCGGGGGAAAAGGGCGAGCACACCTCGATCTCCCATCCCAGGCGGCGCAACACGCGCTCGGCTCGCTGCACGAACCGGCCGGAAGGCATGGTGCCAGCCCCAGGATTGTGGAGGAGCCGTGCCCGAATGGTCATGGCCTGGCTTTCAGGATCACCGGTTTGGCATTATACATCAGCGAGAGGGAGCATTCTTGGCTCCTCCAACTCAGCAATGCCTGGGCTTAAAATGGAAGCAAGATGAATGACCTGCCGACCCTGGGGGGGCGCTATCAGCTGGTGGGGCTCGTGGGTTCGGAAGCGACCGCCGATCACTATCGAGCCTTGGACTTGCCGTCGGGCGCGCTCGTCGCAGTCAAGGTGTTGCGCGAGGAGCTAACCCATGGCCCTCAGTTTCGACGCAAGTTTCTCACGGAAACGCAGGCCCTGGCGAGGCTCTCCCATCCGAATCTCGTCAGCCTGCTCGATTTCGGAATCGAGGGAAGCTGGTGCTTCCTCGTGCTCGAGCTCGTCGAGGGAGTCGATCTGAAGCGGCATCTCTTTCAGCAAGGCCAACTTTCCGTCAATGAATCGCTCAGCATTGCCCGACAGATCAGCGCAGGACTAGGCCTGGCCCATAGCGCCGGGTTGGTCCATGGCGACGTCAGGCCTCACAACGTGCTCCTGGCGGCCTCCGGGCTGGCCAAACTGGCCGATCTTGGCGTCGCACGGCTCTTCTCGAGCCGAGATCACCTTCCGCAGGACGAACTGTGGGCAACCCCCCAATACTTTTCTCCCGAGCAGGCGGCGGGAGAGGATCCATCCCCTTCCAGCGACGTCTACTCTCTGGGCGTTGTGCTTTTTGAGATGCTGGCTGGTCGGCTTCCTTTTCGCGGACAGGATCTGCGTGACCTTACCCTCGAAGAGCTGATTCACGCTCCGCCCTCCCTGGGGGCGTTGGTTCCCAGCTCGCCTCGGTCCGTCGAAGCCGTACTCGACCGAATGCTGGAGAAGAACCCTCAGGACCGATACCGGGATGGGAACGAGGCGGCAGCGGCCCTCAGTGTGCTCGCACCGGATTTGGGCGTCGAGCCCCTCCCCGCGACGACTGCCCGAGCTGCAGGCCCGACCGGCGACGCCCGGCCGGAGAAATCCTTGATGGCGAAATGCGGGGAGGGGAGGATTGATTGGAAGGCGGTAGGGCTTGGTTTTCTCGCCCTGGTGGCCGTCGGCGGCCTTTTCCCTTTGTGGGTCTGGGTCTACCTTGTGTATCATCCTCCCGCGCCTTAGGCCTGATTCTGACCGGTTTAACGGGCCGGGAACCCCGATTCCGAGCAGAAATCACGCTTACAACCTTCTGATGTCCAGTTTGGTATAATAATCACCCATAGCCGTACAGCGATGGGTGTACCGGAATCGGCGGAGGGCGAAGTGAATTCCACGCGTACGCGCAATCTGATCACTATTCTGATCGTGCTGGGGGCGATGGCGTTCCTGGTCTACCAGCAGTACAACGCCTCGTCCGCCAAGACCCAGACGATCACGATCAACCAGCTGGCGGCCGACATCAAGGCTGGGTCCGTCAAACAGGTGGAGGTCAATACTGACGACCTCGAAATCACTTACAACGACGGTCATGTGGCTCGCTCCAGAAAGGAATCGGATTCCAGCCTGTCGGCTCAGTTGGCGACGTACGGGGTAACCAGCGACGAGTTGGCGCCATCGAAAGTCACCATTGAGGTACAGCAACCCAGCGACTGGGGCCTGGTTCTCAATCTAGCAACTTATCTGATTCCCGTCCTTCTGTTCGGGGGCTTGATCTATTTCATGCTGCGACAGGCCCAGGGCACCAACAATCAGGCCATGGCCTTCGGCAAGAGCCGGGCGCGCATGTTCACCGGAGATCAGCCCACGGTGACCTTTGAGGACGTCGCCGGCGTCGATGAAGCCAAGGAGGAACTGCACGAAGTCGTCGAGTTCCTCAAAGAACCGGAGAAGTTCATCTCGCTCGGGGCTCGCATCCCCAAGGGGGTTCTCCTGGTGGGTTCACCCGGCACGGGCAAGACCCTGCTGGCCAAGGCCGTTTCTGGCGAAGCCGGCGTGCCCTTTTTCTCGATCTCTGGATCTGAGTTTGTGGAAATGTTCGTCGGCGTGGGTGCCAGCCGAGTACGCGATTTGTTCGACCAGGCGAAACGCCACTCGCCCTGCATCGTGTTCGTGGATGAGATCGATGCCGTGGGACGCCAGCGCGGGACCGGTCTGGGGGGGAGTCACGACGAGCGCGAGCAGACGCTGAACCAGATCCTGGTGGAAATGGACGGATTCGACACCGACACGAATGTAATCGTGATGGCCGCGACCAACCGGCCGGATATCTTGGATCCGGCTTTGCTTCGCCCGGGTCGGTTTGACCGCCGGGTTGTCCTGGACCGCCCGGACATGCGCGGTCGAGAGGCCATTCTCAAAGTTCATGTCCGCGGAAAGCCGCTGGCCCCCGACGTTGATCTCTCGACCCTCGCTAAATCAACTCCCGGACTTGTCGGCGCGGATATTGAGAATCTTGTCAATGAGGCGGCCATCCTGGCGGCTCGCCGCAACAAGAAGTCGATCGGCATGCCCGAGTTCGAGGAGGCGATTGAACGCGTCATCGCCGGGCCCGAGCGCAAGAGCCGGCTTATCACCGAGAATGAGAAGCGCATTATCGCTTATCACGAGGCCGGGCACGCGGTGGTCATGCAGGCGATCCCCGAATGCGACCCTGTGCACAAGGTGTCGATCATCGCTCGAGGCATGGCCGGGGGCTACACGCTGGCCCTGCCCGATGCGGATCGGGCCCTGAGTTCCCGTAACAAATTCCTGGCGGACCTGGCGGGAATGCTCGGAGGACGAGCTGCTGAGGAGCTTGTCTTCAGTGACATCACAACCGGCGCGTCAGACGACATGGAGCGGGCGACCAAGCTGGCTCGGAGCATGGTTACTCGCTGGGGCATGAGCGAACGCCTCGGGCCAATGGTCTTTGGGCAGAAGGAGGAACTGATCTTCCTAGGCCGCGAAATCTCTGAGCAACGGGATTATTCCGAACAGGTGGCCGAGGAGATCGACGTGGAAGTAAGCGGCTTCGTCCGGGACGCCTATGAGCGCGCCAAGTCCGTCCTGGTCGAGTACCGGGACCGGCTGGATGCCCTGGCCAAACGTCTGATCGAGGTTGAGACGATCGACCAAACTGAGTTCGAGAAGATCTTCCCCAACGCCCACGAGGTGCGCGGCGGGACGCCGATTCCGCGAGCCGTTCCGTTGGCTGCCTGAGCTCTCGTCTTTTCGCCGAATGAAAACACGCGCCGGAGCCAGCTGTCCGGCGCGCTTCCTTGTCAGCAGCCGCTTTGACTTACTGGGATGCCGCCTTTTCCTTGTGCTCCCGGACCAGTTCGCGTCGCAGGACTTTGCCAACCGTCGTCTTGGGAAGAGGATCGCTGCGAATCTCAATCTGCCTGGGAATCTTGAATTTCGCCAGCTTGTCCTGGCACCAGGTTCTTAGCTCTTCCACCGTGGCTGTCTGGCCCGGTTTCAGGACCACCCAGGCCTTCACGCTCTCCCCTTGATAAGCGTCCGGGACTCCTGCCGCTGCAGCTTCCATGACCTTGGGATGGGCCGTGAGCACTTCCTCCACTTCCCGCGGCCAGACTTGGTAACCGCTGACCTTGATCACTTCCTTCTTGCGGTCAACGATGTAGAAGTACCCGTCTTCGTCCATACGGGCAATGTCCCCGGTGTACAGCCAGCCGTTTCGGAGCACGTTGGCGGTCTCCGTCGGCATGTTGTGGTAGCCTTTCATGACCATAGGGCCTTTAACCACCAGTTCGCCGATTTCCCCCACTCCCAGGACGGTTTCGCCATCGTCCAGGCTAATGATGCGCGCATCCACTCCGGGAAGAGGCATCCCGATGGAGCCGGTCTTGTTGACCCCGTTGATCGGATTGCAGTGGGTGGCCGTCGGTGCCTCGGAGAGTCCGTACCCCTCGCACAATTTTCCGCCGCTGAGCCGCTCAAATGTCTCCTTGGTCTCCCTCATCAGAGGAGCCGAGCCGGAAATGCAGGCGGCGATCGAACTCAGGTCGTATTTGCCAGCTTTGACAGCAGGGTAGTTGTTGATGGCGTTGTACAGGGTAGGCACACCCGGGAAATGCGTCGGGTGGTATTTACGGATGGAACTGAGCAGATCCTCCAGGTCCCGCGGGTCGGCGATCATCACCATGGGGGCTGCCCCCGCAATCGCATAACACATCCCCGTAACCATTCCAAACACATGAAACAGAGGAAGCGCCATTAACATGACTTCTTTTGCAGGGCGGCTCTGGGGGGGCAGCCAGTCGCGACTGGCGATCGTGTCCGAAACCAAACTGCGAGATGGTGAGGCGGCGGCCTTGGAGACGCCCGTGGTGCCTCCACTGTACTGGAAAATGGCAATATCGTCGGGGCTGATATCCAGCTTTGGGCGCTGGGAGGGCTGGTATTTTGCCAGCAGGTCCTTGAGCCAGTAGTCCCCCTCAGCCAGCTGGACGCGGTGCCCCTCCTGCTTCTCCTTGGCCACCGTAAAGAGGACGCGCAGGACGGGGGGCAGGGCCTCCTTGATGTTCGTGACGATCAGCTTCTTGAGAGGAGTGCGCGGCTGGACCGCCTTGATCTTGGTGTAGAAGTTGCTCGTCAACAGCATGACCTCGGCGCCCGCGTCTTTCATCTGGTGCTCGATCTCAGGAGGGGTGTAGAGGGGATTGGTGGCCACGACCACTCCCCCGGCCTTGAGGATGCCAAAGAAGGCCAACACAAACTGGGGGATGTTGGGCATGAAGATCGCGACCGGTTGCCCCTTTTTCACGCCGAGATCCGCGAGCGCGGCCGCCAATCGGTCGGTGAGTTGGTCCATCTCCTCGTAGGAGATACGGGCACCCCGGAAGATGGTGCAGGCGACCTTCGGGTGGTCGTGCGCGGCCTGCTCCAACAGCCCGAACAAAGGCACCTCGGGATAGTGCAGTTCCTGGGGAACCCCAGGGTCATAGTGCTTGAGCCAGGGTCTTTGCTCCATGACCTTCACTCCTCTCCACGCCGGTTGATTTGAGCTCCCGCGGCCGGCCCAACTCCCGCCGGCCCGGAAGAAACGAGGCCGATCTCCCTTGGATGATCCCAGTATAGGATCATGATTCGAGCGAGTCAAATGAATCGAGGGCGCCTGAAACCGCGAGGCCAATCGGAAGCGGGGAAACGCGGGCGGCAATCCCAGGCCCGGCCCGTGTCAAGTCAAAAGATAATGTTACCGAGGGCGCATGGTTCTATCAAAAGATAATGTTACCGGGGCAGGCACTCCTTTCTGCGGCTTAGTAGGCTGGAACAGGGTGCGGTAGACGTCCTG
>JBEKXU010000019.1:0-54882 GCA_049511715.1 Anaerolineales bacterium
CTCAAGTACCAGGGTCTGCACCACAGCCCAAATCGATCCCAAACACGAGGTTTCTCGATAGTCTTTTGTTGAATGTGCCCAAATTGGTTAGTTTGTCGCGCGAATGGCGAAAGTCGGGCTAGACTAGCCCACGTTCCACTCGCGGCGAAACGGCGTCGGCACCAGGAATGGTGCCCGACAAGAACAGCGCTCTCAGAGATGTTCGGCTGCCCTCGGATTGTGGCGGAGCTACTACTTTGGGCGGGATTCCAGCCAGAACAACCCGAAAAGAATCGCGCCGAGAATGAGGAGACCGGATAGCTTGTCTTGGTTGTTTTGGCGTGAAATCTGCTCAATGCGGTCCTTCAGGTCTTCGAAGCTGATGGAGCGCAAATTCAGGACGGCATACTGGCTGGTCCAGCCAGGCAACCGATTGGGGCTCATGTCCCACACCACTGGAACGACTCTCTTCGATGCGCCGAGGGCCGCGCCAAGCCCTTGCTGGACGTAGGGCAACTTGCATGCTTCTGCGCTCGCGAGGAAGATAACCCATGCGCTGGAGAGCAGATTCTGCTTGATGGTTTCGGGCCACTGATCTCCTGGCGCGACCGGCAGCGGAGCTATGAAAACCTCCAAGCCTTGGGCACGAATCTGAGAGCAGATGAAATCGGCCAATTGCTGATCGTGCGAAGAATAACTGAGGAAACAATCAGGCATGGCTTCACTCCGGGTTTCCACATGATGACGGCCCAGTTTGATGGGCCGCTTGGCGGCCTCGAACTGTGGCCGCGTCGCAGCGACGTCCCTTATTGTATGACCAATGAGACCGAGGTGCGCGTTCTCCCAGCAGCAAAGCCTCCTCGGCATCGACGCACGGCGTAGTCGCTTGCAAGGTAAGTCCGGGCCCATCGTCCGACGGGGGTCGCCAACCGCTGAGCCCGCCCGGGCGATGATTGACGCTCTGCGAGACAAGGCGTACACGAGGGCCAAACGGATGCGGCATGGCTGAGGCGCCGAAGGATCTCATCTCGTTGGCGCAGGCGGACAAGATCGCAGGGGGCGGCCGGGAAGGATCTGGCGCTGGATTCGCGACGGTCGGCTCAAGGGGTATCCGATCGCGGATCATGTTCTCGTGCGCAGGTCGGAGGTCGAGCGCCTCACCCGCCCGAAGAAGGCGCGGAGCAGAGAACCTGTGGCGCTCTGGGAACTCGGGTGTAGAGTTGCGCGCGGGCTGCCGGCCTCAAACTCGGCCAGAGCATTATCTCGTTCCGAGGCGCAGCACGCGAGGGCTGGGCAATAAGAGAGGCGGACAATCAAACCTCATCCGCCTCAGGCTGGGGGTCGAGGATTCGAACCTCGGCATACGGATTCAGAGTCCGCTGTCCTACCGCTAGACGAACCCCCAAGAACAGACGCATTCTACCATGCTGTCTGCGCAATTGCGCGTCCGCGGAGTCATACAGGCTTCCTGCCGCACCCCTGGCGGCAAGTCTCAAGTCATGCGGCGCAGGGTCGCCTCGGCCTCCTCCAGCCTTCGCAAAACCTGCTCCTTTCCAACGATCGCCATGGTCCCGAAAAGCGGGGGGCTGACCGTTTGCCCTGTCACCGCGGCCCGAAGGATGCCGAAGAGCTGCCTGGGTTCTAGCTGAAGCGCCGCGGCGAGTTCTCGGCATCGGGTTTCCACGGCGGGGTCCGCCAGGCTCGCAAAGCTGGACAGCAATTCTCGTGCGGCCCGAAGCGCGTCGGCTGACTGCGGGGCGCTAAGTCCTTTCCCGAGCAGGTCTTGCGGGTCGGGATGGACTTCCTTGCAAAAGAAGAAACCAGCAATTTCCGGGCCCTCGCAGAGCGAGACCATTCTTTCCTGGATCAGGGGAGTCACTTGGCGAAGGGTGAGCAGATCGGGCTCCAGGCCGGCTTTGGCGAAAAAGGGCACAAGTCTCTGCGCCAGATCGTCTGGGGAAAGCAGGCGGATGTGGACACCATTGAAATGGTCCTGCTTGGCGAAATTGATCGAGGCCGGAGCCGGATTGAGGTGAGCCAGGCTGAATCGCTCAATGAGTTCACCCAGGCTGAAGACGTCGCGTTTCTCGTCGAAACTGGCTCCCATCAAGGCGATCCAGTTCAGGACCCCTTCCTGGATGTACCCCAGTTCCCGCAGATCGCGGACAAAGATGGAATGCCCCTCGGCCAACAGCTCGGAACTCTCCCGCTTGCTCATCTTGCCTCGGCCGGAAGGCTTAAGGAAGACCGACAGGTGGCACCAAATCGGTTCCTCCCATCCAAAGGCCCTGTGGATGAGGGCGTGAAAAGGCAGGGAGGGTAGCCACTCAGAACCCCGAATCACATGCGTGATCCCCATGTGGTGGTCATCGACCATGGCCGCCAAATGGTACAGGGCAAGCCCATCTGACTTGAGCAGGATGAAGTCGTCCAGGTTGCGGTTTTCAACGGTGATCTCGCCTCGCAGCAAATCCCGGACGGTGGTGGAGCCCTCGGAAGGGGTCTTGAAGCGAACGACGTGAGGTTCACCGCTTTCGGCACGGGCGCGGGCTTGTGCCGGAGCAAGCCGGCGGCATAAGCCGTCGTATCTCGGGGGTTCCTTCCTCTGTTGCTGGCGGACTTTCAGATCGGCGAGCCTCTCGGGGGAGCAGAAGCAGTAGTAAGCTTGATCCCCTTCCACCAGCCTGCGCGCCTGCTCGAGGTAGATCTCCTTGCGCTCCGATTGGAAATAGGGGCCATGCGGCCCGCCGCGGATCGGTCCTTCGTCCCACTCCAGGCCGAGCCAGCGCAGATTTTCCAAAAGATCTTCGTAGGCCCCTGCTACCAGGCGCTTTCGATCTGTATCCTCAATTCTCAGAATGAACTGTCCGCCCGTCTGCCGGGCCAGGAGAAAATTGTAGAGGGCTGTCCGTGCGCCGCCCAGGTGGAGGAATCCCGTCGGAGATGGGGCAAAACGGACACGGGCTGGTGTTGCCATCCTAGAACTCCAACTCCTGACGGTAGAGCAGGACGCTCTCCACCAATCCCACCCCGAACAACAAGGACCACAGGGCGCTGCCCCCGGAACTGATGAAGGGTAGGGGCAGCCCGGCTACGGGCAGGAGCTCCAAATTCATCGCGATGTTGAAGGCCGCTTGGTAAAAGATCAGTGTGGCGACTCCGTAGGCGATCAGGGCTCCGAAGGTGTCTCGGGATTGCCGGGCGGCTTTCAGGCAACGGTAGATGATGAACGCCAGCACTGCCATTACGGCCACGGTTCCCACCCAGCCCCATTCTTCGGCGATAGCCGCGAAGATGAAGTCCGTCTGCCTCACCTTTAAGAACCGCAGCTGCACCTGGGTTCCGTGTCCGTACCCTTCCCCGAACAAGCCTCCGGACCCGATGGCGATCAGAGCTTGTTTTACGTTGTACTCCGCAGCCACATCGACCGAGGGGTCGATGAAAAGGACCAGCCGCTGGCGCTGGTAGAAGGCCAGAAAGGGATAGGCCACAATCGGAAGGATCAGGGCGGCGGCAGCGATGATCGCCAAGTGCTGGGTGCGGATGCCCGCGGCAAAGATAATTGCCGCCCATAGGACCATGGTCAGGATGGCCGTGCTCAGGTCAGGCTGGCGGAAGATGACGAGGGCGGGGATGGCGGCGATCACCAGGGTTCGGAGCACTCCTCCCCAGGTGGTGATTCGGTCCTCTCGGCGGGCAATCTCGTCGGCGAGGATGACGATCAGCAAGACCTTGGCCAGCTCGGACGGCTGCACCAGGATGAATCCGAGGCTGAGCCAGCGGGAGGCACCGAAAGAAGAAGACCCGGCGACCTCCAAGGCCAGCAGCACCAGCAGGAGCACCACGTACAACGGTCGTGTGATCGCCCGCCAGAAGTGGTAATCCAGAATCGTGGCGCCAGCAAGAACCACCATGCCCAGCAAGGCGTAAAGGGCCTGATGGGAGGGCGTATCGGCAAGGCTGGTGTTCCCGGCAATGGCCGAGGCAATCACGGCGACGCCGAAGATAATGAGCAGGCACACGGCGCCCAACAGCCAGAAGTCGAAGTGTCTCCATCGCCGCAAGCTGAACATGGCGGTCGATCTAGCTCAGTCGCCTTCGGTGGGAGGGCGCGGGGAGGGGGATATCCGCCACCAGGCGGTGCTCTCGACCCTCCTGGGTGAGGCGAACTTGTACGTGGCTTGGTTCGATCTCAATCCGCTGGGACACAATGCGGATCAGGTCGTCCTTGATATCCTGCAGAAGCCCGGGAGAGATGTCCGTGCGGTCATGGAGGAGCACGGTCTTCAAGCGCTCTTTCGCCGCCTGCGCACTGGAGGCGGAATTACGTCCGACGAGGCGATCCAGGAGGCTGGTCATGTTCTGGCTCCTCCTCGCACCATGCGCGCCAATCGGCCTCGCAAGCCCTCCTGCCCGTCCATCGAGGGGAACGGGACCTCCTCTCCCAGAAGCCGACGGGCGATGTCGCGGAAGGCTTGTCCAGCCTTGCTCTTCGGCAACAGGGCGGCCGGCGTCCCCCGATTGCTGGACACTAGAACCGCCTCGTCCTCAGGGACCAGGCCGATGAGTTCAATGGCCAGGATCTCGAGCACATCGGCGGTGTCCAGCATGTCCCCCCGGCGCACCAGCTCCGGCTTGATGCGATTAATGACCAGCTGGCCCGGCCCCTTGGCCTCCGCCTCCAGCAGGCCGACGATGCGGTCGGCATCCCGGACGGCGGACACGTCTGGGTTGGTGATGATGATCACCCGATCGGCCGGGGCGATCGCATTTCGAAAGCCCCGCTCGATCCCGGCCGGCGAGTCAATGAGGATCCAGTCGAATTCCTTCCTCAATTCGTCACAGATCGCCACCATGTCCTTGGGAGAAACAGAGGTCTTGTCGCGGGTTTGAGCCGCGGCGATCAGCTGAAGTTCCGGGAGGCGTTTGTCTTTGATCATGGCTTGGCGGAGCTTGGCGCGCCCTTCCACTACGTCCACAAGGTCATAGACAATCCGGTTTTCCAGCCCCAAAATTACATCGAGATTGCGCAGCCCAATATCGCTGTCGAGGCACGCCGTCTTCTTGCCCTGGAGGGCTAGCGACACTCCGATATTGGCGGTGGCGGTTGTCTTGCCGACCCCGCCTTTTCCCGACGTGATGGTGACCACAGTCCCTGTCATAGGACAGCCTCACTTGCTTTTGGGGGCCTTGGCGTCGAGCCTGCCTTTCTCGGTCCGACGTTCCCCGGCCTCCCAGCGCTCTGCCACGAGCTCGTCCCCGCGCAGCAGGGCCACTTCTGGGTGGGGAGGCCCTTTGCGCGGTGGGGAGGTGGCGGCATGCTCGGCGATCCGCAGTTGCATGGGCGAAAGGTCGAGGGCGCAGACCATGGCCTCCTTGTTCCCTTCCGCCCCAGCGTGCACTACCCCGCGCAGGTGTCCCCAGACAATCACGTTGCCGCCAGCAACAATCTCCGCTCCTGGGTTCACGTCCCCCAGGACCACGACATGGCCTGAGTATTGGACCAGATTACCTGATCGAAGTGTCCGCTGGACGAGAATGGCAGGGCTCCCGAACGGCGGACTTTCCGGCACCAGCACTTCCTCGGCGCGGCTCTCAGGCAGCTCCGTTTCAAGGCCTAGGCTCCGCGCGGCAGCCTGAGTGGCGACCTCATCGGAAAGCGCGGCCCAGAACGCGATTCCACGCTGAGAAAACTCATTTCTCAGGTCCGCAAGGTCGGATACGCGCAGGGGACGGGCACCCAGGCGAATGGCGACCCGGGCACCCCGGAAGAACTCAATGTTGCTGTCCAACCGAGCCAGGAGTTCTTCCAGGACTTTTTCCCAGTTGCCGTCGCCCAAGGAGACCAGCAGACCGTCGCGGATCCCCTTGATCGCCAGTTCTGTGTCCATTGACTCGATTATAGCATCAAAAATTGCTAAGATTGACCTCCCGTATCAATTGCCTTGAGGTCGAAATACGCTTCCAGGACCTGTTTCACAATCGGGGTGGCGGTTACAGCTCCCTCGCCGCCGTTGTAGACAAAGGCCAATACCGCGATCTCCGGGTTGTCGTAGGGTGCATAGCTGACGTACCAGGCGTGGGAGGGCCAGGCTCCCGGCTGGCAAAGGTTGCGGGACTGGGCCACGTTATCGCAATACTCTGCCGTTCCTGTTTTTCCGGCCACCTGAACGTCGGGCAAGTTACCTCTCCCTTCTGCGGTTCCCCATTGCACGACGGCCAGCATCCCCTCCTGGACCAGCTTGATCCACTTGGGGTCGACGTGCCAGTTGTAATCCGGGGGCACGCCCTTGGTGATGTCCCAAAGCACCTGGGGCGCATTGTGCTTGATGATATTGCCCTGGCCGTCCAGGTAGTCCTCAATGATTGTTGGTTTCATCACTTTGCCGCCATTGGCAACGGTGGCGGCGGATTCCAGTACCTGCAGGGGGGTCGCCAGGACGTAACCCTGGCCGATCGTGGCGATATACGTGTCTCCTGTCGACCAGTTTTCGCCCAAATTAATCCGCTTCCAGTCCGGATCGGGGATCAACCCGGCGGCTTCCCCCGGGAGTTCGATCCCCAAGGGTTGTCCGTACCCAATGGCCTCTGCGTACCGCTTGATGCGCACGATCCCCAGCCCGCCGCCCTCCAACTGCCCCGGGGTCCCACCGCCTACCTCTCCCGGCCACCCTCCGCCGAGTTTGTAGAAATAGACGTCATCTGATTCCGCCACTCCCTCGATGAAGGTCACATTCCCGAATCCCAGCGGATACCAATTGACGAGCTTCTGAGCCAGACCGGGATCATTCGGGTAGTAGCGGTTCTGGATGATGATATATCCTGGATCCGTCACCACCTGATCGGGGGTGATTACATGCTCGTTGAGAGCCCCAATCGCGGTGGGCAGCTTAAAGACTGAACCGGGCGGAAATTGGCCCTGGATGGCTTGGTTGATGAGAGGGGTGCTGGGATCGTTGATCAACTGGTTGTAGTAATCGAGTGGAATGGCACGCGCGAATTGCTCGTTATCGTAGGTGGGCAGCGAGACCATCGCCAGGATCTGGCCGTTCTGAGGGTTCATGGCAATAATCACGCCGGTGGTGACAGGGCTGCGAACGTAGTCCGGCTGGGCGGATCGGATGTTGTCTATGCCTTCCTGGAGGGCGGCCTGTGCGGCGGCCTGCAGGCGGGTGTCGATCGTCAGACGCAGGCTCTCACCCGCCACAGGCTCCTTGGGCGGCGCCACGTCGCGTAGTTGCAGGCCGGCCGCGTCCTCTTCGACGATCTTGCTGCCGAATTTGCCGGCCAAGAGGTCTTGCTCCGAAAGCTCGACGCCGGCGTAGCCAATCTTGTCCGTCCCGACTCGAAACCCCTGGGCCTCGTATTGGGCGCTTAGGCTGGCGGGGATCGGCCCCATATATCCGATGACATCGGCGGTCAGGGCGCCTGTGGGGTAGTCTCGTACCGGGGTGACCTCCACCCCTACGCCAGGCATGAAGTCTGATTCTTCCTGAATGATCATGGCCACGTTCGGATCGGCGTTGCATTGGATCGGGACCGCGGCGTAGGGGGCGAGCCCGGTCCATTCATTCACCAAGTCCTCAATCCCTCGACCGGAAGCGCATTCGGCGGAGGGTTTGGAACCCGGCACCGTGATGGGAACTCCCGTCAGGGCAGACAGCCTCTCGTAGATCGCCTCCACTTCCGCCGGGCTGTCCGGAAGATCGGCGGGCGTAATGGTGATGTTGTAGGAGGGAAGGTTCCTGGCAAGCAGAACCCCGTTGCGGTCGTAGATGACGCCTCGGTCGGCCGGCAGAACCATCGTGGTTAGCCGGTTGTCGTCGGCCAGAGCGGTGTACTCGGGTGCCTGGATGATCTGGAGCACGAACAGGCGAATGGCGAATAGGCCGAAGATAGTGATGGCCAGGATCAGCAAAGCGAGGTTCCTTCGTGGTGAAACCATGTTCCTTGGTTCGGAAACGTGTCTCATACCATTCAATCCTCAAAATCGCTTACCTCAGGCTTACCCAGCGTGGCATGGTGGAGTTGCGAGAGCAAGCTATACACCGGCAAGATGAACAGCGTGTTAAAAAAGGCCGACGGCAGGGTCACATAGGCTAAGGCGTAGCCAACGTCGACGGGTCGGCCTGTGATTCCCAGGAGCGCAAGGCTGGCCAGATGGCTGATCACGGTCCCCAGCAGAGCGATGGCCATAATGACCAGGGGATGGCGTCCCCACAGGCGCCCCTGGATCTGTCCCGCCGCCAGTGAGGCGATGACAAACGCAATGGCCGTGCCCCCGAACGGGCCCCCGGACAGGAGGTCAGAGAGGATCCCGCCCAGGGCGGCCCAAACCAGTCCTTCCTCGGGGCGAAGGATGCTCCAGGACAAGACCATCAAGAGCACAAGGCCCAGGCTGCCACCGAAAATCTGAATCTGCGCTAGGACCGCAGACTGCAAAAGGGTGGCCAACATCAGCAGAGGGATCGCGATGACCCAGATCATATTCTTGCGCGCCTAGGGCGAACTCGCCTCGGACTCCAAGGGTTGGATATTGACCGGCTGAAAGTTGGAAATGACGAGCAGGATCTCAAGCGTGCTGAAATCGTCGCGGGGCTGGATAACCGCGGTTTGGTAGAGTTCTGTGTCTTGCTTGTGCACGCTGACCACTTGACCAATCAGGATATCGGGCGGGAACCCGCCCCCCAGGCCGGAAGTCACCACCAGATCTCCAGCCTTCATGGTCGCGTCCTGAGGAACAAAAGTCAGCTCCAATTCGCCCGTTGGCTCTCCGCTGACAATCCCTTCGGCCGGAGGCGATGCCCCCTGGATCTCGGCATTTACCGAAGATTGGGGATCAATAATGAGCTGGACTTTGGAGGCGCTCCCCGTCACTTCGGAGATCCGCCCCACCAGGCCATTCTGGCTGACAACCGGCATCCCACGTTGGACCCCGCTGTCCGATCCTTGGTCCAAAATCAGATACCGCAGGAAAGGATTCGTGTCCCGCCCCACCACGGAAGCGGCAATGTATTGATTCTCGGGTTGTTCCCGTGCGAATCCCAGCAAGGCGCTCAGCACGTTCAGCTGAGCGGTTTGCTCGCGCAGGGTCACGACCTGGGCCTCCAGTTGGGCCACCTCGGCCTCCAGTTGCGCATTTTGACCCTGAAGTTGGGCCAGACTGCGCGGGGCGGCGAGAAAATCATGGATGTTGTAGTAGGACTGGGAGATGGATCGCTGCACCCCCACCAAGGGCCGCTCGATCAAACCCTCGAGGGGATCCCAATAGCCGCTGCGCTGCAGGACCATCAGCCCGATCGCAGCCACGACGAATGCCAAGGCGAGCAGGATCCTTCTACGAAGTTCAGACACTCGGCACTTCCATGGGGTCCGCGCGGCGAGGTGGCGTCAGAGGGCTTTCTCAGCGCGGCTCAGCGGGTTCCTCGAGGTCGTTCCAGGGTGGCCAGGAATTGTCGGTCGGTCTCGAGGTTCTCCAGAATGCTTGCGGCACCGCGAACGACGCAGGTAAGAGGATCATCCGCAAGCCACACGCGAACGTGAAACTCGTCGCTCAGTCGGTCCGGCAGTCCACGCAGGAGCGAGCCGCCTCCCGTGAGCGCCAATCCACTGTCCATCAGATCCGAAAGGAGTTCGGGCGGAGCTTGGTCCAGGATTTCGCGGAGAGCTTGGGCAATGAGCTTCACGGAAGGGGCCAAAGCCTCGCGCATCTCGATCGATGAAATCTCGACTTCCTCGGGCAGCCCGGTGATGAGATTGCGTCCGCGAACGCGGGTCACCCTTTCCTCTCGAAGTGGAAAAGCGGCGCCGGCGGAGATTTTCGCCTGTTCCGCCATGGCAGTCCCGACCAGGAGATTGTACTTTTCTCTGAGATAGGCGATGATGTTTTCGTCCATTTCATCGCCGGCAACACGGATCGAATGGGAGGCGACCACATTCCCATTCGAAAAGATGGCCATTTCGGTCGTGCCGCCGCCGATATCCATGATCATGGAGCCGCGCGTGTCGCGTATCGCCAGGCCGGCTCCCATGGCGGCCGCCAAAGGCTCCTCGACCAGAAAGGCCTCTCGCGCGCCCGCCGATAGGGCGGCGTCGTAAACAGCACGCTTTTCCACCTCGGTAGCCCCGCAGGGCACGCCCACAATGACCCGCGGACGGGGCAGCGGCACCACACTCTGCTCATGGGCTTTGCCAATGAAGTACTCGAGCATCGCCTGCGTCACGTCAAACTCGGAGATGACGCCGTCGCGCAGAGGTCGAATCGCAAGCACATTCGCGGGGGTTCGGCCCATCATCTCCTTGGCCGACCTGCCGATGGCCATGGGACGACGAGATTTCTTCTCGATCGCCACCCAGGAGGGCTCATTGATGACGATACCCTTGCCTCGGACGTTCACCAGCGTGTTGGCGGTTCCGAGGTCGATACTGATGTCGAGCGAGAAGAGGCCAAGAAGCCAATTGAGCGGGTTGAAGGGCAAACGCGGCTCCTGGTTGGGCTCCGGCAGGGGGAGCGGCAAAGTGGACCAACGCAGCCCGCGATTATACCATCCTGGGGTGGGAGGCGGAGGGAGAACGAGGACCGGATGCTATAATCCGGACGAGACAGGGAGGATAAGCTTTCTTGCTGGCCGGGACCTCCGCAGAGGGCGCGATGCCTGATATCGAACAGCAGGTGGCGCTGCTGATGCAGGGCAGCGAATACGGTGATGCCAGTCTCCAGCAAGCCATGGCCGCGGAGCTGCGCGAGCGTCTCCGCCGTGCGCAGAGCGAGCGGCGACCCTTGCGCGTGTATTGCGGCTATGACCCAACCACCGCAGACCTGCACCTTGGGCACACCGTAACGATGCGCAAGCTGCGCCAGTTTCAGGACCTGGGGCATCATGTGACCTTCTTGGTCGGCGACTACACCGCCCGGGTGGGAGACCCTTCCGACAAGGACAAGCTGCGCCCTCAACTGTCCGAGGAGCAAATCCGTGCCAACGCAGAGACCTATGCAGAACAGGCCTTCCGCATCCTGGACCGCTCTCGGACCGAGGTCCGCCACAATTCCGAGTGGCTGGCGGGTCTGACTCTCGCGGACATGATCCGGCTGGCCTCGAATTTCACGGTCCAGCAGTTTGTCAGCCGAGAAAACTTTCGCTTGCGCTGGGATCGCGGGGAGGCGATCTTCCTGCACGAGACCTTCTACGCCATTTTGCAGGGTTACGATGCCTTCAGCCTCCGAGCCGACGTTCAGGTGGGGGGATCCGATCAACTCTTCAACATCGTCATGGCCGCTCGCAAAGTCATGGAGACGCTGGGCCTGGCCCCGAACGTGGCCATTCTGCTCGGCATCCTTCCGGGCACGGATGGCGTGGTGAGGATGAGCAAAAGCCGGGGCAACCACATCCCGCTGCTCGCCACGGCAGAAGACATGTACGGGAAGATCATGAGCCTGCCGGATTCGGCCATGATGCCGTATTTCCGACTGCTTTCTCGATGGTCCCCGGAACAGATTGGTGAACTCGAAGCTGCCGTAAATGGCGGCGCGGTTCATCCCCGAGACGCCAAGATGAGGCTCGCGCGAGAAATTGTGGAGATCTACCACGGCTCCGAGGCGGTGGATCCGGCGGAGCATGCCTTTCGAAGGGTCTTTCAGGAGAATGCCCTGCCCGAGGAACTGCCCGAAACAGCCTACCTGGAGGGGGCCAAGGTGGTCGATTTCCTGGCGGAGCACCATCTCGCCCAAAGTCGCAGCGAGGCAAAGCGCCTGATTGAGCAGGGGGGCGTCAAGGTAGATGGGGTGGCCGTTCGGGACCTGGAGGCGACCCTCTCGCACAGAAACGGGTCGGTGCTGCAGGTCGGGAAGCGCAAGTTCATTCGCTTGAAAGCAGGCCGCTAGACCGGAGAGGCGGCTTCTCAGAATGAGGTCACGCGGCGGACCCCGTCCTTGAGCCGGAGGCGAAGAAGCGGGCGCAGGCCTCAGGAAACATAATGGGAAATGAGGGGGGCAAGGGCCCTTTTCGTGTTTTCGGGGATTGCTTCCGGCGCCGTAATGATGGCGTCTCGGAGGGCGCTGGAGCAGGTGCACGTCCGGTTCTCTGGCAGTCTCGCGACGAGACGATCGACGGCTTGTTGGGCCGTCGTTGTGTTTTGATGAAGGATCCGGATGACCATTTCAACGCTCACCGGGGCCTCCTCTACGTGCCACACATCGTAATCGGTCACATGGCCCATCACGGCGTAGCACATCTCTGCTTCTCTTGCCAGAAATGCCTCCGGACAGGTTGTCATGCCGATAATCGATAGGCCCAGTTGCCGGTAAACGTTGCTTTCCGCCTTGGTCGAGAATCGAGGACCCGGCACCACGATGAGGCTGCCCCCTTGGTGTACTCTGGCTCCCGTGCCGCACAAGGCCTCGTAGAGGTGGGCAGAGAGTTCGGGGCAGAACGGTTCGGCCACTCCGACGTGGGCAACTAGTCCTTGGCCAAAAAAAGTAGCTTCGCGCCCATGCGTGTGGTCAAAGAGCTGGTCGGGAATCACGATATCCCCCGGAGCGTAATCTTCCCGAAGGGAGCCGCAGGCGGAGATCGAAACTACACGCTCGACGCCAAGCATCTTCAGGGCGAAAATGTTCGCACGATAGTTGACTTCGCCGGGCATGATCCGGTGCCCCTGTCCGTGTCGGGCTAGAAAGGCCACTCGTTGGCCGGAGAGAGTTCCGACCACCAGCGGCTGGCTGGGTTTCCCAAAGGGGGTCGTGAGGTCATGTTCTTCCAGGTCCTGGAGGCCGGCCATTGCGTACAGCCCTGAACCTCCAATGACCGCCACCCTGGGGTTTCGCGGCATGGCACCTCTTCCTTCCGGCGGGCAGCTCATGCAGCCCCCTTCCGTTAGGCGGCTGCGGCCCCCGTGAGCGCGGCGTATTATACGGCCTCCCGGAAAGGGAGCACGGGGGAGGCGGCTCCCAAACGCTTGCCGTCCATTTTTTCTGCGAGGGATTGGATATACTTCCGGACGCATGACGGGCTTCCTGCGGTGACGGCTTCGGGTCGGGAGGGGAGTCGTCCGAACCAAGCGAGGTCCAAACCGAAAGGGTAGGAAAGATGGAAGGGCCGGCCCAAGAAATTACGCCCTGCGGGTATCAAGAAGTCGACCATGTGGCAGACCGCGCGTATCGAATCTGGGGACCCGATCTGGGGGGCTTGCTCTCTTCCGGCGCTCGGGCCCTGTATGACTTGGCGGGCATCCAGCCAGACCGCGGGAGAGAAGTGGAACGGTGCATCGAGGTCTGCGGACTGGACCGGGAAGGGCTGCTGGTGGCCTGGCTCAACGAACTCCTGTTCATCTTGGAAAGGGAGGGAGTCGCCTTCCAGCAATTCGAGTTTCCAGAGCTTTCCGATCGGCACGTCCGGGCGCAGGCTCGGGGCGTTGCCTCTCCCCAGGTTCCTCACGAGGTCAAGGCGGCGACCTATCACAGCCTGACGGTCCGTTCGCGGGACCGCAGGCTTGAGGCTACGGTCGTCTTTGACGTGTAGGGGCTGAGGGGGCAGGCCTACGGGGATCCCTTAATCCATGCCTTCCAAGAATGACTTTCACTTACTAAGCGAATGCCTGTGGGAGCTCCCGACCTCTTACCAGTCGGGCATGACGGTTCCGGTCTGGCTCTTCGCCGATGAAACCCTGTTGGAGGATGCGCTCGAGGATCTATCCCTGATGCAGGCCGTCAATGTGGCTAGCTTGCCTGGTTTGGTTGGCAGGGTCGTGGTGATGCCTGATGTTCACCAGGGATATGGGATGCCGATCGGCGGGGTGATGGCCGCGGACAGTTCCCAGGGGATGATCTCGCCGGGAGCCGTCGGCTATGACATCAATTGCGGGGTGCGGTTGCTTGCCTCCAGCGTCGAGTACCAGGCGGTGGAGTCCCATCTCGAAAACCTGGCGGAAGCACTCTATCGGAATTGCCCCAGTGGCGTCGGGGAGAAGGGGCATTTCCCGCTTTCGATCCAGGAATTGGATAGGGTTTGCGCCGAGGGATCTCGGTGGGCCCTGCGGCGCGGGCTGGCGCGGGAGGAGGACCTCCGCCGCACGGAGGAATTCGGCTGCCTGGAAGGGGCCGATCCGGATCGGGCGAGCCCTCGAGCCAAGGAAAGGGGGCGGGGACAAATCGGGACTTGGGGGGCGGGGAACCATTTCATCGAGGTGGATGTGGTGGAGCGGATCTTCGACGATCGGGCCGCAGCGGCGATGGGGCTGCGCTCGGGCACTCTGGCCGTGCAGATTCATTGTGGGTCCCGGGGCTTTGGACATCAAATCTGCACGGACTATGTGCAGGACCTTCAGTCTGCCGCGGCTAGGTACAGGATCCGCCTTCCTGACAGGGAGTTAGTGTGTGCGCCAATTGATTCCCCCGAGGGGAGGGCCTATCTGGCTGCCATGAAATGTGCCGCGAATTTTGCCTTTGCCAATCGCCAGGTCCTGGCTTCCCTCGTGCGCCGCAGCTTCGAGGAGGTCTTGGCCCCAACCACCCACGATTGGGACCTGCATCAGGTGTATGACATTGCCCACAACATGGCCAAGATGGAGGATCATGACCTGGAGGGGAGAACGGTTCGGGTGTGTGTGCACCGCAAAGGGGCCACTCGGGCCTTTGGACCCGGCTTTCCGGGGCTGCCCGAGGAGTACCGGAAGATTGGGCAACCGGTGCTCGTGCCCGGATCGATGGGCACCTCCAGTTGGGTCCTCCTGGGCGCCCCTCGAGGTATGCAGATCTCCTTCGGATCGAGTTGCCATGGCGCAGGGCGACTCCTTAGTCGGGCCCGAGCCAAGCGCCAGATCCGCGGAGACAAGTTGCGCGGCGAAATGCAGCAGCGGGGGATTCACGTGCGCGCGGGTTCCCTGGCAGGACTTGCCGAGGAGGCGCCTCAGGCTTACAAGGACGTCGACCGCGTGGTCGATGTGGTTTGTCGGGCTCAGATCGCAAGCAGAGTCGCGCAGCTGAGACCGGTGGCTGTCGTCAAAGGCTGACCCGAGGGGGGTGGAGGCGAGGAGTGGAGGGGAACATGGAACCGGACGCTGTCCATTCACCGTTCGAGTACCTGAAATCCCGATTGGGCCCCTTGTCCGCGGATGCAGAACTGCGCGCCTACGAGCATTGGTGGGTTGAGGAGGGTGCGGCGATCTCCCAGGCCGTGGATCGAGCCGGCACGCCCTGGCTGAGAATGTATGACCAGCTGGGCAGGCGAGTGGACGAGATTCTCTACCCGCCCGCCTATCGTTTGATGCTGCAGCGTGGCTATCAGGCCGGCGCCGTTTGGCGCGCCTTCGCCGACAGGTCTCTTCTTCCGGCCTACCAAATAGGGTACATCACCTCGTTTTTCGACCCGGGTTTGTACTGTCCCTATATCGTCAGCTTGTCGACCGCCGTGCCGATCTCGAAATACGGCAGTCAGGCGGTTCGTGAGCGGTTTCTTCCGTTGCTCCTTCGGCAGGATGGGCAAGGCTGGCAGGGAGCCACCTGGATGACGGAAGCCGCTGGGGGCTCGGATCTTGGGGCAGCGGTCGAGACAACGGCCAGAGAAGATGGAGATCATTGGGTCCTGGACGGCGAAAAGTACTTTGCGAGCAATGCGGGAGCCGACCTGGCCGTCGTGGCGGCCCGACCGGCAGGAGGGCCCAAGACCGTCAGGGGGCTTGCGCTCTTTCTGGTCCCCCGGCTGAGGCAGGACGGCGGCCTCAACTACTACCTTCGACGCCTCAAGGACAAGATTGGAACTCGGTCGGTCCCGACGGGGGAGGTCGAGCTTCGCCAGAGCGAGGCGTATCTGCTTGGGCGGGTCGAAGAGGGGATTTACCTAATTCTGGAAGTACTCAACCTGTCCCGAGTAGGGAACAGTGTGGGTAGTGCTGCCCTGACCCAGAGGGCGCTCAGCCTGGTGCAAGACTTTGCACGGCAAAGGGTCGCTTTCGGAAAGCCCATCGGGGAGCATCCTCTTCTGAGACGACAAATTGAGGAAAAGGGGCTCTTGTTGCGCCAATCTTTCTCCCTGGCGTGGGAGGCGGTGCGTTTACTCGACCAGGTGTGGGAAGAAAGGCCGCGCTATTCCGAGCACTATCATCTTTTTCGCCTCGTCGCCCACTTGGCGAAGTACTACACGGCTGAGGTAGCAGTGCAAACGGCCAAATGGGCTATGGAGGTTTACGGGGGAGTTGGCGTGCTCTCCGAACATTTCGTGGAGCGCTTGCTGCGAGAGGCCATGATTCTGCCGATCTGGGAGGGAACCCCTCATCGGCAGATCCTGGACGGCATGGAGGTGATCGAGCGGAAAGCCGCCGACCGCGCGCTGTTTGATTACTTGATCGAGAAGGGCGTCGAATGCCGCCATCTCGATGAAACGAGCGACCTGATCGAAACTTGGCGCGGATGGGACGCCGATCGACGCGAAGCAGAATCCGAGGTGGTGTTCGCAAAGCTGGCCCGGACTACGGCCTCCGCACTGGCCGCGCAGGGAGTTTGACCCGCGCGGTGGTTGAGGCGGCTTCAAGATCCTGGGCTGGGGGCTGGATTGGCTGGTCTTCCGAATCATGCCGGCTTCACGAATGGCTGTGCGGGCGTTACAATGACTTTGGGTGCCGAATCTGGAGTTGAGTCCCTGATTGGTCTGGGGCCAGTGGGTGGGCGACCGAGAGCTTGCAGTGGCGCCCAGGGAGTCCTTTTCGCCGGGTGAGCCGATGGGAACTATGAAACGAATAGGCTTTCCAGCGCCACGGGAAACGTGGGGAAGGCACGCGTTCTCCGGGCGGGAGCGAATCTGACGGGGACCGGCAGGGGGCTTCCGCAACAAGGGTGGTGGAGACGGAGTTGTGTCGGACCGCGGTGCGTTCCTGCCGGGGGTTGGGGATTCAAGAATCTGGGAGTCCCGTATCAAAGCGGCGGCCGACGGCGTGCCCTTCCTCTGTCCCCCGATCAGGACTCCGGGGCAGAACAACCTGCCCAGTTGCCTCCGGATCGGATTTGGGAATGACAGGTTTGGTTACCGTGGTGAGTAGTAGGAATCCCCCGGTTTGTCCTCCTCGAAAAGGTGCGCCCGACCACGGCAAACCAGGCGCAGGCTTGGACGCTACGGGAATCCCTCCGCAAGTGTCACGGGTCAGCGGCCCCGGCCGCCAGGAGAAGCTCCCATGACCGAACATCTTCTCTTTACCCTCGCCATCGTGGGTGGAACCGGACCGGAAGGCACGGGACTGGGCATGCGCTGGGCCAGGGCCGGCTACCGCGTGATCATCGGGTCGCGGTCCGCGGAGAAGGCCGAGGCCCATGCGGCCCGGCTTAATGAGCGACTGGGGGAGAGTGGCCTGGTCCGCGGCATGGTGAACCTGCAGGCGGCTCGCCGGGCCGACTTGGTCGTCTTGACGGTCCCCTACGCGGGTCACCGCCAGACCCTGGAAGCGATCGCTCCGATGCTTAAGAACAAGATCCTCCTGGATGTGACTGTTCCCCTCAATTCCCCGGACGTCACCCGGGTCAAGATGCCTCCGGCGGGATCGGCAGCCCAGGAGGCGCGCGAGATCCTCGGGCCCGAAGTCCGTGTGGTCAGTGGTTTCCACAACGTGGCCCAGGCGCAACTGGAGGACCCCGACAGCCCCTTGGCGTGCGACGTATTCGTGTGCGGAGACGACCCCGCGGCCAAGACCCAGGTCATGGAGCTTGTGGAAGCTGCCGGGGCGCGAGGCTGGGACGCGGGCCCCCTGGACAATTCCGTCGTTTCGGAAGGGTTGACCTCCGTTCTCATCGGGATTAACAAGCGGTTCCGGGTGGACTCCTCCGGAATCCAGGTGGTGGGAGTGCCCCGGTGAGCCAAGCCGCGACGCTGGTCCTCACGGCGCTGCCCGATATTCCCCTGGTGAAGCCGGGGGACGACTTGGTCCTGCTCATTGAGGCAGGGGCACGACGCGCGGGCGTGGAACTGCACGATGGGGACGTTCTCGTTCTTGCGCAGAAGATCGTTTCCAAGTCCGAAGGAAGAGTGGCTAATCTCAGAGAGGTGGTCCCCTCTCCGAGGGCGAGCACGATCGCGAAGTACGTGGAGAAAGACCCCAGATTTGTCGAGCTGGTCCTGCGCGAGAGCAGGCGCGTGCTGCGAATGCGACCCGGTCTGCTGGTTGTAGAGCACCGCCTCGGGTTCGTCTGCGCCAATGGCGGACTCGACCGGTCGAACGTTGCCCCCCACGCGGGAGGGGAGGAGCAAGTGCTGATGCTCCCCGCTGACCCGGACGACTCCTGCGAAAGAATCCGCGAGGGGCTGCGGCAACGCCTGGGAGTCTCTCTTGGAGTGATTATCAACGACTCGCATGGCAGAGCCTGGCGAACGGGAACCCAGGGAGTGGCCATCGGCGTTGCGGGTATCCCGGCCCTTGTGGATATGCGCGGTCACCTCGATCTTTTCGATTACACCCTGCAGATCACCCAAATCGGAGCCGCAGATGAAATGGCCGCAGCGGCTTCCCTGCTGATGGGTCAGGCCGATGAGGGCCGGCCGATCATTCACGTCCGGGGCTTCCCCTATCCGCTCCGCCCTGGGAGTCTCGCCGAGCTTATCCGCCCTGAGGCCGAAGACGCCTTTCGATAGATTGGCTCGCAGGGCCGATCCGCCGTGCCAAAGACGAATACGATCGGCGGGGTGAAAGCCGTATTCAAGTGCCGGTCCGGCGAAGCGCCTCTCGCTCGCGCAATGGGAAGGCACTCTGCGCGAGCCAGGTGAAACCGAGGGCGTGAGATCCCCCGCGGCCCGGAAGAAGAGCACGCTGGGCCTGCTCCCTCAGAAGGCCTGCTCGGCTTCCTCGGGAGCCAGAGGATGGGCTGAACCTTCATTTCGACATAGGCGGGTGGCGCCGCGCGCGAGGAGGAAATGCCGGCCGAAAGGCCCGCCTGCCCTCCTTCGAGGGACGCAGGCTCAAGGGGCTCACGCGCAAGCGAAATCTGCCGCCCCCTCCCGGGGCAATGGGTTCTCTGGATCGGCTTCCGGTCCGAAAATGGCAAGCGATCGCTCGGCTTTTTACCAGATCCTGCGCGCGAGGCGCTCCGTTCGTCGGTTTGATGCCGAACCCATTGAGCGGGAGGTTCTCCTGCGCCTGATCGAAGCGGCCACCCTGGCTCCCTCCGCCCACAACTCTCAGCCCTGGCGCTTTGCCGTGCTGACGGATTCCGGCACTCGGCGGCGCCTGGGCAAAGCGATGGGCGAAGCGTTCCGGTCCGATCTCGAAAGCGAAGGGCGTCCGCCCGAGGAGATCGCGCGGGCGGTCGGGCGCTCACGCCAAAGGCTCGAGCAGGCGCCGGCGGCTATTGTGATCGCGCTGAGCTTGCGCGACGCAGACCGCTATGCCGATGCTCGGCGGCAGGATGCGGAACACACCATGGCCGTGCAGGGAGCGGCCTTGGCCGCTGAAAACCTGTTGTTGGCCGCGCACGCGGAAGGATTGGGGAGTTGCTGGGTGTGCTGGCCGCTATTCTGCCCGGACTTGGTTTCGCGCGAGTTGAATCTACCCGCCGACTGGGAGCCGTTGGCGATGGTTCTGGTCGGTCGTCCTGCCCAACCCGTCCCACCTGCCCAGCGCCAGCCGCCGGACCAGATCATGGTTTGGCGCTGACACGCTCGTTTTTCGGCCCGTGGTCAGCCATCCGGGGTGGAGTTGCCAGAGTAGGTGCGCGATTGGAACCGAGAACAACGTTCACTTCTGGAGCATGATGAACAGGTGGGGGGATCGGTGTGTCGTCGCGTTGGCAGGCGGCGTCGGTGGGGCCCGGCTGGTGGATGGGCTCGCCAAGCTCCTCGCGGCCGATCGCCTGACGGCTATTGTTAATACAGGGGATGACTTCGAATTCCTGGGTCTCTCCATCTCGCCCGACCTTGACACGGTCCTGTATACGCTCGCTGGCCTTGCGGATCCCACGCGAGGCTGGGGCATCCGGGGAGATACCTTTTCCTGTTTGGAGGCTCTCCAAGGCCTGGGTGATCCCAGTTGGTTCCAGGTGGGTGACCGAGACCTGGCCACTCATTTGGTGCGCACACGGCTTCTCTGGGAGGGGAGGACCTTGACCCAGGTTTCCGCGGAACTTGGCCGCCGCCTCAAGGTTCTGCCGCAGGTGCTGCCGATGTCCGACGATCTGATGCGCACCTGGGTGCTTACCGACAAAGGTCCGCTGCCGTTTCAGGACTACTTCGTTCGCTGTCGCTGTGAGCCGAAGGTGAAAGGGTTTCGTTTCGAGGGCGAGGAGGCCGCCCAGCCGAGCCCGGAGGCGGCGCACGCGCTGGACTCGGCGGACCTGGCCATCATCTGCCCCTCCAACCCCCTGGTCAGCATCGACCCCATCCTCCGTCTTCCCGGAAATCGGGAAAGGCTCGCGCGCCTTCCTTCTGTGGCTGTGAGCCCGATCCGGGGTGGTGCTGCCGTCAAGGGACCTCTTTCCAAGATGCTTCGGGAGCTAGGTCGAGAATCGAGCGCGCTTGAGGTCGCCCGGCACTATCAGGGTCTGGTCCGCGGGTTTGTCCTGGACGAGATGGACTCAGAGCTGTCAGAACAGGTCGAAGGGTTAGGGATGCGGGTGGCGGCCTTGCCCACCTTGATGGTCGAGGTGGGCCAGAGGGTGCGGGTCGCCCAGCAGGTCCTGGAGTTTGCGGAGAGCTTCTTGTGACAGCGCGGAAACTCTGGGCGCTGGTTCCGGTAAAGCGCCTGGGAGAATCAAAGACAAGGCTGAAGACGGCCCTTTCCGCCAAGGATCGTCGGGAGCTGGCGTGGACCTTGTATCGGCACACCCTCCAGGTCTTGGCCCAGGCCAAGGACGAACTTTCCGGGATCCTTGTGGTGAGCACTGATGAGAAGGCGCTTGCGGTGGCGCGGGCCCGGGGCCTGGACACGCTCCGGGAATCGGGAGAGCGAGGTCTGAACGCGGCCCTGAGACAAGGGAGCCAGAGAATCGCGGATCGGGGTGGAGAGGGGGTGTTAGTTCTCCCCATCGACCTCCCCAGGCTGGCGGGGTCCACCTTGCGCGAGGCTCTCGCTGGACTGCCGCAGGGCCGTGTGGTGGCCATCGCGCCCGACCGAAAGCGAGAAGGAACCAACGCTCTGGTGGTGGCTCCCTTGGGGTTGATCGACTTCCAGTTCGGCCCGGGCTCGTTCCGCGCTCATCTTGCTGCCGCAGGGGAAATGGGGTCCGAGGTCGTGGTCTGGGAAAGCGAGGAGTTTGCCTACGACGTCGACGTGGCGGAAGATCTTTCGACTTTGCCCGGCGCCCCCCTTGACGGACCGTAGGGATTTTCATATCCTCGTGGCGGTTGCGGAGGCTGGATCTCGACAACCGGCCCGGGCGCGGCGCCCGGATGGAAAGCGAGGCAGCCGCGAATTCGGAGAAAGGATTGGACCCGACGGCAAGATCACGTGTTGCCCTATACCTTCAGGACTCCCATGACCTCCGGGAAGGGATAGGCTTCTGTCAGCTTGCGGAGAAAAGAGGGTTCGAGGCTGTCTGGCAGGCCGAATCGCGGCTCGTCCGCGATGCGATAGTGCCCATGGCGGCCTACGCGGCCGGGACGTCTCGACTCAAGGTCGGATCCGGTGTAATAAACAACTGGACCCGCAACATCGGTCTCCTGGCCGCGACCTTTCTGACCCTGGATGACCTGGCCCCCAACCGCATCCTTTGCGGCATCGGCGCGTGGTGGGATCCTCTGGCCAGCCACGTTGGCATCGAAAGGCGCAAGCCGCTGCTGGCCATGCGCGAGACGGTGGAAGTCCTGCGCAGGCTTCTGCGCATGGAACGGGTCACCTTCCAGGGAGAGTTCTGGCACCTGACAGAGGTTGAATTGGATGTCGTTCACGGCCGCCGTGAACCGCGACAAGTTCCCATCTACGTAGGGGCGACGGGCGACCAAATGCTGCGTCTGGCGGGAGAAATTGGCGACGGAGTCTTACTGAACTACTGTGTGCCCCCGGAGTACAATGACAAGGCCCTGGAGCTGATCGATCAAGGCGCTAAAAAATCCGGGCGACGCCTCGAGGACCTCGACCGCCCGCAGTTCATCGTGTGCTCGGTGGACCCGGATCGAGAAAAAGCCCTGGACAGTGCCCGGGAACTTCTGACCCAGTACTTGGCCCAACAACCTCACATTGCCAAGGCCTCGGGTGTGCCCGAGGAAATTGTCACTCGGATCCAGGGAATGCTTGGGTGGCCGGCCAGTCGGGAACAGATCCAGCGGGCCAAGCACTTTGTGCCGGATGAGGTGGTCGAGAGGATTACCGCCTCGGGCACCCCGGAAGAGGCGCGAAGCAAGGTCGCTGAGTACCGGAAGAGGGGATGCACTTGCCCGGTGCTCTACTCGGTGGGAACAAACGTGGGGTTGCTCATCGAAACCTTCGCCCAGGCCTAGGGAGCGCGGAGACTTGCCGAGCAAACAACCCAATTCAAGGATGTGCTTCGTGTGCGGCGTGTCCAATCCAGTTGGGTTGGGCCTGGCATTCTATGAAGAGGAACCAGGCAAGGTCAGGGCCGATTGGACAGCCGATGAAAGGTATCAGAGCTATCCTGGCGTCGTCCACGGCGGGATTGTTGCCTCGGCACTCGACGAGACCGCCGGGAGAACAGTCATGGGGGGGGAGACGACACGCTTCATGGTGACCGTGACGCTCCACGTCAAATACCGTCGTCCGGTTCCTGTGGGCCAGCCGCTGCGTCTCCGCGGGCAATTGACTCGCGATCTCGGCCGCCTGGCACGCGCCAGGGCCCAGCTCATACTCCCCGACGGCGAGATCGCGGCAGAAGCCGAGGCCCACTTGGCGCAACCCCCGAGAGGCCCAATTGACCTGGGCGATCTGGACCGCCTGGGCTGGATGGTGTACCCCGATGAGCCTGCGCGCGTCTGAATACCTGCGGCCCTCCACCCTCGCCGAGGCACTTTCTTTGCTTTCCCGCGCCAGTCCCCCTAGCCAACCCCTGGCCGGAGGCACTTATCTGGCATTGAGTTCGGGGGTCGTGGGGGCGCTGGTGGACCTGCGGGGCTTGTCCCTGGAGGGCATGGACGCCCAGGCTGGCCAATGGCGGATGGGCGCGATGGCCACTTTGGCAGACTTGGCGGGGCACCCGGGATTGCCCGAGGCCCTGCGGGGTGCGGCCAGGCACGAAGCGCCGGGCAACCTGCAGGGGATGGCAACCTTGGGTGGAACGGTTGCTGTCGGGGCGTCGGGGCCGCTCCTTTGCGCGCTTCTGGCGTCCGGTGCCAGGGTGGAGGTGCAGCCGGGGGACCAGCAGATTCCGATCGAGGACCTTGTGCTCGGCAAGAGAGAGAAGCTTGGGCGGGGCAGGCTGATCATCCGTGTGTCGTTCTCCGAAGGGCGTCGCCTGGGGCTGGCTGAAATCTCGCGGACGCCGGAGGATCGGCCTTTGGCCTGTCTATCCGTCGGCGCACGATGGGACCAGGGGCGAATCCGGGAAGTGCGAGTTGCCTGCGGCGCCTACGGTCAACCTCTGGCCCTGATCCCGGAAGTCGCGGAGGCCTTGGAAGGTCAGGGTCTCCCGATGACCGCAGAAGGGGTCCAGCAGGCGGCCGTCCATGCCGAGGTTTCCTGGGTGGAGGATATCCGTGGCAGCTCGGAGTACCGGGCCAGCATGGTGCCAGTGCTTCTGAAACGGGCAATGGACCAACTGAGCGGGGGCGGGACCGTTCACCCGTGAGCGACTTGGCCGGACTTGAGCAAACTGGTTTTCAGGTATCTGAGGGTTTCTGATGCGGATTGAGTTGCAAGTCAACGGGGCTCGAATTGAGGTCGAGGTCGGTCCAGGGACTTCCTTGTTGCATGCGCTCCGCCAGGCGGGCCTGTTCAGCGTGAAGCACGGCTGTGAAAGCGGGGACTGCGGTTCCTGCGCTGTGCTGGCGGATGGAAAGCTCATCAACACGTGCTCCCTTCTGGCCGTGCAGGCCGTGGGGAAGAACCTCCTCACGGCGGAAGGTCTTGGCTCCGTGGCGCAGCAGGGCTGGAAGACCACGAGCGGCCTGCATCCCCTTCAGGAAGCCTTTGTGGAATTGGGGGCCATTCAGTGCGGGTATTGCACACCCGCCATGCTTCTGGCAGCCAAGAGCCTCCTGGACCGCAAGGGCTACGGAACCCTCCCCCATCCTCCGGCACTCGAAGTGGACGAGATCCGCGAGGCGCTGGGCGGGGTCCTGTGCCGCTGCACAGGCTATGTCAAACCCGTTGAGGCGGTGCTGATGGCGGCGGCACGGATGCGGGGAGAGGACATTCCCCAACTGGCCGCTGCGCCTATTCCGGTGGAATGGGGAGGTAGCGCCCCGGCGGGTCCTGAACCTGGGGTCGGCGCGCGCCCGGCGGAGCTGCTGACGCGGACTTTCGCGATGCCGGGCCTGCGAGTCGCGCCTCAGGCCGTGGCCTTCCAGACGGTGGGAAAACCCGAAGCCAAGGTGGACGCCGTCAAGTTGGTCCAGGGCAAACCGGCCTTTACCGACGATGTGGAGATGCGCGGCCTGCTGATCGCGAAGGTCTTGCTCAGCCCCGTGGCGCACGCTCGCATCGCTCGCATCGACGCTTCTCGGGCCCGGGCGCTCCCTGGCATCGCCGCGGTTCTCACCTACCGAGATCTTCCTCGTGTCGCCTATTCCACCGCGGGGCAGTCGGATCCGATTCCAGGGCCCTTGGACTGCTTCTCGCTGGACTCCAAGGTTCGCTTTGTGGGGGATCGGGTGGCCTTCGTCGCAGCCGAGACGGAAGAGATCGCGGAGCAAGCCCTGGGCTTGATCGAGGTGGAATACGAAGAACTGCCGGCCATTCTCGATCCCAGGGAGGCGATGAAAGAGGGCGCGGTCCGGATCCATGACGAGCCGGACTATGTTCCTTTCGGTGAATCCGACCCCAGCCGGAACGTGGCCGCCCACCTGAACATCAATATCGGCAATGTCGAGCAGGGATTTCATGAGGCCGATCTGATCCTTGAAGGGGAATACGTGGTCCCCAAGGTACAGCAGGCTTCGATTGAACCGCACGTAGCGGTCTCCTATTGGGACGAGGACGATCGCTTGACCATTCGAACATCCACGCAGGTTCCCTTCCATGCGCGGCGGATCTTGGCTCCGGTCCTCGGTCTTCCTTTGAAGCGCTTGCGGGTCATCAAGCCTCGTATCGGAGGAGGGTTCGGGGGCAAACAGGAGGTTCTTGTCGAGGACGTGGCTGCGCACTTGACGATCGCCACCGGCCGGCCCGTCCGTTTTGAGTACAGCCGGGTGGAGGAGTTCAGCTCGGCGCGATCGCGGCACCCCATGCGAATCCGAATGAAGACCGGCGTCAAACGCGATGGCAGCGTCACCGCCAATGAGATGTACATCCTTTCCGATACAGGCGCCAATGGCGCCCATGCCCTGACCGTGACGGGCAATACGGGTCAGAAGGCCATGGCGCTCTATGTCGGCGACGGCCCTTACCGGGAGTCTCCGAACATCCACTTCCAGGCCGACGTTGTCTACACCAACACGCCTCCTTCCGGCGCTTTCCGCGGTTACGGCGTCCCTCAGGGCTTCTTCGCCGTGGAAGCTCACATGGAACGGTTGGCTTCCGCTTTGTCGATGGACCCGATTCAGTTTCGTCTGAAGAACGCGCTGCGAGCGGGGGAGTTGCAGCCGTTTTCCCGCGCCTGGTCGGAAGGGCGCGAGCCCAGACCGGAATACATCCGCACCTGCGGCCTGGAGGAGTGCGCCCGCGAGGGAGCGAAGGCGATCAGCTGGGACGCCAAGCGAGGCAATGCCCGCTGGCACCAGGACGCGTCCCGGCGCGCGCTGCGGCGCGGCATCGGTTGCGCCCTGGTGATGCAAGGCACCGCGATTCCCTATCTGGATATGGGTGCGGCCTCCCTGAAGATCAATGACGACGGATCTTTCAATCTGCTGGTGGGAGCCACGGACCTGGGGACGGGATCGGACACGGTACTGGCCCAGATGGCCGCCGAGGTTTTGGGCTGCCCGCTCGAGGATGTGATCGTCTATTCGTCCGATACCGACTTTACCCCCTTCGACAAAGGGGCCTACGCTTCCTCGACGACGTACATCTCCGGAGAAGCCGTGGTGCGGGCGGCGCAGGAGGTGAAGCGACAGATTCAGGAGGTGGCGGCGGAACTCTTGGCGGGGGAAGACCCTCCCGACCCGGCTTCCCTGCGATTGGCTGAGGGGAAGGTGTTTTCCGCAGATGGCCGCAGCGTGACGCTGGCTGAGATCGCCTTGCGTTCCCTCCATCATAGCAACCAGCGACAAATCATGGCGGTGGCCTCCTACATGTCGCCAGTTGCCCCGCCTCCCTTTGCCGCCCAGTTCGCTGAGGTCACGGTCGATGACCAGACGGGGGAAGTCCGTGTGGAGAACCTCGTTATGGCCGTGGATGCCGGAGTTATCGTCAATCCTCTCACGGCCGCCGGTCAGGTAGAGGGCGGGATGACGCAGGCGCTCGGTTACGCTGTGTGCGAAGAGATGCGCTACGACGAGCGCGGAAGGTCGTTGGCCACTGACCTTCGGGATTATCACATCTTCGCGGCGAACGAGATGCCCGAGCTCAAAACCATATTTGTGGAAACTTTTGAGCCCAGCCATTCTTTCGGTGTCAAGGCCGTTGCTGAAATCCCCATGGATGGCGTGGCGCCCGCGGTAGTAAACGCGATTCATGACGCCATGGGGATCTGGATCAATGAAATCCCGGCCACCCCGGATCGGGTTTGGCGGGCGATGAAATTGGGTCATGGGAATCGGCGTGGTGGCCCGGGGCCGGCTGGGGGCACGGGCTCACCGGAAAGCAGCAAGCGATGAGGCGACCGCTCTCCTGGTATGGTTGGGTTGGTCTCGTAGGTATGGGGCTTTCCGAGGCGGGGCTCTTCCTGCGCCTCGAGCCTCTGACCACCTGGTTCACGCCCCTGATCTGGACCCTGTACATTCTCTTCGTCGACGCGCTGGTCCAACAAAGGAACGGCGATTCCTTGCTCTCGCGGCGGTTTCCCGAGGCCCTGGCCATGTTTCTCTTCTCGGACCTCGGGTGGCTCGTTTTTGAGGTCTACAACCTGCGTCTGCGCAACTGGTACTATGTGGGCGTTCCAACGCAGGAAGTTCTACGCACCTTTTCTTTTTTTTGGTCTTTTGGGACGATCTTTCCCGCAGTCTTCGTCACGCAGGACCTGTTGGAGAGCTTGGGTTTGTTTGAGTTCACGCATCGGAAACTGACGATCCAGCCTGTATGGCTGGGGGCCTCTGCCATCCTGGGCCTGGCTTTCTTGACCGTACCGCCGCTTCTCTCGCCGCCCCTCATCCGCGCGGACCTGTCGCCGTACCTTTTTGGCTTTGTTTGGCTCGGATTCATCCTTGTGCTGGAGCCGATTCATTACCGCTGGGGCCTGCCCTCGCTGGTTCGGGAATGGGAGCAGGGAAAGCGAGGGCGGACCTATCGGCTTCTGCTGGCCGGGCTGATCTGCGGCTTCCTGTGGGAATTCTGGAACTACTGGGCGGGAGCCAAGTGGCATTACCTGGCGCCCATCTTTTATAACGTTCGGCTCTTCGAGATGCCGGTGCTTGGGTTCTTGGGTTTTCCGCCTTTTGCCATCGAGTGCTGGCTGCTTTATCATTTCCTCCGGGCCGCAGTTTTTGGCAAGACGGGGACCGCCTTCAAGCGAGAGGGAGCAATTGCTTCTGGAAGCCGGGGATAGGGGATCGGGGTCCGACGTTTCGCAACTGCTCCGGGCGATCCTTGAGGCTCAGCGTACGGGCCAACGGGTGGCGCTCGCGACCGTGGTTCACTCTCAGGGTTCTGTGCCGCGCCATCCGGGGGCCAAGATGCTCGTGTACCCGGACGGCAGGATTCTTGGGAGCGTCGGCGGCGGCGAACTGGAACGCCGGGTGCTGGCCGAGGGTCTGGAGGCGCTGAGAAGCGGCGACGCCAGAGTCCTGCGCTATGCCCTCAGCGACCCAGCGGCCGGAGATCCGGGAACGTGCGGCGGCCAAGCGGAGGTCTTTGTGGAGCCGATTCAACCTCCCCCGACCCTCGTGGTCGTTGGCGGGGGCCATGTAGGCCGGGCGGTCGTGCAACTGGGGAAGTTCCTGGGATTCCGGGTTGTTCTCTCGGATGACCGGGCGGAGTTTTGCAGCGCCCAAAATGTTCCGGGGGCCGACGAGTACCTGCTCGGACCAATGGCCGATCTGGCCGACCGGGTAGAGATCGGCAGGGACACTTACATCGTTCTCACGACTCGGGGACTGGCTCTGGACGTGGAGGGCTTACCTGCCCTGCTCGCCAAGCCGGCCGCCTACATCGGGGTGATCGGGTCTCGAAGGCGATGGCTAACCGCCGCAAAGGAGCTTGAGGCCCGCGGGGTGCGGGCTGAGGCCGTCGCTCGGGTGCATTCGCCCATGGGGCTGGAGCTGAACGCGGAGACCCCCGAGGAAATCGCGGTCAGCATTCTGGCGGAGATTATCAGCGGGCGCCGTGGTGGGACCTCGCAACCCATGTCGTCCGCGGCGGGACGATCGGGGGAGGCCAGCCCCTAGATCCAGGGCATGCCGGGCGGCCCGTCGCGATTCCGGTCCGGGGGATGGTCCGGCGCAGTCTTGACCGTGAGCGAGCAGGGCCTTCCTGGCGCGGAAGGAGCCGGGCAGGGACGGCCCCGGGAGTTCCATGATGGCGGTCGGTTCCCACCCCTCTGGGCTTCTGGAACCCGGGAGCAGCGCGGCGGGAAGGGGAGCGGAAGGGGTTTTCGCCATCCGATTTTAGAGCGTCCATCGCACCTGTGCCTTTCGGCGATTCCTCCGTGCCGGCGACCCGGCGCTGCGGGCCGGTATAGAATCGTACGATGTTCCAAGCAGAGTCTCAGGCGGGGCCATGACGCGACTGGGGAGACAGGCCATTTGGGGAGACGGCCATGTGGAGTGAGTACTACAGCGCCACCCAGGTTGATGAAGTCCTTGAGATTCTTGCGACTCAAGCTGGTCGGGCTCGGGTTGTCGCTGGCGCTACGGATCTTCTGCTGGAGATCGAGCGAGGGGTGCGCTCCGGCATCGAGGTCCTGGTAGACATCAGCCGAATCCGGGGTCTCAACGATATCCATGAGGACGGCGAGGGCTGGATTCACCTCGGGCCCTTGGTCACTCACAACGACTGTGTTGCCTCCGCGCTGGTTCGTCAAAAGGCGGTCCCCTTGGCGCGAGCTTGCTGGGAGGTGGGGGCCGCTCAAATCCGCAACCGCGGGACCGTGGCGGGAAATTTAATCACGGCCTCGCCTGCCAATGACACCATCCCCGCTCTTATGGCGCTGGGAGCCCAGGTAAGGCTTCGTTCTCGGCATGGCGAGCGGTTGGTCCCTCTGGAGAGCTTCTATGAGGGAGTCCGGCGGACGGTCATGGATTCCTCGGAATTCCTGAGCGAGGTGTCCTTCCCCGGGCTGACGGCAACGCAGACCGGAGGCTTCTATAAGCACGCCCTCCGCGCGGCCCAGGCGGTGTCCCTGGTGAGCGTGGCCGTCGTGGTGGATCGGGACGCCGCTGGCCGGGTCAAGGGGGCGGCCATCACCCTCGGAGCCGTCGCCCCTACGATCATTCATGCCCGCCAGGCGGAGGATCTGCTTCTGGGGCGCTCGCTGGATGACGCCACGGTGGCGGAAGCGGCCCGGCGAGCGGCGGCTGAGGCGCGCCCGATTTCTGACGTCCGCGGCAGCGCCGAGTACCGGCGCCACATGGTTCGAATCAGTCTGGAGCGGTTGTTGCAGCAGGTTGCCCGAGGGGAGGAGCGGGCCGCGATTCCCGAGCCCGTCCCGCTGCTGTGGGGATCGTCTCGCCCGATGGGGGGGAGCCTGCCCGAGCCGGTGACCCATCAGGCAGGGGACACCATTGCCACCCGGGTCAACGGCAGCGACTATCGAGTCCAAGGGGGCATGGAAAAGAATCTGCTGCGGTTCTTGCGGGAAGATCTCGGGATGACCGGAACGAAGGAAGGCTGCGCCGAGGGAGAATGCGGGGCCTGCACGGTCTTTCTCGACGGGGTGGCGGTTATGGCCTGCATGACTCCGGCCGCCCGGGCTCACGGGGCGGAGATCGTCACGGTCGAAGGGCTTTCGCAGGGGGAGGACCTTCACCCCGTTCAGCGAGCTTTTGTGGAAAAGGGGGCCGTTCAATGCGGCTACTGCACTCCGGGCTTCCTGATGTCCGCCGCCAAGTTGCTGGAGGAGATTCCTCATCCGAATCGGGAACAGACGGCGTGGGCCCTCGCTGGAAATCTCTGTCGATGCACCGGTTACTACAAGATCCTGGAGGCCGTTGAACGGGCGGCCGAGCTGGCCGGAGGCGGAGGATGACAGGCACTTACCACATTCACCTTCCGGAAAGGCGCACGCCTCGGAAGTCGCCCAATCCCATTTGGATGGGGATCGGCTGCCTTCTTGTCGTGGGGTTGCCAGCGGTTGGTTACCTTGTGGCCGAATGGTTCCTGCAGGCCAACCAAGTGAACCACTGGGTCTATTTGCCTCCACAGGCGGCATGGCCTCCGATCGCCCCGTACCTCGTCTTCAAGGTGGTAGTCGCGGTCATCGTGATGCTTTTTGCTCTAGCCATTTTTTCGGCTTTGTACTCGCTGGTTGCTCCCATTCGTCCTGGCGCGTACGATGCGCCACCGGTTACCAAGCGGGCGCGGCGGACTCGTCCTTGGAGGTAATGCTGACCGGTCCGGAGAAGCAGGCAGGGAACGCCCTGGATCCCTGTGCGCCGCGGGACCGGGCGGGGGAAGGCAGGGCTGGAGCGACTGCGGGCGAATCTCTTGAGTCGGGCGTCTAGGAAGGACGAAGGGGAACTATGCGATCACCCGGTCGATATCAAATGTCTTCGGCGGAGGCCGACAGAAAGGCCCAGGAATCCAATGAGGCTTGGGGGGGAATCCTGGCATTCGTGGTCGGCTTGGCCCTGGCAGTGGGGGGGTATCTTGGGGCTGGAATGATGATTGAGGCGAACAGGGTTCAGCATTGGGTGAGCCTTCCTGCCGAACTGGGCTGGCCGCCGAGCGCTCCCTTCCTCGCGCTCAAGCTGGCCGTGGGGCTAGCGGCGATGCTGATCGGAGGAGCCCTGGTCACTCTCGTGTATGGTCTGGCCTATCCCGTGGGGCCGGGGGAACACGACGCGCCGGCAACGCGCTTGAGCCAGCCCCGATCGAGGAGATAGACGATGCCGGCGCAAGCGGTGGGCGCATCAATCGCCCGAGTGGATGCCGTCGCCAAGGTGAAGGGCGCGGCGCCGTACCCGGGCGACTTCAATCTCCCGAACCAAGTTTTCATGAAGGTTCTTTTTGCACGGCGAGCCCATGCACTGATCCGCGCCGTGGATACGCGCCAGGCCGAAGCTGTGCCGGGCGTCCTGGCGGTGCTGACGGCCAAAGATGTTCCCATCAATGAGTGCGGCCTGGTCATCCCGGACCAGTCGGTATTGTGCGGCCCGGGTTCCGGCAAGGCCGGTGCCGAGCGGGTTCGCTTTGTGGGGGACAAGGTAGCGCTGGTGATTGCAGAAAGCGAGGCGATTGCGGCTCGCGCCCTGTCCTTGATTCGGGTGGATTACGAAGACCTTCCGGTGGTGGCCGACGCCCGGGAGGCGATGGGCCCATCCAGTCCTCTCCTGTTTCCGGAAAAGGGCAGCAACGTTTTCCGCCACTATCGAATTCGCAAGGGCGATGCGGAAGGGGATCTCTCCCGGGCGGAGGTCGTCGTCGAGGGCGAGTACCACACTCCCATGCAGGAGCATGCCTTTCTCCAACCCGAGGCGGGGGTCGGGTATGTGGACCCAGAGGGGAGGCTGACCATCGTCGTCGCAGGCCAATGGACCCATGAGGATCAAGAGCAGATTGCTCATTCTTTGGGCCTGCCCAAAGAGCGGGTGAGAGTCATCTACCCGGCGATCGGCGGAGCCTTTGGCGGGCGAGAAGATATGACCGTCCAGATCCTTCTGGCGGTGGCTGTTTATCGCCTTGGGCAGCGGGGCCTGGTCCGTCCCGTGAAGATCGTCTGGTCGCGGGAAGAGTCCATCATCGGCCACCACAAACGGCACATCTTCCACTTCCGGACTCGCTGGGGGGCTAACCGCGAAGGGAAATTGCTTGCGGCCGAGGTGGAGATTGTTCAGGATGGCGGCGCGTATGCCTACACCTCCACCAAAGTCCTGGGCAACGCCACTCTGTTATGCACCGGCGCCTATGAGATCCCCAGCGTGAAAGTGGATGCCTACGCGGTCTACACCAACAATATCCCCGGCGGAGCTTTCCGCGGGTTCGGCGGCCCGCAGGCTCTCTTTGTCGCCGAGTCGCAGATGAACAAGTTGGCGGAGAGGCTGGGAATGGATCCCGTGGAGTTCCGCATGCGCAACCTGATCCGAGAGGGCGGACTCCTTTCGGTCGGGACGCCCCTCCCCAAAGGGGTCACCATGGAGCGCGTGGCCCAAACCTGTGCCGAACACGCCGGGTGGAGGAAAGCACGGTCGGGATGGTCTCGGGAGCCGACCGATGCGCCTTTCCCGATTTCCGACAGGCATTTGCGCAACGGGCGAGGCTTCGCCTGCGGATTCAAGAACGTGGGGTTTTCCTTTGGGGCCGCTGAACACTCCTCCGCCACGGTGGAGCTGCGCGGGGGGAGTCAGATTGAGGAGGCGGTTGTCCGCCAGGCTGGAGCCGATGTGGGTCAGGGCGCTCACACCGCGATGGCGCAAATGGCCGCCGAGGCTCTTGGATTGCCGGCGGACAAGATACGGCTCGTGGTTTCCGATACCGCCAGTAGCGATGACGCGGGCTCCGCGTCGGCCTCGCGGTTGACGTTCATGTCGGGGAACGCGATTCGTGGAGCGGCGCAAGCCGCACTGGAACGTTGGAAGGCCGAAGAGCGACCCGCCGTGGGAACCTACCTGTACCAGGCCCCCCGAACCACGCCCTACGATCCAGAAACCGGAAGATCAGAGCCCAACTTCGCCTACGGGTATGTCGCTGAATCTGTCGATTTGGAAGTGGATCTGGACACCGGCCAGATCAGAATCCTCAAGGTCATCTGCGCTGACGATGTGGGTCGCGCTGTCAACCCGCAGATGGTGGAAGGACAGATCGAAGGCGCCGTGGTCCAGGCGGAGGGCTATGTTCTTTTGGAAAACTTTGTCACGCAAGACGGCCAAGTCCTGACCCCCCACCTTTCCACTTACCTGATTCCGACCGCCTTGGACGTCCCGGCGAAAGTGGAGAGCCTCATCCTGGAGTACCCGGATCCTCTGGGACCCTGGGGGGCGCGAGGAATGGGCGAGATGCCTTTCCTTCCTTTCGCGGGAGCGGTGATCGCCGCAGTCCACGACGCGACCGGAGTCTGGTTCGACGACTTCCCCCTCACTCCCGAGCGTGTCCTCCGCGGCCTGCGGACGCTGGGCTGAGGCCCGTTGTCACCCACCGTCCGGTTCTCCCTTTTCTGATTCCAAGATGCCCACGCCAACAAGAGAAAGTACGCCGGGTCGGGAACACTTCCCTCTGAATCCTGTCCAGCGATCTCAAAGACCTGCCTTCCTGGGCCGTATTTCCGTCCTAGTGAGAGGCGGGGGGGACTTGGGGACCGGGGTTGTCGCCCGCCTGTGGCATGCTGGATTCCGGGTGGCGGTCAGCGAGGTACCCGAGCCGCTGGCTGTGCGGCTTGGGGCGGCGCTGGCGGCGGCGGTATGGGAGCAGGAAACTCAGATTGAGGACTTGCGTGCCCGGAAAGTGGCGTCCGCCCACGCGGTCTGGGAGGCGTGGGGCGAGGGAACGATTCCTGTCATGGTCGATCCGAGTGCCGACCTGGCGAGGGAAATTGATTTCCTGGCCGTCGTCGATGCTCGCATGACCAAGCGGGGAGGGGAGAGCCCGGTCCGGGTTCACCCTCTCCTGATCGGACTGGGGCCGGGTTTCGCGGCGGGACGGGACTGTCACGCGGTCGTTGAAACCCAGCGTGGACACAACCTGGGGCGAGTCTATTGGTCCGGAGGAGCACAAGCGGACACGGGGCTTCCCGACCCGGTCGCGGGTCATGACTCCGAACGGGTCCTGCGCGCCCCGGCGGAGGGGCGCCTGCGAGGCCTGAAGAGGATTGGGGACCGGGTCGAGAAGGGGGAACTGATCGTGCAGGTTGAGGGGCAGCACGTCCGCGCACCGTTTCCAGGGGTTCTTCGCGGCCTGATGCATGACGGGGTGCGGGTCGCCAAAGGGATGAAAATCGGCGACCTGGACCCTCGGGGCGTACGCGAGTATTGCTTCACGGTCTCCGACAAAGCACGGGCTGTGGGCGGCGGGGTGCTAGAGGCTCTGATGGCCTCGCCTCAGTTCGCCTCGCTTCTGGGCACAATCGCCTAGCCCTTCCCCGGCACGCTTTCTCGACCTTGAGGAGGAAGGCTTGAAGCTGAGTCGCGCCTTGCGAGTCCAACCGGGGATGATCATCGCGCTGGTCGGCTCGGGAGGAAAGACTACGACGATGATGAAGCTGGCCGAGGAGACATCGCCTGCGGCCCCCGTCCTTCTTGCCACGACCACCCATCTGGCCCTGCGAGAGACGGAAAGGGTGAGCAACCGCCTCCTCGCTGGCGGACCGGATTGGCTCAGCGTGGCGGCGACTCGACTCAGGCGAGGAGACCCTCTGCTCCTCACCGGGCCGATTGATGCAAAGGAAGGGAAGGCCGGAGCCGTTTCCGAAAGCCAATGGACTGAGCTGAGGGCCCGCCTGGAGGGCCAGTCTCCAATCGTGGTGGTCGAGGCGGATGGAGCACGGGGACGACCTCTCAAGGCGCCTCTGGAGCATGAGCCGGCGATTCCGTCAGGAACTTCACTGGTCGTCCTCGTGGTGGGAATGGATGGAATTGGGAAGCCGCTCGAAGAAACGAGCGTCCACAGGGCTGACCGGTTTGCCCAGTTGGCAGGAACCGAGACCGGTGCGATCCTCACGCCGGAGCTGGCGGCCCGAGCGCTGCGCCACCGTGAGGGATACTTGTCGAAGATCCCCCGCGGCGCCCGATTCGTGGTCTTTCTGAATCAGTCCGAGGATTCTGGGCGCCGGGGAGCCGCCGAAGATTTGGCCCGGCGCGTTCTGGAATACCCCGAGGTATCCGAAGTGCTCATCGGTTCCGTCAATTCCCCCGATCCGATCCAGCAGGTCAAAGGACGGGCGGCTGGTGTTGTGCTTGCGGCCGGCGGATCGCGGCGAATGGGCGAGCCGAAGTTGCTCAAGAAGTTTCGCGGACGGCCCCTGGTCAGCCACGCGGTGGACCTTGCCCTGCGGACAACGCAGGGGGTGGTGGTCGTCCTGGGGGCGAATCCGTCTCCGCTGCGCATGGCATTGGCCGGCCAGGGTGTCCGATGGGTTGAAAACCCGCTTTGGGAGCAAGGGCAAAGCACCTCCCTGCGGGCCGGCGTCGAATCGCTCGATGAACGGTTCCACAGTGTTCTCTTCTTCCTCGGCGATCAACCCCTCATTCCGGAGCCGCTCGTCCGGAGGCTCGTGGCGTGCCACGAGGAAACCCTGTCGCCTCTGGTCGCCCCAAGAGTCGCAGGCCGGCAGGGCAACCCCGTCCTCTTCGACAGGGGGACTTGGCCGGCGCTCCTGGAACTTCGAGGCGATGTCGGTGGGCGGGGGCTGGTGGACCGCTATCCGGTCGAGTGGATCGAATGGCGGGACGAGGAAGCCTTCCTGGATGTGGACAAGGCCGAGGACTACGAGACGCTGCTTGGGCTGGAATGAGCGCCGCTCCTGTGCTACCCGACCGGACCCAAGCGCACCGAGTGTAGGGCCCTGGCGCGGCTATTCGGGCGGCTCAGGTTCTGAAGCACGCGCGTGGACCTTGCGTTCTTCCACCTTGACGGCGGTTTGCTTTGTTTCAAAGAATCGCGGCCCCCTTGTTGGAGGCGGAGATTCGCGCCGTGCCCGGGATCACGAGCGCCCGCAGCAGCCCGGTCCAGCCCGTGTGGCCGCAGTCTTTACGCGCCGATCGCCCACCCGTCGGCCTTCCAGGGCGGGTTGACGCCATGCGCTCGGGTCGGCCTTCTTGGATCTTGCCTGGTCCTCTCGATCGCCCTTGGCCAAACAGCTCCGGCTGAGGCTAGACATCTTGCGGGGCTGTATCAGGGCCAGACCGGCACATTCTTTGGGCTTTCTTACCCTTGACCCTTGACGGGCAAGTCGCGCCGCGGATGACCGGAATCTGTAAGAGTTCCGCGAGGGGCTGGCGGGACACCCACGTACTTGCCGGCTCCGCCCCACTGCCCCGCGCGCTGGCGACCCTCGCCCCAAGACCCGGGGCACCGAGCCGACCTAGGATCCCTCACGGAAAGGGGTGCTGCCATCGCTGCAATGGAGGCCGGACCATGCCGTATGGCTTGGGCCTGGCCCGCCAATCGCGGCCCCAGCCTCTTGCTGGAGCCTCTCGCCAAGCCAGCGAATCCGGATCGAGGGTTGAGCCAAGGAGCGGCCCGTTCGGTTCCGAGGAATGGCCGGACCGCCGTCCGGTCCGAGCGGGGAGCGCCGCCAGCAGGCCAGCCCGAAGAGGACAGGCTCTCGCAAGGTCTCTCCCCTCAGGGACACGCGGCTGCGAGATGCTGCTGATAGGTTTCTGAGAAAATGTGCCGCCCGCTTCCGTCACAGGCGGCGCGGAAATAGAGGAAGTTGGTCTGGGCGGGATGAGCCACGGCCTCCAGTGCGGTAAGCCCAGGATTGTCGATGGGGGAGGGCGGCAGACCGTTGTGCAAATAGGTGTTAAAGGGGGACGGGGTTTGCAAGTCCTCCGATGTGAGTGGGTTTTTCCACCAGGTGTTCTCTGCCGCCACATAGCCGATCGCGTACTGGACGGTCACATCGGATTGGAGAGGCATGTCCCGCGCCAAGCGGTTGAGGAATACCGAGCTGACGACCGGCATCTCGCCTGGAATGACCACTTCTCTCTGGATGATCGAAGCCAGGATAACCGCTTCGTAAAGGGTCAATGTCTGCTGTTCAAAGCCCGATCGCAAGGTCGGATCCACTCGTTGATCGAAATTCGTAACCATTTGATAGACCAGCAAGTCGGCGTTGGCGCTCGGATCAACGAGGTACGAGTCGGGGAATAGAAATCCCTCCAGGCTGGCCTGGGGAGGTATGGCGGAATAGAGCGATACGTTTCCGGGTCTGCGGCGCAAGGCGTCCAGGAAATCCTGGGGAAGGATCTGCAGTCCTGCGCCGGGCAGCGAAGAGGAGATTTCTTCCGCCCGCAGGCCGGGAAGAACGGTGAATGGACGGAGCCGTCCTCGGCCGCTCGCCAAGGCATCGGCGATCGTGCGCGCCGAGGCGCCCGCCGGGAGGTAGTAGATCCCCGGGACCAAATGGCGGTCGCCCCCCGTGTACCTGAGGTACAAGCGGAAGAGCAGAGGATCATCTATGTGACCCTCGCTGTCCAGCTTGGCGGCCACATTGGAAACGGTGTCTCCAGACAGGACCTCGAAATTGACCGCTGCGCCTGGCGCCGAGGGAGCTTGGAGGTCCGGTTCCCTAACGGTCAGATAGAGCTCGAGAGGGACAGCCTCGTACCAGGGGAGGTCCGCACCGGGCGGACCGAGCACAACCGCCAAAGACTGAGCCGCCAAGGAGGCCCCGAGTAAGCCCGCGGCCCCGCAGCCGAGCCCGGCCAGGACCACGGCCACCCACGCCCGCACCAGGGATCCGTGCGGGGAAGGAGTGCGTCTAGGCCGAGGGGTGGGCATCGAGGTAGTCCTGGAGCATCGCCGCGGCGGCGAGCGCGTCAATCGCCGTCCTTCGGGTCTTGCGTCGGTCCCCTCGTTCGAGGCGCGCCTTCCGCGCAGCCTCCGTCGAGAAAGACTCGTCCCAGGTTTCAATCGGAGTGGGGCACCGGAGCCTCAAGGCGGCCACCAATCGCATGGCCCGGTTGGCCTGTGGCCCGTAGCCGCCCTCGGAGTCGGTGGCCACTCCAACAACGACCCGGTCCGCGGCATTCTCTGTAGCCAGGCGGACCAGGCGATCCGCATCGCTGGCCAGGCTTTCATGCCGCAGGATGAGCAGCCCTCGGGCGACCACACCGCGCGGATCACTGAGGGCCACCCCGATCCGGCGCGTTCCCGGGTCAACCCCCAAGATGCGCATCAGGACACCGGAACGAAGCCAAGGCGGCCGCCGGCCGAAACGATGACCGGCCGGATCGACGGATCCTCGCTCGCAGGCTAGGCGGGTTGCGCTTCCACATGGATCCGCCACGGATAGGGAGGCAGGAAAGGCAGCCAGTTCGGCCAGACTTCGACCTCCCAGATTGTTCCCGGAGGCGTGCGGGTCTGGAGAACTCGTCCTTCGTCATGGGGGCGCAATAGGCGGAGCGCGTAGGGGAGGGTGCCCGGGTCCCACGCCGGGTAGGCTCTCGCTTCCACATGCAGGATGGCATTTCCGGAGGGGGTGCCCGAGAGGCTCATCCCCATCGGGCTGAGGTCCAGGGTCTCGGCTGGGCCCGTGCGCTGGGAGAGTGCTTGGGCACCGATTTTTTCGAGATCCGAGGAATGGAAGGAGAGGATCGTCGCGTCGGCGGATAAGGTCATCCCCACCGAATCAAGGGGCGTGCCGGATACCGCATCCGCTTTGGATTCGGCCTGCCCTTCGAGCGAGAGGGTTTCGGGGACCAAGAGGGAGCCTGACGGAGCCTCCGCCTGCAGGCGGAACAGGGCCTCGGCACGGAGTTCCCCCTCAAGTTGCTTGCGCAGGGATTGCAGATCCTCCGCCGTCACGATCGCGCGGCGCTCACTCTGGCCGCCGCGCATGGCGGTTGAGGGACCCACCTGCAGGACGAGGCCGAGGGGGCCTTCGACGGCGCTCAACGAATCCGCAGGCAGATTCGCTTGGGCACCGGCTTGGGCTGCGCGCACATCAACCCAGACCATCTGCTGGGGAGCCAGGGTGGCCGCGGAGGAGGTCACAAAGAGAGTCGGGAGGGAACCTGCTTGGATCTCAAGGCCAGGCGGAAGCAGCAGCGTGTCCGAGCTTTTGTTCCGGATCTGGACGAAGCCCGAGGCGCTTTGGGTAGGGACCGTTTCCTGCCCAGAAGACAATCGTCGCCCGGAGACCTGGACGGCGGCAGACAACGTTGCGCCCGAGAAGCTGAGGAGCCGCGCCGAGGCGGCCACCGGCCTCGTCGGAAGCCGCAAACGAACCGTGGCTCCGGGGATCCCCAGGAGCAAAGGGAGCAGCAACAGGCCAGCCCCTAGGGAAAAGACCAGAACCCGAAATCGTCCGAGCTCGGGCCCTTGGACGTCCCGAGTGCGAAGCAAACCCTTCGTAAAGCGCCTCGACTCGGGTGTCCGAAACACGGCGGCGCGGGCCACCTCCGTCTCGTGCTGATCTCTTCCCCAATCGCCCGTGGGGGGCGAGGCGGAACGCACCTCCGGCAGGCGGGCCGGGAGGGGTCCCCGGGAGGCCCAAAGCGCTTTCTCCAGGGATGGGAAGCAGGGGATGCGAATTTCCTTTGCGAGTTTCTGGAGGGGCCGAACCTCCGTGGCCAGGGCCAAGGAGGATCCGACGGAAATCGCCCAGCGGCGCATCAGGATCAGGTCCAGGCGCCTTCGGATGACAGGGCAGGGCGAGGCCGCGTGCAACAGGATCAGGCTCGCCTGCGCTCGAAGCACTTTGTCACGCAGGGAGGCCAGGTCGTCGCTGGACTCAACGCTGATGATTTGAACTTTCAATCGGGGTTTCGGATCTCCGTAGGCCGATTCGACTCTGCGCCGTTTTCTCGCGGCCCAGGCCGTCGGGTTTCCGTGGCCTCAAACCAGGGCGTCGGCAACCAACCGGGCCACAAGTTTGAGCGCCTCATTCATCCTGGCCGGGTCGTTGCCCCCGGCCTGAGCCAGCGTAGGTCGGCCGCCGCCCCCGCCTCCCAGAATCTTGGCTGCCGCCTGCGCCAGTTTTCCCGCGTCCAGACCCCGGGAGGTCAGATCCTCACTTACCGCTACCACTAGGGTCGACTTGCCATGCTGCGACGTTCCAATGGCCGCCACGCCGGAGGGATAGCGCTGGCGGAAGGCGTCGGCAAGCAGGCGCAGCGTTTCCGCGTCCCCTTGGGAGACCTCCGTGATCAGGAGAGCCGCCCCCTGAATTCGCTCGGCTCTTTCGAGGACCGCCTCGAATTCCTTCTTGGCCATTTCCTGGCGCAGCCGCAGATTCTCCTTGCGCTGGTTCTCAAGCTCGCCCAGAAGGTCCAACACCTTTCGATCTACTTCCTCCTCGCCGACCCCCAAATAGGCCGCCATGTTGGTGAGGTTCCGTGAGCGCTCTTGCTCGAGCGCCACTGCGGCGTGGCCGGTCACCGCTTCAATTCGTCGCACTCCCGCAGCCACGCTGCTTTCGCTCAGGATCAGGAAGAGCCCAATGTCACCCGTTTCGAAAACATGGGTTCCGCCGCAGAGCTCATAGGAGAACACCTCTGGCTCACCCACCGAGATCGTCCGCACAATCTCGCCGTATTTCTCGCCGAAAAGGGCTGTCGCCCCCTCGCTGATGGCCTGGTCACGGGACTTGTACTCGCTGTTGACCGGGTAGTTTGCCAGGATGGCCTCGTTGACGTAGCGCTCCACCCGCTCCAGATCCTGTTGACTCACCATGGAAGGATGAGTGAAATCGAAGCGAAGCCGATCCGGCGCCACCAGGGAGCCCGCTTGGCGGACATGAGGCCCCAGGACATGGCGCAACTCGGCCTGGAGCAAGTGAGTGGCGGTGTGGTTGCGCATGATGTCCCACCGCCTCTCATTGTCCACGCTCGCTGCGCCCAGGTCCCCCGTGTGGGGAGTCCCGAGCGTCACCTCGCCCCGATGCACAATCAAGCCGGCGGCCGCTCGGCGGACCTCCTGAACCGCAATTTCCCAGGAAATCTCCTCGCTGTCCTGCTGGTATCGACGAATCCACCCGGTGTCCGAAACTTGCCCGCCGGACTCAATGTAGAAACAGGTGCGCGGCAAAACCACCTCTACCATGGAGCCGGGGCTCGCCTGCGCCACCCACTGATGGTTCTGGATCAGGGCAATAACAGGCTCCTGGACATCGAAATTGCTATAGGGGTCGTACTCGGTTCCTTCTTCGGCGAGAAGCCCCTCGGCCTGCAGCTGTTCTTTGATGGCACGATAGTGGGCCACATCCTGGCTGTCCAGTTCCCCGAGGGCCTGTCCGCCGCCTGAAGCCTCGCGATGCTGCTCCAGGGCCCGGCGAAAGCCGGCTTCATCGACTTCCAGCCCGTGTTCTCGAGCCACATCCCGGGTGATCTCCAGCGGCAGTCCGTAGGTGGCATACAGGCGGAAAGCGCGCTCGCCGTCCAGGGTCTTGGTCCCGCCTTCCTCTTGGCTGCGAAGAAGGCTTTCCAGATTCTCGACCCCAACGTCCACGGTGCGTCGAAAACGATTCTCCTCCAGGGTGAGGGTGCTGAGAATGGTGTCGCGAGAGCGAGTAACCTCCGGGTAGGCGCGCTCATATTCGTGCAGGACGGTCTCCCCGATCGCGGCCAGAAAGGGTTCGTTGAAACCGATCTTCGCCCCGAAGCGCGCGGCTCGCCGGATGACCATGCGAGTGACATAGTTGCGTCCCAGATTCCCGGGGACGACGCCGTCGGCAATCAGAAAGACGGACGCACGGGCATGATCTGCAACCACGCGATAAGCCACAAGGTTTTCCGCGCGCTTCTTGTTTGTATGCCGTGCCTGCTCCTGGATCTTCTCCATGATCGGCGTGAACAGGTCGGTCTCATAGCTGTTCTCTTTTCCCTGGACGAGCATGGCCAGGCGCTCCAGGCCCATGCCGGTGTCGACCCCGTGGGCGGGCAACGGGCTCCGGGATCCGTCCGGGGACTGGTTGAACTGCATGAAGACCAGATTCCAGATTTCCAGGAATCTGCCGTCTGGATTGTCGTCGAGGTGGTACAGCAACTCTGCGCCGTGCAGCGCCCCCCGGGAGGGTGTGAAGTCGAAGTGGATCTCCGAGGTCGGCCCACAAGGTCCAACCTCCGCCATTTGCCAGAAGTTGGTCTTGTCCCCCATGCGGGCAACCCGGGCGGGGGGCACGCCCACTTCATCGACCCACAGCTGATAGGCTTCCTCGTCGGTCTCGTGCACCGTGAAGTAAAGCCGCTCGGCCGGCAGGCCGAAGGTTCCAGTCACAAGATCATACGCATACCGAATGGCGTCCTTCTTGAAGTAGTCTCCGAAAGAGAAGTTCCCCAGCATCTCGAAAAAAGTGTGGTGGCGCGGGCTGGGGCCGACATTCTCCAGATCGTTGTGTTTTCCCGACACCCGCATGCATCGTTGCACACTGGTGGCCCGAACATAAGGGCGCTGATCCTGCCCCAGGAACACGTCCTTGAACTGGACCATTCCGGCATTGGTGAAGAGAAGGCTCGGGTCATTCCCGGGAACCAGGGAAGACGAAGGGACGATGGTATGGCCTCTCTCCGCAAAGAACTCGAGGAAGGAGCGCCGAATCTGCTCACCCTTAGCCTGACCAGGATGGGAGGTGTGATCGGACGGCTCCGTCCGTTTCTCTTGCCGCCCTTTGGCCTTTGCCATTTTGCCTCCCAATGCGAGGGCCGCATTATAAGCTCTTGGGAATCGGAAATCAATTCGGCAGTCTTGGCCGGCGGCGCCGGTCCGGAGCTCCGGAGCGCGGCGCACGGTGGCAGAGCCGGGAGCGTCCGGGACAATCGCCTCCGCTTGACGATCGATCGCCCCGGTGAGGGCCAAGCCCGGACCTCCATAGCGGTCAGCCGCAAGCCTTCCCTCTGCCTCTACATCTTGCCAGGGGCCTGGGGCAGGCCACCGGGAGAAGCCCAGTCCACGGGATCGTTCATGGCGGAATCCCTCCCCGGATTGCCAACGAGGTTGAAGAGGAGAAGCGGGCGGCGCCCTCTTGCTCGGCACTGGAGTCTGTGCGCAGGCGCAACCAGGGCCGGCTATCCCAGATCCCGGCCTGCTTCGACACGTCCTGGGCCAATCGTCTGAGGGCTCAAGTCGAGGTGACAGAAGTTCGGGGACGCGGGATTTACGGGCGGGTAGTGGGTCCAGGCATGAAGCATCGCCAGAGGACTTCGTCTCCAGGCTGGCAGCGAAAGCGTTGGAAGCGAAAGGCTGGGCGGGAAGTATGGCGGCGGCCGGGAGGTGTGCGCTGAGGAGCTCAATCCAGGCCGGTTGCGCATAGACACATCGACGCACACACCCAAAAATTTTTGGCCTCGCTTCGCTGTGACTCCCAATCTTGCAATCCGGCTGTGTTCAGCCGTGTGCCGTGTCGAACCCGAGCCCAATTAGGTAAGGTAGAATCGTGACTCTGGGCGTGAATAGTTGGCGGGCATCAAGCGGAGGCTGGGGCCGGTTCGCATAGATTTACGGGCGGGGGCCAACCCGGGGAGAGAGCTCCGCCAAACCCGGGGAAAAGGGATGCCAATCACTCAAGTCGTGAGCGTCCTATTGAGGAAGTAGCCGGAAGCCCAGACTTATCCTGAGTAGAAGTTGCGGCGTGGTCGAGATTGGGCGAAGCGCGCGAGTGCGGTCGAGGTCGATGGTTTTGGAATCGGTTGCCGAATCGAAGGGCTGGGAGGGCGCCGCGGGGATGATGGACACCAAGGATCACTAGGGCGGAGCTTTGGACCAGCCCGCCGGAGTGGCAGGGGCCGCGGATGCTGAGTGTGCGCGCGCTAAAAAGCGGCTGCGAATGCCGGTTGCCGACGCGAGTGCGATACGAATGCGGCAGTGGCACATGGACACAGGAGGACACAGGCGATGAGCATCTCGCACAGGGAAAGGATGGAGCTCGCCCTTTCGGGGGCGAGGTCCGAGGAAACGCCGATCGCCCTTTGGCGGCACTTCCCGGTGGAAGATCAGGATCCCCACGACCTGGCGGAGGCGATCCTGCGCTTTCAGCTGGAATTCGACTTCGACTTGGTGAAAGTGACCCCAGCCTCCAGCTTCAGTGTGCGCGATTGGGGCGTTGAGGACGTTTGGGAGGGAGATCCTGAGGGGACGCGGAAGTACGTGCGGAGGGTGGTCGAGAAACCGACGGGCTGGTCCAAGCTTCGCCCCCTAGACTCGGGCCGGGGCGCGTTGGCAAAGCAGCTGAAGTGTTTGGGGGAAATCAAGGCGCGGCTGGGGAGAGAAACCCCGGTGCTTCAAACGATTTTCAATCCTTTGGCCCAGGCGCGGCACTTGGCGGGAGACGAAGTTCTTATCGAGCACCTTCGCCGGTGGCCGGATGCGGTTCTGGAAGGACTGGAGAGAATCACGGCTTCGACCGAGAAATTCGTCGCCGCCTGTCTGGAACAGTCAGAGGATGGGATCTTCTTCGCAGTTCAGCATGCTTCTCGCCGCCTGCTCTCGCCGGAGGAGTACCGCCAATTCGGGAGGCCCTTCGATCTTCGGGTTCTGAGAGCTGCCCAGGGAGGCTGGCTCAACCTGCTGCACCTTCATGGCGATGCGGTCCTATTTGAACAGCTCTGTGACTATCCGGTGCAGGTGATCAACTGGCACGACCGCGAGACGTTCCCTCCGCTGAAAGAGGGCCACAAACTCTCGGGGAAGGTTGTCTGCGGCGGGTTGAGACAGTGGACCACGATGGTTTGCGGGAACCCGGAGCGCGTGCGGGATGAGGCCGCCAACGCGGTTCACCAGATGGCGGGACGGAACCTGATTCTGGGGACAGGTTGTGTCTGCCCGGTCGTGACCCCCTGGCTGAACTTGCGGGCCGCGGTAGATTATGCCCGAATGCAAGCGCCTTCCCAGAAATCGAAGAAGGCGGCTTCTGCTCCGCGATAGCGGGCTTCCTGGCGCTGGGCTGATCTTCGCAGATAGTGACGAAGGGCTGGCGAGGCGGCGATGAGAATGGGCGAGCTTCTTTGAACTGGGGATGCATGAATTGGTCTGGATGCGGATCGCAATTTCAGCCTTTGTCGTGAATCAGCTGGCCCTCGGATTCCGCCCCATCACGGGCGGAGAGCCGAGCGGGAGTCGTACGGGCTTCGGGGGGCCGATTCCCGAGGCGATTTCCATCACGTCCGATTCCGCGGGCCAGGGGGAAGAGCCAGCGGGCTGCAAAGAACCCAGCAACGACTACTCGCGAGTTAAGATCAATGGATTCTGGCTGGATGAACGCACCTACGAAATGCTGGAGTATGCCTACTCCTTGTACGGCGGGCCGATTGACATCCGTGGGCCGGCCATCACCCAGGGCAGCTGGAGCAACAACGGCCCCGAGTCCTTTGGGACTCACCTGGGCGGAGGGGCCGTGGATCTTTCCGTCATCCGTCCCGGGGGAACCGATGTGCTCTACACGGAAATCGAACCTCTCATCCGGGCGTTGCGCACGGCCGGATTTGCCGCCTGGCTCCGCGAGCCAGGTGAGCTGGGCCCTGGTTCGCCCATCCACATTCACGCGATCGCGATTGGCGACCGCGAACTATCCCCCGAGGCTGCGGCCCAACTGACCGGCAAGTATGGATACTTCCGGGGATTCACTGGGGTGCCCACCGATGATGGGATCCCGATCCCCGACCACGATGGCGGTCTGGTCTTGTGCAGCTGGATGGTGCAAACCGGCTATCGCGACCTGCGCCAGGTCTCGAGTCAAGGCCTTGTGGGATGGCCGCAGCCCGGTTGGCAGCTTCGACTTCCGCTGGTGGCCTCATCCTTCATCACCTCCAGCGAAATTCAGACGGTGACCCTGGCTCGCAGTCTTCACTTCTTGGCAGACAACGACGAAGACCCCTCGAACATGTGCGGGCCCCTGGCCGCGGCCATCCTGGGGGAGGCCGGCCTGCTGCCGTTGGAGCCAGGACCATCGCAGAACCTCAAGAGCTATTGGCTCGCCAATCCGAACACGAATGGCAGGCCGTGGTCTCTCTTTTTATCCCGAGATTACCAGGTCTTCCGATTCAAGACTCCCGTCAATCGCTTCGACTTTTCGGTCTGGCCGCTGCGGGCCGGGGACTTTGTGTACACCCATGCAGGCTGGGGCACATACGACCACATGTTTGTGGTCACCGAGGTGGATGGGGCAGGGAGGGCGTACACCGTCACCAACGAACGTCAGTCGGATGGCGGGTTCCTGGTGCAGCGCGTGTTGCTCTATGACCCCACCCAACCCGGTGTCGGCGCTCTTCGCAAGGATTGGGTCGACAATCCCAAGGTCGGCACGACCGGCTTGGGCGGGTTTGAGGTCCTTCGGCGGCGGGGACTGAGCCTGCCGCCAGGCACGCCGTACGAGTACCGAGTGGAGCCGGGAGATACCCTGGCGGCGATGAGCTTCACCTTCTCTTCCAGCGTTGCGGCTGTCATGACCGCCAATCCTGGAGTAGACTTGACCCGCCTCCAGGCGGGTCAGTTCCTGATCATTCCCGTCGGCCCGGCAGGGGGCTCCGGGAGTTGAGTGGCGGGAAGTAGGCCCCGGGGGGAGCTTGGGCAGGTGCAGCGCCCCAAAAGAGTTGGCTTGGTGCGTCGCCATTTGAAAGCAAACAGGAGCTGGCTCTCGGCGAGGGCTTCGCTTCGGCAGGGCTCGGGGGAGGGCTGGCTTCGCGGCGACGCGGCTGGAAAGAGCGGCACAGCGTCGAATCAGCGGATCGCGGAGGGGAATCCAGGGTTATCCAGGAGGACCGGGTGACAGCCAAGATCATTGACGGAAAGGCCATTGCAGAACAGGTCCGCGGGGAGGTGGCTAACGAGGTAAGGGAAATGGTGGCGCAAGGGTTGCCCCGCCCTGGTCTGGCGACCGTGCTGGTCGGCGACGACCCGGCCTCAGTGAGCTACGTGCGCAGCAAGCAAAGGGCTTGTGCGGAGCTCGGGATCGAGTCTGTTGGACACCACCTGCCGGGAACGACATCGCAGGGTCAGCTTGAGGATCTCCTGGTGATGTTGAATGCCGATTCTCGGGTTAATGGAATCCTGGTCCAGTTGCCTCTCCCTTCCGGGCTGGACGAGGAACACGCACTCGGCATGATCAGCATCGAGAAGGACGTGGACGGGTTTCACCCCGTGAATGTGGGACGTCTGGCCATGAAGCGCAGAGACCCCGTGTTTGTGCCTTGCACGCCGGCGGGGGTGATCGCTCTTCTGGAACGCTCGGGAGCGAAGCTTTCGGGGGCGCGAGCGGTTGTGCTGGGGCGCTCCAATATCGTCGGAATGCCGACGGCGCTGCTTCTGGTGCGGGAGAACGCCACGGTCACAATCTGCCATTCCAAGACGCTTAATTTGCCTGAGGTGGTGCGGCAGGCCGACGTTCTGGTCGTGGCCATCGGCAAGGCTCGTTTTGTGCGAGGCAGTTGGGTCAAGCCGGGGGCTTTCGTGATTGATGTGGGAATCAATCAGGTTGAGGATTCCTCCGCCAAGGGCGGCTATCGGCTGGTGGGCGACGTGGCCTTTGAAGAGGTCAAAGAGGTGGCGGGCGCGATTTCGCCGGTCCCCGGAGGGGTCGGCCCGATGACGATCGCCATGCTCATGAGGAACACAGCCCGCGCGGCCCGGCGGGCACCAGGGCAGGGATAACTCTCTCCCCTCCAGAGGAAGGGCGCGGCCGGAGGCCGGAGAAGGTCGCGTCATGAGGCTCGAGAGGAGCAGGGCCAGAGGACAAACAGGGAAGGCCCCCACGCCCCTCTGCGGAGGCCTCCTCGAGTATACGAGGGCGCCTGAGGTAGCCAAATATGACCACGATGCTGGTACGGCATGCGGACGTCCTGGTGACGATGGATGCGGACCGCCGCGAGATCCGGGACGGCGGAATGTTCATTCGGGATGGCTGGATTGAGGGGGTCGGCGCATCGCAGGATCTCCCCTCGACCGCCGACGAGACTCTTGACCTGGGGGGCCGCGTGGTGGTCCCGGGACTGGTGAACGCTCATCATCATCTTTACCAGACCCTGACCCGGGCCGTTCCAGCCGCCCAAGATGTGGACCTTTTCCATTGGCTGAAAACTCTCTACCCGATCTGGGCTCGGCTTACCCCGGAAGCGATCCGGGTCTCGACACAGGTGGGACTCGCGGAGCTCGCGTTGTCGGGCTGCACGACGGCCAGTGACCATCTATATCTCTTCCCCAATGGGGCCCGCCTGGACGATGAGATTGAGGCAGCCTCGCCGGTTGGGTTGCGTTTCCACGCTTGCCGGGGCTCGATGAGCCTGGGGGAGTCGCAGGGGGGCCTGCCTCCCGATCGAGTCATCGAAAAGGAAGAGGCCATTCTGAGGGATACCCAACGCCTGATCGAAGCCTATCACGACCCGCGACCGGGAGCTATGCTGAGAATCGTTGTGGCCCCCTGCTCCCCGTTTTCGGTCACCGCCGATCTGATGCGGGAGGCGGCGGCCCTGGCGCGCTCGGCAGGCGCCAGGCTGCATACGCACCTGGCCGAGACCTTGGACGAGGAGCGTTTCTGCTTGGAACGGTTCGGGCTCCGGCCTGTGGATTATGCCGAGCAACTCACTTGGTTGGGCGACGATGTGTGGTTTGCTCACGGGGTCCACGTCAATCGCGAGGAGGCAGCGCGTCTCGGACGGTCCGGAACCGGAATAGCCCACTGTCCCTCGTCGAACATGCGCCTGGCCTCGGGGATTGCCCCTGTCAGGGAGTACCTGAAGTGCGGTGTGAAGCTGGGCCTGGGAGTCGACGGTTCCGCCAGCAATGACAGTTCTCATCTCCTGGCGGAGGCCCGCCAGGCGATGCTGCTAGCACGCCTTTCGGCTGCCGCTCAGGAGTCTCCCGGGCCGTTGCTGAGCGCCCGCCAGGCCCTGGAGCTGGCCACGCGGGGGGGGGCGGAGGTCCTGGGTCGATCGGACATCGGACAACTGGCTTCAGGCCGTTGCGCGGATTTTGCGGCCTTTCGACTGGACCGCTTGGACTATGCGGGCGCGCTACACGATCCTGTCGCAGCTTTGGTTTTTTGCTCCCCGGCTCAAGCGGATGTGTCTGTCGTTAACGGCCGGTTTGTGGTCAAGGAGGGCCGTCTGGCCACTTTGGATCTGGGACCGCTTGTGGAGAGGCACAATCGAATCGCTGCCGAACTGTGCGGATAGTTTTTGCTGAGGAGCAGGGCGATGAGCGATGAATTGTCTTCGCGGCGGCTCGTGGATTGCGCCATGGGCCGACTTCCGGCCGACCTCTTGATTCGGGGGGGCCGCTGGGTGTCGGTCCAATCCGGGGAAATCATTCCCGGCACCGATGTTGCCGTCTTGGGGACTCGCATAGCCTACGTCGGGTCGGATGCGAGCCATTGCGCTGGGCCCAAAACTCAGCTCATCGAGGCTCAAGGGCGGTTCCTCGTTCCCGGTTTGATCGATGGCCATGTCCACGTCGAATCGGGAATGGTCACCATCAGCGGGTTCGTGAATGCGGTTCTTCCCCACGGCACAACCGGGATGATGATCGACCCCCACGAGATTGCCAACGTCTTTGGACTACAAGGCGTTCGCCTGATGGTCGATGAGGCGGCTGTCCAACCCATTCATGTTTGGGTCCAGGTTCCTTCCTGCGTGCCCTCCGCTCCTGGGATGGAAACCCCCGGGGCCAGCATGGGCCCCTATGAAATCGCGGAGGCTCTGACCTGGCCCGGGATTATCGGGCTTGGCGAGGTCATGAACTTCCCGGCCGTCGTGAACGGCGACGAGAAGATTCATGCCGAAATGGAGGCGGCACGCCGTGCGGGCAAAGTGATTGGCGGCCATTATCCATCCCTGGACCTCAAGCTCCCGTTCCATGGCTATGTGGCGGGGGGACCCGAGGATGACCACGAGGGGACCCGGGCGGAGGATGCCGTGGCCCGGGTGCGGCAGGGAATGCGTGCGATGCTGCGCTACGGATCGGCCTGGCATGACGTCGAGGCCCAGGTCAAAGCCGTCACCGAGCAGAATCTGGATCCTCGGCACTTCGTTCTGGTCACCGACGATTCGCATGCGGGAACCCTGGTGGGAGAGGGCCATATGGACCGGGTGGTTCGGCACGCAGTCAAGTGCGGCCTGTCCCCCCTGGTCGCCCTGCAGATGGCGACGCTCAATGCCGCAGAGCACTTTGGCGTCAGCCGGGAGATCGGGGAGATTGCGCCCGGGAGATATGCCGATATCCTGCTCGTGGGGGATCTTGAGACCCTGGATGTGCAGCTGGTTATCGCAAAAGGCGTTCGGGCGGCTGAGGGGGGCCGGATGGTCCTGCCTCCGTCCCGATTCCGGCATCCAGCGAAGTATCGCCATTCCGTCCATCTCGTCCGCGATCTGGTCCCGGAGGATTTCACGGTGCGCTCACGCGCGGAGACCGTCACGGAAGCCCATGTCATTGGCGTCCTTGAGAATGAAGCAGGTACGCGCCACTTGCATATATCCCTGCCTGTTCAGCAGGGCGTGGTTCAGATCCGCCCGGACGGCGAAGTCGCCAAGGTCGGCTTGGTGGAGCGTCACCATCGCACGGGAAGAATCCAGGTGGGATTCGTTCAGGGCTTCGGCTTCAACGTCCCCTGCGCGGTTGCCTCGACCGTCGCCCATGACTGCCACCACCTTCTGGTCGTCGGCACAGAGGACTCGCAGATGGCGATGGCGGCGAACGCCGTGGCCAAGCTGGGGGGCGGAATCCTCGTGGTTCGAGAAGGGAAGGTCCGGGCCGCGGTAGAACTCCCCATTGCCGGCCTCATGTCGGAGGAACCTGCCAGCGTCGTCGCCCAGAAGATGTCGGCCGTCCTGGAGGAGTTTCGGGCCTGCGGTTGCCAAATGAGCAATGCTAACATGCAGCTCAGCCTCCTGGCCCTGGTAGTGATCCCTGAGTTGCGCATCTCGGATCTGGGCCTGGTGGATGTGGAACGGTTTGAATTCGTCCCTGCGGTGGAAGCCTAGAGGGAGATCTGCGCACAAGGGCCGAACCGGGCGAGGCCAGTCGCACCTGGGCTCAAAGAGGTAGGATTAAGAGCGGTCGGGGCAGGGGGAGGCCGATGGGGGCGTCTGGTCAAGTCGCTGGGCTCCCGCGTTTGCCGTGCTCTGCATCCGTCGGCGGACCGAGGCCTGTCATCGCCGACGGGCCGGGGAGGATCAGCTTGGCGCGGGGAGCGCCAAGCGCCAGCGGATCTGGCGAACGCGGTCGACCCGGTCGACCGCACCGTTCTTGTGGATTCTCGAAGAAGAGGAGAGAACTCGATGCGCAGTTTTCTTGGGCGCGACATCCTATCCCTGAAGGATTTCGAGCGGGAGGAGTTCTTCCGCGTTTTCCAGGTAGCCAAGGAGCTGGAGCCCATCGCTCGCGACCGGAGAAACAGCGACATGCTCAGTCACAAGACGCTGGTCACGGCGTTCTACCAGCCCAGCACCCGTACGCGATTGGCCCACGAAGCGGCGATGCACCGCCTGGGAGGGCATGTGACGGGCTTTGCCGATGCCAAGATGACGCGGGCTGGGGACTTTTACCAAGAGTCCATCAAAGATACGGTCAAGATGCTCGAATTCTATGGGGATGTGATCGTCATGCGCCACTTTCAACAGGGAGCCCCGCACGAAGCGGCGCGCTGGGCATCCATCCCGGTGATCAACGGCGGCGACGGCTGGGGAGAGCACCCGACCCAGATCTTGACGGACCTGTATACCGTCCTGCAGGAAAAAGGCCGAATTGACGGCCTGACCTGGCTGGCGGTGGGCGACATGCGGATGCGCACGATGCACTCGCTGGCGTATGCTTTGACTCAGTTTGACTGCCCAATCACTTTCGTGGCCCCGCCCGAGATGACCCTCACCCAGGAGTTCAAGGATGAACTGGAGAAGTACAGCCTGGACTTTGCCGAGGCGGACCACGTGGAGAAGGTGATCGGGAAAGCGGACGTGATCCTCGTGGAGCCCGTCGTGCAGCCGGACTACACCAAGTCGCGGGACGAGCGAACCGGTAGCGTAGGGCTCACTCCCAGCAACTACAAGATTACCCGCGAGTTGCTGTCCTCGAAGGCCAAATCCGATGCCATTCTGCTGCATTCTCTTCCGCGCATGGACGAGATCCCAACCGATGTGGACATCACGCGCTGGTCGCGCTACTGGCAGGAGGCCTTCAACGGTGTGGTCGTGCGGATGGCTCTGCTCGCCCTGATCTTGGGCGCGGTCGAATAGCACCCGGGGGCCGGCCGGGGGTCCTCAGCACCTGCCCGTCCCGCGACGGGGAGAGCGCCACGTCGGCAATGTAATGGCGGTCCTGGAGGCAAGGCAATGCAGACACACCTGAAGGGGCGCGATCTGATCAGCGATCTGGATTTCAGCAGGGAAGAGGTCGAAACCGTGCTGGACGTGGCCTTCGACCTGAAGCGCAAGCGCGCGCTGGGCGAGCCTCATGCGCTCTTGCGGGACAAGGTCCTGGCCATGCTTTTCTTCTTCAGCAGCACGCGCACACGCGGATCCTTTGAGGCGGGGATGGCTCAGCTGGGTGGGCACGCGGCGTTCATTGAGAGCCGGACGACCCAGATTGCCCACGGGGACACGCCCAAGGAGATCGGCGAGATCTTCGGACGCTATTTTGACGGCATTGCGATCCGGCATGTGGACTGGCAGGTTGGCAACGGCTATCTGAGGGAGGTGGCCCGCGCCTCCCGGGTGCCGGTGTTGAACATGCAGTGTGACATCTACCACCCGTTCCAGATTCTCGCAGACCTGATGACGATCTGGGAGAAGAAAGGACGGGATCTTCGTCGAAAGAAAATGGTGGTCTCTTGGGCCTATGCCGCCTCGTATCAAAAGCCGATCTCGGTACCTCAATCCCTCCTCCTGCAAATGCCGCGCTTTGGACTGGATGTGGTGCTGGCGCACCCTCCTGAGTTTCGCTTGATGCCAGAGATTGTCGACCAGGCCCGGGAGCAGGCCAAAAAATTCGGGACCGGCCTGGAAATCATGGATGACATGGATGCGGCGTTCCAGAATGCCGACATCATCTATGCCAAGTCCTGGGGCGCGTTGGTCCACACCCCCGATCCGGAGGAGGGTGCTAGAATCATGAAAAAGTACGCGCACTGGATCACCGACGAAAGAAGGATGGCCTTGGCCAAGGGGGATGCCATCTATATGCACCCGTTGCCGGCCGACCGCAATATCGAAGTGACGGATGCCGTCATCGACGGACCGCGTTCCGTCGTCTATGATGAGGCCGAGAATCGTCTGCATGCGCAGAAGGCGGCTATGGCGTTGACGATGTAGGAAAGGGGGGCGATGAGCGAAAAGGGCAAGAAGGTCGCCGTCGTCGCCGTCGGTGGAAACTCCCTGATCCGCGACCCGAAACGCGTCTCGGTCGAGGACCAGGAGGACGCGCTGCGGGAGACCGCGGGTCATATTGTCGACATGGTCGCGGCCGGCTGGGAGGTGGCCATCGGTCACGGCAATGGGCCCCAGGTCGGGTTCATCCTGCGGCGCTCGGAGATTGCGGCCAAAGCGGAAGGCATGCACGAAGTCCCGCTGGACGTGTGCGGAGCGGACAGCCAGGGCGCCATTGGTTACGAGCTCCAGCAGGCGCTGCAGAATGAACTCCTCAGGCGGGGCATTCACAAGAACGTTTGCACGGTGATCACCCAGACCCTCGTAGATCGGAATGACCCGGCCTTCCAGAATCCCAGCAAACCCATTGGTGGATTCATGGAAGAGGCCGAGGCGAAGCGCCGGGAAAAAGATATGGCCTGGAGCGTCGTGGAGGATGCTGGGCGCGGGTGGCGGCGGGTCGTGCCCTCCCCGCTGCCTCGGGAGATCATCGAGTTGGATTCGGTCCGGACCCTGATCCGCGCGGGGGTGCTGGTCATCACGGTGGGAGGCGGCGGCATTCCCGTCATCGATGCCGGGGGCCAATATCAGGGTACGGCCGCCGTCATTGACAAGGACTTCGCGAGCAGCCTGCTGGCGCAGAAAATCGGGGCCGATCTCTTCCTGATCGCTACCGCGGTCGAGAAAGTGGCCATCCGTTTTGGGAAGCCGGATCAGAAATGGCTGGACCGGATGAGTTTGGCCGAGGCCAGACAGTACTTGGCCGAGGGGACGCACTTTGCCAAGGGGTCCATGGCCCCGAAGATGCAGGCCGTCATCTGGTATTTGGAGGCCGGCGGCCGGCAGGCGCTGATCACGAACCCGGAGAATATCGGCCGGGCCTTGGAAGGGAAAACAGGCACATGGATCGTGCCCTGACTCTTGCGATGGGTAGGGCGGGGCAGAATCGATTCGAGTGCAACCATGGGATTTCTGAGCAGACCGCGGAAAGGAGGTGACGGGGGAGGGAAGGATCCTCTCGTGTTTGGCGACCATCAGTTGTTCACCGATTTCTAGTGACCCCAAAGGAGGGTGAACGTGATCCCTAAAGCGCTCAAGTACATCGCCTTGCCAGGCATGGCACTTCTGTTCGTGCTGACGGCCTGCGCCCCCGCTGCCACGCCGACCGCCGCTCCCGCCCCGATGGCCACTTCGGCGCCCGCCATGGTTGCGACTTCGGCGCCCGCCATGGTTGCGACTTCGGCGCCCGCCATGGCGCCCACCGCCGCGGCAACAATGGCCGCTGCGGCCGCGCCGACCGCGGCCCTTGCTCCTGTGGGAACTGCATTCCCATCTGGCCAGACGTTCACCATCGGCATGATTCTGGTCGGTCCCTACAATGACTCGGGTTGGAGCCAGGCTACCTACGAAGGTGGCGAGTATGCAGTTGCCAATGTTCCCAATACCAAGCTGATCTATATCGACAACGGCTTCAGTCATCAGGGGTCGACACCGGCCCAGCTGGCCGAGCAGCTGCTGGCGAAGGGTGCCAACATGATCATCTTCAACTCGGATGATTTCAAGGATGACTCCAATACCTTCGCCAAGAACCATCCGACCATCCCCACCATCATGCTTTCGGGCGATCAGTCGTGGGCGC
>JBEKXU010000020.1:0-54714 GCA_049511715.1 Anaerolineales bacterium
CTTGGCGCGCAGCCTCCGAGAGGTGTGACCCTTGAATTGGTTGGCGAGCCGTTGGGGAGCTTCGGTAGGGTCAGACGAAACTAACAAATGAACGTGATCGGGCAGGATCTCCAGCGCCTCAATGGTCACCTGCAACTCTTTTGCCTTTTCCACAAGCAAAACGCGCAGATCACGCGCCACGGTGCCCACAAGAACTGGAAGCCGGTACTTCGGACACCAGACCAGGTGATATTTGAGGGTATATACACAACCGGCATGTCTTCGATAGCGCGGGTCAGCCATATGAGTCGTCTGGCACCATTATACTATATCCGTCAACCATATAACACACGAAAGGAGGCCGCCTAACCGCGAAGACGGGTTCCTCTGTCGCCTGAACGCGACGGTCCCCACCGCGAATATTTCTATGGACGATCAGGCGGTTGGGGTCCCTTCTCCTTGTGACCTTCGGCGGGAACGAGCGATGCGGAACCGGGCGGAACTGGATGCACACATCTGACATCTTGTGTTTCAGCCGCTTGCCAGTGCGCAGGTAAGAAGCCAGGTCCGGCAAGCGCCAATTGTCCACATCCAGCTTCAGGGCAACAAAGGTCTCCGTCGCGGAGGTGGGACTCACGCCCGGCTCGGCCCGGTATGAGGGATGATGCCTCCCGTCCAAGAATGGCTCGCGATACGGACCGCGCACCGTTAAGGCCGGCATGCGGTCAGGCGGGATCGTCCGGATGGCGCGCAGCACATCCGCCTTCTTGTCGCGGATCTCGTGCGGATCAAAGGAAACCATCGGTTCCATCGCGACGAGGCACAGGATCTGCAGGAGGTGATTCTGGACCATGTCGCCCAGGGCCCAGGCCCGGCCATAGCATCCCCCGCGGTGTTTGACCCCGACATTCCCAGCCAACGGGGTCGTTATGCTTCCGACCCCACAACGCCTCGAAGAGCCTTTTTGCAAACTGGAACGCCAAAATGTGCCGGACCGTTTCCTTGCCCAGGTAACGGTCGATGCGGTAGATTGGGGCCTCGCGGAAATAGCTCCTCAGGGCCCGGTTCAATTCCCGAGCCGAAGGGTTTTTCAATCCCGACGCGTAGGCTTTTCCCATCCTTGGGCGCTTCCTGGGCCTGTCCCACTCTGCAGATTCGAGGGTGAGGTTGGACAGTGACCCAGATGCATGTGCCTCTTGGGAGAGCGGCTCAGGACCGAGGAGGAAGAAGGCTCTGCGAAACCCTGTGTGCGGGGAACGGAAGGGAGGCGGCCCTTGCCCTAGCGCTGGACTTCTGCATCCACTGCGCAAGGGTAAACGACCGTCCCGATCACCTTTGGGCCAAAGTGGACGGCCACCGTGGCGGAAATCTCGCCGACAAAGCTGTCGACGCAATGGAGGGATTCTCTCGCGCGCGCGAGGATTTGCTCGGCTTCGTCCTGCGCTTGCGCGTGGATCACGGCAATATTCACCGCGGCCTTGCCAGCCTCCTCCCGGGTAAGCTGAAAGAGCCGGTCCAAGGCGGCTTGCCGTGTCCGCACCCGCGCGCCGGCTGATAGCGTCCCCTCATGCAGGGAGATGATGGGCTGGATGTTGAGCACGGAGGCGATCAGGCTCTGGAGGTTCCCGACGCGGCCGCTCATCTGGGCGTACCGCAGGGTCGCCAAGGTGAGAAAGACGCGGACCCGCTTGCGCGCCTCCTCCAGGCGCGTGAGGATCTCATTCAGCTCGAAACCCTCCTTTGCCATCTTGGCCGCCTCCACGCACATGTAGCCCATGGCGGCTGAGCCGGATAGACTGTCAAAGGGAATCACCTCCGTCTCCTGGGCAACTTCCTTTGCCGCCAATCTGGCCGAGTTCAAGGTTCCACTGAGAGCCCCCGTCACGTGGATCGAAAGGATGCGGTCGTATCCCTCCCGAGCCCAATGCCGATAGATCTCTGCGAACTGAGCCACCGATGGCTGCGAGGTCATTGGCAGAATTCCAAGCTGGGCCACTTTTTCGAAAAGGCCCTTCAGGTCGATGGAAACGCGATCGAAAAACTGAGCGTCGCCGAAACGGATAGGGACTGGAACAACGCCGATCCCGAACTGGTCGTAGTAGCGTGCAGGGAGATCGCAAGTGGAATCGGTCAGGATTTTCAGCTTGGGCATCGCAGACGCCCCCCAGAGTCAAGCCGGTTAAGGACTTAAGCCCCTCGACCTGGGGTAAAGACACTTTACCACAATAATACGGCGCCGGGGGATTCTTCCCGCGCCTGCCTCTCCGGGCCGCCCGAGAGAACGCGACACGCCCCCTGAATCCATGGCGCAAGTACAGGTAGCACAGGTCGAATCCGCACACCTGAGACCTGGCTGCGCCCCCCGACGGCTTCTGTTTCCTGAGCACGCAGATGGTTCGTTCTCCATTGGTGCAGTCCTCGAGCCAGTGGGATTGCCGAACCAACCTATTCAGCTGGCGGATTTCGCCCTTGGGATCGACATCCTGGATGGTGCCCAGGTGTCGGCCAGATTCATGGACCTACCAAGACCCCTTCGATTTCGGGATGTTCACCGAGCTCATTGCACAAATGGGATGGCCTCCGGTTTGAGTCGCAAACGCCAATGTTGGAAGCAGCCCGTTGAAATAGAAGGGGTGCATTGCTGCGATGTGGAGCGCCATGATCGTCCCGTGCAAAGGGGTCAAACCGCACCACAAGGGCAGAGTCCCCAATGATGAACCAGAGCCTAGCATGCTTGTACAGCCACGCCGCGAAGGCCGCCGTCAATGAATTCGGGGCAGGAAGACCCGATGGACACGCTTGCTATTCGGAGGCCGCATCGCAGCTGGCGAGGCCGAGATCCCTCACCGGGCAACCGGAAGCCATTTCTCTGCAGAATCGACCGCGCGACATTGAGGAAGGAGGGGAGTCCCCCCACAAGTGCTCGAGGAAAAGTGTCTTGGCATAAGTACCCGAAGGGCGGGAGCGTATTCGAAATCAATCCGTCGGGTTGTCCAAACAGCATGTCGGCCATCGCGATCGAATTCGTGGCCTTATTACTCAGCGGACGAGGGCTGAAGATCATTGTGATGGCACGAACCGCGACGCCGGGAGACGAGGATCGGTCCTCGCCCCCATGTTCACGGTAGTAAGCCGAAGGAAGTTGACCGGCCCAAACAAGCCGATCAGCCGGGCCACAACCGCCAATACCATCAAGCCGAGGACCATTTTCTCGACAATCACTCGTCGACAGTGAAGAAGAATCTGAATCGCGGGAATCAAAAGGAGAGAACGGCCAGATACACCGTGCCATACGCATACAGGCAGAGTGCAAGCCGAAACTGTGACGGGGATCCACCATGTCTCCTTCGTCGAATGCTGCAGGGTCGTGAACGCGATCAAGAAGAAAAGCGGGAAATTCAACTGGAGGCCCCACGGCGAGAGCATGATATGCCACGGCCTTGCGGCCAAGAATAACATCGAACGTAAGGCAAACCCCTTGCTAGAGATCTTTCTTGCCTCAAAAAAGAGGAAAGGCAAAGTCAGGATCCCGCCTTGAATCATGGGAAGCCTGACCGCACCGAGAGTAAGGCCAGAACTAGCGAACGGAATTAATGCTAAGGCAGATGGTGAGACACGCCCGGGTGGATTTGCGAACCTCATGCCAACAGGGCGAGGCCGGTTGGAGTCTTCTGGTCCTTCGGGTATCATGGGAAGATGCCTGGTCAGATAGGAGAAGGTGCGGCTCTTGCCGTCTCTCTATGTTGGTCGGCATCTGCCATCTTTTTCGCCATTGCGAGTCAACGGCTGGGCGCGCTCGTTGTCAACCGTGGAAGGCTAGTGCTCGCATCCGCCCTCCTAGTCGCAACTCATCTCGCAATCTACGGCAGCCTGATCCCCATGCATGCATCCTCCAGCCAGTGGCTCTGGCTGAGCCTGTCCGGATTAGTCGGGCTGGCTATCGGCGACAGCCTCCTATTTCAAGCTTATGTGGACCTCGGGCCGCGCCTTTCAATGCTGTTGGTGAGCACCTCGCCTGTGATCAGCGCCGTCCTCGCCGCCATTTTCTTGGGGCAATCCCTTTCCCCATCCGTGGCGATTGGCATCCTGGTCACCATGGGAGGAGTGGCCTGGGTGATTCTGGAGCCGAACGGGAGCTCCTCAGCGGCAGAGGAGAACCGCCACCGCCTGCGTGGCGTTCTCCTGGGGCTGGGGGGCATCCGCGGGTCAGGCGGTCGGCCTGGTCCTATCAAAATTGGGATTGAGCGCAGGCTTTCCAGCGCTCTCGGGAGTGGTGATCCGCATGCTTTCCGCCACTGTCGTTCTGTGGCTGTTTGCCTTGGTTCAGAAGCAGGTGCGCTCTACCATCAGCCGCCTCACAGGAAACCCTAATGCGGTCCTACCGTTGTTTGGAGGAGCCGTGGCCGGTCCGTACCTTGGAGTTTGGCTTTCCCTCGTCGCCATACAGTCGGCGCCCGTGGGAATCGCCAGCACCCTGATGGCGTTGCCCCCCATCTTCATGGTCGGGATCGACCGAGTTCTATTTCACAAACACATCGGCTGGCAAGCGATGGCGGGAACACTTGTGGCGACAGGTGGTGTAGCATTGCTCTTCCTGGCTTCGTAGCCTGCCATCCAGCAGACGGAGCCTGTACTTGATCCTCCTGTGCTCGCGTTGTCCCGGGGCCCGTCTGAAAACCCGCATTCCGCGTGGACTGCCCCCCTGTATTCGGCAACGATGCGTCATGCAGACGGGGCTTTCATTTTCTGGCAGTACGAGGAAACGCAGGCCACGAGCAATCCGATTCAGGAGCGACTACGCTTCCTGATTGCAGGATATGTTTTTATGACTCGGGCGGGTGCCAGGAGATCTTCGGGGCGCGTTTCCTCGCAATCCAAGCTCTGGAGTCGGCTGAATCCGCTGGATAGAGACCATTGACGTCATCGGCTGTTTTCGTTCACAATCCAGAGAATGGGACACGGACCCAGCCTAGGCACGCCCGTCGGATCCTGTCAAGTGGACGAGAAATTCGGGGAACCTCAGGGTCGGTGGGAGGGGTTTCTTCTCATCTGAAGAGAAGAAGTGAACTGCATCGCAGGAAAGGCCTTCTTCTGCGAGAGCTACAGGACGGCTCGCCGACGAACGATCCATGGGGTTTGGAGGAAGAACAAACTGGATTTCTTTCCGGGCTGGCAGAGGCAACCGAATCCTGGGTTGCCTTCGCTCAAGGATCGTCTACCGGACCCAAGGGCGATACCCAGACGGGCCTCCGATTGAGGTGACCCCTTTGCCCAGGCTCTCGAAACCATATAGTCAATCCCTATGCCTTCGGGTTTGCGGATTCATTGAATGCGATCCGGCCCGAATCCGCCACGGAATGAAGAGGAGGATTTCCAGTGGACCCAGACAATGCCATACCAAGAACGAGCGCGGGCGGTTCGATCCGCTGCCCGAATTGTGGAAATCTTCAATCGGACGACAACAGGTTCTGCCCTCAGTGCGGCAACCCCCTGGTTCCCGAGGCGGCCTCCTCGGGTTCCCCCAATGACTTGGGGCCGCGGGAGGTCGACCAAGTGCTTGAGAGTGTCGATCGTGAACGGCCCTACACGATGCTTCGTGTGGTCGGAATCCTGCTTGTCGCTCTCGGGTGGATCACACTTGCCGCCTCAGCCATCGCGGTCCTTGCGGCGATCGTTACCCTCATCCTTGCCAAGCCCTTGCCCGTCGCGGGAATTGCACTCGTCAAGGCACTCTTCGCTGGGATAGCCCTGGCTCTGCTGATGCTTGCCGGCGGCGATCTTGTGGACTGGGTTATCGATGCTGAGCGGCACGCACGAGAAACCAATCTGATGCTTGAGAGCCTCCTTCGGGAAAGTCTGAGACAAGGGGTCCGCCCACGGGTGAGTTGAATTGGGCGCCCGTAACTCGCCGGGGACCCGTGGTTGAACGCCTCAATGGCGAACATTGGAGAGTCACAGGAAAACCCGGTGGCCCGGCAGGAAAGGCCCCTTCCCCCGCCAGAGGAGCGGGTGTAGATACGGGATACCTGCCGCCCTTTAAGGAACCGGAATTCGCCCTCCAAGGCCGGATGCCGCTCTTCGGGGGTCGGTCCTTCCCGGTTGGCTCGCTTGGCACAGGGCCTGCGGGGCCCTTCCGGGGGCCTGCCGCGTCCCTTTGGGAAGAATGGAATAGGCTCTCGCTGATATCCGGCGGCTTGAGAGAGACAAATCTCACTCCCCAAAGTGCTCAGGGGGGTGCTAGCCTAGGTGGGTGGCTTATCGAGAGACGGGCTGGGGATACCGGTGCGAAGTTGCTTTCCTAGGCCAGCCAAGTCATGGTGACAGGAGTGCGGCAGAGAAACGGATCCCCCGACCCGTACTTCGTACGAGCGGAAACTAACAAATTCAGGAGGACAACGTGTCAGCCAAAATCATTGATGGCAAGGTGATCGCCGAGCAGGTCCGAAGCGAAGCAGCGGCGGAGGTCGCCAAGATGGCTGCAGCCGGGAAGCCGCGCCCTGGCCTGGCAACAGTATTGGTCGGCGACAACCCCGCCTCGCACATGTACGTGAAAAACAAGCGCAAGTCCTGTGAAGATCTGGGGATTATCTCCTTCGGACACGAACTCCCAGCCACCACACCTCAGGAGGAACTCGACGCCCTGGTGTCGAAGTTGAACGCGGACCCCAAGGTCAACGGAATCCTCGTTCAGCTTCCGCTTCCCGCCGGACTGGATGAGGAGCGGACCCTCTCACTCATCAGCATCGAGAAGGATGTGGACGGATTTCACCCGATTAATATCGGCCGGCTGGCGATGAAACGGCGGGATCCCCTTTTTGTCCCCTGCACCCCAGCGGGTTGCATGGTCTTGTTGGAGCGCTCGGGCTGCAAGATTGAGGGCAAGCGGGCGGTCGTGCTCGGCCGCTCAAACATCGTCGGGATGCCTGCGGCGCTTCTGCTCGTCCGCGCGAATGCGACGGTCACGATCTGTCACTCCAAGACTGAGAATATCGCGGACGTTGTCCGCCAAGGCGACATCCTGATCGCAGCCATCGGCAGAGCGAACTATGTCAAAGCCAGCTGGATCAAGCCCGGTGCCTACGTCATCGATGTCGGTCAAAACAGCATTGACGACCCCACAAAGAAAAGCGGCCATCGGATGGTCGGAGATGTGGATTACGAGGCCGCCATGGATGTCGCCGGCGCAATTACCCCGGTGCCCGGGGGAGTTGGCCCCATGACCATCGCGATGCTTATGCACAACGTGGTCCAGGCCGCCCGGCTGGCCCACGGTATGTGACGGCAAATCCTCAATTTTCACAGGCTCCGTTACGGGGCAAGCTCGGAGCCCTACCTTGCAAGGCAACAATGGCCGACAGGTGAACTGTCGGCCTTTTGCTTGGAAGACGCGGTTTGGCCGAGGTGCGGGACCGCACGAATGGTAGCCCTCGCCGACCCGCCTTGACTCAATCAATTCCTGAGTCGGGAGCTCGACCCAAACATGCCCCCCTCGGGACGGGAGGGGAAGGCGCGGGAAAACTTGCTCCGGGGACCCGCAGGATACCCCCCCGGCCTCCGACGGCTCCAGCCTGCTGTGTCTTTGGTGATCTTTACCTGAATGCCATGGCGTGTTGCGCGGGTTTCTCATTTGCGGGCGTGGAGGCATGTGTTTCAGGTCAAGCCGCAACCTTCGCCGCGAGGTCGTCCTGCATCAACCGCACGATGCGGCAGAGAAAACAACTCCCTCGCTGCGGCACTTTTCGAGCAGCACACCGGGACGTGAACGTATGGGGAGCCCATGGGCAAAGCTCGTTCCGCCCAGCCCGCTCGGCGCCCACTTCGTTTTCCGAATTGGAATTGGCCGCAAACCAAATCCCGTATCCTTCCTATCTTATCGAGGAGCCGTCTCTGCCGGCCAATTAACCTCTCTGCTCTGGGTACCCACGAGAAGCAGATGGTCCGGCCTTGAGCGCGATTCCAGATAAAGCCTAGAATATGCGCTGTTCAAATCGCAACGCGCGGGGCGGCACACCAGGTGGTCCTCTCTTCAGAAGAGCGTTCCTGCCACCGGTTGAGGGACTTGTCTCCTGAGAATCGTTAAGATCGCTTGCCCTGCGGTGGTACTCGCCAGAACTGGTACGGCCCAGCTCCGGTGTGCAGCGGCAATTATCGCGGGAGAGTGGAGGCCTTGAGCATGCTGCGAATCATCACCGACAGCACCTGCAGTCTTCCCCCAGAATACCTCAAGCTTCACGGTATCCGGGTCGCCCCGATCAGCATCCAATTTGGCAACGAGGCTTTCGACGAGGGACTCAATATCGACCGGGACACTTTCTATCGGAAGATCGAAGAACTCGGGATCATTCCGACCACTTCGCAGCCTTCTCCGGGTTGGTTCTCTCGATACTATCAGGAGGCCGCCAGCGAAGCCATCCCCGTTCTGGTTGTAACGATCACAGCCAAGCACAGCGGAACGTACCAGTCGGCCATCTTGGCGAAGTCCCTCGTCCCGGGGGCCGACGTGGAGGTATTCGATTCGGCGAGCATTTCCCTGGGCACGGGGATGCAGATCCTCGAGGCAGTTCGCATGGCCGAGGCTGGGGAAAGCCGGTCCGCGATCCTGCGGAAGCTAGAGGCCATCCGGGCCGGAACCTTCATGTGGCTGACCCCCTCCACCCTCAAGTACCTGCAGATGAGCGGCCGGGTAGGGAAGTTGCAAGGAGCAATCGCGTCCCTGCTGAACGTCAATCCGATCATTGCAGTGAAGGACGGAACCCTCGATGCCGTCGAGAACGTTCGCACGAGGGCAAAAGCCATCCTGCGGCTGGTGAGCCTGGCCGAGGAGGCCGTAGGGCGCGACAACCCGGTGCATCTGGCTGTGTTCCACGCCATGGTCCCAGCGGAAGCAGACGACCTGCTGGCGCGCGCCAAATCCCGCTTTAATGTCAAGGAGGCCATTACGGCCGACATGGCCGAGTCGCTTGCCGTACACGGCGGGCCAGGGATCATCGGATTGGCAGTGAGACTCCTGTAGGAACTCTTACAAGAGGGTCTCAAGGATCCCTCGAGTGCATGGAGATCCCTGAGAGCAAGGATCAAGCTTCTCCTTGGCGAGATATCAAGGGCAAGTTCCCCGACACATCCGGCGCCCTCCCCTTCACACCAAGTAGGCCCGAAGCCAGGAAAGAGTTCGGGTCCAGGCATCTTCGGCGGCACTGCGGTTATAGGCCTCCGGACGAGCGTCGTTGAAGAAGGCATGAGCGGCTCCCGGATAGATGTGTATCTCATGGGGGACACGGGCCTTCTGCAGGGCGGCTTCAAAATCCCGCACGGCCGTTGTCGGGATTCCGTGATCTTTCTCCGCATAGAGACCAAGCACGGGCGAGGCGATTCGGGCTGTGTCCTCCTCGGATAGGGGCCGACCATAGAAGGCCACGGTCGCTCCAACCAGGGGCGAGCGGGCCGCCGTGGAGAGGGCGAGGCCCCCGCCCATGCACCAGCCTACCACCCCGATCTTCTTCGGCCGAACGCGCGGCATCCCATTCAAGAATTGCGCAGCCGCGTCAATTTCTGCTACGGCGCGATCTCGATCCAGGCTCATTGCGAGCTTGCGCGCCTCATCCGGTTCCTCGGAGGACTTCCCATAGTACAGATCCGGAGCGAGGACAATAAATCCCTCGCGCCCCAGGCGCTCGGCAACATCCTTGATGTGGGGCACGAGGCCCCACCATTCCTGGATGATCACCAGGCCCGGATGGTCCCTCTCATCGACCGGCTCGGCAAGGTAGCCATGCGTGGTGTGGGAATCGCTCTTGAAATCAATCACTCTTGCTCGTATGTCTGCCATGCTAGCCCCTCTCCCTGGTGATTCCGTTTTCTTGGCCTGCACGGGTTCGACCGCCGAGAGACTACGTTCCGGCCTCTCCCGCTCCACGGCGAAGTATATCCACGCAATGGTCTGATTCTAGTCCAGCCCGCCTGACGGCCCAGGGCCAGCCCGAGTTTCTTCTAGAAAACTCACTGGATTCTCGTGAAGCCGACCGCTGGGCTCCGGCGACGGCCCCTGATTCGTTCCCTTTTTGCAAGTTGCCCTGATCCCTGCGAAAATGTAGAATCGGGGCGTCTTGGATAGCAAGGCTTCCGCAAGGTTTTTGCGTACACCTCGATCCGGCCTGAACTCCTGAGAATTTGCTTCGTGCGGAGGCTTTCGGATGCAACCCGTCACGCGCCGAGGATCCACAGTTGTGTCGTTTGGCGTGGGCTGCTTGGCGGCCTTGATCGCCCTCGGCCTGCTCCTCGGTTTGGCTTGGCTTCTGCCCCTCAGCCGAAGTAGCATCTACAAGCTGGTTACTCTGGTCATCGTGACTTTGCTTTCCTACGTCGCCGGCGGCTACGTCAGCGGACGCCTGGCAGGAAACGACCGCGTACGCTATGGGCTGGCGCTTGGGCTGGTTCTTGGGATCGTTGACTTCGTCTACGTACTGGGACCCAGCCTGATTCTCATTTTGGCCATCCCCTGCTCGGGATTGGCAGGCGCGCTGGGCGGCTGGCTTGCGGAGCGCTGGCCCAGAGAGGTCCGAGCCTAGCTCGCACACAAGTGGCGAGGAGTCCAACGACCGGACAGGGTGACCCTGGGCGTGCGGTACGCACCTATCTTGCCGGTACGCCGAGTATCAGTCTGGACTCACGCAACCAATGACCGGAGAGACGCCGTGCAACGCTACCGTTGGAACTCAGCTCTCGGAAATCCCCAGCGGTTCGGCGGGCGGAACCTCCGCAATTCTGGGTACCCGGAATCATATCTCCGCCATCCTGCCCGTTTGTCTGCAACAGGGAGCAGGCCGATAGGAGTTGGGCTCGACCGGCTGTTGTCTCAGCCTCTGGCATCGTCAGGCGTCTCGTGGCATCTCCTCAGGCGACGCCGGGGCCGCCACTTGGAACGCCGGCGGCGGCCTTCGGGCGGACGGACGGCCTTGTTCCCGTGCCCGCAAGGGGGGAATCCCCCAGCAGGAGGGCGGTGCCCGCGGGAGCCAAGGGCAAGACAAAGCAACCCCGGGTTTCGCAACGATAGACGTTTTCCCTTTGGGTGCGTGCATCCAAGCCCTGTCAGGAGGACCCCCGAATGAAGCACACAGAAGGTTCGTTCACGGGCAAGGGTGGAGTTGACCTCTACTACCAGAGCTGGGCCCCCGACGGCTCCGTAGGGGACGCCCTATGCCTGGTGCATGGGGTTGGCGAGCATAGCGGCCGCTATGGGAACGTCGTCAAGCACTTTGTGCCACGTGGCTACGCGGTCTATGGATTCGACCTGCGCGGACACGGGCGCTCCCCGGGCCAGCGCGGCCACATCAATTCCTGGGCCGAGTACCGGGAAGATACGCACGCCTTCATGGAACTGGTTAAGATGCGAGAGCCCAAGGCGAGACTCTTCCAGTGGGGACATAGTATGGGGTCACTGATCTCGATGGACTACGTACTGCATTATCCGGAGGGCCTGCGAGGAGTCGTGATCAGTGGTTCGGCACTCGAACCAGTAGGGGTGGCAAGCCCTGGGCTGGTGGCCGTGGCCAAGGTTCTTTCACGGGTCTGGCCGACCTTTAGCCTGACCTCGGGGCTGGAGGTCGGGGCCATTTCACGTGATCCGGCGGTGGTGAAGGCCTACCAAGAGGATCCACTGGTCCACGGAAAGACAACCCCTCGCTGGGGCACGGAGTCGCTGAACACCATCGCTTGGATCAAGGCGCACTTGCAGGAATGGCGCGTTCCCGTGATCATATTGCACGGCGGTGGAGATCGAATCGTGTCCTCCCACGGTAGCCAGTTCTTCTTCGATGCCCTGCCCATCGCGGACAAAGAGCTGCATATTTATGAAGGCAGCTACCACGAGCCGCACAATGATATTCAGCGCGAGAAGGTATTTGCCGATGTGGAAACCTGGCTGAAGAAACACGCCTAGAGCAGAGTCCTCAAAAGGCCTGGGAACAAACTGAGTTATCCTGGACCCCGTCCGCCGCGCACTCCGCGATGGGCGAGGTCCTCTGATTTCGCCGGCAGGGAAATGGCAGGACCGGCTCTGGCCGACGCTTCCCGCTCTTCCCACGCGATGGGTCTTGGCCTTCCTCGCCGAATTGTGGGAGAAGAAGATCAAGCGCTCTAGAGGAGGAGAGCGCGGCGGGTCCACAGTTTCTTGCTTCGAGGACAGACACACTATCGCAAGTCGCCCGCCGGATCCTCCAAGAGGATCTGCCCGAGTGGAGGTTCCCGCCTAACTATCTCCCTGGGACAAATTGCCAGAATTCAAACGACGCTCTTTCACCCCGACGCAACTTTCCAGGACACGAGTCCTGGGACCTCTGAGTTTCGGGAGATGACAACGGTGTTGCAAGGGAAAGTGCTCCCGGGATTGCGCACAATGGAGGTCAAGCCGCCTTGATGCGGGGTCGTCAGGGGCCCGGAGCTCGAGATCACTATCGGAACGAGAAGACGTGTTCTTGTCTGCTTCCATGGCAGAGAACCGCTCTGCTTTGAGATTTGGGCGCCGCACCTGCAATACCGCCCCGGGGTTGGCTTCTGAGAAACGCTCATAGGATGTCAGGACCTTGCAAGGCGCAGGCCAAAGGACCACGCAAGGAGGCAATTGTGCCCAAGCACTGCGCCTCAGGACAAACCGCAGGCTCTTGTCCTGGCCTGAACACAAAGCCATGCAGCCCTTGCCCTTCCGCCGATGGTGATTCGCGGCGGCTCCTACCGGGGGGCGCGATTGCCTCAGGCCATTCCTGTGGAGACGAGACAACGGTATCTTGCGCCTCGCCGTCCTACTCATCGTTGCCACCGAGATTTCGGTAGCATGGAACGCCGCAATAACCGGTCCGGACGTAAGGATTGGAATGCTTAATCACGTGAGGCGCGGTCAATGAAATCAGATCCTCGTAGGAGGAGAAGAGCCTTACCGGATTCGCGTTTCGTGGATCCGAGCTGGCTCCCTCCGGCCTGGGAAGCGGAACCGGCTATGGAGTGACCTTGCTCTCCGCCGATCGCCTTTCCCTCGGAGAGCTATGAAGGGGGCGGCCATCGTTGCCGCGTGGCATTCCGGCTTCTTGACCCTCCGTGCTCCAAAAGATAGAATACGCCTGTCTCCCGAGGCGAGGTAGCTCAATGGCAGAGCAGGGGATTCATAAGCCCTTGGTTGTGGGTTCAAGCCCCACCCTCGCCACTTTGATTTGAGTTTCTTGCAGCGCAATGTTCCTGGGCCCCGAACAGGATTCGCATCCCGCCCTCGCCGGCTGGCCGACCGCATACCGCACCTGCCCTGCCACAGAGGCCGCCCGGATTGGGTGGCCTCTTCTACATGGGGCCACAGCAGCCTGGCCCGCAAGGAGCAGGGGCTTCAGCACCCAGTGACCGGAGAGCTCACCTTCCGTGGGATGTCCATGCGGACGGTGCGATTTGGACTGCGCGATCGAGACCGATCAAGAGACATCCCCATCGCGTTGATCCGACCTAGGCCCGCACGCAACAGAATGAGACGCGTCGGTTTGCCCCTCCCCTGCCGCCAGCACCGCGTCGCCCAGGCCCTTCTGGCCGCATAAGTCGATCTCCTCGTGCGGAAGCGCCGAACAGCTCGGTAGGCTTCGACCCTTCGCCGCGACGCTCTTGAGATCCGTGTCCAGCCTTCCCTGAGAGGAACATGTAGGAAAAGGGACTATCCGGCTGGGTCATGATCAGCCATGCGGACGCGGACTGGGCGATCTCACAGGTTATGACCGTTCTGCGCAGTGGACGCGAGGTGAGGCAAAGCTCAACGCGATGGCAACGCGGCAGCCAATGCAGTGTGATATTCGCTGAGGAGGGCAGACTAATCAACCTGGTGGAGGGCTCGATTCGCCTACCGCAACCAGGGGGCAGTGTGGCCGCCGTGGGGCGAATCGGCGATGCGAAGTGGAGCCCTTGCGCAAGAAGACTGGAGAGCAGCTGGCGGGCCCTTCTCAGGAAGGATTCCTGCCCTGGGCGGCCTTGAGCTTTTCATGTTCAGCGTATGTCAGATAACCCCTTGCCAAGACATGAAGATCGGGCAGGCCCTCAGCATTGTGAGCCCTTGCCGACTCCGCCCGCGTGATCTGCTACAGCACAGGCCGCAGTGCCCGTCAGTCTCTGGGGCATGCCTCGATGGACGAGAAGAGGGATTCGACATCGACGTTTGCAGAATAACAGATGAAGGAGGACCTCACGCGACGGGCACAGAGTCAGGAGGTCCGGCCAAGCGATTCCAACAAGGCGGATGAATGCCCTACACCGACCTTTCTTCCGCCCCCCGTCAGGAGACCACCATCCGATCTCCGGTCCCCTTCCATCCTTCTCCAGTGAAAACTGGCCCGGGTGATCGATCCCTGCGGTGCCGTGATGCCCCGGCCAATGGGGTCCCTCATCTCCCGGAGCTCTCCGCCTTTTTCGATTCCACAGGACGCCGCCTCCCCAAACGCTCGGCCTCCCGCCGGTGCGTTCCGTCACAGAGCGGCCGCTTGGAGGAATGGCCGCAATTGCACAGCGTCACGCGGTTGCGTGTTTCAAACGGTTGAGCATCGGATCGCTCAACCCGAATTCCCCCCGTCACCCAAAGCGGACCAGCGATGGGCCCGGCGGCGGTGATCTCGGTGGTGTCGGAGATCTCAGCGGGCAGATCGGGCTCAATAGTCGCCCGGTTCTCCCCGACCGCGTAGGTCAGCGAACCTGATGGACATCGTTCGACCATGGACATGGCCAGCAGGCGGGCCCGCGTGTCATCGCTGTTCGCCAGGGATTTCTCCAGAGTCGTCAGGCGCATTCTGCAAAAGCCCGAATCCATGCAGAGGGTCGTATCCTTCTTCACCACCAACCTTGGGCCGTCCTGCAGAGATACCTGTCGGTCTGCCGTCCCTCGCGCATCCGCGGTCTCGGTTCCTTCAAAGTCGACCTGGGCATGGGTTCCATCACAGAATGGCTTGTGCCCGGACCGTCCGCAACGGCAAAGGCAGTACTCGTCCCCGGGCGTTTCGATCGGGCCTTCCTTCCTCCAAGTCAAGGGTTCACCATACTCGGAAACGATCTGGGTCTTGCGGACCAATGGCACCCCGCCCTGCACCAGGTAGGGTCCGTTCTTGACAATCACGATGCGCATTTCATCAGGCGCTTTTACCATTCGCTGTACCTCGAGTTTCCCTTCAGGTTGTTGCGGCTGGAGCTAAACGTTAGGCAGAGTGGTTCCCGCCCCTCCCTGCCCGATACGGTCCCGTCGGCCGCTCGCCGCGCCTCGGGAAAAATCGAGAGGGGTGCGCCGGAACCTCGATGGCCTGGTTCCGCGGCTGGAGCGCTTCCAGGCCTGGTCATCGCTTTGCCTCCCGTTTTCAAGGAATACCGCATTCAGGTCACCCGATTGTACTCGGGAGGGGCTGACCCCGGACCGAAGAAAGCCGCCCGGCCCGGAACCTGACTATCTCCCTCCGCTGCCGACTCGCGAAGGTTTCCTGGAAAGACCGTTTTGAGGGAGGAAATCCCTTCGTCCGGATTGATTGCCTTGGACTTGCATGAGCAGCCGCAGTCCTGACCAGCTCGGGGGCGCAGGGACAGGACCAGGAGTTCCTCAGCTGCCTCCAGCTTTCCCTCGGAGTTTTGTCAGGGAGCCGGATCTGCGGGCAAGCCAAAGCACCGGGGAGAAACTCTTCTTGAAGTGGATCACCTGTACCCGCCTCACTCACGGGTACTTACCCAGGAATGCCCCCAAAGCAGCGTTGAACTTTATTGGCTGGTCGAGCGGCGTGGCGTGATGAGCGTCCGCGATGATCACAAGCTCCGCCTTGGGCATCAACTTGACATAGGCTTCCTTCGCGGCAACCGGAGAATAGTCCTGATCTGCGGAGATGATCAGCGCTGGGCATCGAATCGACCCAAGCCGGCTCGTGACATTCCAGTCCTGCATGGCCAGCAGGGTCTCGATGTACGCCTGGGGATCGTTCTCGGCCCAACGTTCGACAAAGGTTTTTCGCAGGGCCTCCTGTTCCGGCTTGGGAAACAGTTGCCCGCCGAGCGCCTCGCCCATTGCACGCATGCCCCTTTGTTTCACAATCCCGATGCGGGTCTCAATTTCCTTCTTGGCATCGGCGGTGGGGCCCACCATGGCTGGGCCGCTGTTGACTACCACCAGGGTCTTGACCAGTTCAGGAGAGTCAAGCGCAAGTTGAAGCACAATGCCGCCCCCCAGCGAAAGGCCCACCACGGATGCCGATTTGAGGCCAAGGGCTTTTATGAGGGCAGAGGTGTCCGCGGAAAACATGGACATGCTGTAGGGACCTCGCGGCTTGTCCGACTGCCCCTGGCCACGCAGGTCAAAGGTGATGACTCGATGGGAACGCGAAAACTCCGGAACTTGAAATTCCCAGTCCCTTGTGCTCGAGCCCAGCCCGTTGATGAAAAGCAGGGCTTGGCCCGCGCCCTTCTCCTCGTAGTACAGCTGGACGCCATTGGCAAGAATGCGGGGCATGCTCTTACCCTCCTTGGGATGTATCCTGGTCGCAGTCGGCTCAACACGCCCAACTGCTGGATCCTCGGCCCGCTAGCGCACGGTCTATCAGGCGCCTTCGCCAACAAACCTCGGCGCTCCTGCTTCGACCCCCTGCGGAGGCGAGGTCTGCTGACGATTTCACCCTCCCCTGAGGACACTGGTTCGGTCAGCTCTGTTGCCAGCCTGGACAGCCTTAGGGGCGGAATCTCTGGATCCTTTCGTTTCGGCGAAGCCTAATTGTATTGCCCAAGAAACCGAAGCGCAATCACCTTCGGAGCCTGGCTGGGATTAACAGCCATCACATCTCCGGGACCGGCTCAACGGGGCTTCGGATGTAGGGCCAGGCCTGGCCGAGAAGCGACATCGTCCTGGCTGTTGAAATGCCAGTGGGCCGACTGAGGTTGAACCCCGCGCATGGATCTCGAAGCCCCGGCTACCCCTTTGGGAACCATGCCACATGCGGCCTTGGAGAAGGACTGTTGCCAGTGATTAGCCGATAGGCCCGTCGAGGGAACCGTCAGGCAACAGGCCCCTTCGCTGAAGGCCTGGATAGGCCTGCCTGGGCTGAAATCGATACCCAGGCGGTGGGCCTCCTGAACGCATCCTCGGGCTGGGCTCACGGCCCCTGCCTGAGACCCCGGGTCCCCTCCGAGCCGTAAAGGCGGCGACAGCGAGCCTTCTCGGCCTCATCAAGCAAGTCCACTTGCGCCAGTGCGCTCAGGAAAACGACTCGACCATGCCGGATTTCCTGAAGACTGCCGCCCAAGGGATTGGCTGCTTGCAGGTCGCTCGGTAATGGCAGTCCGTCTCACCCCCATAGTACCGATCGGGCCTTGGAGGACCTGGAGGACACGCCAGGCGTGAACCGCGATCACATTCGCCGCCAAGGACCGAATATGGCGGACCTTTGTCATTCCCACCCCACGATGAGCCTGGAGGCCTTGCTGTTTCTCCCAGGTCGTTGGTGAAACGGGAAGGTATTCGGCGGTTCACTCAGGTGCGGGATTGAATGAATAGACCGATTTCTTCGACTGCTTGCCTGGCTTCGGGCAAATAGGGGGCGAATACTTGCCACACGTGCCACATGCCCGGGTAGACATGAAGCGTTGCATCCACTCCGGCCTGAGCCGCTTTGGCAGCGAGCCTTTGGGAGTCCTCTAGCAGGATTTCGTCCCCCCCGGCCTGGATCAAAAGGGGGGGAAGACCGGCCAGGTCGCCATATATCGGGGAGATCAGCGGATCGTGAGGATCCCGCCCGGCCAGATAAGAATCATGGAAGAAACCCATTGAGGGAGGATCCAGGACAACGTCCTTCTTCACATTCGGGGCTGAGGCGGACCGCTCTGCGGCAAGATCGGTGACGGCGCAAAGGCAGACACCGGCGGCAGGGAGAGGAAGGCCGGCGCCTTTGAGGGCAAGAAGCGTCGCGAGAGTCAGGTTGCCGCCCGCGGAATCTCCGATTAGCACGATTTTCCCGGGAGGCGTGCCTCGATCCATCAGGAAACGGTAGGCGCCCAGGCAGTCCTCCAGCGCCGCGGGGTATGGGTGCTCGGGAGCCAACCGATAGTCAACACCGATTGCCCGCGCTTTGGCAGCCTGCGCGAGCCGAGCGACGAAGGAATCATAGAACCCCATCCAGCCAAAGACCCAACCGCCACCGTGAAAGTACAAGAGGACTCGGTCGGTCTCCTCCTGTGGGGATGTGATCCACCAGGCCTCAACCCCGGCAGCCGGCTCAGGGGTAATCACCATTCCGCGCGGAGGTCGAATCAGCCCAGCTCCGAAAGAGGCCTCCTTTCGTCGCTCGGCCAGAGTCCGCTCAGAGACTTCGCCTCTAGGGGCAATGCGTAGGACGAATCGAAAGAAAGGAGCTTGGATGCTCACGGGGCCAGTATAGCATTCTCCTCAGGTGCAGCATGGGCGCGGAAGGGAGTGCAGCCATGAGCCGGGAGGGATTCTTGCCCCGGCCGCAAGAGGGCGAGGACCCTCAGACGGTGCCACCGTCAGCGCAACGGGGATCCAAACCCGGCCTGATCTCAACGGTCCCGGACCGGGCGGAAGATTGCGATGCCTCCGGAGGATATTCTCGCCTCTCCCTCGCCCAGAAAAACCCGAGGGCCCGCTTCTGTACGAGCCCTCAGCCTTCACTGCTTCCGCCGCGAGGGCATAGACCACGATCAGCAAATCCGAGGAAGCATTTCCCCGCTCAACACATCGAGGATCCGATGGCTGCCAATCGACGTTTCCATCAATACCCGGGCAATTGGCTCTCGAACCACTTCCCCGATCACCACAGCTTCCGCACCGTAGCGCGTCTGGCGCATGGCGGCCAGCACGGTCTGGGCATCTTTTGCCGCCACCAGCCCGATCAGCTTGCCCTCATTGGCGACGTAGAGCGGGTCAAATCCGAGCAGTTCGCACGCGGCCGCCACCGCGGGCCGAACCGGCACCGCAGCTTCACGGATCTTGATGCCGATCTGGGACTGAACGGCAATTTCGTTGAGAGTCGTCGCCAGACCGCCTCGGGTCGGATCGCGCAGGACATGAATCTCGGCGCCTGTGTCGAGCATCGCTTTCGTGAGGGAGTTGAGAGGTGCGACATCACTCCTTACCTCAGATTGCAAGCCAAGCTCGCCGCGCGCGCAAAGAACGGCGATGCCGTGGTCGCCCACGGGACCGGAAAGGATAACGACGTCCCCGGCCCTGGCATTGCGGCCGCTCAATTCCCGCCCCGCCGGAAGGACCCCTACCCCGGTAGTGTTAATGTACAGCCCGTCCCCCTTCCCTTTCTGAACGACCTTGGTGTCCCCGGCCACTATCTGAATCCCGGCCTCGGCGGACGCCAGCCGCATCGAATCGATGACCTTTTCCAATACCTCAAAGCTCAAGCCTTCCTCGAGCACAAACCCCGCCGTCAGGTAGCGTGGGTCGGCCCCCATCATCGCCACATCATTCACCGTCCCGCACACGGCTAGGCGACCGATGTCCCCTCCGGGAAAGAAAAGCGGCCAAACCACATGGGAGTCGGTACTGATCGCCAAGCGCTCAGCAACCCCCAGATCGATGACCGCGCCATCGTCTCCAGCCCTCAACGCCGGGTTGTCAAACGCGGGCAAGAACGCCTGAGCGATCAGATCGTGGGTCATCTTGCCGCCGCTTCCATGCCCCATGACGATCTGCCTTCTCTGGGCTATGGGTAGAGGGCAATAAGCGCCATCCATGCCGCGAGAGTCCCTCACTTGTCCACCGCGATCCGAACCGAGATTCTCCGATCTCGGTCGACCACGAACCGCAGACCCTGCCGGGCGATCCAGGCCGTGAGGTCTTCGACAGAAAGAAACCGGCTGTGCATCAGCAGGAACCTCTCCGCCAGCGCAACCACCTTGCCCGCGACCTGGCGGGTATCGGGTTCCTCAATGAGCAATCGACCCCCCGGCTGGAGAACACGCAGAGCCTCACCCAATGCGTCCATTTGACTCCGAAAATGATGCAGTGCATCCGCTATCAGGACCCTCACGAAACACCCGGCAGCGAAGGGGAGCCTCTCGGCACGGCATTGCACCAGGCCGAGTCCTCCCCGCTGCTGCGCCGTCCGCAACATGGCAAATGAAAGATCGGCAACTACAACCTGCCCGGCTTGGCCTTGGAGAAGCGAAGCCTTGCGCCCCGTTCCTCCGCCCGCCTCAAGGACCATCCCTGCGGCCGGGAGCCTCAGGAGCTCTCGAAGGGGGCCGACCTCGGGGGGCCCCACGATTCGATCATAGATTGGCGCGAGGAGGTCAAAGAGACTGGGCATTGACCTCCGACCTCACCTGGGGGCGATAGCGGAAGTACGCCGCACAGGCGCCCTCGGAGGAAACCATGGGCGCCCCCAGAGGATTTTCGGGCGTACACGTGACGCCGAACGCAGAACATTGTTCCGGTTTCTTCAGGCCGCGCAGGATTTCCCCGGCAATACACAGGGGCGATTCGCGCGGCTGGATCAATGCGACCGGGAAACGACGTTCGGCATCGAATTCGTAGTATTCCGGCCGAAGGCACCAGCCGCTCAGCGGGATCATGCCGACGCCGCGCCACTTGCGGTCGCAAGGCATGAACACCTCGCGGATCACGGCTTGAGCCGCACGGTTCCCCTCGCGGGTCACGACGCGGCTGTAGGCATTTTGCACCTCAGCTCTCCCCTGCTCCAACAGCTTCACCGCGGCCAGGATCCCTTGAAGAAGGTCCACCGGCTCGAACCCGGTCACGACAATGGGAACTCCAAAGCGCGACGCCAGCGGCGGATACTGCCAATAGCCCATGACGGCGCAGACATGGCCGGCCGCCAGGAAGCCTTGAACGCGATTGTCGGGCGAACTGAGGATGGCCTCGATCGCAGGGGGCACGCAGAAGTGCGATACCAGCACCGAGTAGTTCCCAATTCCCTGAGCCCGCGCCTGGACGACACTGGCCACATTGGCCGGAGCCGTTGTCTCGAAGCCAACCGCAAAGAAGACCACTTGCTTGCTCGGATTCTGCTCGGCGATCTTCAGCGCGTCCAAAGGAGAATACACCACACGGACATCACCGCCTGCCGCGCGTACAGAGAAGAGGTCGCGCTCAGACCCCGGAACGCGGAGCATGTCCCCATAGGAGCAGAGAATCACATCCGGAAACGAAGCAATGGCAATCGCCTTGTCGATGAGTTCCACCGACGTAACACACACGGGACAGCCTGGACCGTGGACCAACTCAACTTCTGGCGGGAGGATCTGATCAATCCCGTAGCGAACAATCGCGTGGGTCTGCCCCCCGCAGATCTCCATCAGGACCCAGGGCCGTGTGACCTGCCGACGGATTTCCTTCGCGAGGCCCTGCGCCAGCTGCCCATCACGGAACTCGGTCACGTATTTCATGAAAGGGCCTCGCCCCCGGGCGTGCTGTTCTCCGGCTCCGCATCAGCGACTTGCCTGAGGAGATCCAGAGAGGCCAGAGCTTCCTCTTCGCTGAGCAGGCTCATCGCAAATCCTACGTGCACGAGAATGTAATCTCCTACCTTGGCTTCGGGAAGGTACATCAAACAAGCTTCCCGCTGCACCCCTTCGAAGTCAACCTTGGCCATGTCAACCCCATTGGCCTGATGGATCTCAAGGATTTTTCCGGGAACTGCCAAACACACAGCTCACCTCCCTGTCGCGGTCCAACTCCGAACCTCCGCCCCGGCTTGATACCACCGGACGAACCAGCGTGCCAACCCTCGTATTCCCTATGCGGCCACGTTCCTGCCGTATCCAAGCAGCCGATGAACGGCGATAGCTGCCTGACCCAAAGCGATTCCCCCATCATTGCTCGGTACCTTCTTATGCAGCAGCACCTCGAGCCCTCGCGCCTCCAGAAGCTCCACCGTCCGTGTCAACAAGAATTGGTTCTGCCAGACCCCCCCGCTGAGAGCCACCTTGCCTATCCCCCGTTCCTGCGATAGGCGCTCGCACACATCCGTGACCATCCGTGCCACGCCGTTGTGAAAGCGACTTGCCATCCTCCCCGGCTTTGTGCCGGACCGAACATCCTCAACGGCCTGGCCGAAGAGCGGAAGCGGGGTGATGATCTGACCATGGTACTCGAAGGGATAGAATCCTTGCTCGTCCGGGTCACAAAGCGCTTCCAGTTCCATCGCCGCCTGCGCCTCGTAGTTCACGACCTGCCGCACCCCGACCAGGGAGGCAAATGCATCAAACAGGCGGCCCATGCTGGAAGTGAGAGGCGCGTTCAGGCCATCCGGTCTGGGGACTCCGGTTGCCTCAAGGACTTGCCTGAGGGCTCTCCTTCGTTCCACAGCCACGTGCTGCACCGGGGCAAGGTCGGGGCTCCATTCCTGCCCAGAGCGCCACAACCAAGCGAGCGCCAGACGGTAGGGTTCCCGGACGGCCGCGTCACCGCCAAGCAGAGGGATTGGCTCCAGGTAAAGGGCCCGCTCGAATCCCTCATAATCGGCGATCAGGAACTCCCCACCCCAAATGGTCCCATCGAGGCCATAACCCGTGCCGTCAAAAGCGACCCCGATCAGAGGGCGGCTCCCCTCTTCACCGTGCTCAGCCATGCAGGCGGCAATGTGGGCATGGTGATGCTGCACGCGCGCCAGCGGGAGACTTTCCCGTGCCGCGCGCTCCTCCGCATACCGGGTGGCGAGGTAATCCGGGTGGAGGTCGCAGGCCATGGCCGTGGGCTGCACGTGAAAAAGGCGCTCATAATGCTCGATCCCCGCGGCGAAGGAGCGAAGTGTTTCGTAGTTTTCAAGATCGCCGATATGCTGGCTCATGAAGGCATAGTCTGCACGAGTCAGGCAGAAAGTGTTCTTGAGCTCGCCACCCACAGCGAGCACGGTCGGGGAATCCCAAGGCAGCTTGACGGGGAAGGGAGCGAAGCCTCTCGAGCGGCGAAGCGGAAGGAGGACGGACTGTCCATCCTGAGAGCCGCCGGCAGGACGCCAGCCCGGGAATGCACGGACGACCGAGTCGTCACAACGCGTGCGAATTCCCCGGTCGTGCATCAAGAAGGCATCGGCCACCCCGGCAAGCCGCTGCCGGGCCTCTTCGAGGTTGATGGCGATGGGCTCCTCGCTCAGATTTCCGCTGGTCATGACCAAAGCAGGCGGGTATTTCTCCGCCGGCTCAAGAAGGAGATAGTGCAACGGCGTGTACGGCAGCATGACGCCGAGAGTTCTTTGCCCAGGAGCCACCTCGCGGGCTATGGAGGCCCCCTCCTTCCGCGGCAAGAGCAGAATCGGCCGCTCCTGTCCCTGAATCCAGCCCGCCTCCTGCGGGCCGATATCACTGATCGACTGAGCTGCGGCCAAATTCCAGACCATCAGGGCAAAGGGCTTGTCGACGCGCAGCTTCCGGCGCCGGAGCTCTGCGACCGGTTCGGAACGGGTTGCATCGCAGGCCAGATGGAATCCCCCCAGACCGCGGATCGCCAGGATCCTGCCCTCAGCCAGGTAAGTGCGCGCCATTTGCAACGCCTGCTCTCTCTGCGCTACGAGCTGACCTTTCTCTTCCAACCAGATATGCGGCCCACAGGTCGGGCAGGCAATGGGCTGGGCGTGAAAACGCCGGTCGCCTGGATCTTCGTACTCGGCGGCGCATTCCGGGCACATTGCGAACGGTGCCATGGTCGTGTTGGGACGATCGTAGGGGACATCCTCGATGATCGTGAACCGAGGTCCGCAGTTGGTGCAATTGATGAACGGGTACCGGTAGCGGCGATTCTGAGCATCAAACAATTCGCTCAGACAATCCGGACACAGGCCTACATCCGGGGACACAGGCTGGAATGCCTGTGGGATCCGCTCCGAAGCCAGAATGGCGAATTCCTTGTAGCCGTTGGCCGGCCGCGGGTCCACCCGCAGGTCGTCAATTCGCGCCAGAGGGGGAGCAAGCAAGCGAAGGTCGCGGACAAAATCCTCCAGTCGGCTGGCCGAGCCGTCGATTTCGATTTCCACCCCCGCAGAGGTGTTGCGCACCCAGCCGGCGAGCTGCAAGCGCTTGGCCAGGGCATAGACGAAGGGTCGAAAACCGACCCCCTGGACGACTCCGCCCACGCGGATGCTTGCGCCCTGCACCCCGGCGTCCTCACCCATTCACAGGCCTTCGTTCCGGTATTTGCTCGAGCAACCAGTCCGTCCAGGCGCTGATGCCCTCCCCCGTTCGACAAGAGAGCGGGAAAGTGACCACCCCCGGATTGAGCAGCTCAACGCCTTTCTGGAACCGATCCATCTGAAAGGGTACGTAAGGCAAGAGGTCCACTTTGTTGATCACCAGCACGTCCACCCCGCGGTACGTGCCCGGGTATTTGTAAGGCTTGTCGTCGCCCTCAGGGACTGATGCAATCAGGATGTTCTTGTGCGACCCCAGAGCAAAGGCCACAGGACAAATCAGATTGCCGACATTCTCAATGATCAGAAGATCGAAATGTGCCAAGTCAAACCTCTGGAGAGCCAGGGCAACCATGTTTGCATCCAGGTGGCATTCTCCGCCGGTGTTGATTTGGACCGCCTCGGCTCCCGCCGCACGGGCCCGGTCTGCGTCAAGATCGGTGGCCAGATCCCCATCGATGACCAGAATCCGCAAGCGGCGAGAGAGAATCTCCACCGTCTTCTCGATCAGCGAGGTTTTTCCGGCCCCCGGGGAAGCCATTAAATTCACGGCAAAGAGATGCGCCTCATCCAGGAGCCGCCGGTTCTGCCCCGCGATCCGTTCATTGGCACCCAGAATGTTTTCCACGACTTCGACACGACGCGCCATGTTGTTGCCCCTCCCAATGCACCTCAATCGCCGCCAGGGCCCGAACAGCCCTTGCCGCTCCAGCCCGGCACAGGATTTGGGTCACCCTGACTCTTTCGCTTGCCCCGGCCGCAACCAGCCCACAATTGCCTCGGCGGTTGTGCAGAGCAATGCGACAAATCCTATATTAGCATGTTGTCTTCGGGACTATTAGGACTTCTGTCACCAATTATCTCTGCGTAAAGTCTTGCGCGGATTCAACCGGAGTTTGGGCTGAGGAGGCGGAAAAACTGGAAAAACGCGCATTCGCCTAGGCATCGACGGCGATGCTGTCCACTTTCAGTTCGTCTCCGCGCAGGACCTTCACGCGCGAGCTTCCGCACTGAGGGCAAGGCTGCATCTCGCTGCTCAGGTTGTACAAAGCTCCACAATCAAGGCACTGCAGTTCAGCCGGGATTCGTTCGAAGTGCAGGACGGCCCCCTCACAGATCGTTCCCTTGCTGATGATGTCCCAATAGAACTGGACCGAATCGTCGACGAACGAGGACAGCTGCCCAATGCGCAGGTAAAGGTCCGTCACACGGCGAGCCTTTGCAGCTTCAGCGTGGCGGAGGGCAATCTCAAGCAGGTTCTCGGTCACGGACAACTCATGCATTGCATAAGCCCCTACGGAACGGTCTTCCCAAGCGCCTCGCGCGCTGGCCATCCATGCCCCGGGGTACAGCCTGGGACACCGCTCCTCTGAGCCGGGCCAAAGCTAACCAACGGGCATGCATCGGCATTGTCTCCGCGAAAGGTGCCCATTTGTTTCAAAGGCAAGGAATTCGACTGGATCAGGCTTGGAATCCGGCACCAAGACAACCGTCTAGGCGTGGCGGGAGAATTGAGCATCCGCAGCCTCCCGCAACTGACGGATTGCCGTTGCGATGCCCGCGGGGTTCCGAAAAACGGCCGAACCGGCAACGAGCACAGTTGCGCCGGCCCTCACCACGATCCCCGCCGTCTCCGCCGCTATGCCGCCGTCCACTTCCAACTCGGCTTTCAGGTTGCGATCGAGAATCTGCCTGCGGACGGCTGCGATTTTCTCAGGCATGGTGGGAATGAAGGATTGACCTCCGTAACCGGGGTTGACCGTCATCACGAGGACTAGGTCCACAAAGGGGAGAATCTCCTCAAGGCTTCCCGCCGAAGTGGCAGGATTGATAGCTACGCCCGCGCGCTTGCCCAATTCCTTGATCTGCTCAATCACCCGGTTTAAGTGGATGCAGGCTTCCTGATGAACAGTGATGATATCCGCTCCGGCACGGGCGAAATCCTGAACGTACTTCTCGGGCGATTCAATCATCAGGTGGACATCATAGGGCAGGCGCGAGGCGGGACGAAAAGCAGAGAGCACCGGTGCCCCAAGCGTCAGGTTCGGAACGAAGTGGCCGTCCATCACGTCGACATGAATGTAGTCTGCACCCCCGGCCTCGGCCTCCTGAATCTGAGCGACCAGCCGCGAGAAATCTGCCGAAAGAACGGAGGCGGCGATCTTGACCATTGCGCGCACCCTTTCTTGGTTGGAGATCCCCTCGCAATCTTACACGAATTACTCCCCCCTGGCCGTTCGCTGGGGAGGTCTTCTTCCTTGCGGTCAGGGAGCGACGGGCAGGCCCTCTTGCCCTATGCAACCTCCTTAGCCCGTCTGGCGCCCATTGATTCCGAGGGTCGCTCGGGGCATCCCGCACAGCCGCCGGAAGGGTTCCCTGTCGAGCTGAGGCCTGCCCCGGGAGCAGGCGAGGACCTCACGTCAAGCGACGTTAGATTTCTTTGGGCTGGAGCCGGCCGGCAATGGAGAAACCCGGCCTGCGACGATCGAATCGGGAACCGTAATGCGGCTTCCCTATCCCGGCCGGCCGGTCCCTGTCGAGGCTCCATCTTCTCCCGTCTTATCGGCGGGGCTCAGGAAGCTTGCCGATCAGATCTTCGCTCCGGAAGGGACCGGGGGCGGCGATCAGTTTGCGGGCCGCCGTGATTTGCTTCCACACGTTCCACAGCAGAACGCCTCGGACCCTCTCCCCCTGAAGGTAATAGATGACCCCCTCTCGCCAGGGATCTTTCCAATCCATGACAACGGTCAGCCGAGGATCCAGTTCCCCAACGGCCTCATACCCGAGATCAAAAAGATCGGAATAAAAGAACGGCAAGTGGTTGTATTCCTCCAACTGGCCAGCCATCGCCTTGCCGGCAGCCATCCCCATGGTATTTGCATTGTCCTCGTGCTCTACTCGCAGTCGCCGCCCGAGGGCCGGGTTCCAAAATGCGGCCACGTCGCCGGCAGCGAAGATCAAGGGATCCGTGGTCCGTAGATAAGAATCCACGACGATGCCATCTCCGGCATCCAGCCCGGCCTGCTTCGCCAGTTCCACATTGGGTTGGATCCCGATCCCCGCCACCACCCCATCGACCTCGTGAACTTCCTCCTGGCCTCCTTCCGCCTCGGGCCGAATCCGAACTCGAAAGCGACTCGCCACATTCTCGATGGCTGTCAGGGAACACCCGCGTCTCAGTTCTACGCCCTTCTCCAGGTAGTACTCGTCGAGGTGGGCTCCCAACTCAGCGGGAAACACCCGGGCTCCGATATGCGCCTCCGGGAAGATCATGAGAGCCCGGCCTCCGGCCAGGGTGATGGCCGCGGCCAACTCGGACCCGATGAAGCCTCCTCCTATCACCGCCAAGCGCCGACCCGGAACCGCGATCTGACGAAGAGCCAGGTAGTCCTGCAGGGTGCGAAAGTAGATGACGCCCTCGCCAGCCGAGGCAATGCGACGTGGCGTTCCGCCGGTGGCCAGCAGCAACCTCTCATAGCGATAGGTCTCGCCCTGTGCATCCATAACCTCCCGGTTTCTGCGCTCGATGGACACCGCTCGACGGCCCAGGTGCAGACTAACCCCAAGATCTGCCGTGCGGCGCCATATTTTCTCGACTGGTCGTCCCTTCCACAAGCCCTTCGACAGCGGGGGCCGGTCATAGGGGGGGTCGGGTTCAGCGCTCAGCATTCCGATGCTGCCGGAGGGATCCAACTCGCGAATCCCCCGCACCGCAGCATCGGCGGCTATTCCGCCTCCAACGATTAGGTACTTGTAATCCGTCATGGCTTCCTCCAAGGACCTTGAGGTTGCGGAGCAGCCAGGTTGGACCTCTGCGGTTGCGTTCGTCTGCCGCCGGCGCCAAGGTTCCCTTTTGGGTCCACCGTCACGGTGTTTTGCCCTGTCCGCGGCTCTGGGACCCGATTCAATCGAGGGCCGAACCACGGCCCGAGGGAACCGCCTGCCCAATCCCGTGGGAAAGGGGCGGTTGACCTCCTTCAACCTGCACTTCCAAGCTCAAGGCTGAGCGTGGATTGCAGATGGTTCCTCTCGCTGAGGAAGTTCCCCCCTCCCGTTTTTGCCGCCGTCATACTGGATGGCCGCCGAAATGAACGCTCGGAACAATGGGTGAGGTCGGTTCGGCCGTGAGAGGAACTCGGGATGAAACTGGCTTCCCAGCATGAATGGGTGGTCCGCGAGCTCAGCGATTTCAACCAAGCGGCCGTCGGGCGAGATTCCGGAATAAATCATCCCCTGCTTGGACAGGATCTCACGGTAGGCATTGTTGAATTCGAAGCGGTGACGGTGCCGTTCCTCTGTTCGTTCCAGCCCATACGCCTCGGCCGCCCTGGTCCCCGGCTGCAGCACGCAGGGATACAGCCCCAGCCGCATGGTCCCGCCCAAGTCTGCGATGGCACGTTGTTCGGGCATCAGGTCAATCACTGGGTGAGGAGTGCCGCGATCAAATTCGGTCGAATTCGCCTCTTCGCTTCCCAGCACGTGCCGTGCAAATTCGATCACCATGACTTGCATTCCCAGGCACAAGCCCAAGTAAGGAACCTTGTTCTCACGCGCGTACTTCGCGGCCAGGATCTTGCCTTCAATTCCCCGCGAGCCGAACCCTCCTGGGACCACGATCCCATCCGCCTCGTGCAGCGCCTCCCAGCCCTTTCCTTTTTCTAGCTCGGCTGAGGGGACCCACAGCATCTCGATTTCGCGCCCAAGGGCCAGTCCTGCGTGGTTCAAGGCCTCCCGGACGCTCATGTAGGCGTCACGCAACTCGACGTATTTCCCAACCAGTGCGATGCGCACTTTCGGCTTCGGCGCCAGAGCGCGGACAACAAGGTCTTCCCACCCCCTCCAATCCGGCTGCCGGCGAGGCGTCAACCCCAGCCGCTCCAGTACATAGTCTGCCACGCCGGCGTGCTCCAGCTCCAGCGGCACTTGGTAAACACTCGGCAATGTCACCATGGGAACCACCGCCCGCATTTCCACATCGCAGAAGAGTGCGATCTTGGAGCACAGGTCTTTATCGACCGGATAATCCGAGCGGGCCACAATCATATCGGGAGAGATCCCAATCGAGCGCAACTCCCGGACCGAGTGCTGCGTAGGCTTGGTCTTCAGCTCGCGGGTCGCCCCAATATAAGGAAGCCAAGTCACATGAACATAGAACGTATTATTGCGGCCGACGTCGGAGCGCATCTGGCGTAGGGCCTCCAGAAAGGGAAGGGACTCGATATCGCCGACTGTTCCCCCCACCTCAACCAGTACAATTTCTGCATCCAGGTTCTTCCCTACCAAAGCGATCCGCTGCTTGATCTCATTGGTCACATGGGGGATAACTTGGATTGTGCCCCCCAGGAAATCCCCGCGCCTCTCCTTGGAGATGACCTCGGCATAGACCTGCCCGCTGGTGACGTTGCACACTCGACTGAGGCTGATGTCGATGAAACGCTCATAGTGCCCCAGATCCAGATCGGTCTCCGCACCATCATCCAGCACGTAAACCTCACCATGCTGGTAGGGGCTCATGGTCCCCGGGTCAACATTGATATAGGGATCAAGTTTCTGGACGGCGACCCGGAACCCGCGTTCCTTCAAGACCCGTCCGAGGGCAGCCGCCGTAACCCCTTTCCCGACGGAGCTAACCACCCCGCCCGTGAAGAAAACGTACTGGGTCATCCGTCCTCCCTTATGACATTAACGGAGATGGGGAGGCTGGCATTGACCGCCTCCCCATCTGGCTTATAGTCCGCCCCGGTGGCTCCCGGATCGGAAATCGTATGCGCCTGTCTACGCCACAAGCTTCGTAAGATCCTCAGCGGCACGCCTCATCTCCAGAAAAACCAGGCCCAACTTCGCTCCTTCCCTTGCCAAAACGGTCAAGACGGCATCTGCGCCCACAGAACTCAGCAAGACGTAGCCGTGGTTTCCGTGGACATAGACCTGGTCAAGCGTGCCTCTGCCCAGCTCGCTCGAAATCCGCTCCCCGAGGCTGAGCATTGCGGCCGACATGGCCGAAACTCGATCTTCTTCGATTCCCCCTGGCAGCGCAGAGGCAATGATCAGGCCATCCACACTGACGACCGCAGAGGCCTCCACGTCAGTCGTGCTGCCTTGCAAGTCCCGAAGGCGGGAGACCATCAGGTCTACGCGCGATTTGGGTGCCATCGGCCACCTCGAGCTTAATCAAGGGACGGCCCGGAAGAGAACGGGGGGATGATACCATAGGAATATGAGGGAGACAAGCAGCTGTGCTAGAATTCTTGACACCTCCCAAGAGAAGCCGAGGGAGCACCACCTTCCATTCCGGACAGGGTTCGGGTTGAGGCAAGATGGACTTGCGCGTTGCCGTTGCAAAGACCCCAAAGTACGCGACCAGCGAAAGCGGGGACACCCTCGAAATGATCGAGCGTCCGGGGGGAGGACTTTCCTTCGTTCTTGTCGATGGCCAGCGGTCGGGACGGTCGGCAAAGAGCATTTCGAACTTGGTGGCCCGCAAAGCAATCAGCCTGCTGGCGGAGGGGGTGCGAGATGGGGCCGCCGCGAGAGCCGCCTCCGACTACCTGTTCGCGCAACCCTCCGGAAAAGTGGTTGCCACCCTCAACATTCTGTCGGTCGACCTGGCCTCCCGAAGCGTGGTCGTGACGCGCAACAATCCCGATCCGGTCTACCTAGTCCGCCAAGGCCAGATCGCGGCATTCGATCAACCCTCCCTTTCCGTCGGCACCCGGCGCGACATTCGTCCTGTGATCAACGAGATCGCTCTTGAGCCTGGCTTGGTCCTGCTGGCCTTCACCGACGGACTGACTCACGCCGGGGATCGCAAGGGTTCCCCCCTGGCCATCCGCGATGCGCTAACCTCCTTGATTGAGCGGGAACTGCCCGTGGACCGCTGGGCAGACGAACTGCTCCGATGTGCTGTGGAGCTGGACGACGGCCGTCCCGGTGATGACATCAGCGTTTTGGTACTCACCGTCCAGTCTGAGACCGGTGATGAGGTGCGGCGGCTTTGGGTCCGAATGCCTCTCTGAGATCAAGTTCACGTCCCGATTTCTTGTTGGTCGCTTTGGTTGGCCCTTGCGGTTCCGGCAAGACCACGATTGCCCAGCTCCTCCAAGCACAGGACCTGTGGGCTACCGAGATTGCCCAAGAGCACTCCTGCGTCCCGGATCTTTGGAGATATCGAGGGGCCCCCAGGGTCCTCATCTTTCTGGATGCCAGCTTCGAGACGTGCACCGAACGCAAACGCTTTCGCTGGTTCCCGGAGGACTACCAAGAGCAGTGCCGCCGCTTGCAGCACGCCCGCCAGCACTGCGGCTTGCTCATCGTGACAGATGAGATGACGCCCCAGGAGGTTGTTCAGCAGGTCTTGGAATACCTGCGCCGAGGGAACCGCCTTTAGACAAGAAGAGGATAGGCCTTTCGGGGAGGCCTTTGCCTCGAAAAAGGAAGCTATAATTCCAGCGCCAACTCGAGGGAGGGAGAGTGTCTCCGGGCCCGCCGTGCTGATCCCGATGGCTGAGGCGAAAGAGCGCGCAAAACCTTCCAGGTTCGCGGAGGAACGATGCAAGACGAAAAGCACACAAAGGAGCCCCCTGGATCGAGTACCATCCCCGCAAGTCGGGCGGAGCCGCGCAGCATCGTTCCGCCCCTTCATGTCGCGGTGCTTGCGAACCTAAAGAAAGATGTCCCGCACCCCGATGAGGCGCCCCCGGACGAGAATGTCGAATACGATCGGGAAGAGACCGTGGAGGCCATCCTGGGGGCCTTGCGAACCGCGGGTCATCGCGCCACCCTCCTCAACGGCGACGTGACCCTGATCGACACCATTCGCCGGACGCGCCCAGACATCTGCTTCAATATCTGCGAGGGCTTGCATGGCGACTCCCGTGAGGCTCAAGTTCCGGCACTGCTTGAGATGCTGGGCATCCCTTACACTGGCTCGCGCGTGCTGGCCAACGCCATCTCGCTGGACAAGACGATCACGAAGAGGCTTTGGCGCGATCGAGGCCTCCCGACAGTCCCCTTCCAGGTCTTCACCGACGTCGAGTCCACCTTGCGCTCTACACTGAGATTCCCGCTCTTCGTCAAACCCTTGCGGGAGGGGTCGGGGAAGGGCGTGGGGCCCAGCTCCATCGTGCAGAGCCCGCAGGATCTACGCGACCAGGTTCAGCGCATCCTTCAGGACTATCGCGAGCCGGCGCTGGTTGAGAGTTTTCTTCCGGGGCGCGAATTCACCGTGGGAATCCTTGGAAATCCAAGCCGCCCTAAACGCAGAGCGAACATGGACCTCTACCGGAACGATGGGTTCCACTACTTCCCCATTCTGGAGATCGACCCGACCGTGGGCGCGGGCCGTGGCGTTTACGGGGCACAGGCCAAGCTGATCAGCCCCGGGGAGGAAGGGGCTCCCCTTTATCTGTGCCCCGCTGACATCCCCTCCCCGCTCCAGAAGGAGATGTATCGACTGACCCGCTCTGCCTTTCTCTCCATTGGGGCGGCCGATTGCAGCCGCGTGGACTTCCGCTTGAATGCCGAGGGTGAACCCAACCTCGTTGAAATCAACACGCTCCCCGGCCTGAACCCGGAGGTCAGCGACCTATGCATTGTCGCTAAGGCCGAAGGCTTGGCCTACGACGTACTGATCAACGAGATCCTCAATCTGGCTATTGAGCGCTACGGGCTCATGCTCTAGGCGGCACCAAGCCGAGGCTGCGTTTGTCCTCGGTCCGCTAGAATCCGTGGGGCCCCCCCCGGGAGAGCCTCGGGACCTAACCCGAGTCCCATGCGGCCCAGATTGGGCTAGATGGGAACCCCAGCGTTGAGGCGAGGCCTCCAGCTGCCCCGCTGGGAGCCTGTTCGCCCATTCGTCAAACCCTGCAAAATCTCTCCACGGCGGAGTGGAGCACCCGCAACCCCCACAGGAAGCCCTCCACAGGGATTCTTTCGTCGGTCGAATGGATCAAACCTGTGTACACCTGTCCCGGCAGGAGCCGAATGGGAGAAAAGCCATAAGTTCGGATTCCCAGCGGCAGAGTGAACTTCGCGTCGGTTGCGCCACTGGCCATATACGGGACCACGATGGCTTCAGAATCCCCCTCAACGAGGGCCGCCTCCAGGACGCGGAACAAGTCCGTATCGGGGGAGATTTCCAGGGGAGGAGAGTCGGTTTCGATCTCGATGGACACGGGCATCCTCAGAGCCCTTCGGACTCGGGCCATCAGATCGGAGGACGAACTCCCGGGGAGGGTTCGGCAGTCCACAGAAACTTGTCCCGTGGAAGGGATCACGTTCGTCTTTTCTCCGGCCCGAAGCATGGTCGGGGTGGCAGTGTCGTGAACTATCGCCATCAAATAATCGCGGAGTTCGGGATCGTCAAGCCCCTTGAGTGCTTGATAGACCAGCCAGCGGGCGGGGACGTTCCCAAGGACGAAGGCCCGCCACCCGCCCATGGTTTGTCCTATGGCCCGCAGATAGGCCCGGGCGTGAGGGGTAACCCGAAAGCCGAGGTTTGCCGCTTCCAGGGACTGGACTGCTTGGGCCATCTTCCCAACCACATTGTCTGCGCGGGGGATGGAACCGTGACCGGGCCTGCCCTTGAAAGTCAGGCGCAGCCAGAGTGCGCCCTTCTCCGCTGTCTTGATCGGGTAGAGGCGCCTACCGTGAACATGCTGCGTGAAGCCACCCTCCTCCGTCAGGCCCCAACCCGCTCGGATCAGGTCCGGGTGCCGCTCAACGAGGAAACGGATCCCCTTTCCGTCAATTTCCTCGTCGCCAGTGGCGGCGAAGATCAAGTCTCGCCGTAATTGAGTTCCGGAGCGCTTCAGCAGAATGATTGTCATCAGGCTCTGAACTACCATGGCCTTCATATCCAGAGCGCCTCTCCCCCAGATGTACCCATTTGCGAGTTCCCCCCCAAAGGGGTCGTGCGACCACTGTTCGCGTTCAGCAGGGACCACATCCGTGTGTCCGTAGAGAAGCAGAGGGTCCTCCGAACCATTGCCTCCGAGGCGGGCCACAACATCGCCACGGCCGGGCTCAAACTCGACCACAACCGCGGGCAGGTTCTCTCGATCCAATATAGAGGCCAAGTAGCGAGCTGCCTCCAATTCGTTGCCAGGTGGATTGACCGTGTTGATTCGGATTAGAGCCTGAAGATGCCCGAGAGCTTCTCGCTCAGCGCTGCGCCAGTCAATCACCGCCAGCCTCCTGAAAGGAGCCAGTGTATCCCGCCCTCCTGACCGGCGCAAACCAAAGCCCCTCCTCTTGGCCCACTGGACTTGGGATTGCGCCGGGTATCCCAGGCAGTTACAATGCGATGGCAGATTGCAAGAGGAGGCATAGCGGGGTGGATCGCACACAGGCCGGGGATCTCGTGCAACTCACGGGGAGCGATCACAAGTACCGATTAGTCAGGCTGATTGCCGGTGCCCAGGTGCAAACGCATCGCGGAGTAATCCAACACGACGACATGATTGGCAAGCCGTGGGGGACGCTTGTCACAAGTCATCTGGGCCGTCCCTTCTACTTAATGCCCCCCTCCCTCAGTGACGTTTTGCGCGACATCCGGCGGCAGAGTCAGATCGTTTTCCCCAAAGATATCGGCTATATCCTTCTCAAGCTTTCGGTTACGCCCGGCCAGACGGTGGTCGAGGCAGGGACGGGATCCGGCGCGATGACGGTTGCCCTGGCGACTGCGGTCGGTCCTGCTGGACATGTCATTTCCTATGATGTCCGGTCGGACATGCAAGCCCTGGCGAGGCGTAACCTGGAGGAGCTGGGGCTGGCGGACCGCGTCTTGCTCAAACTTCAGGATATTGCCTCAGGCTTCGAAGAACGGGGAGTCCCTTCGCTATTCCTGGACCTGCTTAATCCGTATGATTACATGCCTCAAGTTCGCGCAACCTTGGCCTCCGGCGGATTCTTCGGCGCCATTGTGCCGACAACAAACCAGGTCAGCTTCTTGCTTTCCGCCCTGGAGCGGAATCACTTCGCCTTTGTGGAAGTTTGCGAGATCTCTCTTCGATATTACAAGCCCATTGCGGACCGATTGCGTCCAACGGACCGCATGGTCGCTCACACCGGATTCCTCATCTTCGCTCGCCCTGTGGCCGAGCCTGAACATCGCGAGAATATAGGCGCTGCGCCGGAAGAAGATTCGGGGACCGACGGGGAAGGGATCCTGCCGGACCTGGAAGCCTGAGGCAAAGCACCTGTGTGGAAAGGGCCAAGGTTGGGCAGGCCACAGAGGCGTAGCTCCCATTGCGGGGGCTGCGGGAGCTCCCCTGCGGGCAGGCCGGAGGCCAAATCTGACAACAGCCCACCTCGCGATGGTTTGCAACTGGGGGGAAAAGACCAATCACATGCTGGAGCCCCTTGCCCAGCGCGATCTCCGTCCTAGCCTACCTCGGGCCATGGGCGCCTGGGGCAATATGCCCTCTCTCATCTGCACCCAGACAAAAAACAACACTATGTGGTCAAAAGAGTCACAGCCGAGCTGTTCAGGTTGGCTGGCTGGGCCCACCGGACCAGTACTACGAGGGCACTCTGCCCGTGGCGGCCGTCAACGCGCCGCCTGCAGGCAAATCGGAAAGCACCCTCTGCATGCTGGGACCTCCGTCGCACGAATTGCAGGAAACCGACCGGGGGATTGCGGATTGCGGCGGCGGGCGGAATCCTCTTGGGGGTGAAAGGGGAAGACGTAAAGTGCCCTTGCCCAACCCATTCTTCCTGAGCGAAGCCGACATCACGCGCCATTTGGGCACCGTCAAGGGTGCGCCGTCGGTAATCAGTGCCGCCTCGGATCGTCCCTTGGGACGCAAGGCGGCCGTTTTGGTCCCGATGTTTCAATCTGATGAGGGCTGGCATCTACTGCTTACAGAGCGCAGCCAAGCCGTGGCGGAGCACGCTGGTCAGGTCTCCTTTCCAGGTGGGCAGTCGCAGGGTCCCTCGGAAGAAACCATTGAGACCGCGCTACGCGAGACCGAGGAAGAAATTGGCCTGCCCCCGGATCGAGTAAGGGTCCTGGGACACCTCGATCCTCTGGAGACGGTTACTGGCTTCTTGGTCACGCCGGTTGTAGGGGTCGTACCGTGGCCAACCCTGCTACGGCCTTCCCCGATCGAGGTCCGCGAGATCTTCCATGTTCCCTTGAGGTGGTTGGGGCAAACCAAGAACCTCCGGTGGCAGCCTCATCCCCCGTCGACAAAGGCAACGCAGGAATGGGTCCCGGTATATCAGCCTTTCGAGGGCCATGTTATCTGGGGAGCAACTGCTCGAATCATTGTGGCACTCTTGTCAGTACTTGGAGTCAACCTGATGCCCCAGGTGAAATGACGGTCTCTGAAACAGCCTCCTGACCTATTCCACTTTTCCTTTAGGCTACCCGCCAAAGACAGTGGAGGCAAGCTTCTACCATCCTCCTCAGGCAAGCCATGGGAACAACAGCTTTCCGCCGGATCCGGGTAGACGGTAATAATCAGAATCTTGCTTGATCGTGATCAGCACCCTGCAGCGCAGGCCGACATTCCTCGACTCGTGTCGTAGCAGTGCTACATTCGATTTAGGACGATCTCGAGCTCGTTCGATCTGGATCCGGTTCACTGCCCTGGGTTCTCCCTCCCTGGGCGTGCGAGACCCCGGCCGGGCTCACGCCAGCCTCAACTGCAGCGAGTTCAATCGCCTCCTCCGCCTCCTCGATTAAGCCTATCAGATGACATCCGGGAGTCAGAAGAGGATTCGCAAAGGAGGATCCGGGACTTTCCCGAGTTGCTCCTGTTGCCAAGTCAAGGGGAACCCAGCCTCGTGAGACTTTGGCCAGGACACACCCCGACGCGAGGCCCCGCCCCCTGGAGTTGGGCGAATCCAAACCCACCAGCACGTTCACGTCTTGCCGCTTTACCCGATCAGTTCTGTGTATCGCGACCGGGCCTGCTCTGGCGGGTCTAGACCGAGTTCGGTGGCCAGAAGTTTGCAGTACCGATGATAATGAGCCACCAATTGGCCGCGGCGGCCCAGTTGCCCGAGTGCCTCGAGGTAGAGAAGATTCAGATCGTCATCAAAGGGATCAACCGCCAAGGCCTGCCGCAATTCCTCGGCCGCCTCCCGGGCATGACCCGCCTGAAGGGCAGCCTGAGCGAAGACTCTTGTGAGCGCCAGATAATTCTCAGCCAGGACCTCTCGCCTGCGAACCACCCACTCCTGACAGCATCCGGGAAGGAACTCCCCCTTGTAGATTGCCAGGGCTCCTTCGAGGTCCATCAGCCGGGCCTCGATCGGTATGCCACCGGATTGAGCGCGCACGGCGGCCTGCTCAAATTCAGTGATTTAGGATTTCATCATCCAACCTCGGATACTGAGCAAAGCGTTGGTTCCTATCCTCTTTCAAGACCGCCCCCAGCCGACACCATGGTGAGGTGGCATCAGACGGCCTGTTTGCTCAGTCTCTCACATTGGATTTGACCGTTCAGTCCCGTGACCTTTATAATCAACGAGATGTTGACTAAACAGGATCTGGAGCGATCGCTCAAGGATGCGCTGCGGGCGGGCGACGAGGTTCGCAAACGAACTCTGAGAATGGTGCTCTCCGCCATACAGCTAGCCGAAGTCGAAAGGCGTGGGCCCCTGGACGATGCAGGTTTCCGATCCGTACTTCAGCGGGAGGTAAAGATCCGCCAAGAGACGATTGCGGACGCGGAACGGGCTGGACGCACGGATATCGCCGATGATTCTCGGGCGGAACTTGAGTTCCTCAGGGAACTGCTACCTCCTCCTCTATCTCAAACGGAACTGGAGGCGCTTGCCAAGCAAGCCATACAGCAAACGCATGCCAGCGGAACAGCCGACATGGGAAAGGTGATGAAGGCGCTGCTTCCCTTGCTGGGGGGGCGCGCCGACGGTCGCGAGGCAAGTGATGCCGTCCGTAAGATACTCAGTAAATGACCCCCCCGCCCGACTGGAAACCGCTCCCCTAGCCGTGACTAATCCCTCCGGAACCTCTCCAAGCCCTAGATTTCACGCCTTGTTGCATGGCCTGCCTCTAGGGTTGCTTGTGGTGGCCACGGCCGTTGCGTCGGCCCTCCTCCTTGTGTTGCCCATCATGCCTGGGGAGCGCTCGGTGTCGATCAACCTCGGCCAAGTGGCGGCTGAAGATGTCCTTGCCCCCCGCTCCGTGTCCTTCGTTAGCCAGGTCTTCACTAACCAAGCGCGGCAGCAAGCGGCCAGCCAAGTTCTTCCAGTCTATGATCCACCCGATCCAAGTATTGCCCGGCAGCAGGCCCAGAGTTTGGACAGCGCTCTGGCCTACATCACGGGCGTCCGCGAAGATGGATACTCAACACCGGACGAGAAGGTCCAGGATCTTCTGTCCATGTCGCTGACTCATCTGGACGCAGGCGCGGCCTCACAAGTTCTCCAGTTGAGTGACGTGGACTGGCAACTCGTTCAAGCGCAATGCGCCTCCGTTCTCGAGCAAGTAATGCGCCAACAGATTCGGCCCGATGATGTTGGCAATGCACGCGATTCCCTGCCAGCCTACGTGAGCCTGAGTTTGCCGGAAAGCGATGCCGTTCTGGTGGCCGCTGTCGTTCGCAACATGGTTGTCCCGAACAGTCTCTACAATAAAGCCAGCACGCAAGCGCTTCAGGCGGAGGCGGCCAGCAAGGTCGCCGCGGTCACTCGATCATTTGTATCGGGCCAGGTGGTAATCCCTCGCGGAAAAGTAATCACCGCAGATGACCTGGAGGCGATCACGGCCCTGGGGCTCAACTCGAGCGGCCCAGACCTGCGGACAAGCCTGAGCGTTGTCCTTGCGGTAGTGCTCATAACAACCCTCCTCTTGCTCTTCATGCGCACCTTGCGGGTGCGGCCCCCTCTGCGGTTTCGAGATGCTCTACTCTTGTCAGTCCTCTTTCTTCTGTTCACAGCCGGCGCGCGAACAATGATTCCAAGCCACACGGTACTGCCATTTCTCTACCCAGCGGCCGCTCTTGCGCTATCCCTGGCAGCACTCTTTAGCCCGGGTCTCGGCCTGTTCAGCAGCGTTCTGATCGGGGTCCTGATTGGGATAATTGCTGGGGGGAGGCTGGACCTAGCCCTGTTTGCGACTCTTGGTTCATTGACTGCGGTGCTTACCTTGGGCAAAGCAGAAAGACCGCTCAACTTCTTCCTGGCCGGGTTGGCCGCCTCGCTCGTTGGTATTGTTGTCGTGCTGATGACCTGGCTTATTCAGCCTTCATCGGACTTTGTCGGAATACTCACGCTGGCAGCAGCAAGCCTGGGCAATGGTCTGCTGTCGGGCAGCCTAGCGATCGTGCTTCTGCTACTGTCAGGCAGCCTGTTCGATATAACGACCAACATGCAGCTTCTTGAACTCTCCCGCCCCGATCAACCGCTTCTTCGGATGATTTTGCGGAACGCACCGGGCACATACCAGCACAGCTTGCAGGTAGCCAATCTGGCTGAGCATGCCGGGGAGGCTATCAACGCAAACACCCTTCTCTTGCGGGTTGGAGCTCTTTACCATGACGCAGGGAAAGCAACCAAGCCGAAATACTTCGTGGAGAATCAGGGGCCAGACGGGAACCCGCACGATCAACTCGATCCGTCGACGAGCGCCAGGCTCATCATGCAGCACATAAGGGATGGCCTGGACTTGGCAAGGAAATACCACTTGCCAAGCCGGGTGAGAGATCTGATCCCTGAACACCATGGCACATTGCGCACTAACTTCCAATACAATTTGGCGCTGAAAGCCGCCGGTGGGGAGGCTCTACGAGTGGACGAATCTCTGTACCACTACCCTGGGCCGCGCCCCCGTTCCAAGGAGGCTGCCCTTCTTATGCTGGCGGATGGGGTCGAGGCGAAGTTCCGGGCATTGGCGCCGAAAACCCCTGAAGAGATTGAGGCCCTAGTGAGGAATCTCATTGAGGACCGGCTAGCTCAACACCAGTTTGACGACACCGACCTGACCATGAAAGAACTTGAGCAGGTTCGACTAACGCTTACCGAGACGTTGCGAAGCAATCTCCACGTGCGGCTGAAGTATCCTGAGGACGAGGAAATCCATTTGTCCCCGCTGGCCTCCGATGTCGATCCGGACTAATGTCTGGGGTCCCCGCGTGAGGATTGGGATCTACTGTGAGCCACGCTTTTCCGGGCTTGTTCCCCGGAACCATTTGCGATCATTGGCGCGGGAAACCCTGAAACTTGGAGGTGCACAGATCCCCTGCACACTCACCCTAGCCTTTCTCGGAGATGAGCAGCTTCGAGATCTCAACCAAGAGTTCCGCTCGGTCAGCCGGACTACCGACGTTCTATCTTTTCCATCGAGGACGCTCGACCCCGAAAGCAGAATTCCGCACCTCGGCGACGTAGTTATTTCGGTCCCAAGGGCAGAGAGCCAAGCCAAGCACGGACATCACGGGCTATCACAAGAACTTGACTTGCTTGTGGTCCACGGTGTGCTTCATCTTCTTGGATTTGACCATGACACGCGACCACGCAAGGCTCGAATGTGGCGGATTCAGATCGAAATCCTTCGTAAGGCGCGCGTCCAGCAGGGACCGAGTAAGGCAGCGAAATGAGAGACCAATCTGGAGTCGCGGAACCGTTCCCAAAGGGCTCCGGAAATTTCTCGTGAGCTTCCGAAGATGCATCTGGAGAATGACGACCCACGATCAGATCGCAACGCAATGCCCGAATTCTCCTATAGACAGCGGCCTCGATAGTCCTGGCGGTCTTTTGAGTCGGCCCCCTTCCGGGGGAACGCGGGCTTTTGTCTCTGACCATGGGAGTAGTCCTTCAGGCAAGACTTATGCACACATGTGCTGAGGAACTTGGGGACCTCGTTTCTTCGGAGAAGAACCCTCGGGCCCCCAAGGCCAGGGACACTGAAGCTGAGGTTGTCATGGTTGCATTGATTGCTTCAGTGCCAGCAGGCTTGACCGTCTTCGACGCCCCTAGCTATGCCCTTTGCGTCTCTGATGCGGCCTCTGGATTCGAAAGACCGGGAACTGAAGGAGATCACAATTGAAGGACGCCTTTCGATTTGGAACCGTGGGAAGTCCTCATTCGACCCCCAAGAAACCCGGTGGGACGGTCGGAGGGATCCTACGCACCGCCGAGCTTGGCTTGGGTGCGCTGGAGCTGGCTTGGGTTCAATCCGTTCGGGTCAGCGAAGAAACCTGCGAGTCCATCCGGCAGGTTGCAATCCAACAAGGGATCAAACTGAGTGTTCACGCCCCATATTTCATTAATCTGAACGCATCAAGGCAGGAATGGCCAAGAAGTCGCAAGCGTCTAATGGATGCCGCCAACTACGGTCACTTGGCGGGCGCGACTGATATCGTTTTCCACCCTGGGTCATACTTCGGGGGTGAACCTACGAAGGTCCTGGAAGTCGTGCTACCTCGACTTCGCGCTTGCGTCGAGGAGCTGCGCAGGAATGGAAACGACGTAATCCTCCGCCCCGAAACGATGGGGAAGAGCGCGATGCTCGGCTCGCTGGAAGATGTTCTCATCATGAGCAAAGAGATTGAGGGGGTGCGACCCTGCCTGGATTTTGCCCACCTCCACGCGCGCCCTGGGGATGGTTCCATTAACTCCTACGGGGAATGGCAGGGAGTCTTGAAACGTGTCGACCTTGTCCTAGGGGGTCGTGCGCTGAAGGAACTGCACATTCACCTTTCTGGAATCGAGTACGGTCCCAAGGGGGAAAGGAACCACTTGCCGCTTAAGGATGCTGACATACGCGTGCGCGAATTGCTCAAGGTGTTCTTGGACCTGGATTGCGGAGGAAGAATTCTGTGTGAAAGCCCGGTCCTCGAGAACGACGCATTGGCCCTTCTAAGGCAATGGAACAGGCTCATGAGACCATTGGGAGAGCCTGCGCGGCCTATTCTCCATCGCCAAATCTGAGGGTGAGGCACGAAACAGCCATCAGCCACACGACCCAGGCCATTGGACCTGGGTCGTTTCGGTACTCTTGCGGCCTGCTTTCATGGTCACTGGAACTAGTCGGAACCTCTCTTCTCCCTTCACACCCTCTTGAACAAGTTCTCGCGGGGCTGGGTCACGATCTGTTCCGGGATTGCGCCAGCTGGTAGCCAAATAGTGAAGGTTGAACCCTCCCCGACCGCACTTTCAACCTCAATCCTTCCGCCGTGTCTCTCGATGACCTTCCGGCTAATAGTCAATCCCAAACCCATCCCAGAATTCTCGGCAATCCTTGCTGCCCTCCCTCGGTAAAAAGCCTCAAAGATGTGCCCAAGCTCCTCATGGGCCACCCCATAACCAGAGTCCGAGACCCTCACTACTACCCAGGTTCCTCCAACCCGGAAGCGGGGCTCGACAGCCACGCTTATCCTGCCCCCTCTAGGCGTGTATTGAAGAGCGTTGGTAAGCACATCTGCGAGGGCCTGTTTGATCATTTCCAGATCACCACTGACCGGTGGGCACAAAGGGTCGACGCGAAGGCGGAGAAGCTGTCCCTGGGACCTAGCAAGACCTTCCGTTGAAGCGACGATTTCGTGAGCCAGTACCGAGAGATCAAAGGTTGTCTGATCGGGTTCAATCTTGGCTACTTGCGCCCGGCCAAGGGTTAGCATCTCCTCCACCATTGACTGTAATTGCTTTGTTTCACGGCTCAGCACCTCCGCGTAGTTGCGTGCTCGCTCTGGATGTTCACAGATAAGGTCAAGGTACAGTTCGAGAGTCGTTAGAGGGGTGCGGAGCTTTTGGCCAAAGGTCACAGTCTGTTCTGACGACTCGCGGGCCTCGTGTTGGGTCCTTTGGACAGAGCCAAGAAGCTCTTGAACTTGGCCCATCAATTCAATTCGAGTCTTCTCAAGCGCCTCGCGCAGCTCGGAGTTCTCTATTGCAAGAGCCACCTGAGGTGCAAGGAGTGCACCCATGTCCAGGGAGCCTTCTCCCGCCTCATATCTTTCATCCAGCCAAAGAAATGCCATTGCCCCGAGTACCTTCCCGTCCCATACCAGGGGGAGAAAGAGCGCGGCGCGTACCTTTGTTTCAATCCAATCAGGCCCCAATTCAGACCGGGTCAAGCGAGCTGGGGACCGGGAGTCAATCACTCTGTCCAGAATGGAATTGATCGAATGGGGGACCCCAAGGCTTTGGGGAGCATCGGGAATCGATCCGGACAGAACGAGATTCCTCTCACCTTGCAGCAAGTAAATCTGCGACACATCTGCGCCCACCGCCCGCCCAGCCATGCGCAGGACGTCCGAAAGTGCGGGCGCCACATCCAGGGTGAGGCTCGCCATCTTGAGGAGCCCAGAGTTGAAACTGGGAGGCAGATTCAGGCCTCCCTCTGAGATTTCTGGGGTGTTATCCACAGATTTGGTTCTCTCAGGCGTCGGGGTTACTGGGTACCCCCGTGCCTCCTGCTTGCTGGGCGCGCCACCCCCCATGGCGCGCCCCAAGCAATCAGTCAACCACTCGTTCTCATGTCCTACATTCCTGCACGCCGGAATCAACAAGAGTTCTTTTCACACGTATGACCTAGTCTTCCATCAACTACTTCCCGCCTCTGTTGTGTCTCTCGCCAAAAAGGGCTCAGGAAGAAACCAGTTCCAACAAAGGGGGTCAGCGAAAGACATCGGATACGTTAGCGTGATTGAGGAACTCCGTTTGGCTCGCGGACACCCCAGACGAACGAGTTCGCATTCGGAGCCCACTGGGGGACTGCTCCCCTACTCTGGCCGGCGACTATCAAGCGATCGACCGCGGCGGCAAACTCCGGCAATGCCTCAGCCCGGATCGCCATCACCGAGCCCTTTTCCTCTGAGCTCAGATCGTAAGCCTTGAGCAGTTCCCCGCGGCACTCGCCAAGTACCCCCGCGCAGAACTGTTCGCTCACCACTGCCTTCCCAACAAGTCGGTTCAATCCTGCTGCTGACATTCCGCCTCCGAAGTGATGGATCGGTCGCGCCCGGGCAATTAGCTACCACTGCCACTCGGCGGCACGCAGCTGCCACTCCCGCTCGGCGGAATGAAACTGCCACTCCCCGACGGTGGCACGTGGCTGCCACTCCCGCTCGGCGGCACAAAGCTCCCGCTCCCGCTCGGGGGCATGAAGCTCCCACTGCCAGACGGCGGTGTCCTAAATTGACCGAGGGTACTGTGCCTGCTGTTCATCGTGGGCCTCCTTGAATGAAAGTGCAAGACTGTTGCCAATACTTTACCGACACAATCTCGACGTGAAGATTACGACGCAACAAAAGCGCAACGAACGCCCGTTCTAGCCAAAGGCCTATGACTCCAACCAACCATCACATGCCGCAATTGCCCAATTCTGGCACAACCGGCCAAGGGCCTCATATTTCCTCAGCCAGGGAAAGTCGCCAGTTTTTCTCCTATATCCGGAATCTGTCACTTGGGGCGTGTCGTCTCGGGGGTGTGCCAAGATAAAGACTATGGGACCAGAGGGGGTATGGCCTTGCCGGAGAGCCCACCTCCGGCACAGTCTTGGGGGTTAAGCTATGAGGCTACCATAAAGAGATCGAGTTTCGGGCGGGGGGTCAAGCCCCATCTCGCGCCTAAGTGATTCACAATAGTGCTGGTAATGCTCCACAACTTCATGGATCCGCCCCTGTGCGGCCAAGACACGCATCATACGCTGATGAAGATCGTCCTGTAGCGGCTCCACCGCAAGAGCCCGGCCAAGAACGCCCCTCGCATCACTGTACCTGGTTAGGACTACAAGTTCGTCCGCGTATTCTCTGAGGACACGGACATATAACTCCGACAACTCCTCCCTGCGTTGCCTGGCCCATTCGACGGGTAGGTAGGCCAAATAATCCCCCAAGTACAGGTCCACCGCATGCTCGAGAGCTCCTATTCGCCGCAGATCCTGGTAGGGCAGAGCAAGGGCACGATTCGCTGCCTCCTCAAACACCGCCACGTCGTAGCGCACTTCAAGATTCTCCGCCAGCTGACAGATCTGATCCCTCAGCACCACGACCTCTCCGCCCAGCGCCCGGCGGATTCGATACAACGTCTGATAGAGGTTCGTGAGGGCTCTTCCCTGCGGCGCCTCCGGCCAGAACACCGCAAGCAATTCATCTCGAGGGACGGACGTCTTATCGACCAAGAAGAAGAGCAACTCCCTTGCGCGCTGGCTGACCCACTCGGTACGTGGTATCTCTCGACCATCGATAACGACACGGGCTGGGCCTAACGCATTGACATCGACAACGGACGAATTGACACCCTCGCGCAACTCCTGCTTGCCTCGTCCCGAGGGTGGCAGATTCTCCGCTCGCACCAGGAGTGATCTGACCTGGACTCCAAGTTCCTCTGAGTTTCCAATAGTGCTCAAGAATTCCCTGCATGCGATGGCCTCTCTGACCAGCATCTGGTCATAACCCAGCATTCGTGCCAATTCAAACGACCGGCCGAGCTGAGTTTCAGCCTCCGCCATAGCTCCGGAGACCCAAAGTGCTCGGGCGAGCAGCAACGATGCCCAAGAAAGGTTGCCGAAGTCTCCCCCACGAACCTCAAGATCCTGAACAGCCTTCCGAAGACTCTTCAAGGCCTGGTCACGATCTCCCATCTCACCGAGCACTGCCCCACGAAGCGCCTGATTCAGGGGAGAAGAGTGTTCTTCAGAAGCCCCTACTGCAAGATCAGCTCGCCGCAACCACTCGAGAGAGGCCGGGTAGTTGCCGGCTGTGCGATTGATTGAAGCCATACCCCAATAGATGCAGGAGAGCAAGACTGTGTCTCCCGCCTCCTGGGCTAGCTTGTTCGCCACGCTGTACAGGTCCGACGCTAGCTGGTTATCGCCTAGGTCCCTTAGCAAATCAGCTTGGCTGATGAGTACAACAGCCTGGGCATGTCTTTCACCGGACTTCCGGGCCCATTCTAAAGCCTCCTCGAACACAGCCCGCGCTGACTGATACTGGCCCAGCATGTGCATGTCGTAACCGACGTTGTTGAGCACAACGGCAATTTGGCCTGGTACCCCAAGTTTTCTCCACACCGAAAGGACTTGTTGTTGGGTCTGCGAAACCTCTGCCGTCTTGCCAAGAACCCTTAGCACGAGAGCCAGATCGGTCAATGTCTGCGCATGGCTATATTCATTTCCAACTTGGGCGAACCAAGATGAAGCTCTCCTGAGGTGGTCCAGCGCCTCCTGCGGTCTCCCAAGCTCCAGCTCGCAACGACCGGCGTACCTTTCGGCGATAGCCCTCATCTCCAACGGGAGATCTTCGCCTTCTGCCCGGCCAAGCACGGCGAGTGCACGAGTGAGACCAGAACGATAGTCACTCTTTAGGAAGCTCAGCCAGGCGTTTATGAGTTCGACACTCGTTAGGCCGTTCTTGTCGGAACGCCTTTCAAATCCGGATTGAGCAAGATCGGCCGCCTCTTGCGCAACCTCTATTTCTCCGCGATCACATTGCGCTCTTCCTACCCAATACTGTAGTCTTGGGACTTCCAAAGAGATCTGCTCGAGCTGTTTTGCCCATTGAAGCAGAATCTCTCGTCTACCGGATTCGAACAAGCCTTGTGCGTTCGCCTCAGCCATGGATCCGGCACGAGCAAGATCTCCACATGCAACATACAGATTGAAAGCCGCCTCCGGCATGCCACTTTGCTCATATTGCTCGGCCGCGCGGCGCTGCAGATGCTGAAGGCGCAAGGGGTTCTTCTGCCTGAGCCTTGCTTGCAAGAACTCACGAAAGAGATGATGGAAGCGGTACGTGGGCTGCGGATCACCCACGGCGGTGATGAAGAGCCGCTTCGCTTCGAGCTGCTCCAGCATCCGAGCACTATCTCCCTGACGTCCAAGGACCACATCGCACGCCGCGGAATCCATTTCTGGAAGTACAGACGCTTCCAGGAGAAAGGTGCGAAGGTCCTGAGGTTGCTGCTCCAGTACCTCCTCGGCCAAGTAATCGTATAGCATGCTCTCCTGCTCACGCCGCAGTCCCACATTGCTTAGCAAGCCCCGCCAGATCAGCTGGCTGCTGAGCAGAATCCCAGTAATCCAACCCTCCGTGTGCGAGACCAGCGTCTCGGCATCTGACATCGGCAGCGTGAGGTTATTGCGTTTCTCCAGGAGGGCCTGGACTTCGGAAGGTGTGAACCGCAGGTGCTCTTCACTCAGGCCGGCTATTTCCTGCCGTGCCGCCAAAGATGCGATGCGAAGAGGAGGAATTTGGCGGCTCAGCAGAATCACATGCAATTGAGGCGGGAGCGTTTCAAAGAAGGAATCGAAAAACTCGATGATCGTGGGGGAATCATCGACCAGATGGAAATCGTCGATCACAAGCGCGGTGAAATCCGTCGCGGCTTGGTCCAAAGCCTGCGTCAGGGCAAGCCCAAGGCTGACGGGCTGACTGGCGGCCGATGGGAGCCCCAGAGACTCAGGGGGTGGCGGCATCCAGTCAAGCAACGCGCGGTGGAGCGACTGAAAGAGGTCGCTCACCATGGTGACTATGTCCCGGTCGGTCTCATCGAGGGACAGCCAGGCCAGAGGAAAATCGGCCTGATGCGCAAAGCTGACTGCCAACGAGGTCTTGCCATAGCCAGGGGCAGCCGATATCAGGATCAGCCTTCGATTCAGGTGCCTTTGAATAAACTCGGTGAGCCGTGGACGTTCAAGGATGTCCGGCGCAGTACGAGGAACCGTGAATCGTGCGGGACGCGTAGCATGATAGCCCGGTCCCGCAGGAAGCGGGAAGACGGCCACAGAATGATTGTATACGTCCTGTCGGTTTCCGCAACCCGCGTAGGTGGTGCAACCTCCTCAGCGCACCCTATATCCGGTACCGAACAATTCGAACCAACAAAGGCAAATAAGGGCCAAGCAGGGTTGCAGAGTGGCATAACCTTGCAACCGTGCTCGACCATAATCCTGGTCGGACAATGAGGCCAGAGGACGACCGCTCAGCTTCACCAGTCGGGTTCGCCAAATGCTGGGAGAGCCTCATCCCCAGTTGCTTGCCTGGCTGCCAAAGGGGGGCAGCGAACACACTGCGGTCGATGCCGTGCACTCCTTCGAAGTCGGTCCACCTTGGTCTCCACAACTGCAGCATCTCACTTCCCATCGCGCCAGTTATTCTGGCTCTTGCCTCTCATGAGCCCCTCACCAAATTCGATTTCTGTCTGCTGCGCTCCATTTCATTCCTCCTCTTCCTGAAGCTCGGCATGGCCTGTCTTCACGTCCTGGCCGAACGGCTCATGGGGTTTGCCTCTCACGGAAGCGTCTTTCGACCGGCGGCGTTCTCCCCGATCCTCTAATCGCGGCCCGAAGCACTCGATTCGTGCGGGCTTGTTCTCACACAATCCTTGGTCCGGCAGCATCGAGGGAGAGTACAATCGTGCGAGCAAAGACTATGGCCGATTATGCAACGACCCTCTGGAAGGTTGATCCCAAGCAGCCAGAGGAGCTGGCCCTCGCCCGGGCCGCAGAGACGATTGTCCGCGGGGACTTGGTTGCGTTCCCAACCGAAACCGTCTATGGCCTGGGAGCCAACGCCCTGGATCCCGAGGCGGTGATCAAGATCTTTGAGGCGAAGGGCAGGCCCCCAAGCGATCCATTGATCGTTCATCTGGCCAGTCTCAACGACCTTTCGCTTGCTACCTCCTCACAGCCAAAGGGCGCCTTGATGCTGGCCGAGAAGTTCTGGCCAGGCCCCCTCACTTTAGTCTTACTCAAGAGTGACAGAATTCCCTCCGAGGTTACCGCTAATCTCCAGACGGTCGCGGTGCGTGTTCCGGCGCACCCTGTGGCTCTCGGGCTTCTTCGCGCATGCGGATTGCCGATCGCAGCTCCTTCCGCCAATCGCTTCGGTCACGCCAGCCCCACCAATGCCCAGCATGTGCTCGATGACCTGTCGGGCCGCATTGCACTTGTTCTCGATGGGGGTTCCACACCACTGGGGGTTGAATCGACGGTGCTGGACTTGATCTCTCAGCCCCCTGTGATTCTGCGGCCCGGCGGGCTTCCTCGGGAGGAGATCGAGGCCGTGATTGGCCCAGTTCGGATTGCGCCACCAGATGAACACCTCAGCTCTTCTCCCGGGAGGCAAGCCCGACACTATGCCTTAAGACCGCGAACCATCCTGTGCACCGGAGACGATCTCCAAGAGCAAATGCACACGCTGGCGGCGATTGCAGAGAAGGCCATCGCCTCGGGGCGCAAGGTGGGAGTAATTGCCGTCTCTGAAGGTCTAAGGCTCATGGCACCGAGCGTCGTTGAATCATGCGACCTGGGTCCAGTTTCCGACCTGCCCCAGGTGGCTCGGCGGCTGTTTGCCGGGCTCCGCAACCTCGAGAGCGCCCAGGTGGACCTCGTTCTGGCCCACACCCTGCCGCCTGACGGCCTTGGGCTGGCGATCAACGACCGCTTGTCTCGTGCGGCCGACCAAATCGTCACAGCGGCTGACTTGCATGATGTACCCCCCACTACACCTTGAACGGTGGCCTTCGCGAAGTCTCCCGCGCGGGGCTGATAATGGGACCACCAAGCTGAAACCGGTGCGACTCATTATCGTGAGGCGCGGAGCTGGCGCTGCCTTTCGAGGGCCCGCTGTCGGCAGGCTCCCAAGAGGGCACCTTTGACGATTACACCGTCCCCCCTCTCGGAGCTCTAAGGCAAGAGCTATCTCTGTTCATTGTGAGAAGCGGGTTGGCAACGCAGCGACCTTCTGACCCAGCGCGAGTATAATCTCGGCCTATGCGCAGGTTTGTGCTGGCATTGGTGCTGCTTCTAGCCGTCTACTTTGTCATTTCGCACTTTGCACAACTTGCAACCATCCAACAGGTGTTTCAGCGCGCCGATTTGAGTTTGCTCTTGGTCGCGGTCTGCCTGGAGATATGCAATTTCACAGCCATCGCGCTCAATTTTCGCTCGCTCTACCAAGCGCTGGGATTGCACGAGAATGTCGGCAGGCTCTGGCTTCTGGCCACTGCTTCTGTTTTCGTCAATGTGGTGGCCCCCTCAGCCGGGGTTGGAGGAATGGCCGTTTTCCTCACGGATGCCAAGCGGCGAGGGCACTCCGGAGCCAAGGTTATTGTGGCGGGGCTGCTTTTCCTTCTTTTCGATTATCTGGCGGTCCTGGCTTACTTGCTCGCTGGTGTCATTGTCCTCCTTCGGCGATCGCGGCTCAGCGGCGTGGACATCTCGGCGGGAATTCTTCTGCTGGCCATGGCCATCCTCCTGGGAACGCTGATTTGGCTCGGGCTGAATTCGGTCACGAGTCTGGAGCGGCTCCTGGTGTGGGTCACACGAAACTTGAACCGCCTTTCCCATGCCGTCCTGCGCCGGCCTATTCTGAGCGAGGAGGGAGCTCACCACTTCGCCGCCGAGATCGCGGAAGGCGGCCAAGCTATTCGTCGAGCTCCGCGAAGGCTTGTCCTCCCGGCCTTCTTTTCCCTTCTGGGGATGACCTTCCTGGTAGGAGTTTTCTTTTTCGTATTCCTTGCCTTCGGTCTGACCGTGTCCTTCGGGACGCTCATTGCCGTGTTCAGCATCGCCTACCTGTTTCTTATCGTGGCCCCGACCCCTTCGGGGGTTGGGTTCGTGGAGGGCATCGCCACACTTCTATTAAAATCTTTCGGGTTTTCCCTGGAAAGCGCGGCCATTGTTGTCGCCGCCTACAGAGTGATTACTTTCTGGTTCCCCCTCGGGGTGGGGGGGATATCCTTCCGGGCCCTCCGCCCCGGCTCAAGTTGACGGACGGCTTGCCGAGGAAATCGCCGTCGGGGGCGGGGTAAGCTTCGTGGAAATGAAATTGCCTGACGACTCGCCTGCAATCGGACGCCCGCTTCGGACGCTAGGGATTCCTGACGACAGCCTCTTCCCGCTGGTCATCCGTCAGGGGAAAGAGGCCATCATTCCTTTCGGAAACACTGTCCTGAAGGCCGGGGATGAGATCATCGCAGTGACATCGGAAGGCAGTCAAGGGATCCTCATGCACATTCTGTGCGGATAGGGCCACCTTGGAGATCTCAAAGGTCCTTCGGCTCGATTATCCAGCCGCCGTCGTCAATCGCCCAGTGGTGAACTATCTCATTCGCGACTTCGGCTTGGCGGTAAACATTCTTCAGGCGGAGGTCTCCTCCGAGGTGGGCTGGCTCCTGGTCGAGGTGCGCGGGCCAGAGGAAAACTACGCTCGGGCTTTGGAGTATATGCGCGGGGAAGGGCTGAAGGTCACCGAGGTTCCCCCGGGGCCGTCCTGAAAGCCGCGTTGAAATCCGGCCGCGCAACGGCTGCCTTCTGAGAGACTCGCCATGACCGGCCACGTTATTCTGAACCCCTATTCTGCCCGCTGGAAGGCCAAGGCCAGAAAGCCCGAAGCCGAGGCGGCGCTGCGCGAATCCGGCCTGGATTTCTCCTGGTCGGAAAGCCGTGGGCCCGGGGATTGCTCGAGGCTGGCGGAAGAAGCGGCTCGCAGGGGTGATCAACCCATTATTGTGGCCGGAGGAGATGGCACCATCGGCGAGGTCGTCAATGGATTGGCGCGAGCCCAGGCGGCTTCCAGCAAGAAGGGTGACGAGAGCGTGCCGCTGGGACCTCTGGGCGTACTTCCCATGGGCACGGCCAACGACCTTTCCGACAATCTCGGGATCCCGCGCGATCTCAAACAGGCCTCCCGGGTGATCGCCGCAGGGTACGTGCGTGCGATCGACCTCGGTTCGGCCAACGGGCAGCTCTTTGCAAACAACTCCGCGGTCGGCCTGGAGCCGGTTGTTTCCATCCACAACATCGAGCTGGTTTGGCTGCGAGGGGTGATCCGCTACCTGGTCGCCGCCCTGTGGGCCATTTCGCAGAAGCCTTCCTGGGACATGGACCTGCGCTGGGATGCTGGAAGCTATACGGGACCGGTCACCCTGGTCTCCGTAGGCAATTGCCAGCGAACCGGCGGGCTGTTCTTCATGACCCCGAAAGCCAAGCCGGATGATGGCCTGCTCGACTTCATTTTTGCCCCGGCCCTATCGCGGCTTGCGCTACTGCGCCTACTGCCCATGACCTTCAACGGCAGCCACGTGCGGGACCCGCGCGTGCACGAACTGCGCACTCGAACCCTTGCAATTCGCTGCAAGACCCCTACCCCTCTCCAGACAGACGGCGAACTCAGTTCTCGAGGGTTGCAGGAGGTCAGCTACCAAGTTCATCCCCGTCGGCTGCGCCTGCTTGTTCCAGCCCCTTAGTCATGCGCCTATTGATCGTTAATGCAGATGATTACGCGCTTTCCCCAGGCGTTTCTGCCGGGATCCGCCAAGCGCACCGGTCGGGCATCGTTACGACGACCACCATCATGATGAACATGCCAGAGGCGCGAAGCCAGATCGCCAGCTTACGGTCAGAAAGTCCGGATCTGGGCATCGGAGTGCACTTGAACATTACCGCCGGCGTCCCCGTCCTGCCCAGAAGCCAAGTGGCTTCCCTGCTGGGGAACGATGGGCGCTTCCTCAGACCAGAGATCCTCTTGCAACAGGTTGACGAATTGGCAGTTGATGAGATCGAGAGGGAATGGCGGGCCCAGGTGGAAGGCCTGGTTTCTGCCGGCCTCCACCCCGATCACCTCGACAGCCACCATCATGTTGCGTTCCTGCATCCCGCTCTGCTGCGGGTTTTCCTGGAGCTAGCGCGAGAGCTACGCTGCCCGGTCCGCCCTCCCATCGTCGTCGACCTCGAGCGCACCTCGATTCTCCGTTCCGTCCCCAAACCCCAGGTGGAATGGTTCCAAGAGAACGCGCTCGGGATGCTGAGCCAATCGAAGGTGCCTCACCCGGAGCGGCTCTATGCGTCCTTCTTTGGGGAGCAGGCGACGCTTCCTGTTCTTCTTTCCCTCCTGGAAAACCTCCCCCCGGGAAGCAGCGAGATCATGTGTCATCCCGGTGTTGTGGATCCGATCCTGGTCCAAAGCAGCTCCTACGCGGCCCAACGTGCCGCGGAATTGACGGTTTTGACCTCCCCTCAGGTCAGGGAGGCTGTGCAGGCGAGCGGCATCCAATTGATCCGCTATGCCGAACTCTTCACCTAGAATGAGCCCCGATCCTGAGCGCTGCCCGGCCATCCCATCACCCTCCGGGCTGCCGCCCGCGCTGACCTGGGCGCTTCGGCTGGCCTTTCATTTCCTCTACAACCAGATGGCCTGGACTTACGAAGCTGTGGCCTGGGCCGTCTCGCTGGGCCAGTGGTCCCGCTGGCGACTCTGCGCCGCGCCTTTTCTCCAGCCCGGGACCGTCTTGGAGATTGGCCACGGAACGGGAGCCCTTGCCGCCGACCTTGCGGAGCAAGGATGGCATGTGATAGCCCTGGATCTTTCGGCGAACATGGGGCGCATCGCCGAGCGCAGGGTGCACCGGGGTCGCCCCCCCCACCCTCTGGCCGCGAAGGTTCATCTCCTCAGAGCCAGCGCCTTCGAACTTCCCTTCGCCAACACCTCCTTTGACAATCTTGTTTCCACTTTTCCTACCGAGTACATCTTTCGAGCCACATCCATTTACGAGGCCCGGCGAGTGCTGAGGCCGGGAGGCCGCTGGGTGATTGTCCCTTTTGCCCAACTCGCTCCCAGGGGCATTCTGCCGCGGCTTTCCGGGAAGCTGTTTGAGGCAACCGGGCAGGCTCCGGCCTGGGACGAGCCGCTGGCGGGCGTCCTGCGATCCAACGGTTTCCATGTGGACCAGGAAATCCTCACTCTTCCGCGAAGCTATGTCCACGTGACCCTTGCTACCAAGCTTGAGTAGCCCCAGGCAACCTGCGATTCCGAGGGGATCCAGGCATCGCGCTTTTCGGAGCGCTGGGTCCGGATGCGAATCTGCCCTCACCAGGGAGCAAGCCTGCCGATGTCCTTTATCCCGCGCGTGGGGGATAATTGGCACTGGGAGGCCGTCTCAGCCGGTAGTAGGCTGAGGGCAGTCTGCGGCCATGAGGCTGAAAATCTCAGGAGAAATTGGATGACGACTGTGCTTTGGCGGCCCGTCCAGACGAAGCTTTGTGAGCGTGTTGGCGAAGTGGCGACGCTTGAGGTGCAGCTAGTATTCCCGGGCGAACTCCTCCCCGACCAACCTCCGCGCGTTCGCTCACGGCGTTGCTCTCTTGCTCTGCAATGCAACCAACTCGACCTAGCGACCTGCATCTGGGCAGGAACCCAACCCGAGTACGACCCGCTCGGGCAAAGCTAGCGCAAGGCTTCAAGACCTAGTTTCTACAGAGATCCTCTTCCTCAGCCGGGACGGCGCTTCATGCGGGGGCGTCATTGTATCGGGGCATGAGCCTGCGGGGCCGCCTCCAGGGGCAGGAAGGTTACGGTGCCGCCCGCTGGTGGGTTTGGCCCAGTGACCTGGGACGCGCCCCCGCTTCACCCCGTTTGGGCACCAGCCCTTGTACGACCAATCCCTCCGTCCTTCCCTTCAATCCCCTCTTCTCCTCCCGTAACCCGAGCGCGGATGCCGCTTGGGAAGCCCATCGCTACTGCCCGGACCGAAGCTTTGATCACGGCTCCGGAGCTAGCCGGACTTTCGCTATTCGAGGTGAAAAATCAAGAAAGTGGCCGGAATTCTGCATCTTTTTCGCAAAGGTCTGCACCACAAGACTTCGCCTGGGCGCTTGTGATTTCCGGGGGCGGCT
>JBEKXU010000021.1:0-51748 GCA_049511715.1 Anaerolineales bacterium
CAGGACGTCTACCGCACCCTGTTCCAGCCTACTAAGCCGCAGAAAGGAGTGCCTGCCCCGGTAACATTATCATTTGATAGAACCATGCGCCCTCGGTAACATTATCATTTGACTTGACACGGTGGTCGTCGTGTGGGAAGGAGGCTTCCTTCAGGCCGGCCTTGAGTTCGCCTGTTGCGCTCTGGCGCCCGCGTGATCGCCCCGGGCCAGAGCCGCTTGGCCCCCCGCCAATGCAAGGTGCTGCAAGGGAATCGCGATGGCAGGCGATCCGGAGCGGTTCGGGTTGCGGCTCGAGACGTTCCGAAGATCCCCAGGGTGGATGGGTCCGCCGTTTCGAGAAGTGATGGAGGAGAGCGTTTATGTCGAAGCCCCGTGTGTGGATTGACACCTTTCTGCCCAGCGGCTTTGGCGCCCTCTTGGTGCTGGGCCTGCTGGCGGCCAACTTGGCCTTCAATGTCCTGGCCAATGCCAGCTTCAAGGTCTCCGCGCTGAGCGCCAACTGGCGCGGATTCCTTTTCTGGCAGGTGGTCGGCAACCTTTCCGGTTTCCTCACCGTACTGAGCCTGACCTGGCTCCTGCGTTATGACGCGCTCCATGTAGTCTTCCCGCTCACCACCGGGCTGGCGGTGGTGGGCGTACAAGTGCTGGCAGCGGCCCTGTTCTTCCACGAGACGATAACGCCCCCGCAGTGGTTGGGGACGATCCTGATTGTCCTGGGCATCATGCTGATCGGGGGCCGCTAGTCATGCGGCGGGCGATCCGGGCCTTCGATCGCTGGCTCAGCGATCTCGAGGGCGTGTTCCTGTTCAGCCAGGATCCGCAGGGTCTGATCCGTTTGCGATGGGCGCACGTCGACCGGGATATTCCCCTGGTGGAGGGGCGGGTACCCCGCGGGACCCGCATCCTGGAGTTGCATCTGTGGAACGACCACCTGCCGCCCATGCCCGAGGAAGGACCGGATTTGGCCTGGGCGGCGAAGCTGGGGAGGAGATTCGTGGGCTCCCTGCGCCGTCTGGCCCGCGAATTGCGAACCAACCCGGCCTATGCTGACGTGCCCGCGGTGCGGGGCACGACGGTTCTCCTGAACCCGGCCGATCCCTCCGGAGGAGAAAGCCTGATGGTCCGCTTGGGGTTTGCGACGCGCCCCGTGCCGCGCTCACTCTGGGGATTCGGCGATTTTTGGGAAAACTTCTATTCGTGGTGGCTGATGTGGGCCTACAACGAGGAGGCGCTCCGCGGCCGCGGCATGCTTCGCCTGCGGCGGGTCGATATCTGGATCAGCCGCGAGCGGCTGATCGCCATGTATGGCCGCGAGCCGTCGGCCGCTGAGGCGGCGGGCCTTGGGCCCGGCGAACCGGCACCCCCCTCCCGCGCCAAGGGTGCGGCGCGGTAGCCCGCCCGATGGGGCCGTGAATCCGCCCGGCCTCAGCTTTGGCGGCGAACCGGGCGGCGGGGGATTTCCCCCGTCCCTGGCTGGGCACCGACCTGCGCCCGCAGATACTGGAGCGCGGGGGGATCGATGGTTCCCTCGTCCAGGAAGACTCGGTCCTCCAGGTTCTCTTTCCCTGCCAGAAGGCGCAGGGCCTGGCGCGTCGGCTCATCATAGATCCCCCTGAGCGCGCCCTGGTAGAGGCCCAGCCGCTTCATGATTCCCTGCAGCTCCCGCAGGACTTTTCCTTCCAACGCCACGCGCTCGGATGGGTCGCTCTTGCCGAAGTAGAGATGATGGAGCTCCAAAAGGTGAGCCAGACCCCTGACCGGCTCGTGGTCGTCGTCGACGCGCAGGTCGAGATAGCGGTCGTTGAATCCGCCGTAGCCGGCGCCCGCCTTGGCCACCAGGAGCGCGGCCGATTGCTTGCCGCGGCGGTCACCTCCCGCCTTCTCCCCCGCCCGCAGGGCGGCCAGCAGACGGTCGGCCAGTTCTCCCGGCGAGGTCTCAAAGGCCCGGGCCATCTCTTCGACGACTTGCGGACCGGCCAGAAGATTGCCCTGACAGGCGTAGCGGTGACCGGCTCGGCCTCCAGCCCAGGCCATGCACTCACGGCCGGTGAAGGTCGCGGCTTGGCCGAGGGCATCGATCAGGCCCACCTGCCGCTGCTCGCGCTGCAGATCCGGCTCCAGCAATCCGCTGAGAGCGTCTTGGGCCGAGGCCCCCTTTTCGAGTCGCTCCAAACCTTGCGGGCCGAAGGTGGTATTGGCGAAGGCCTGGCTGGCAACCGCCCCGACTCCGGCGCGGGCATAGGGCACCACCGCGCCGACGGCCAGAAAGCGGGAGGCTACCGCCACACCCCACTCCCCGCGCTCCCGGTCGCAGGCCACCAAGGAGAAAGTATTCGGTTCCATTGTTCGCCTCCTGGGCGTCTCTTCGCCCCCGGCCGACACTGCGGGGCGAGCAGATCGCCATTCCCCCGGCGCCTTGCTGAAGAGGCCGCCCCGGGAAGCGCACCAATCCCTGGGGCGCGGGGTTCTCCCTTTTTAGGCGATAATACACCGGTGGCTTCAGCGGGCCGGGTCTCGCCGGAGGAAGCGAGGCGGATGCTGGATCAAGCGCGGATCCGCGCGGTGCTCTTCGACTTGGACGGGACCCTGGCGCACAGCGATGCGGCCTACCTGGATGCCTTGGCGGTCATCCTGGGCCCCGCCGCGTTCCTCTTTCCCTCGGGGGACCCCCGGCCCACTCTGCGTCGCTGGCTGATGACCTCGGGAGTCCTCTTCAACTTCCTCTTCACCCTGCCCGACCGGATCGGTTTCCAGTCGCCCTTTTGGGGATTCGCCGACGGGGTTGCGCGGGCGCGCGGCGTCGCGAGACCGGGTGCTTTTTGCATGATCCCCGGCGTGCATGAGATGCTCCAGGGGCTTTCCGTCCGATACCAGCTGGCCGTCGTCAGCTCGCGGGATCAGCGCAGTACCGAGGCCTTCCTGGATCAGTATGGCTTGCGGCCCCTGTTCCAGGCCGTGGTTTCCTCCGTTTCCTCCAGACGCCTCAAGCCGCATCCGGCTCCCATCCTTCTGGCGGCTGCGCGCTTGGGCTCGGCCCCTGCAGATTGCCTGATGGTGGGGGACACGCGGGTGGACATCCAGGCGGGTAAATCGGCCGGGACGCAAACGGCCGGGGTCCTGTGCGGATTGGGGTTAAGACAGGACCTCGAGCAGTTCGGTGCCGACGTGATCCTGCAGACCACCCCGGATCTTTCTCAGCTCCTGCTCTGTTAGCGGGTCGTAAAAGGGGAGTGGCCGCCCCGCTGCCGGACCTCTACGGCGCAGGCTTTGGGTTGGCGTCCGGGTCGCCCAGCTTGGCCCGCAGGACGCCCAAGGCCTTTTGCGTGTCTTCCAGGCGCAGGCTGAGGGTCAGGTCGCCCCGAGTTCGCTCGGTCACCCCGCGCACCATGTCGGTTGTGCGCCGCAGGTTTCCGGTCAGCGCGTCCGGGTAGTCCAAGGTGACAAGTAGCGCGTAGATTTCGTCCATCAGGCCCAGCAGGCGCTCGGCTTCCTCCGGGTTCCCCAGGCGGATGACGTCGAGGCAGTGCCGGCGCAGTTCCCCCGCAGCTTCCCCTAACCCGTTCAAGTAGGGGGCGAGTTCGACCCCGATTTCCTCGGGGGCGGGCATAGGCTCCCCCGCGACCAGCGCCGAGACGATGCTGGCCTCGGCAAACTCCTTCAGGCTGTCCTGGCAGTACCCGGCGAAATACAGGTCCGGGTAGGAGCCCAATTCCTCCCGCAGGGCCCGCGCCTCGCTGCGGGCCTCCCCCAGCTGGGCCAGAGCCAGCTCACGCTCCCCGCGGTGAACGGCGCGAATCGCGAGAGCGCAGTGGCGAATCAGGGTCCGCGAGCGCCCGAGGGCCTGCTCGCGCGCCAGATTCTTGGCGTCGAGAAGCTTGCGGATCCGATCGGAAAGGCCGGGGATCTCGTTCATGTCGTGGGATCGCCAGGGGGCCGAGGGGTCGCCGGTGGTTCCCCCGCGGGCCGGCCAAAGAGCTGATCGGCCAGAGAGCTCCCCTCGGGGACATGGATCTCCCCGAACTGGGCCTCGTATTTGGAGAGGTTCTCGTTCAGTGCCCGCAGAAGAAGCTTGGCGCTCAAGGGGGCCATCACCACGCGGGAGCAAACGCGCCCCTTGGGCAGGCCCGGCAGGACCCGGGCAAAGTCGATCACCACCTCCATGGCGGAATGGGTGATCAACGCCAGGTTCGCATAGCTCGGCTCCAGGCCGGCGGGCAACTCCAGAGGCCAGGGCAGCTTTCCAGAGGGGGGAGCGGACGGCTCATTCATCTTGTTCTACCGCGTCCAGCGGCCGGCAGGCCGAGAGGCTTCCCGACGGCCGTCCTAGAAGGGGATTTCCTCTTCGGTGCTTGGCGCCGGGGCCGCGGCGGAGGTGTCTGCAGACTCCGTGCCCTCCCCTCGTCCGCCCAGGAAGCGGACGGTTTCGGCAACCACCTCATAGGACGAGCCCACCGACCCATCCTGGCGCGTGAAGGTGCGCGGATTGCCGGTGGCGCGGTCGGGGTTGAGGCGTCCTTCCACCAGCACCTGGCGCCCCTTGGACAAGTACTGCTTGCACAACTCGGCCTGCTTGCCCCAGGCCGAGATGCGGAACCAAATGGTTTCCTCGACCGGTTGCCCATTGGAATCGTTGTAGCGGCGGTTGACCGCCACCGGGAAGGAGGTGACCGCTTGGCCGTTGGGGGTGTAGCGCATCTCGGGATCACGGCCCAGGTTCCCTACGACGAAGATCTTATGAAACATGTTCCCTCCGGCCCTGCCGCAAAGAAGAGCATGACGGGAATGGGAGAGGCATCCTCGGGCGTTTCTTCAGCCCGCTGAGCCGGGCTGGATTGTACACCCGAGTCGAAGGCGATTTCAGTCCCCCTTCTCAACCGCCTCGCGCATGCGGGCGATGACCACCTCGACCGGGAGCGGGCCGAGGTCCTCCCCGCTGCGCAGCCGCACGGCGACCGAGTCGGCCTGCGCCTCGCGGTCCCCGGCGACGAGCATGAAGGGGATCTTCTGCAACTGGGCGTCGCGGATCTTGGCATTCATCCTCTCGGCGCGAGCGTCCACCTCCACCCGCAGCCCGGCTTCCTTCAGGCGGCGCTCCACCCCGCGCGCGAAGTCCAGGTGCCGGTCGGCAATCGGGATGAGCATGGCCTGCAGCGGGGCCAGCCAGACCGGCAGGGCGCCCGCGAAATGCTCGAGGATCATCGCCAGGAAGCGCTCGGTCGATCCGGTGACCGCGCGGTGGATGACCACCGGGGTGTGCACCTGGCCGTCCTCGCCGATGTATTCGAGGCCCAGGCGGGCGGGCTGAATGAAGTCCACCTGAATGGTGGAGAGCTGCCACTGGCGCCGGAGGACATCGCGGAACATGAAATCGGCCTTTGGGCCGTAGAAGGCGGCCTCGCCCTCCGCCGGCTCATAGTCCATGCCGCTCGCCTCCAGGGCGGAGCGCAGGGCGGCGGTGGCCTGGTCCCACTTCGCGTCGTCGGCCACAAACTTGCCCTGCTTGCCGCGCAGGCTCAGCCGGACCCAGTAGTCGCTGAGGCGGTAGCGGCCGAGCACCTCCTGGATGAGGCGCAGCGCCAGGGCGAATTCCGATCCGACCTGCTCGGGGGTGCAGAAGATGTGGCAGTCGTCCTGAGTGAGCGCGCGCACGCGGGCCAACCCGGTGAGCTCGCCGGCTTTCTCGTACCGGTAGAGCGTGGCGAACTCGGCGAAGCGCAGAGGCAGCTCGCGGTAGGAATGCGTCCCCATTTCCCGGTAGAGGGTCATGTGGCTGGGGCAGTTCATCGGCTTGAGCCGGTAGGCCGTGCCCTCATCCACCAGAGGGGGAAACATGGAGTCCTGGTAGTTCTCGTAGTGCCCCGAGCGCCGGTAGAGGTCCTCCTTGACCAGGTGACCGGTCCAAACGTGCTGGTAGCCGTAGCGGGTCTGGACTTCCCGCACGTAGGACTCCATAAGATGGCGCACGGTTTCGCCCCGCGGGGAAAAGAGGGGCAGCCCCGGCCCGATGTCTTCGGAAAAATAAAACAGGCCAAGATCCTTCCCCAGCTTGCGGTGGTCGCGCTTCTTGGCTTCCTCCAGGCGCCAAAGGTACTCCTCCAGCTCCTGGGAGGTCTTCCAGGCCGTGCCGTAGATGCGTTGCAGCATGGGCCGCTTTTCGTCCCCGCGCCAATAGGCTCCCGAAACCTGCAGCAGCTTGAACGCCTCGGGATGGATCTGCCCGGTGGATTCGACGTGCGGGCCGCGGCAAAGGTCCGTGAACGCATCCTGGGTGTAGGTGGTGATCACCGGAGGTTCCCGCAGCGGGTTGCCGTCCTCGTCTTCCGTGCCCTGCTCCAGCCCTTGGATGAGCTCCAGCTTGTAGGGCTGGTCGGCAAAGAGGCGCCGGGCCTCCTCGGTGGAGACCTCGCGCCGCCGGAAAGGATGGTCGCCGCGGATGATCTCGCGCATCCGTTTCTCGATGGCCTGGAGATCCTCCGGGGTCAGACTGCGGGGCAGGCCAAAATCGTAGTAAAAGCCTTCCTCGATCGCCGGGCCGATCGCGATCTGGGCCTGGCCGGGAAACATTTCCATCACGGCCTGGGCCATCACGTGCGCGGCGGAATGGCGGACCCGGTAGAGTTCCGAATCTTCATAGCGCGCCATCTGTCGTTCGGGCATCTTCCTCTCTCCTCTCCTGCCGGATGCGCAGGGACAAAAAAAACCTCCCGCCCGTCCTGGGGCGAGAGGCCAACTCACGCGGTTCCACCCATGTTGGCCGGGCGCCGCACGCGCCCGAGCCATCTCTGGACCGATAACGGGGCCGATCCGTTCCCCCTACTGGGCAGCCAGGGCGGGCGCCGTTCGGGTTCAAGCCGCCCGGGGGTTTTCACCGTCTGCGCGCGGCAAGGCTTTCACCAATCCCTTGCTCGCTGGCGCGCTCGAGGCGGCTACTCGTCCGGGCGATGGCGTTGGTGGGCGAAGGGGCTCGCCCTCAGTTGTGTGGGCGGTATAGGACTTGAACCTACGACCTCCGCGATGTCAACGCGGCGCTCTAACCATCTGAGCTAACCGCCCCTGAAACCGAGATTATACCTTCCCTGCCAGGGAAGCTCAACACACACGCCCGCCGCTGGCGGTTTTTCGCCGCGAACCTGACGGGGCCTCCTCATGAGGCACTCGCCCCCGGAACCGCGCGTGAGCGTCAAAGCCATCGCCCAAATAGGAGAGGCTGGTCTTCTCCGGGATGAGAGGTTTATCCTTCTCGCGCATGCTGATTACGCGAGTCATGAAGGCAAACCCTTTACCCGTTGCTGGGCTTGGTCGCCCTGAGGACGGGATCCTCGCCTATCGTCACGTACTGCGCATCGTCCCGCGACTTGCGGTGCGTAGCGGTTGGGTCGCAGCAGGGGGTCGAGGACGCCATCCCACTCGGCCTCGCATCAAGGGTTTCGCCCGGCCAAAGTTACCTCGCTATGCCGGTGGGTGTGCCGTTCCGCCTGGGCCGCCCGAGGGCAAGATCCGGCCTGTTCTTCACGAGATCGCGCAGCCCCTCCAGCCAGTCGAGTGTCCCTGCTCGGCGATCGACTCCGCGAATCGATGGGTCAGAGGAGCTCCTTACACCTTGCGGTCCACTCAGTCCAGACCTTGTCGTACTCCGGGGCGGCCTTCAGCATGGGGACGATCTGCGAGGCCCAAGCCTCGCGGATCCATTCTTGCAAGTGCCCGGAGTTCAAAAGGCTGGGATCGGCAGAGACATGTCGCACTCCGCACTTCTTGTCAAACAGATCCCGAAGTTGAGCGCGGTCGTAGGACTCGCCTTGGGAGCAGGTCATGTACCAGAGATCAAAAAGGTGCCGAGCACGAGGCCACCTTTCTTGCTGCTGGATCAGCGCCCGCATTTTCTCCGCGACGATTTCGATCTTGCTGTAGGCCAAGACGGTGAACGGCTTGATGCCGGGCCAGGATGGGGTTACCGTGAGACGCGCGGGAGGCGTAAGCAGCGGTTCATCGAAAGTGAGGTGAATCTTCACAGCCGGGAGACCCTGCCTGCGAGGCCCGCCACGGGAATATTCGATCGGGACCTCGACCTGGGCGTCGTCGCCTGCTGCAAGCGAATCCTTGCACCTGAACAGGATGCCAGTTTCCGCAGTGATCGAGGTTGCCATCCGGGTGAGGAGATTGAGCGACTTCGGGAGGTCTTGATCCGGTCCAGGGCAGGTGAAATCGATGTCCTCGGAGAAGCGGTACCCGGGATAGTAGCAATGGCGGAGGCATGTCCCGCCCTTCAGCACCCACGGGAGGTTGCGGTCGAGGGTCTCGGCGAGGGAGGCAAGGATGAGGAGGATGGCATAGTCTTTCTCGGCTTGGTCAAACCGCAACCCATCGCGTTTCGCCCACCGATGGAGCTCGGCGGTTGTGATCATGGACGGACCTGCGCGTTGACAAGGATTCCCCAGCGGCGGTTAAGCGCCCCTTCCGCCGGAAGCGTCGGGTCGAGCCGGGGGAACCCGGAGGAGAGACCCGTCGAGCGCCGGAGTTCATCCGGCTTTCCGAGCTCGAGCGTCTCCTGGAGGTAGCCCAACCGCTTGGCTACGGCGGAGGTGCCGAACCTTGCGGCATAGCCGTGGAGCCTTTTCTCGTCCAGGCTCGTCCAGGAGGTGGCGAGGGCGCGGGCAACAGTTCCGACGCCGCCGACATATTGCGGCAAAGCCAGCCCGTCAATGATCGTTTTCTCCTGGTCGGTGACCAGAAAGGGGTGTTCGTTGATCCACTCCTTCCGCATGCCAAAGAAACGCGCTGGCCGGACGCAAATGATCCTGTATTGGACTCCCAGTGAGACCCTGCCCAGTCGTGCCACCTTGTGATTGGTCGCGACATAGACTAGTTGTGGGAGTTGTTCGGTGAGACCGTGGTAGTTCATCGCCGAGAAGAACGCAATCGTCGCCGGCCTGACGAGTTCCATGGCGACAAGGAACTCGTGGATTTGGGGCGTGCGCAATGTCCCAGACGAGAGGGGGATCACGGCAAAGAGGCCAGGCTTGATCCGGCCGATCCACCCTTTTCGCACGAGGCGGTCCATGAAAGTCCGGGCGTGCTTGGCTTGGGCGCGGCCAAGGATGTGGGTTGCTTCTTTGAGGGTGAAGATGCCAAGGGGTCCGGCTTGGATCAGGAACTCCGATTCCAGTCGTCCGAGTGGCTCAGCCCATATATTTTGGGTATCGTTTGTCACATCTGGGGCCTACATTTGATGGACAAAGTATAACACAGCGGAGAGTCAACGACAAGCTTCCGGCTTCTCCTTCTTGATCGCTTGGGGGGCGATTGGCAGAGGATGCCGACGCTTTCCACCACTACGGGTGCCCCTCCGGGAACCCAGAGAGAGATATTCCTTGAAAGCGCCCCGCCGAAGGTCGACTCTGGTCTGACGGTAGGGGTATTGCTCTTGGTTATGGGCCTCAAGATCAGAGGAGCATTTGACTATCCTGTGCGGTAGGCCAGGGCGCGCGTCGCAGTCTGTTCTCAGCGCACGGCCCGCCTATTGCTAGGCTTTACCTCCTGGGGAATGATTGTTCTCACCACCCAGTCTCCCCAGGGGGGGCAGCGCCTTCCTTCCATCATGATCATTTGACGTGAGCTGCCCCGGGACTGCCTCCTGGGGAGGCTCAAACCCGGGCCCTCGCCCTGCGGGTCTCTTCTCCCGGCAGGAGCCGAGCCCCGCTGGGATTCGCAGGGCGTTTGTCAACGCATGACCGGAAAGAGAAGGCGGCGGGTCCGAGGCGATATATAATTGAAGAAGCCCTCCAGAAGCGGAGGGGCTTTTAATGCCGGGGCAGGGAAAATGTTTGACAAGCTGACGGGGATCGAAGCGCGCTATCAGGAACTCACGCGCCTGATGGCCGAGCACGCGGCGGAATACGCCCGGGTCGCAGAATACGCCCGCGAGCGGGCCGAGATCGAGCCGCTGGCGATGAGATTTCGTGCCTACCAGGAAATCTCCAGCACCCTGGAGCAGACCCGAGCCATGCGCGCCGACCCGGATCCGGAGCTGCGGGAGCTCGCGGAGAACGAGCTGGCGGGCCTGGAGGCACGGCGGGCGGAGATGGAAAAGGACCTCAAGGCCATGCTCCTGCCCAAAGACCCGCGGGATGCCAAGAATGTGATCATGGAAATTCGCGCGGGCACGGGCGGGGAGGAGGCGGCCCTCTTTGCGGCCGACCTGTTCCGCCTGTACAGCCGCTATGGGGAACGGCACGGCTGGAAGATCGAGATCCTGTCTCAAAACGAGACCGGCATCGGCGGGTTCAAGGAGATCATCTTTCAGGTGAAGGGCCAGGGGGCGTTCTCGCGGCTGAAGTTCGAGTCTGGGGTCCATCGCGTGCAGCGCATCCCCGTGACCGAGGCCCAGGGCCGGATTCACACCTCGACCGCCACGGTCGCCGTCCTGGCGGAGGCGGATGAGGTAGAAATCGAGATTCCCGAAAAGGACATCAAGCTTGAAGTCTATCGGTCTTCCGGGGCGGGGGGGCAGAACGTCCAGAAGAACTCGACGGCCGTTCGCCTCACCCATCTGCCCACCGGGATGGTGGTTCAGTGCCAGGATGAGCGCTCCCAGCTGCAGAACCGAACCCGGGCGCTGGCCATCCTCCGCGCCCGGCTGTACGAGATCGAATCCCAGAAGCAGCGTGCGGAGATTGAGCAGTCGCGCCGGGCCCAGGTGGGGACCGGGGAGCGGTCTGAGAAGATCCGCACATACAACTTCCCCCAATCGCGGGTGACGGACCACCGCATCGGCGTTTCCCTGCACAATTTGGAGGCGGTGCTCGACGGCGAGATCGATCCCCTCATCGACGAGCTTGCGCTTCAGGAGCAGAGCCTGCGTCTTCAAGAAGCCGAGATCTCCCCTTAGACAGCCATCCCTGGGACGGGGTCGCCCTGCGCACGATGGGGCAGGCCCTGGAGTGGGCGCGGGGAGAACTTCGCCCCAGCGGGGCCGGAGGCCTGGAAGCCCAGGTCCTCCTCTCCCATCTCCTGGGCCAATCCCGGGCCTGGGTCCTGGCGCACCCGGAAGCCAGTTTGGCCCCCTCGCTTGCGGATACGTTCGGCCGTCAAGTGCGCCGCTGTGCCGCCGGGATGCCCCTGGCGTACTTGACGGGCCACCAGGAGTTCTTCGGCCTGGAGTTCGAGGTCAATCCCGCGGTTCTCATCCCCCGGCCGGAAACCGAACTGCTTGTCGAACGGGCCCTCTCCTGGATCAAGGCCGAAGGTCGCGGAACCCCCGACTCGCTTCGCGTGGTGGATGTCGGCACCGGATCGGGTTGCATCGCCGTCAGCCTGGCGGCCGGTCGCAAGACGCTGAGGATCGTCGCCAGCGACCTCTCTTGGGAAGCCTTGGAGGTCGCCGGCCGCAATGCTCGGCGCCATCAGGTCGCGGACCGGGTCGCCCTCCTGCAAATGGATCTCCTGACTTCCCTGGCCGGACCCCTTGATCTGATCCTGGCCAACCTCCCCTATGTGCCCTCGGACCAGCTGGCCGTCCTGCCCTCTTCGCGGTTTGAGCCGCGCCTGGCTCTGGACGGCGGAGAAGATGGACTGCAGCCCATCGCCCGCCTTCTCGAGCAGGTCCGCACCCGGTTGCGCCCGGGTTCTCTGGCTTTGCTGGAGATTGAGGCCTCGGAAGGTTCCGCCGCACTGAACTTGGCCCGCTCTCGGTTTCCTTCCGCGCGCATTGAGATCGTTCCGGATCTAGGCGGCCACGGCCGCGTGCTCGAGATTCAGGCCTGAGGGCAAACCAGGCCGGCGGCTCCCCGACCCGATCTAGCGCGAGACGGAAATCTGTATACAATCCTTGCCATGCAACGGGATCAGCTTCAGTTGTTTGTTCTGGTGGCGCGCTACCGGCACCTCAGTCGGGCCGCGGTGGAGCTGAGCATCGCTCAACCAACCGCCTCGGATCGCCTGCGCGCCTTGGAAAGCGAGGTCGGGGCCCCGCTCGTGCACCGACAGGGGCGGGGGCTGGCGCTGACCCGCGCCGGAGAGGCTTTCCTGCCGTACGCGGAGAGAGCCCTGGAGATCCTGCGCGAGGGAGAGCAGGCTGTCTGGGATGAACGCAGTGGAGCCGCGGGCCGGGTCATCGTGGCGGTGACGGTGACGGCCGGGGCCTATCTGCTGGCGCCGGCGCTGGTCGCGTTTGAGCGCGCGAACCCGCAGATCGAGGTTCAGGTGCGTTCGGCTCATTCCTGGGATTCCCCCGGGCTCCTGCTGGACGAAGTGGTTCACCTGGCCCTGCTCTCGGGGCCGGTCACGCATCCCATGATCGAGACCTTGCAAGAATTCCGAGGTCCGCTGGCATTGATTGCGGCGCCCGGTCACGCCCTGGCATCGCGCGGGTCCATCCGGCGTGATGAGCTGGCCCGCGAGCGACTGCTGCTGTCCTTTTGGGGGGCGGCCTACCAGTCCTTTCTGGCGGATCTGCGCAAAGAGAGCGGGCCGGAAAGCCTGCTGTGGCTTGAGGTCAGTCCGGTCGAACTGGTCAAGGGGATGGTCGCGGCGGGAGCCGGGGTGAGCATCGTGCCGGCCATTGCCGTGCGCCGTGAAATTGAGGCCGGGGAGCTGGTTCGCCTCCGCCTGGAAGAGGAGGCCATGCCGGACTGGCAGATTGCCCTGGTCCGGAAGAGGCGGCGGGCTGTCAACGCCTCCGCGGAAAAGTTGGTCGCGACCTTGGCCGAGGTGTTGCCCGAGCTGTTGCGTGAGAAGGTCCCCGCCTAGTCCCCCTGGGCAGACTATCCTCGGAAAAGCAAGCGGCGAGGCGTCGAGACCCCCTTTGGGCCTGACCTTGCGTCGCAAAGCGGTCAGCCTCGCGAAGACGTTGGACGGAAGAATAGGTTTCAAAGAGCCCCTACTCCATCCCGAAAGATGACCGTGGCCGGAGGGTGGCGGCGGCGCATCTCTGGCCCAAAAGCGCCCAGCTGCTGAGGTTGCGTTAGCCTTGGCGCTGGGGATCAGATCAATCCGGGTATCAGGAAATCAGCCTGCGCTTCGGTCGCGGGTCTTCCACACGACCCCGTTAAGAGAAGATGAGCGAACCGCCGGCCCATGGTGGGTTGCGGTCACAGCCCAGGAGGTCCGGCCCCAAAGGCTTGGCCGCGGAGGAGCCGTGAGGCGGGTCAGGTGGGGAGCGCGCGGGGGGGCCTTCGCTTCGAGGAGGCCTTGCGGCGGATTCCGGTCCGGCGCAGAATTCCTCTGGCCAGCACGTGAAGGCTGAGTTTGCCTCCGGTCCGGGAGGCTGCGGCTCTGGGGCCTGTGGACCGGGTCGAGGCCCCGAATTTTTTGAAGGTCGACTCCATCCGTCGAAGGAAGTCTTCCCCGCCCAGGTCGTGAGGGTGGCAGCGGGGGAGCCAGAAGGGGTCCGCCCCGATCGTCACGCAGTTGCGGACGAGGGCGCAAGCCGCCTGGAATCCAGCCTCGCGCGCCAGACGCAGGGTATCCGCCGTCACGGAATCTGGTCTGCCGTATGGGTAGGCCAAGTAGCGCACAGGTACCGGCAGCAGTTCCTCGAGCGCCGCCCGACTGTCCTCCATCTCACGTTTCTGCGCCTCGGCGGATAGGTTTGCCATCCAGGGATGGTTGACGGTGTGCGCCCCGATCTCAACCAGTCCGTCCGCCGCCAGCGCCGCGCATTCCCCTGCGGTCATGGGCCGCACGGAGGATCGCACCTTTGGTTCCACGCGGGCCAGGTCGGAGAGTTGCGCCAGGTGCGCCTCAATGGTCCCAGGGTCCATGAACTGCAAGGCCTCGTGCAGATCGCGAAGAATCCCTTCCCGCGGCGTGCCCTTTGGCCAGGCGAGGGGCAGTCCCTTCGATGTCACCCAACCCAGCGACCATTGCGAGGGATCCCCTGCGGCATCGAATACGATCCGCTGGAGGGCGTCCCACCAGAACTCCCTCTTCCCGTCGAGATAGCCCGTGGCGACAAACACTGTCGCTGGGACCGAGTATCGTTTGAGCAGCGGAAGCACCCGAGTGAAATTATCGGCGTACCCGTCGTCGAAGGTGAGCACAACGGAGCGATCCTGCAGCACTCCGCGGGCCAATCCCTCCAGAAGCTCCTGGAGGCGGATGGGAACGAAGGCCTTGAGGAGCACGAGCAGCTGTTCCTCGAAATGCTCCGGGCTGACCCCAAGATGGGAGAGACGCGGGTCGATGGTGCCCACCCGATGATAGAGAAGAATCACCGCACTGGCCGCAGGCGCCGCGGCAACCGGCGATTTCTGCATGGTTTCCCCTCCGCGCATGCGGGGTCGCCGCTTGAAAGGAGTGCCAACAGCCTGTGAGGCGAGGAGCAAGCCGGACCGACACCGGTTGGGCCGCACGCGACTCTCTTCCGGGGGGGGCTGCGACCTCGCTCTAGCCTTCTCGACCGTGCCTTCGAAAGGGGTAGAAATCTCTCTCGCACTGGGAGGCCCGGCCGGGTCCCTGAGCCAGCCGGTTCGTTTTGGGCTACACCCTGGCGGCACGCGGGATCTGCCGCACGATCGTTCGGAGGATCCCGGCGTTGTCGTAGTACTCCAGGTCGACGGGTGCCTCCAGGCGGGCCACTCCTGTGAAGTTTACTATGCTTCCGTCCCCGCGCCCGGCCGGCGCGCGGACTGCGCAGCCGGCCGAAGGGCTGCCGTGGTTCCCCGGATCGAGATCGGTCCTCTTCCGCTCAGGCCGAAGCGGCTGACATTCTGGCCTTGCGGGACCTGAAGGGGGAGAGGACGCCCAGGCCCATCAGGTTGACCCGGTGGATGCGTTCAAAGGACTGGGTGATCACCGCGCGGACCCCCGGGATGAGGGCTCCCCGCTGCAGAATCGAACGCGGGCTCTGCCCACCTGCGCGCCCGGCGGCACGAAATCGAATCACAGAAACCGCTGAGGCCGGAGAGCTGGTCCCCCTACACCTGGATAAGAAGGCCATGCTGGACTGGCAGATTGCCTTGGTCCGGGAAAAACGGCGGACGGTCAACTCTTCCGCGGAAAAGTTGGTCGCAACCTTGACCCAGAGGCTGCCAGAGCTGTTGCGCGAGAAGGTTCCCACCTGACCCTCGCGGCCAGATGGAGTGCTGAGGAACTCGATCGGGCCGGCGGTGAGGCCGGCCCGATCGAGTCAAACGATGAATGTGGCGCTGCGCGGCTTGGGCGCGCTAGGCCTTGACGCTGACCTTGATGGTCTTGGATCGAGCGGAAGCTGCCTTGGGGATCCGCAGCGTCAGGAGACCCGCCTCCAGCGTCGCCTGCGCGTTCTCCGCGTCCACCGCGATGGGCAGCCGAATGGTCCGCCCGACCTTGCCCACGTAGCGTTCGTGCATCAGGAATTCATCCGGCTCGGCCTGGCCCGGGTGGACTTCGGCGCGCAGCGAGAGGGTATCGTCCTCGATGCGGACGCTGATGTCTTCGGGCTTCGCGCCGACCAGCGAAGTCGTGAGGATGTATTCCTCGGCCCCCTCGCGGAGATCGACCGGAATGGGCATATAGGCGACATCCTCGTCCTCGGCCCAGCGCCAATCCCGGCGCCTGAGCGCCCAGCGCGGACCGCATTCCAAAGCAACCGTGGTATTCACAGCACCTCCTGGCACTTGGTCACGGATAAAGAAACTAGGAGCATCTTAGCCCGCGGGCGTCAGAGGGCCGTAAGAAGCGCGTTAGATTTTCCTTGGAGAGGGCGATTGGGCCCGATCCGGGACCCCTGCTGGGGGAGGCGGGACCAAGCTTGGTGGGCTGGCGAGGAGTCGGCGGCCTAGGTCTTGGGAGGCTCCTCGGGTTCTTCGTCAGGAAGCGAACCGAGGACGCCCGTGCCCAGCCGGTAACCTGATCCGCGCACGGCCAGCACCCGGTGAGGGTTGGCAGGATCTTCCTCGATCTTCTGCCGCAGGAGCCAGATGTAGCGACGCAGGGCCGAGGCGTCGATCAGGCGCTCCTTTCCCCAAACCTCCTCCCGCAGTTCCTCTTCGGAAACCACGCCCCCTTTGCGCTGGATGAGGGAGACCAGCAGGCGGAATTCCGTTGGGGTGAGGGGGACGACCTCATTCTTCAGGCGCACCTGGCGCTTGGCGAGATCCACCTTCAGGTCGTACCAGTTGAAACTCTGTTCGGGCTGTTCTCGGGCCCGGGAACTGCGGGCCAGCACCGCCCGCACCCGGGCGACCAGTTCCGCCAGGCTGAAGGGCTTGGCGATGTAGTCGTCCACCCCGAGGCGGAACCCCCGCAGCTTGTCGGTTTGGGCCGTCCGCGCGCTCAGCAGGAGAATCGGCACATCCGATAACTCCCGCAGCCGGGCGCACACCTCCCAGCCGTCCATTCCCGGCAGCATCAAATCGAGGATGACCACATCCGGCCGGTCCTCGTAGAAGCGGCGCAGCGCCTCGTTTCCGTTGGCGGCGGTTGAGACCGCGAACCCCTCCCGCTGGAAATACTGGTTAAGCATCGTGCGCAGCGATTCATCATCGTCGACGACGAGAGCGCGGGGGCTCATGGCTCCTCCTTCGCAACGGGCAAGCGGATCGAAACGGTCAGCCCCTGGCCGGGGAGGGACGTAACGGCAATCTCGCCGCCCATGGCCTCCACAAACCTCTTGGAGGTGTATAGGCCCAGTCCGTAGCCGCGGACACGAGGAGCGTCCGGGCTTTCCAGGCGGGAGAACATCTGGAACAGGTGCTTGATCTCTTCTGCGGAAAGGCCGGGCCCCCGGTCGCAGACCGAGATTTCGACCCTCTCGCCCTCCCCGGCCGCCGTCAGGAAAATCGGGCCGGAGGGGGCGTACTTGAAGGCGTTGTCAAGGAGGTGATACAGGGCGCTGGTCAGCATCTGCTCGTCCGCCACGACTTCGGGAAGGCCGGATTCCACCTGGAGCTGCAAGCGGTCTGCCTGGGAGCCGCGCAGGCCGGCCGGGACGATGGAGGCAACCAAGGATCGCAGGAATTCGGCGATCTCGAGCGGGGCGGCCTGGATCGGCAGGCGCCCCGCCTCCAGAGCCGAGAGGTTGAGGATGTTCTCTACGAAGCGCGAGAGGCGCTGGCTTTCCTTGCGTACCAGACCCAGAGTGGTCCGGACCCGGGCGGGCATGCGCCGCGAGTCCGTCAGGCTCAGCTCCAGGCCGGCTTGGATAGTGGCCAGAGGACTGCGCAGCTCGTGCGACGTCAGCGCGACAAATTCCGACTTGAGCTGGTCGAGCGAGCGAAGTTCCTGGTTCTGTTCTTCCAGCTGGGTCAGCGCACGAGAAAGGTCGCTGGTTTGTTCGCGAACGCGCTCCTCCAGCTCGTCCTTCAGCTTGAGCAATTGCTGCCGGGCTTCTTCGGCCTCCTGGTACGCCCCCTCCAGAACCTTCTCCTGACGCCGCTGGGGGCTCAGGTCGTGCAGCAGACCTGCCAAGCGCGCCCGGCCCGCCACGTCCTCGCTCAGTGGACGCAGAATCAGCCAGGCGGGGAATCCGGGGGGAGAGGGGGAAAGCGGGTCGGCGGGCGGAACGGCGGGCCACACCTTGCGTGCTCCGCTGCGCTCGTGCCCCCCGTCCGTGCCCACGGTGACCTCGCCCTGCCACTCCCCCTCGCGTGCCTGACGGAGAATGTCTTCCACCCGGGCGGCGCCTCCCGGTGGACTATCGGGGAGCGAGATGAATTCCTGCAGCCTTTGGAAATCGGCCGATCCCAAGGCCTTCTCAAGAACCGGGTTGTGCAGCAGGAGTTTCCCGTCCGGAGTACAGATGAAGGAGGGATCGCCGAGATTGTGAACCAGGGTGGCGTAGCCCGCCAGTTCGGCCTGACCGGCAAGAACCCCTTCGCGCAAGATCAGCAGCACGAAGATCGTCACCGCTCCCCACAGGGCGAGCGGTTGGATTTCCTGAGATTCCCGCCAGGTGGTCAGGACATAGACCAGGAGCGCCAAACCCGACGCCAGGGGCAGCCAGCGGTTCTCTGCCTGTTGCCAGCGGCGCCGGAACCGCCCCGGGCGCGTCCGGCGCGAGCGGGCCGGGGTGGACGCGGCCGCGACCGTGCTGGCCGCCATCAATCCGTATCCCCCCATCCAGAAGAAGTCCAGCCAGGAACCGAACGAGTTGTATCCCTGGACCTGAAGCCAGCCGTTCACCAGGCTGTATACCGAAAAAAGGAACATCGCGGGCGCGATCAACCAAAGTTCCGGGAGCGCGCGCTCGGCCTGTCCCTGCCACCAGACCGCGAGCATCAGCAGGACCAGATAAAAGGTGGGGAAGAGGGCCGTCCCGGAAAGGCTGCCCGGTTCAGCCTGGGCCTGTTGCAAAAAGGGGAGAACGAAGAGAGCCCAAAGCAGGATGCCCCAGGCGACCGCATAGATCACCAGGTCGATCCCAAACAGCAGCCGCCGAAACCCGGCCCGGGGAATTCCCGGCAGATAAAAGATGGCCAGCAAGGCGAGCGGGAAAAAGAGCAGGTGGAATCCGTCGGATCCAGCCAGCAGGAAAGCCGCCACGCTCGTTCCCGAGCTTGTCCCCCACCAGCGAAGAAAGTCTCCCAGGAGTAGCGCGCCCAAAGCGGCCGAGAGGAATCGCCAGGCCGGCTCTTTCCCCTCCCCGGAAGAAAAGGCGCGGATCAGGCAAAGAATCAAGGCGACAACGCCGGGCGCCCAGAGGAGAACTTCGCCGAGAACGGTAGCGGCCAAGTTGAAGCGGGGAAGGAATACCAGCCCCAGCGCATAGAGCAGAATCCAGATGCCCCAGCTCAACAGCAACTGGAACGCCGTGATTCTCGGCCGGGGTGGGCGAAGGGTCACAATTCCCATGGAGCCGCGCCGGCACCTTCCGATCGTGAAATGCCTACATCGGCGGAACCGAAGTGTGCGTATTCTACAACGGTCGCGCGGGGCCCAGCGGCCGCGGGATCCATGCCGCCCCCCCGCCTCGCGCTTGCTCCACCATCCCTTCCGTTGCCCGGGAGCGAGGCCGCTCGCGTGGGCAAACCGGAAGAGGCCTTCCCGCACCCTCATTCTAGCCAAGCAGGTTGTGACCTAGCGGTGACATCTCGGTTGCAATTCGAGGACCCTGCTGTGGTTGCGGTTCGTGAATCTCTTGGCTTTCCACGGAGTTTCCCTTGGAAGCCTGCCCGGTGAAGAAGGTCTTGGGTGGGTGGACCAGTTGTCATCCTTGGAGACGCGGGCGCAAGCCTGGCGGAATGTCCACAGGCTCGAGGCACGAGTCAACTACCCCTGGCAGCCCGCCTGAAGGTCGTTGACTTAGCAGTCGAAGCAGTAGGAGGGGGTCGGGGAAGGCGTCCGCGTTGGTGATGGGGTTGGGGTCGGCGAGTTCACCGGGGTGGGCGTGCGGCTGGGTGTTGGCGTGTAGGTGTTGGTTGGGGTCGGTGTGCTCGACGGGATCGGCGTGTTGGTCGGAGTCACCGGGGTCGGCGTCAAGGTCTTGGTCGGCGTGTTGGTGATGGTCGGCGTCAGAGTCTTAGTCGGCGTGTTGGTCGGCGTCTTGCTGGGCGTTGGGGTGGGAGTCTTCGACGGTGTGTAGGTGATGGTCGGCGTGTAGGTCTTGGTCGGCGTGTTGGTCTTGGTCGGCGTGTTGGTCGGCAGTGGCGTGTTGCTGGGCGGCGGGATTGGGGTGGGCGTCTTGCTCGGCGTCGGGGTGGGAGTCTTCGACGGCGTGTAGGTAATGGTCGGCGTCAGAGTCTTGGTCGGCGTGTTGGTGATCGTCGGTGTGTTGCTCGGTGTCGGCGTATAGGTCTTGGTCGGCGTGTTGGTCTTGGTCGGCGTGATGGTCGGCGTGGCCGTCGCGGTGTTGGTGGGCGTGTTGGACGGCGTGTAGGAGGGTGTCGCCGTGTTGGTCGGCGTGTAGGAGGGTGTCGCCGTATTGGTCGGCGTGTAGGTGGGGGTCGGCGTGTACGTGGGCGTAGCACTGGCCGTGGGCGTGTTGGTGGGCGTGGGCGTGATGCTGGGCGTGGGGGTAATCGTCGGCGTGTCGGTCGGCACCGGGATGGCCGGAGGCAGCCCCAAGACGCGGGCCGTGCGGAACGCCTCAAGGATGCCGGTGCGCTCCGCGTGCAGGGTCAGGAGCGGCGCAATGCTGCTCAGGATCGGCATGATGACCGGCTCATCGAAGGTCACCGCAACAATCACCCGGGTGGTCCCCAGGGAGGGATCGCCGGCACTATCGCCGGGCTGGCACTCACTGTCGTGGCCGGGATTCACCCCCGCGGGGCGGAGCAACGTGAAGTAAACATTCCCGGTGTTCGAGCTACACACAGTGGTGTGGAAATATCCCGGTTGGCCCCACAGGGCTGTCGTGCTGCGCAGGATGCCGGCCGCCGTCTCGTTGGCCACATCGTAAGTGCTCAGGAGACGGGCCGTATCGATCATATTGTCGTTGGTTCCGCTGCCGCATGCGTTTGCGGGCGCGAGGGGGTCGTAGTCCGGGCAGTGGACGGGGTTGTACTCTCCGGTAAGGGCGTAACGCATGGCCATGCGCGAGGTGTTGTCCACCACGAGCCAGGCCTCGAAGGTCCGAGCCACCTCAATCAGCAGGAAGAGCAGGACCAGCAAGCCGGGCAGGACCAGGGCGAATTCCACCAGCCCCTGGCCCCGGCGGGCACCGCGCTGGGCGTGGCCGCGGGCGCGACTTCTTCGGACCGCGTGGGCCCTGGTTTTCGGCTGGATTGGTGATGCCTCTCGCGCTATGCCCATTTTGGCTTGGCTTTCGGTCCCGGGTCCGCCGATGGGAACTCGCCTCCGGCGGCGCAGGCGCCACCGCGCCGGTCCGGGAACTCAAGCATCCTTCGCCTACATTCTATGGGAGGGGCGGTTGGGGCCTGCTTGCAGTTCTCTTGCCGAATTCTTGGCGCCGCGCGGCGGTTTGTGTGACCGCAAAGTGAAGGGGCGGTGACAAAACGGCATGTCCCCGCCCCAGCCTGCCTCGGACGATTCTCCGGCGGATCTCTCCCTCGGCTCGGGAGCAAATCGCGGTGACCCCCCTTTGCCTAACAGTCGAAGCAGTAGGAAGGAGTCGGGGAGGGGGTCCAGGTCGGGCTAGGGGTAGGGGTCGAGGTCGCCGGAGGGGTCGGCGTCTTCGTCGAGGTCGCCGTCGGCGTGTTGCTGGGCGTCGGCGTGTTGCTGGGGGTCGGGGTGTCGCTGGGCGTCGGGGTCATGCTCGGCGTGTAGGTCATGGTCGGGGTGTAGGTCATGGTCGGCGTGTTGCTCGGCGTGGGCGTATTGGTCTTGGTCGGGGTGTTGCTCGGCACCATCGTGCTGGACGGCACCGTGGTGGGCGTGTAGGTCCGGGTCGGGGTGGGCGTAGGCGTGTAGGTTGCGGTGGACGCGACCCCGATGATGAAGGTGCGCACGACCGTGACCGAGATTTGCCCAGAGGTCGCCCGGGCCCGGGCGTCAATGGTGTAGGTTCCGTCGTAGAGACCGCTGAACTGCGCGGCGGGCATGCGACGGCAATTCCCGCCTCCATTATGATCGAAGGCGCAGTAGTGCAAACTGAATTCGTTCTGGGCTCGGAGCAAACTGCCATCCGGGTAATACACCCAGAGGTCGACCTCGGCGATCCCGTCGCCGTTGGAAAGCCCCACGTTCGGATCCCAGGCCTCGGCCTCGAATCTCGTCTGGTTCCTGCTAGTGATCAACGTTCCGTCCGAGCCCGGCACTGTAATGTCGATGTGGATGGGCAGCGGGGTGGGGGTGGGCGACTCGGACGGGGTCGACGTGGAGGTCGGCGTCCAGGACGGGGTGGGGGTGAAGGTCGGGGTCGGGGTTTGGGTGGGCGTCGGAGTGCGCGACGCGGTTGCGGTCGGCGTCGTGCTCGGGATCGGCGTGTCGCTGGCAATGGGAGTTTCCGTCGCTGTGTCCGTCGGGACGGGGATCACGGGCGGCAATCCCAGGGTCCGGGCCGTGCGGAAGCGCTCGAGAATCCCGGTGCGGTCGGCATACAGGGTGATCGAGGGAACGATGCCGCTCAGGATTGGCATCAGCACAGGATGTTCAAAGGTGACCGCCACGATGACCCGCTCCTCCCCCAGGTCGGGGTTGCCCGCGTTGTCGTTGGGGGAGCACTGGCTGTCGTGGCCGGGGTCCGGGGGCGAAGCGCGCTGTATCGGAAAGAACAGATAGCCGGGGTCTGAGCTGCAGACCGTGACGTGGAAGTATCCGGGCTGGCCCCAGACCGCCGTCGAGTCGCGCAGGATGCCCGTGGCCACCCCGTTGACCACGTCCTCGGTGCTCGGCAGCCGGGCCTGGTCGATCATGCTGGTGTCGGTTCCGCTGCCGCAGGCGTTTGCGGGCGCGAGAGGGTTGTAGTCGGGGCAATATACCGGGTTGTACTCCCCGGTCACGGCATAGCGCATGCCCATGCGGGCCGCATTCTGAACCGTGAGCCAGGCTTGGAAAACGCGCGCCGCTTCGATCAGCAGGAACAGCGTGACCAGCAGCGCGGGCAGGATCAGGGCGAACTCCACCAGCCCCTGTGCGCGGCGGGAAGCGCGAGGCCAGCTGAGGAACCGGGACAAGGGTCCTGATCGAAAGACGGACAACTTTCTCCACCCTGCTGTCATACAGTGTAACGGAGGAGAACCCAGGCGCCCAAGAAACCGAAGCGACACTGTAACCCGGTTTTCACCGTCCATTCACTTTTGAAGAACCGCAATCGGGTCCGAAGTCTCCGCCATTTCTTGCGGAGAATCGGAATTGAACGCAAACCGAGGGCCGATTTCGGCTCGGGCGAACTGACAGGGCAGAGCTCTCCCAAGCCTATGCCCCTCCCGCCCTCATAGGGCCACAGCCGGGGGTCGGACCTCCGGGGCCTTTCATTTCTTCGGCCCCGCCCATCAGCGAGGCAGGCCCCAGGGTCCAGGAGCACGATGCCCGGCCACGGATGAGGAAACGGCGGGAACGGGCGGTTTTCCTTGGGGCTTGCCGGGGTCGGGACGGCCTCTTCCCGGGGCGAGGGGCCTCGGGTAAAGACGAGGGTGTCCGCAACTCAGTGGGTGAGGCGAGTGAAGATGCGGCTGGCGATGATGTTGAATATGGCTTGAAGCTCATCACCGCTGGGTGCGTAGAAATAGTTTCCGCAGTCCTGGGTCCAGTTGCTCGCGCCTGTGCAGGGATCGTTCGGGTCGTTGGGGATCCCCTCATAGCCCACGTCGGCAACGTAGCGAAGCATGTAGGCGCCGAAGGGCACACCGTTGACATCGACCGGGTTAAGCACCTCGTTGCCCAGGCCGATGGTGAAGATGGTGGCTCCCTGCCCCGGCTGGCTGCAATTTGCGTCGGGGTTGACCGGGGCGCAGGCCACATAGTCCGCCATGTCCTGAGCATAGTCTTCCGCGTCGTAGTGCGCGCTGGTGCCTGGATGGCGGGTGCTGTTATTGTTGTCGCGGCAGAAGGGCGGCATCCAGTCTGCGTTCCCCGGCGTACCGGGGCAGTACCCGTAGGGAAAGCTCGGAGGGTGGGCGTCGGAGGCGTCGGAGGCCCCGTCGGTGAGCAGGACGACAACCCAGACCGCGTCCTTGCGGGGCTGCAGGCTGAACATGTTGCCCGCTATGCGCAGAGCGCCCCCGGTATCGGTCGTCGTGCACGAGGAAACATCGCCGGTTGAGCGGAACAGCGGGCAGTCAAACCCGAGGTAATTATCTGAGACATCGTAATTGCGGCAGGGGCCGGGGGCGCCGGGGGGCATGCCGATGGGATCGTCGCAGCGGGGCGGATCGATCACCTGGAGCGAGGAGATATTGGCATCGGCCACAGACTGGTCCGTGGTCCAGCCGGGGGCCAGGACGTCCGTCCCGGCCCAGCCGCTGGAATTCGTCCACCCGTCGGAGAAGTAAACCACGGATACGCGATCGGAGTTGTTGGCCGCAATTGGACTCCAGAGGATCTGATTGGCAAAACTTTCCGCCGCCGCTTTGACTTTCGCAAACGGCTCGCAAGTGTTCCCCGGGTTGCACTGGTTCGGATCCCGGTTGGGATTGCCCGTGGGGGCGTCATAGGTCATGGACTCGGAAATATCGATGGCCAGAACCACGTCCAGGGAGGCCGCCTCCGCAATGGAGTCCGCCGAGATGGTGATGCTGGAGATCCCGATGATGGTAAGGAAGGACATCGGCACCGTGCTTTGGGCCGTGACCCGTACCAGCTGGCGCAGGATCGTCGTTCCCGCAAAGTACTGGCACAGGCCAGGATCCCCCGGATTGGTCGCGCAGGTCTCGACGGTGACGTTGGTCGGCGTGATCCCGTTGAGAGCAATGGCCTGCGCCGCGGAAGGCTGGAGTTGCGCGACCCCAATGCCGGGCGTGTTGCGCAGCTGATTGGCCGCGTCCAGGGCAGCCGCATCCGTCGCGCGGCGCAGATTGTCGACCCCGATAAAAAGCTGTCCGCCATCCACCGCCAGCCCGACGATCGCCAGCAGACCGACGAAGCTCAGCGCGATCAGGACCAGCGCCTGACCGGTCTGCGCCCAGCGCCGCAGTCCCCGCGCCCCGGCCTTCATCAGGGCGTCGGGGTCGGCTGGACCGAGGCCAGAGGCATCACGGTGAAGATGTGCAGCAGCACCGGGTCGGGGATAAAGGGGGTGATCCATGGAAGCCTCAAAATCTGGTGGTAGGTGTAAAAAACCTCAACCAGCACATACCCATCATTGTTCGCCGTAGAGTTGAGCTCGCCACCCAAGGTGGCATCGCTGATGGTCGAGGTGTCGTTGCCGTAATAGGACCACCCGCTTGCGGAGGGGAAGCGAGCGGAGATTGTGCCGCCCGTGGTGGCGGCAAACGCCGAAACGACGATGTCATCCGTCGACGGATTCAGGGTAACGGTCGGCTGTTCCTGACCGAGCTCCTCAAGGACGAGGCAGGCGGTCTGGCGGTAGAAGTCGCGCGTGGTGGCGCAGCTGGGATCCGCGTCGGTGACGTCGTACGACCCGTCCGCCGCAAAACGAGCCGCGTTGCGTTCCGCATCCAGGACGGTCAAATACTGGTTGAGCATGAAGCCCAGCTCAACCAGGCCGGAGAGCAGGATCAACAGGACCGGCAGCAGAAACGCGGTCTCGACCAGACTCTGCCCTCGCACACGCGCGCGCAATGATTTGAGCATGGGATTCCTACCTAGCCCTGCTTGATTCTTACCACCCACGGCTGAGGATTTCAATACCGAGCCCGCAGCTTGTCACCGAAAGTTCACCTTTGAATCACGGCCGGAGGACCTGCCTGCCCTGGGAGGACCGGCCCCCCGCCAGGGCTGGCAGTGCGGGCAATAGTGGGTGGAGCGCTGGCCCACACGGATGCGGCGGATGGAGGCACCGCAGGCCGGGCAGGGCTCCCCGGCGCGTCCATAGACCCGGAAGTGGTTCTGGAAATCGCCGCCGCGGTACACCCAGTCTATGCTTGCCCCATTATGGCGCAACCCGGCCCGCAGGGCCGCCCGGATCCCGCGCCACAAGGCACGGGTTTCCTCGGGGCGCAGCGTGTCGCTCCGGCGCAAAGGATGCAGCCCGGCCCGATGCAGGGCCTCATCCGCATAGATGTTTCCCAGGCCGGCCAGGAAGGTCTGATCAAGGAGCAGGGGCTTGAGCAGACGGCGGCGTCCCCGCAACCGCCGAGCCAGGTCCTGGGCCGTGAAGGCTTCCTCCAGGGGCTCGGGGCCGAGAGATCCCAGGATCTGGGCGGGATCGCTCACCAGCCAGAGGCGGCCGAAGCGGCGGGGATCGTGAAAGCGCAGGTCAACTCCTCCCGAAAGATGGAGAAGCGTCAGGTCGTGTTTCTCCAGCGGGGCATCGGAGGGAAGAACCCGCAGGTCGCCGCTCATGCGCAGGTGCAGGAGCAGCCACAGTCCGTCCAGCCTCAGCAGGAGGTACTTGCCGCGCCGGCCGACGGCCTCAATGGGCAGGCCGCGCAGGTCGCGGGCGAAGGCCTCGGGCGAGGGTGCGGCGACATGGCGCGGCCAGCGCAGGGTCACCGACTGGATCGTGCGTCCGAGGATAGCCGGTTGATCCGGGCGCGGCCCGCGCAGCGAGCGGGCAATCGTTTCGACTTCGGGGAGCTCGGGCATTGGAATCAGCCCCGATTATACCGGCCGCGGCGGGAGGGGCGCGTGTATAATCTTTGCGTGAGCGACCAGCGGGTTGTTGCCCCGGTGGACTATCTCGTCATCGGCCACCTCACCCGGGATCGCGCGGCGGGCGCCCTGCACCCGGGAGGAACGGTGGCCTACTCCGGCCTCACGGCAGCGGCCTTTGGGTTTCGCGCCGCGGCGCTGACGGCTTGTTCCTCCGACGAGGAGCTGGCGGATCTTCGGGGAATGCAGGTGCGGCGGGTCGCCTCGGATCGCACCACCGTGTTTGAAAACCTCACCCAGAGCGGAGTCCGCTGGCAGCGGATGGAATCGGTCGCCGCCCCCCTCCTGGGAACGGCGATTCCCTCGGAGTGGCGACGGCCTCGCCTCGTGCACCTGGGGCCCGTCGCGGGCGAGGTGGACGCGGGCCTGCTGGCCCTCTTCCCTGACTCTTTTCGCGGGATCACGCCTCAGGGCTGGATGAGGAGCTGGGATGCCGGCGGCCGCATCTCGCCGCAACGGACCTCGCAGGCCGAGGCAGCGGCCGGCCAGGCCTCGGCTCAGGTCTTCTCGCTCGAAGACGTGGGCGGGGACGAAGGATGGATCGCGCGTCTGGCGGAGCTCTGCCCGATTACCGCGGTCACCGAGGGCCGTGCCGGATGCCGGGTCTATTGGAACGGGCACGTCCGTCACCTGGCGGCTTCCTCGGTGGAAGAGGTCGATTCGACCGGGGCCGGTGACATTTTCGCCGCCGCCTTCTTCATCCGCCTTCTGGAGACTCGTGATCCCTGGGAAGCGGGCCGCCTGGCCAACCAGCTCGCGGCCGCTTCGGTGGGCCGCCCGGGCCTGCGCGGGGTGCCGACCCCCCAAGAGGTGGCCGCGAGCAAGATGGTCGTGGAGGCCCGATGACACGCATCTATGCTCTGGTCAACCAGAAAGGCGGCGTGGGCAAAACGACCACGGCCATCAACCTGGCCGCCCTCTTTGCGCTCAACGGACAGCGGGTCCTGGTTGTGGACCTGGACCCTCAGGCCAATGCGACTTCCTGCTTGGGGGTGGACAAGCGGCGGGTGGAACGCGGAACCTATGAGGTCCTCATCGGCCAGATTCCTCCCGCGGCGGCCATGCTCCAGAACGAAAAGCTTAAGCTCACCCTGTTGCCCTCCTCGCCCGACCTGGTCGGGGCGGAGATTGAACTGGTGTCGGAGATCGGGCGCGAGTCCCGTCTCAAGGGTGCCCTGGCGGAGCTGGCCCCCTCCTTCGATTATGTTCTGATCGACTCGCCGCCCTCCCTGGGACTGCTGACCCTGAACTGCCTGGTCGCCGCCAGCTCGGGAGTGATCATCCCCGTCCAGTGCGAGTATCTGGCCCTGGAAGGGCTGAGCCAGCTGACCGACACCATCGCCCGCGTGCGCAGCGCATACCATCCGGGCTTGGTCGTGCGCGGGGTGGTGATGACCATGTTCGACGGCCGGGCGAACCTCGCCAACCAGGTTGTGGCCGAGGTGCGCAAGCACTTCCCCGACCGCGTCTTTGAGACCATTATTCCCCGCAGCGTTCGGCTGGCAGAGGCCCCCTCTCACGGACTGCCCATCTCCGCTTATGCCCCTTCCTCCGCCGGAGGGGTGGCGTATCGCTGGCTGGCCGAGGAGGTGCTGCACGGGGACGGCCTGCCTGTGCCGGCGGCGATGGTCGAGGCTTCCTCGGCTGTGGCCGAAAGAAGGGAAGACCATGCCGTCTAAAAAACTCGGCCTGGGCCGGGGTCTGGAGGCCTTGCTGCCCGCGGAGCAGGCCCGGGAGGGGGTCGTCCAGGTGGCGCCCTCCCGGTTGCATCGCAATCCCCGCCAGCCGCGGACCGCCCTGAAATCCGCCGAGCTAGAGGAGCTCACCGCTTCCGTCCGTCTGCACGGCGTGCTGCAGCCGCTCATCGTTTCGCCCGGCCCGCTTCCCGGCGAGTACACCCTGGTCGCGGGCGAACGACGCCTGGAGGCCGCCCGACGAGCCGGGCTGGTCACCGTTCCGGTGGTCGTCCGCGAGGTGTCGGATCGGGAGCAGCTGGAGCTGGCTCTGATTGAGAACGCTCAGCGGGAGGATTTGGCGCCGCTGGAGATGGCGGAGGCCTATCGGCAGTTGAGCGAGGAGTTCGGACTTTCGCACGAAGAGATCGCTACGCGGGTCAGCAAGAGCCGCGTCTCGGTGACCAACACGCTGCGGCTCCTTAGGCTCCCCGCTTCGGTCCGCCAGGCTCTGACCGACGGGCGGCTGAGCGAAGGCCACGCTCGGGCGTTGCTTTCCCTGCCCTCCGCTCACGCGCAGGCGGCCGCCGCCGACAGCGTGATCCGCAGGGGCCTGAATGTCCGCCAGACCGAAGAGCTGGTCCGCAAGTTGCTCGGCCAGCGACCGGTTCGCCCCGCCCCCCAGCGGCTGGCCGCGGACCTGCGGGCCCTGGTGAAGCGCCTTCAGGAGACGCTGGGGACAAGAGTCACCCTGCGGCACAGCAAGCGCGGAGGCACTCTGGTCCTGCACTATTACTCCGATGAGGAGCTGGACGCGCTGGCCCGCCGACTCCTCGGCAAAGAATAATTGCCTCCCCGAAGTTCCCGCCCTCTATCGATTTCTCCTGAGCCGACTGCCCGACCGGCCTCCCTGCTCTTGCGGCACGGCAAGATTCATACACTCGACACTCGATGGCCAATGGTTTCCGCCCTGGCGGTCCTGGGCGAACGCGTGCTGGCGCTGGGCGGTGAAGGCGATCTGGGCCACCTGGAAGGCCCCGCGACGGAAAGGGTGGATCTGGGCGGGCGAACCGTGGTCCCCGGCTTGGTGGATGCGCATCTGCACCTGGAGTGGCTGGCGCGCTCCCTGGAGGGCGTGCCGGCTGGAACGCCCACGCTGGAGGAATGCTTGAGGCGAGTCGCGGCCCGAGCCCGGGAGACCCCGCCCGGGCTCTGGATCACGGGCCACGGATGGAACCAGAATGATTGGGGGGGAAGGTTCGGCACGGCGCGCGAACTGGACGAGGCCGCGCCGCTCCATCCGGTCTACTTGACCGCAAAGTCCGGGCATGCGGCCTGGGTCAACCACTTGACATTGGAACGCGCCGGCGTTTGCGCGACGACCCCCGATCCGCAGGGAGGACGGATTGGACGCGATGAGGGAGGGCAGCTGAATGGTCTGCTCTTCGAAAAAGCCATGCAGGCGGTTGAGTCCGCGTTGCCGCAGGTGGGCAAGGATTCCCTGGTCGAACAGCTCAGGCGCGCCCAGCAAGCCCTGCTCCAGCTGGGCCTCACCGGAGTGCACGATTTCGATGGCTCCTCATGCCTGCAGGCATTGCGCAGCCTGCACGAACAGGGCCAGCTCGACCTGCGCGTGGTGAAGAACCTGCCGGTCGAGTTGCTGGAGTCGGCTGTGGCCGAGGGGTGGCAATCGGGGCGGGGCGACTCCTGGCTGCGCCTCGGCAGCCTGAAGATGTTCGCGGACGGGGCCTTGGGGCCGCAGACGGCCGCGCTGCTCGAGCCGTATGAGGGGAATCCCGGGAACCGCGGGGTGGTGGTCACGGACAAGGCGGAGCTCCTCGAAAAGGGGCGGCGGGCCACGACGCACGGTCTGAGCCTGGCCGTGCACGCCATCGGCGACCGCGCCAACCGCGACGTACTGGATGTGTTTGCAGCCCTGCGGGCCGAGGAGGCCAGACTTGGAATCCCGGCCTCGCGGCGGCGGCACCGCGTGGAACACCTTCAGCTTCTGAGCCCTCAGGACCTGCCTCGTCCGGCTCAGCTGGGCCTGGTGGTTTCCATGCAGCCGATTCACGCCACCTCTGACATGCTCCTGGCCGAGCGCCACTGGGGAAGCCGCTGCTCGGGCGCTTACGCCTGGCGCAGCCAGCGCGATCTGGGGGCTGTCCTGGCGTTTGGGTCGGACGCCCCGGTGGAGAGCGCCAATCCTTTCCTGGGACTCCACGCGGCGGTCACCCGCCGCCGGCTGGACGGCGCCCCCGGCCCAGCGGGCTGGTATCCCCACGAGCGCCTTTCCCTGGAGGAAGCGTTGGAGGGATACACCCAGGGGCCGGCCTTCGCGGCGGGATTGGAGAACGACCTGGGCAGCCTGTCCCCGGGGAAACTGGCCGACCTGTTGGTCCTGGATGGGGACCTGTTCTCCCGGGAGGCGATGGAGATTGCCGTCACCCGGCCTTTGGGGACCATGGTCGGCGGGGTGTGGAAGTGGCGTGACTTCTGAGATGCGGATTCGCTGAGGCTAGGGCGAGGGGGGATTCCGCAGCTGGCGCGCGTCCCCGACCCGCCGCGTGACGCCGGCGGCATCCAGGTGCTCGAGATAAGCCACGGCATACTTGCGTGAGGTGCCGAAGTGATCCCGGACTTCGGCCACGGTGGTCGTCCCCTTTTGCCGGAGCATTTCGCGAATCTCCGCCTCCATTCTCTCATCGGTTTCCCGCAGGAAAACCACCTCGGAAGACGCTTGCCGCAGCCTGTCCTGTTCCAGCAGGGCTGTGAAAACCTCCTCCCCGATGGCCTCCTGGCAGGCTTTCACCGAAGGGGGGTTGAATGGATCGCGGGCGAAAAGGGCGAGGCACTGGTTGATCTGCTCCTGCTGCGCCGGGTTGAAGCGGACCGAGAACTCCGGGAGCCGGATGCCACGCGGACCCTCCTGAAGGCGGTTTTCCAAAGCGGCCCGGGCGAGGACAGGAGCCAGAAATTTCTGCGCGAGGCCGAGGCGGCTTCTCGCTTCCTCGCGCGGCATCCCCGACCGCAGGGGATGGGCCTGGTGATAGTCGGAGAGCAGCCGCACCAGGTCCCCCATGAGCGATTCCCAGCGGGGCTGGGCGATCAGCAGTCCGGCCCGATCCGGATCCGCCCCTTCCCCCAGGACGATCAGCTTTCCCTGGGCCAGCAGTTCGCCCAGCGCGGAGCGGCCCGGACCCTCATCCAGCCGCGCCCGCGCGAGAAGTTCCGAGGCGCCGGTGAGGCCCAGGGCCAGGGCGGATTGCCAGAGGAGGTCGACCGGGGTGCCGCGGTCAAGCGCCTTGAGTCGATCTAGAACGGACGGGTCCGAGCGGCGGTAGCGGCGAGTGGGATGAGGCTCGACCACGGTCCCTCCGCCCAGCGTCATCCCTGGAGAGGGGCGGCGCAGGACAAAACGGTCCCCGCGGGCCGCGACCAGCGGCCGGCTGAGCTCGAGTTGGACCCAGCCCTCTTCCCCGGGAGCTACCCGATCTGCTCCCAGGATTCTGGTCCGCGCGAGGACTTCGCTCGTTCCCAGGAACAGCTTGACTGCCTCGTTGTGCTCCAGGGGCCGTTCCGTTTCCCTCAGCTGGCGCACGTGCAGATCCAGTCTTCGAGTGGGAAGGTAGTCGCCGGGATGCGCGATCAGATGCCCGCGGCGGACCTGCTCGACCTCGACCCCGCTCAGGTTGATTGCGACGCGGCTCCCGGGGACGGCCCGTTCGATCCGCTGGTGATGCGACTCGAGCCCCCGGATGCGGGCCCGCCGGCCTTCGGGGAGCACCTCAACCTCCTCGCCTAGCCGGAAGGCTCCGTCGAGCAGTGTTCCGGTGACCAGGGTGCCAAAACCGGGGAGGGTGAAAGCCCGGTCGACGGGCAGACGGGGCCGGCCAAGGTCCGGCCGGCGGGGCTGGTCCGCCAGCACCTGGGTGAGAGCTCGTGTCAGAGGCTCGAGGCCCTGGCGCGTGCGGGCAGAAACCGGAAGGATCGGGGAGGAGGCGAGCTCCGTCGGGGCCAGCAGGCGCTGCACCTCCTCGCGGACCATCTCCAGCCACTCGCGGTCCGCAACCAGATCCACTTTGGTGAGGGCCACGACAGCGGAGCGGATTCCCAACAGGTCCAGGATGGCCAGGTGCTCGCGGGTCTGGGGCATCACGCCTTCATCGGCGGCAATGACCAGAAGCGCCGCGTCCACCCCGCCGACTCCGGCCAGCATGTTCTCGACAAAATCGCGGTGACCGGGCACGTCAATAATCGCCACCGGCTCGCCCCCGGGCAGCTGGAAATAGGCGAAGCCGAGATCGATGGTCATCTCGCGTTCTTTCTCTTCGATGAGACGATCGGGGTGAGTGCCGGTGAGCGCTTCCACCAGCGCGGATTTCCCGTGATCGACATGACCGGCCGTCGCGATCACACGCATCGCTGGGCACTCGGGGGGAGGGCTAAAGCGGCTGCTCCACGCGGGCGAGCCATTCGCGCAGGAGGTTGGCCATGGCCTCCAGGCGCAGGCGATCCGTCTCCTCCAGCGCGCGCACCAGCTCCAGCGATTCGGTCACCTGCTCGTCCAGACGAGCGAGTCGTTCGAGGTTCTTCTTGTCCTGGCGGTCGTGTTCCTGCCACTCGTCCGTGCGCGTGAGGTCGTGCGACGTCCAGCGCTTCTGATCATCGGCAAGAAAAGTGGACCACTCCTGATGCACACGGTCGGCGTCAAGACGAACGATCTCCTCGATCTCGTGCAGGTGCTGGTCCATGCGCTCCCTTTGATCCCGAAGATCCTCAAGGGTCTGGCGCATGACGCGGTTGGTCTCGGCGTAGGTTTCCGTGCGTTCGGCAAGCTCTTTTACTTGCAGGGCCGCCGCCGAGAGAACTTTGTCCCAATCCCGCCACTGCCGTTCGCGCTCGGTAAACGTCGCGCTCTGCTGCTCCTGCCAGGCGGCCAGCGAACTGCGCCGCTCCACGTCCGCGGCCGCCAGTTCCGAGACCCGGGCCTCGATTCGGCGGGAAGCTGACTCGAGGGTTTCCAGGCGGGCATCGTTCTCGCTGTTCTTCTGCCGCAGGGCTTGGCTTTCCCCCTGGACCTCTCCCAAGCGGCGGATGTCCTGCCGGCGGGCCTCCTCCATGGACGCGATCGTCCGGGAACGGTCTTCCTCGTGGCGTTCCGCGCGCTCCACGGCCTTTTGCATGTCCTGGACCGCGGCCGAGAGCCTGCCGGCATCCTCCCGCCGCACCTCGAGGTCCTTCTGGATCTCCCCGACCAGGCTGAGTTGCCGGTAGATATCGGCCAGGCTCTTGTCCAGGCGTTCGCGCTCCGCCGCCCGAGCGCGGCCGGCCTGCTCCTCGGCCTGGAGGCGTTTCTTCTCCAGATCCTCGATGGCGCGAGACGTTTCCTGGCGATGGCGCGCCAGCAGCTCCTCCACTTGCCCGGGCTTGATCTTGCCGCCGGACTTGGCATATTGATCGCTCAGCTCGCCAACCCGGTTGGCCTGGTCCGCGAGCTGGGCCTCCAGGCCCGCCAGTTTTTCTTCCAGCCGGGCGCGATCCGCCTTCTCTTTGCGGCGCTCTTCGTCCAACCATTTCACTTGGCGTGACACATCTTCGGCGGGCATGGTTTGTTCCACTTCTCCTTGGCGTCTAAAACGATTATACCCGCCCGAACGGCGGCCCGAACCGGGCCGGGCCCGAGGCGGGTCCGGCAGGTATAATCCTGCGCGATCGAACCCGGAGCCGGGGCGGCCGTCGCCCGCCGCTCAGGGGAGGCCTGGGATGTCCCCTCGAGTGTCCGCCACCACTACTGTCCTCTTGACTTTCCTGCTGACCGCCTGCAATCTGGGTCTGGAAACACGCGGGGTTCCCACGATCCCGCCGGGGCAGGCGGCGGGCGCGACGCTGGCCGCGCTGCTGGGGACCCAACAAGCCTCCCAGCCCGTGTTCCCTCCCACAGCGATGCCCTCGGGTACTCCCCCGCCCGCCGCTCCCGTTGCGAGCGCGACTTCCGCCCCGCCCAGCCCGGCCCCCACCGTGGGTTGCACGGATCGGGCCGGTTTTGTCGCGGACGTGACGGTTCCGGATGGGACCCTCTTCAGCGCCGGCACCACCTTCACCAAGACGTGGCGGCTCAAGAACGCCGGCACCTGCACCTGGACCAGCCGCTACGCCCTGGTCTTCTTCAGCGGGGATCAGATGAGTGCGCCATCGGTGATTGCCTTCGCCGCGGACGTCCCGCCGGGCGCAGGCGTCGATGTTTCGGCGAACCTGGACGCGCCCGCCAGCAGCGGGTACTACCAGGGAAACTGGAAACTGCGCAACAACGCCGGGGTATTGTTTGGGACGGGGGCCAGCGGGACGAGCAACTTCTGGGTGAAAATCAGGGTGGGACCGCCGTCCAGCAGCGCCACGCCCCCAGTCTGATACCCGATCCATCCGCTGCCCTCCCCGATCGCTGGCTTCTGTCGCCCGCTGACGACGAGTCCAATCTCAGCTGCCCAGGGTTGGTCGCCCCCGATCTTCCGGCCCTCTCTCAGGGGAGAGAAGGTCGACCGGGGCGATTCCGAGGTTCTCTCCAACTTCATTCGATTCGCTGACGATGGGGATTCGCTCCAGGACGGCGGGCCGCAGCAGGCATGTTGCTTGTCGGGCAGCGATTCCGGGGTGAGAGAGGGATCCCGGCAATGGGCCCTGGGGAAGGGTCTCGTTCGACGGTGACGGGATGAGATCCGGACTGGGGGGAGGCTCAGGACGGCCTGCGGCTGGAGCCGAATCTTCTGACCGCCGCTCACGAAGCCTTGACCGGGGGTTCTCTGACGCATTCTTCCAAAGGGAAGCTGTCCAGGGTGCCCCTTGTCGTCCGGCGCTTGGTGTTGGAAAGCGTTAAGGTTGGTATAATTCTGGCCGTTCGAGGGGGATGTTTGCGGAACGGCGGAATCAGTGAAAGGCCCGAGGAAATTGGCCTCGGGCGGATGCGCCCGGTGGATCAGGATGTGGTCATGGCAGGGTGCGCGCAACAGAGTTCGTCAGGAGGACCCATGAATCGGAAACTCTTGCTGGGAATGGGACTGTTGCTGGCTGTGGCGCTTTGCGCCTGCGGTCAATCTGCTCCGACCGCTGCGGCCGCCACCCCGACCTCGTCCTCCGACCAGATGGCGACGACCTTCTTTCAGACGCTCAATGCCCCCAGCCCAACCAGCACTGCTTCGGAAACGCCCTCCGCGCCGACGAATACTCCCGTCCCCAGCGTCACCCCGACCAGTGCCGCGACGCTGGCCCCGACGGCCGTCCTGCTGCAGCCCCCGACAGGGAGCGGCGGGTGCACCCTGGATGCCTCTTTTGTGTCGGATTTGACTGTTCCGGACGGCACCCAGATGAAAGCGGGTCAGAAATTCACGAAGGGCTGGCAGCTGAAGAATTCCGGCACCTGCACCTGGACCAACAACTACAAGGTGGTCTTCTACAGCGGCGACCAGATGGGGGCGGACTCGAGCCAAGCCCTGAGTGGTCAGGTGGCCCCCGGGGGAACGGTCAACATTTCGTTCAAGATGACTGCCCCGAGCACGGACGGGTCGTACAAGGGCGAGTGGCTGCTCAGCGACCCGTCCGGGATCACGTTCGGGACCGAACTGAGCGGGCGGGTCCCGTTCTGGGTACAAATCCTCGTGGGGACCGTGCCTACGCCCACTCCCTGATGGTGATCGGGGACCGGGCGGACGCCGGATGGAAGCAAGCGGAGCAGAATGGGAGGGATCGATGCTGGATAACCTTCGCGAGCGTGCCGGGTATGAGCCTCCGGAAGACGAGTTGCCTCCCGAGGAAACGCGCCGTCCCTTGCGCTTTCACCTGACCCCGGCGCAAAGCCTGCTCCTGGCGGTTTTCCTTTTTCTCGACGTCTGCGTGCTGGGAGCCCTCTGCCTGCTGGTGACCCAGCGTGTCTTTCTTCCGTTCTGACCGAAAAGCCGAGCGGCCGCGGAATCCAAAGCGAAGGGCGCAGCGTGCCCTTCGCTTTTCTCGTGTTAGGCGAGAATGCGGCCTACGGCGTCAGGGTGAGATGCTGCGGGCTGGAGGAGATCACGCGGTTCTGGCTCCACAGCATCGGGTAGTACTGGATCGTGCGCCACAGGTTGATCAGATCATCATAGTGAGGGTTGTAGGCATGCCCGGATTGGCCCGTGGTGTTCACGGTCAGCGAGTTGTCGAAATTGGAAAGGTCGACAAGCATCCTCATCGAGGGTAGGGAGGTCACCGCATATCCCTGATTGGCTTCCCAGGCCGTGGCGTTGGGGACCGCCGCACTGCCGGAAACGGCATAGGGACCGCGGTTGAAGAGCGCCTCAATCGGCCCAACCCCGGATTCGCCCAGGGATTGGTTCTGGAACGTGGCCGTGTGGAATTGCCCCCATTGCCAGTCGTTCATGTTCCCGCCCAGCCGCGCCTGCAGATCCGCCAGGCCGTCATTCAGCGCGCGCCGCAAGATGTCGTCCCGTCGCTCGACCTGCGGTGTCGACGGGTCATCCCACCAGGGGCTGTTCGGCTGGGTGAGCAGCTCTCCGACGATGTAGAAGTAGGTGTCATCCCCCTCGGGCCAGTAGTCCTTGGGGAGCTTGTTGTGGAAGGTGTCGGCCAAGAGGGCGTTGTAGAAGGCGTTGTAGATCGCGGCAGGCGTGGAATCCATCCGGTCCTGGAGATCCCAGCCCTTCAAGAGCTGCACGGCCTGCTGCTCCTCCGGGACCGACCAGGTCAGCGCTTCCAGGTACGGAAGGGTCTCGGCCGCCGAGGCATCGTAGTCGTCCCCCTGGATGGCCTCCATATCCTGCAGCGAGAGCTTGGGTTTGGCTTCGATCATCTGGGTGATGCGCGCCGCCCGGTATCCCTTGTCCCATTCGAGCGTGATCAGATAGGGATAGTTGCTCCCGACCACCTGATTGTTGGCGCTGACGATGAAACCCTGGGGAGGGTTGTAGGAATAGGGTAGCTGGTCGAACGGAATGTAGCCGGTCCACTCGTACTCATCGGTCCAGCCCGGCACCGGCATCAGCCCGTTCCCGTGGGCCCGAATGGGGATCTTGCCCGGTACCTGGTAGCCGATATTCCCCTGCACATCGGCGTACACGAAGTTCTGGGAGGGGACATCCCAGCCGCGCAGCGCATCGCGGAACTGCTGGAAATTCGTGGCCTGGTCCAACTTGAGGATCGCGCTCCAGGTCATGGAAGGCTCCAGAGCCGTCCAGCGCAGAGCGAGCGCGAACTTGGCGGGCAAAGCCAGGCCGGCTTTTTGGCCAAATCCCTGCAGGGAGGCATAGGTGTCTGAGACGATCGGTCCGTGGCGCGTGTAGCGCACGGTCAGCGGAACGTCCTTCCCGCCCGCTACATGGATCGTCTCCTTCACCAGGGTCATGTCGACCCACTTTCCGTTGACCTGGTACTGGTCGGGATTGCTCGGGTTGATCTTTTCAATGTAGAGATCCTGGACATCCGGATTGACATTGGTGACGCCCCAGGCGATCTGGTCGTTGTGGCCGATGATGACCCCCGGCGCGCCGGCGAAGGTGAACCCGACCACGTCAAAGGGGCAGGCAGCGGTCTTGGGAGCGCAGTGCAGGCCCATCTGGTACCAGATCGAAGGCATTTGGATGTCCAGGTGGGGATCGTTCGCCACGATCGGCATGCCGGTGGTCGTGCGCGAGCCGCTGACGGTCCAGTCATTCGACCCCAGGCCGCGCTGGCCCCCTCCGGTCAGCGCGTTTACGGACGCAATCTGGGAACTGAGCGCGGTCAGGCTGGAATACAACTGGGGATTGGTTGCCAGTAGGCTGGCCGTCTCGGTGTCCGCCAGGGGCGCGCCCCCCGGGCCAAAGGGAGAATTGGGCAGAATGGTCGGGTTGTTCGAAGGATACGTGCTGGGGACGATCTGGGCCGTCAGGTCCGGCCCGAGGGTCTTGAGCAGAATCGAGCGTTCGATCTCGCTGTCCATGTTGCCGCCCAGGTCCCAGGACATGACCTTAGCCCAGGTCAAGGTGTTGACGGGTTCCCAGGGCGCGGGCCGGTAGGCTGGATTGAGCAGGCTGAGGACCGAGTACTCGAGGCTGAGGGCGCTGCCCTGATGTCCGGCCAGGTAGGAATTCACCCCGTCGGCGTAGTCCTGCAGCATGGCCAGGGTCGCCGGGTCCATCTGGGCGACCTCCTGCTGGCTGACCCGGGCCCAGCCCAGGGTGCGCAGGAAGAGATCGGTCTTAACCTCGCTGTCCCCGAACATCTCCGACAGGGTGCCGCTGCCGATGTGGCGCCAAAAGTCCATTTGCCAGAAGCGGTCCTGGGCTTGGACGTAGCCCTGCGCGAAAAAGAGGTCATGCTCGTCCTGGGCATAGATCTGGGGAATGCCCTGAGCATCGCGGTACACCTGCACCGGCCCGTGCAGGGCGGCCACCGCAAGCGATCCCGAGGTCTGCGGGAAGGAGCGCCTGGCGATGTACACCCCGAAGCCGCACAGGATCAGGACAACCACAAGGGTGATGATCAGAGCTCGGACCAGGCTGCGGACGGCTTTGCTGGCCATAGGGTTTCCCCCGGAATGGGACTTGCGCGGATGGAATGGGTTTGTAGCACCGGCAATTCATGGAGTCAATCCGGTCTGGCTGGTTCCGCCCCGGCTTCGGCCGAGCGGGTGTCCCGCGGCTCATCGAGGAAACGAGGCGGGGGCCAGGAAAAAGAAAGAAACGATGAAGGGCCGCCATCGTCTGCGCTCTTCGCAGCAGGCGATGGCTCCGTTCCCCTGTGATAAACTCGCTCAAGTTCACCGCATTTACCCTGCGTTGGACCTCCCGCTTGGGGCCGCACACGCAGCCGCTGCGCCACAGGGTCAGTGAACTCAAGAGGGGAGTGGAGGCGCGGATGTCGTTGTTGTTGGAGGTGCTCCTCCTTTACCTGCTCCTGGGTCTTGCCTTCCTGGGCTGGGGAAGGGCCACCGAGGGCGCCTTGCATCTGGGAGAGGAAGGCAATGGCTCGTGGCTTATCTCGGTCTGGTTGGGGTGGGCGGTCGCACTTCTCATCTTCCAGATTCTCCATTTTGTACTGCCTGTAACGGCCTACGTGGTCGTCCCCGTCTTGGTGCTCGGGATTGCCTTCTCTATTCTTCCCATCAAGCGCGCGGTGTTCCAGTGGGCGAAACGGCACCCAATTTGGGTGGGGGTCATTGGAGAGCTTGTCTTGTGGCTCGCCGCGGCTGGCTGGTTCATCGTGAAGTCCATTACGTTGGGCACGGACTTGTATGATGCGGGTCTTTACGGCCTCAGTGCGATCCGTTGGATCGAAACCTTTGCGACCGTCCCCGGACTGGGCAATCTTCACGGCCGGTTGGCCTTCAACTCCTCCTTTTTAACTTTTGCTTCGGCGCTCAACTTTCACCCGTTCTTTGACCATGGGTTCTCGATCGCCGTCAGCTTCCTTTTTGTCCTCACCATTGCGACTTTGTTCGAGGTCCTGGCCCCGGTCGTCAAGCACCCGGCCTCTCTGCTACGTTCCCATCCCTTTGAGTATGCCCCCGCCCTCTTCGCGCTTCCGTGGCTGGCATACGTTGCCACGGGTGAGATCGCTTCCCCCGACGCCGACTTAGCCTCCACGCTGATTGAATTGGTGTTGTTTGTGGTGTTGTGCCAGGGGATCGCGCAATGGATCCGAGGAAACCGCAATCAGAGCTACCGCGCGGCGGTGATGCTGATTCTGGCGGCCACCGCCGTAACGATCAAGCTGAGCAACCTGGTGTTTGCGGTGACCCTCGCGGGCTTCGTGGTCGCTTACTGGCTGAGCGCATCCCGTCCAGCTATTCAAAGCGCTGCACGGATGTTCGTGCCTCCGGCCTTTTTGACGCTCGTCTGGTTGCTTCAGGGGTTTGTGCTTTCGGGCGCCCCGCTCTATCCTTCCACCATCGGATACATTCCGGTCGACTGGGCCGTACCCAAGGCACAGGCCATCAGCGACGCGGACTGGATTTACAGCTGGGCGAGGACTCCGGGACAAGATCCGAGCAAAGTTCTCGGGAACTGGAATTGGCTCGGGCCTTGGTTGCAAAAGGAGTCGACGGACTTTGTCGCCGTTGTGGATCCGCTCAAGGTATCCGGGCTGTTCTGCCTTGCCGCCCTCCTTGCGATCCTCTTCAACCGGAAGAGCCGTCCTCGCGCCCTGGAGTGGGGGATTCTGGCCCCGCTCATCCTTGGCCTGCTGTATTGGTTCTTCACGGCCCCCGATCCGCGGTTTGCGAATGCGCTTTTCTACCTCCTGGCGACCGCCTTTGCCGTTCTTTTTCTCCTGTCGATCCAGGGGATCGTAAGCAAGCCGGCGTTTGCTGTCCTCTTCCTCATGGCCTTTTTGGTTGGCAATTTTTACCTTTTCCAGTTTGTCGCCGGCCATGTGACGTGGTACCGGCCCTGCATCTCGTCGGTTACTCGTTTCCAAACGGTCTGCATCCGCAAAGAACGCTGGACGAAAGTGCCGCGAGCGCCATTGGCCGAGCGCGTGACGGACTCCGGGCTCTTGGTTTACGTTCCGAGTACCGGTGATGAGTGTTGGGATGCCCCGCTGCCCTGCACTCCGAACTTCAGCAAAGACTTGAGGTTAAGGACACCAGGGGACCTGGCTGCGGGGTTCACCCTGAGGGCGCCCTGACACCTCCGGAATGAACCTCTACCAGTAGGGCCTTTGAGTCTGTGGTTTGCATCCTCTGGCGCCAGCCGTGAGAGGGCTTGGCGTTCAGAAGCTGCTTTGGAAGGGTCGCACCGTAAATTGTTGGAAGGATAATAGGAGCAACACAGACTGAGAAGCCTCCAGCAGGTTTCGGATAAGGTCTTGAGATAGCCTGAGAATCCCCTGGTTTTCCGCCTCCACGGTATAATCGCTTAACATGGCTGACCCCAAAGGGAACGGCGGTTTGGATATCGGCACGGTCCAGATAGTGGACATCGACCGGCAGGTGCGCAGCGCCTACCTCGACTACGCCATGAGCGTGATCGTGGCCCGCGCCCTGCCCGATTCACGCGATGGCCTCAAGCCGGTGCACCGGCGCATCCTCTACGCCATGTACGACATGGGGGTGCGCGCGACCGGCGCCCACCGGAAATCCGCCCGCATCGTCGGCGACGTGCTGGGCAAGTACCACCCCCACGGCGATATGGCAATCTACGACGCGATGGCGCGCCTGGCGCAGGATTTCTCCATGCGCTACCCGCTGGTGGACGGCCAGGGGAACTTCGGCTCGATCGACGGGGACGCTCCCGCGGCCATGCGCTATACCGAGGCGCGCCTGTCCCACCTGGCGGAGGAGATGCTGCTGGACATCGACAAGGAGACCGTCGACTTTGCGGATAATTTCGACGGGACCCTGCGCGAGCCGCTGGTCCTGCCCTCCCGCCTCCCTAATCTGCTCCTCAACGGCTCCTCCGGGATCGCGGTGGGCATGGCCACCAATGTTCCCCCCCACAACCTGCGCGAGCTGGCCTCCGCCATCAATTACCTGATCGAGCGCTACGATGAGATGGACGAGGTCACGGTCGAGGACCTGATGCAGCACCTGCGCGGCCCCGACTTCCCCACCGGCGGGGTGATTGTGGGGACCGAGGGGATTATTTCGACCTACGCCACCGGCCGCGGTCGGGTTGTGGTGCGCGGGGTGGCGCGGATCGAGGAGATGAGCGGCGGCCGCTTCCGCATCGTGATCTCCGAGATCCCCTACCAGATCGGCAAAGGCACCCTGATCGAGCGCATCGCGGAGCTGGCGCGGGAGGGGCGCATCGATTCCATCTCCGACCTGCGCGACGAGTCCGACCGGCGCGGGATGAGCATCGTGCTGGAACTCAAGCGCACGGCGGCGCCGCGCCAGGTCCTCAACCAGCTCTACAAGTACACCCCGCTGCAAAGCACGTTCGGGGTCCAGATGCTGGCTCTGGTGGACGGCGAGCCGCGGTTGCTGACCCTCAAGCACGCCCTGCAGATCTATATCCAGCACCGCCAGAGCGTGATCACCCGCCGCTCGCAGTTCGATCTGGCGAAGGCGCGCGCCCGGGCCCATGTCCTGGACGGGCTGCTGCTGGCGCTGACGAACCTGGACGCGGTCATCAAGACTATCCGCGAGTCCAAGGATGCCGAGGTGGCCAAGACCCACCTGATGCAGCGCTTCAAGCTTTCCGAGATCCAGGCGCAGGCCATCCTGGAGATGCAGCTACGGCGGCTGGCGGCCCTGGAGCGGCAGAAGATCGAGGAGGAGCACAAGGAGCTCCTCAAGACCATTGCTTACCTGGAGGACCTGCTGGCCCACCCCAAGAAGATCCTGGCGCTGATCCAGAAGGACCTCGGGGAACTGTCCGCGAAGTACGGGGACGACCGCCGCACTCGCGTGGCGGCGGGGGCCACCGAAGAGCTGCGCGAGGAGGACCTGGTTCGCGACGAGGCCGTGGTCATCTCCGTGACCCAGCGCGGATACATCAAGCGCGTTCCGGCCCGGCTGTATCGCACCCAAGGGCGGGGCGGCAAGGGGGTTACCGGCCATGAGCTGCGCGAGGAAGACGAGGTGACCTCTCTCTTCCCGGCTCGTTCCCTCGACTCGGTGCTTTTCTTTTCCGATCGCGGCAAGGTCTACTCTGAGAAGGCCCACCGCATTCCGGAGGCCGACCGGGCCGACCGAGGCAGTCCCATTGCGAACGTGCTGGCAATTTCGGGAGGCGAAACGATCACGGCGGCGGTTGCCGTGCGGAGCTTCCAGGCCAAGGGCTTCTGCATCATGGTGACCCGCCGGGGACGGATCAAGCGCGTCGCCCTCTCGGAATTTGAGTCGGTGCGGCCCTCCGGCCTGGTGGCCCTCTCCTTGGAGACGGGCGACACGCTGGGATGGGTCCGGGTTACGGACGGAACTCAAGAGATCATCCTGGTGACGGAAAAGGGGCGCGCCCTGCGCTACTCGGAGAAGTTGGTGCGGTCCATGGGCCGGCAGGCGGCCGGGGTGAATGCGATTCGATTGGGGCCGGAGGACTTCGTCACCTCTATGGATGTGGTCGATCTGCGAGCCGATCTGCTGGTGGTGACAACCGGCGGGTACGGCAAGCGCACGCCTCTGAAGGAATACGCCCCCAAGGGCCGCGCCACCGGCGGGGTCGCGACCCTGGCTCAAAAGTTCATCGGCGTCACGGGGACGATTGCATCCGCACGCGTGGTCCACGAGGATGACGAGGTCATGGTCATTACCTCGGGCGGGGTCGCCCTGCGGGTTCGGGTCAAGCAGATCCGCCGCGCGGGACGCGCGACGATGGGGACCCGGGTGATGAAGCTCAAGGAAGGGGATTCCGTCGCCTCGCTGGCCCGCATCGCGGCCGAAGACCTGCCGGATGAGAACGGCAACGAGGGCGGTGAAGGCCTGCAGGACACGGTTCCGGAGGCGCCTCCGGCGGCGCCAAGCGAAGGCGCCGACAACTAAACCGCCGCGGATAGTCGCAGGGGGATCAGGGTGGAGGGGGACCCTTTCTGGAGTTTGCCCCGCCTCAGAAGAGGCGGGGTTTCTTTTTCGCGCGGAATATCGAAGGATCATGGGCTGCCGGCCCCTGGCTGCAAGATAAGGAAGCTCAATGCCACGAGGAAATGTGGCGAGAGCTGTCCCAGGCCGGGCTGACGATCCGCGTTGGGGCGAGGGAGAATCCGCCAGGTGGCGGGCCGATGATTGACCGCCGCTGAGGTCGCGCGAGAGCCGCCGGGCTACCCCACGAGGGGGTTGGGTCCGTGGGGGAAGAGGGTGGTCATCAGGTGCCGGGCCAGGATCACGATCGTGCCCAGCTGAACGAAGGCCAAGACCGAATAGGAGACAGGCGTGACCGCGAACAGGTAAGGCAGGTAGGAAAAGAGAGAAACGCCGCCCACCAGGATCGGGACGAAGAAGTAGGAGGGGAAATAGAAGGCGAAGAGGATGGAGAGCACATCCGCGGCAAAAAAGAAGCGTTCATGCATTTCGGGCAGGACGAAGGGCATAAGAAGGACGGAGAAGGTAGCGAGTTGGACCACGACCGGGGTGGTCAGCGGGGTGCGTCTCCTGGAGGCGACCAGGATGTACAGACAGACCATGGCGAAGGCGAAAACCAGGCTTGCGGGAAGCAACTCGGCGAAGAACCGATTCGGAATCCAGGCGTAAAGGCTGGCCGCGTTATCGGATAATAGGGGGAAGGCTGCGGTTTGTCCAAAGTAGACGGTCAAAAGATCGTGAAGAGGGGAGCCCAGAGCCCAAGCGGGCACAATCGAGACGAGGTAGGGGACGGGGATGAGCAGTAGGGTCTTCCAGGGAAGAGCGCGGCGCAGGCAGAGCACGATCAAGAGGGGGGCAAGAAAGATCGCCTGGAGTTTCACGGCGAGGGCTAGTCCAAAACAGAGCGTCGCGGCCCAATGGTGTTCGGTGGCCAGGAAGTAGACGCAGGCGACGAGCCAGACGGTATACACCATGTCGTTCTGGCCCCACACGGAGGAATTGAGAATCACGGTCGGGGCGAACAGGAAGGCGATCAGGGCGAGGATGGGGGCATATCCGTCTCGAAAGCGGAGGGACACGACGCGGTAGACGAAAAAGGAGCAAACGAAGTCGAAGGCGATCGAGATCAGCTTGATGGCCAGGACGCTGGAGATGGGGGGTGTGATCAGGCTCACCAGGCCCAACAGGTAGCTGTATAGAGGGGGGTAGGTCGTGAACGTCGTACCGTAAGCCAGGATTCCATGCTTCTTGACATGAAGGAGCCAGGTCAGGAGCGACGACATGTCGTGGCTCATGAAGGGCGAAAGAAGCAAGCGCAGGAGCAGAGCCAGGGCAATGAAGAAGGCCAGAACAGCGGCCTTTTCCATGAATACGGGATTGATCCTCCGGCGCCAATTCATCAGCGAACGACCTCCTCACGCCCTCTGGGGCCGCAGCGCCCTCCGCCACTCAGATGAGCCTCAAGGGTTCATTCTGACACCCTCGTACAGCTTTGGCAAGCCGCAGCCAATGCGCGGTGGCATACCCGCCTGAGGTGACGTCCCTTAGCCCAGGGGGCCCAATTTGCGGATTGGCCGGGCCCAACAGCCACTCTGAACCCACACGCCGGTCAAGGCAGAGAGATCAGTTCGGAGCTGGACGCGGCTCGGTCCGTGCGCTGCCGCCCTCACCGCCCTCGAGTATACTTGCCCTATGACCTCCGCCGCGTTCCCGCCGCTCGACCGATCGGTGTTCAGCGTGGTTTCTCTCCACGATCGTTCCGATGATCTGGAATTCTGGCTGGTGCGGAGCCACGAGGACCGCCTCGGGGCGATTGAGGTCTCCCGCCGCATGGTCTATGGCTACGACTGGTCTTCCGCCCGACTTCAAAGAGTTCTTGAAATTGCTCCATTCCCACGGGGTTGAGTACCTTCTCGTGGGCGGTTACGCGGTCGGCCTGCATGGACATCCCCGGGCCACGGCGGGCCTGGATGTCTGGGTGGGCCTCGGCGAGGAAAACGCAGGGCGCCTGGTGGAAGTTCTTGAGAAGTTCGGCTTCAATCCGCCTCAGCTTTCCCCCGGCCTTTTCCTCCAGCCGGACCGGGTCGTGCGTATGGGGGTGCCGCCCGTCCGGATCGAGATCCTCACGACCATCTCCGGGGTTGACTTCCCCTCATGCTACGCCCGAAGGCAAACGAAAACTCTGGATGGTGTCCCGGTCAGCCTGATCAGCCTGGCGGACCTCAAAGCGACCAAAAAGGCCGCCGGCCGCCATCAGGATCTCAGCGACCTCGAACATCTCCCCTGATCTACTTGCGAACCACTTGTGAGAGGCGCTACCCGAGGGCCGAGGGCCAAGCTCTCCCTTGCGGTTGGGGTGCCGGTGCGCTGTTCGGGCGGTCAACGTAATGTCAGGACGGATCCTGCCCAGTGGGCGGCCAAGGGCTTGGCGTGTAGGCCCAGAAGCCCATCGAGCGCGGCTTCGAGTGCGGCGGGGTCCCCGCTGGTAACGTAAACCGGCTCGGCGCTGCTCTGTGAGGAACACAAAAGCCCTCGCTCCTCGAGCACCCGCCGCACCTGACGCGCCACGGCCGGGGCCGGGTCAATGATCTCCACCCCGGGACCGGCCGCTTCGCGGATGGCCTTCAGGGCAAAGGGGTAATGCGTGCATCCCAGCACCAGGGAATCGATGCCCGCCTCACGCAGGGGTGTGAGGCAGTCCTGGAGCAGCTGGCGTACATCCTCTCCGTCCACGTTGCCGCGCTCGATCTCTTCCACCAGGCCCGGACAAGTCTGGGTCAGCACACGCACGCCTTGGGCGTGGCGGTCGACGACGCTGGCAAAGAGGTCCCCCTCAAAGGTGGCCGGGGTGGCGAGGACGCCGATCGTGCGTCTGCGGCTGCGCTCGGCCGCAGGTTTCACGGCGGGTTCCATTCCCACGAAGGGGGTATCGGGGAAGGTCGAGCGCAGGTGCTTGAGGGCGGCCGCGGAGGCCGTATTGCAAGCCACGACGATGATCTTGCTGCTCTGCTGGAGCAAGAAGCGCGCAATGCCCACGGCGAAAGAGCGCACCTGCTCTAGGGACCTAGGTCCATAGGGGACATGGGCCTGATCGGCGAAGTAGATCAGCGCCTCCGCCGGGAGCAGGGCGCGGATCTCACGCAGGACGGACAGACCGCCGACGCCGGAATCGAAGACGCCAATGGGAGCGTTGGACATAGGCTGATTATATTCGGGCCCAATGGGCCCGGGAGGCCGGCAGGAATTCTCGCGGGGCCGGGTCCGCGCGGCTCAGTTCGAGCCGGCCGCTTGCACCAAACCCGCAAACAGGCGCTGCATGGATGCTTGGCGCAGGAGTTCCTCGGGGTGCCATTGGACCCCCAGGCCGTAGGGATGATCGGGGAGTTCCAGGGCCTCGATGACGCCGTCGGGTGCACGGGCAACGACCCGCAGGCCGGGTGCTGGGGCGAGCACAGCCTGATGATGAAGGCTGTTGACCTGGAGATCCTGCTCGCCGAGGACCGCGGCCAGACAAGACGAGGGATCCACCGCAATCGAGTGCGCGAGATGGTCGCGGGGGGAAGTATCTGGGGCGTCGTGGGGCAGCGCCCCGGGGACTTCGCTCGCGATATCGAGGATCAGGCTGCCGCCCAGGGCGGCGTTGAGCACCTGAACTCCTCGACAGATGCCGAGAAACGGCTTGCCCTCGGCAGCCGCCCAGCGCACGAGGGCAAACTCGAGGGCGTCGCGCGGCTCATCCGGCTGGTAGAGCTGCGGGTGCGGTGGAATGCCCAGCCGCAGGTGCGAAATGTCCCCTCCCCCTGGGAAGAGCAGGCCGTCGACTCTGTCGAACACCTCTCGCAGCGCATCCTCGGCCAGCCCCACGGGAATCATGAGCGGGGCGGCCCCGGCCTGGGTCAGGGCGTCCAGGTAGGAGCGCGAGACGCCGGTCAGGTTGCGCGGCCCGTTTGTCGATCGGGAGGTGACGCCGATCAGGGGAAAGGACATGGGACGAGAAAGGGCGCGGCCTTGCGGCCCCGCCCTGGATGCCTCCAACCCGACGAACCCTTCCGCAGCGGGCGGAGCGGGCAACAGTTACTCTTGAGGAGTCTCGGTCTTGCTGCGCAGGCGCGCCCGCTTGCCGCGAAGGCCGCGCAGGAAGTAGAGCTGCGCACGGCGCACCCGGGAGCGCCTCTGGACCAGGACACGCTCGATATTCGGAGAGCGCAGAGCAAAGGTCCGCTCCACGCCGATGCCGTGGGCGGCTACGCGGCGCACGGTAAAGGAGGCCTGGCTGCCCCCCTTGCGCACCCGGATAATGGTCCCGCGGAATTCCTGGATGCGCTCTTTGTCGCCCTCTTTGATGCGAACGTGAACGTTGACTGTGTCGCCCGCTCGCAGCTCCGGCACCTCGGGATTGGCAGGGGGCTCCAGTGCCCTCATTAGATCAGTCATTGAATACCCCGCATTCAGCAATTCGCCGCCCACCGGTTTCTTGGACGGCGAGCGGATTATACCATGGCCTGCCCGACCATTTGGTCCGCTTGCCGCGGATGGTGTCCTTGGGCCGACCAGGGAACAATGCTGCGCGCTAGCGGCTCTCGCTGCGGCAGGTTGCGGCGGGTTGAGGGAATGCTGGAAGGCTTGTCGCCTGGGGGGTGCCCTTAGAGTTTCGCCCCGGAGGAGCATGGGAATCTGGCCAGGTCTCGATTGAGACCAAATAGGGTCTCTACCGGGAGGTGCGCAGGATCTGCCGCAGCACGGTCGGGAGGATGCCGCCGTTGCGGTAGTACTCCAGGTCGACTGGAGTATCGAGGCGCGCAAGGGCCTTGAAGCTGGAAATGCTTCCGTCCTCGCGCTTGGCTTCCACCTCGAGTTCCGCACCCGGCTGGAGCGAATCGCCGATTCCCAGAATCGAGATCAGCTCCCTTCCAGTCAGGCCATGAAAGTTGGCACTCTCCCCTTCGTGGAACTGGAGGGGCAGGACTCCCATTCCCACCAGGTTGGCGCGGTGGATGCGTTCGAAGGACTGGGCAATGACTGCGCGCACTCCCAGGAGAGCGGTCCCCTTAGCGGCCCAGTCGCGGGACGAGCCGGTCCCGTACTCCTTGCCCGCCAGGACGACCAGCGGAACACCGTGGGACTTGTAGTTCATCGCCGCCTCATAGATGGGCAGCAACTTGCCCTCCGGAAGATGAAGGGTGTACCCGCCTTCTTTTCCCGGGACCATCTGGTTCCGTATGCGGATGTTGGCGAAGGTCCCGCGCAGCATCACCTCGTGGTTGCCGCGGCGAGCGCCGAAGGAATTGAAGTCGGGCTTGTCAATTCCCCGGGCGCGCAGATAGGCGCCGGCCGGGCCATCCGGAGGGATGTCTCCCGCCGGAGAGATGTGGTCGGTGGTCACGGAATCACCAAAGATCGCGAGGATGCGGGCATTGCGGAGCGGCGTAATGGGGCTTGGCTCCAACTCCATCGCTTCGAAGAAGGGAGGCTCTTGGATGTATGAAGAGGCCGGATCCCAGGCATAGAGGTCGCCGCTGGCCCCTGCAATCCGATTCCAGGCCTCGTTGCCCTCAAACACGTGGGCGTAGGCGTCGCGGAACATGTCCGGGTCAATTACCCGAAGCGCGGTCAGGATCTCTTTGGAGGAGGGCCAGATCTCGCGCAGGAAGACGGGCTTCCCTTCCGGATCGCGCCCCAGGGGCTCGCTTTCGAGATCCACGGCTATCGTGCCCGCCAGGGCAAAGGCGACGACCAGGGGCGGCGAGGCCAGGTAGTTGGCTCGGGTGAGCGGGTGGATCCGGCCCTCGAAGTTGCGATTCCCGGAGAGCACGGCGGCGGCGACCAGATCGTGGTCGCGGATGGAGTTGGCCACGGGGTCCGAGAGAGGTCCGGAGTTCCCAATGCAGGTGGTGCAGCCGTATCCGACCACGTTGAATCCCAGCTGGTCAAGGTATTTCTGGAGACCGGCGGCCTGAAGGTACTGGCTGACGACCTTCGAGCCTGGGGCCAGGCTGGTCTTCACATATCCCGGGACGCGTAGCCCGCGCTCGACCGCCTTCTTGGCGAGGAGGCCGGCGGCAACCATCACTGAGGGATTGGAGGTATTGGTGCAGGAGGTGATGGCCGCGATCACCACGTCCCCGTCCCGGCTGGGGACGTCGCCTGCTTTTCCTTGTGTCTGATCCCTTTCTCCGGTTTTCCCGTCTTTCCCATAAAGGTCATGAAGGGCGACCTGAAAGGACTTCTTCATGTCACGCAGGGGAACCCGGTCCTGCGGTCGGCGAGGACCGGCGAGCGAGGGCTCAACCGTTCCCAGATCCAGTTCCAGCGTGTCAGAGAACTCGGGATCGGCGGAGCGGTCGCTGCGAAAGAGCCCCTGTTCCTTACAGTACCTCTCCACCCGGACCACCTGCTGCTCCGGCCGCCCGGTGCGGCGCAGATAAGCGAGCGTCTCCTCATCCACCGGGAAGAAAGCGCAGGTCGCACCGTACTCGGGCGACATGTTGCCGATGGTCGCGCGGTCCGGAAGGGCAATCCGGGAAACGCCTGGCCCGTAGAACTCGACGAACTGGTCGACCACACCCTTCTGGCGCAGCCTCTGGGCCACCGTGAGGACGAGATCGGTGGCGGTTACGCCCTCACGCAGTTCCCCCTGCAGTCGGAAACCCACGACCCGTGGGGCAAGGAAATAGAGCGGCTGGCCGAGCATCACCGCCTCGGCTTCGATGCCTCCGACTCCCCAGCCCAGGACCCCGAGCCCGTTGATCATCGTCGTGTGGGAGTCGGTGCCCACCAGAGTATCGGGAATCGCAAGAGGCAAGTCTCGGCCGGGAAGGCGGCGGGAGAGAACAACCCCGCCCAGGTATTCCAGGTTCACCTGGTGGACAATGCCCGTGGCCGGGGGCACAACGCGGAAATCGCGGAAGGCCTGCTGGCCCCAGCGCAGAAACTGGTAGCGCTCGCGGTTGCGCTCGAATTCGATTTGAGCGTTGCGAAATAGGGCCGAGGCCGTTCCGAACTCATCGACCTGCACCGAGTGGTCGATCACCAGATCAACGGGAATTAGCGGATTGATCCGTCTGGGATCCCCGCCCATGCGCTTCATGGCGGAACGCATGGCGGCCAGATCCACCACAGCCGGGACACCTGTGAAGTCCTGTAGAAGCACCCGGGCTGGCTTGAAGGGCACTTCGTAGTCGGGGGACGACTTGGGGTCCCATCCCGCCAGGTGTTCGACGTCTGCTTCCGTGACCTGGACGCTGTCGAGGTTGCGGAGAAGCGACTCCAGCAGGATGCGGATCGAGTAGGGCAGGCGCTGGAGATGGCCCCCGATGCCCTCCTTCTCGAGGGCCTCCAGGCGGAAGAGGTGTTCCCGCCCGGATCCCGAGTCAAATGTGGAAAGTGCCGCCGCCAGGCCGGATGTCCCTTTCGTGGATTTCATATTCCCTTGGCTCCCTCGCCCGCCGCCAAATCATTCCGGCAGACCATTGAGGGCATTATAGCCTCCGGGTCCGTGCGATCAATGTTCTTTCGGCGATGAGCGCATCGGGGAATGCGATGAATGGACCCGCCCCGGGCTCGCCTGGAGGCGGCCGGAAGCTCGCCGTAAGGACCATTGTTGATCGCGCTCAAGTAGCTTTCTGGAGCCTCGGGCATCATGAGGAGGAAGGCTGCGGATGCCCGATCCGTCGGTTCGCGAATCGAGCGGCCGTCCCAATTGAGTTCCTGCCGGATCTGGCGATACACGGCGTCGCGCGCTTGTGCAAGCTATCTGTAGGGGGTCGACAGATCACGGTCGAGGTCGTGCTCGGAGACCCGTAGCTGCGGAGCCTCGGGGTCCGTGAGGTCCAGGTCCCGGAGGGTGGAGGCAAGCCAGCCCGGAGCGGTGAGCCAGGAAAGGCAGGCGGAGAGGCTGCGGTCCCCTGGAAGAGGTGGTAGCCGGCCGACCAACACCTCGTACGCCGGCCACACAAAATGGGCCAGGAATAGCATCGCCCCAGGCCTCAGGTAGGGCTTGTAGCCGAAACGGACCTGCTCGAGGAGCAGGCGGGTGTAGTAGGCGACCAGGAGAACAGAGTCCGTCCGGGGGTCGCGATACCTCCTCAGGCGGGCCGGCCAGGTCCGACCGCGCTGGGGCAACGCAACTGGCAATCTTGTGGAGGCTGGAGTTGCAGCCCGTAGACCATGATGTCATGGTGGTCGGCAGGTCGGTCGCCGGCCTGCGCCGGGCTGCGCGAATCCGCTGTCTTTCGGCACGCCGATGCGAACCTTGATGCTCACGCCTCAGCTTGCGAGTCCCCTCTCCCTCTGCCCCGGCGATACGTCTGCTGCCGCGTTGGCGGCATGCCGCTGCACTCGCGTCACGTGTGCGGAAAGAGGAACCCTCAGGTTCCGCCACCCCGTGTCAAGTCAAATGATAATGTTACCGAGGGCGCATGGTTCTATCAAATGATAATGTTACCGGGGCAGGCACTCCTTTCTGCGGCTTAGTAGGCTGGAACAGGGTGCGGTAGACGTCCTG
>JBEKXU010000022.1:0-49748 GCA_049511715.1 Anaerolineales bacterium
TGCGCCTGCAACGGCCTCCCTGCAGACCAACGGGAGGCTTTGGCGAACCTGCGTCAGACCACCAATCCCTTGGAATTGCGCAACCAGATCCATGTTCTTCTTGACCGCCTAGACCGCCTTCCCAGGGCTAACCTTCATAGCACCCAAGACGTCCAACGAACACTGTTTCAACCCAGGCGGTCGGTTCCAGCGACCCTCCCCTCGGTAACATTATCAGTTGAGGGATCCATGCCCCCTCGGTAACATTATCATTTGACTTGACACGGTTCCCCGGGATCTGGCACTTGGGCCCAGGACCGGGACGAGCGGTGCTGCAGTCCCTGCCTATCTCACGCTCCGGAGCGAGACATCGGGATGTCCAGCAACGCACCGGCCCGAGTGAAATCGTCCTCTCGATTTCATTCACCAGGGAGCCGCAGGTTCCTTCCAGCCGACTGAGTTTCCTGGTTCGAGGCCAAAGAAAGGACCACCCCCCCGTGACCTTCGCCTCAGAGGCCTCTCCCACCGCGGGAGGAGAACCGAGCCCAGAGACCTCCAGGCTAGATCGCGATATGTGCCGACGAACCCAAGTCCCAAGGCTGGTCGGGGGGCCTTTCACCCCGGTCCGCCCGGGACCGCTCCCCCGCTCGAACCTAAGACTCTTGCTAGAGAAAGAACGTGGATGGGTTCCTTTGGGCAGCCCCCTTCACTCGACGATCAAGGAAAGCGTAGGGCGTGTTCCTCATGCCTCTGGCGCCTCTTGCCCCCTTCATCCGTCTTGCCCCGGGCCCAAGGACCCAGGGAGGAGCCTTCTCGCCAGGACCTTGACTCTGAGGCCGGAGAGATTCCGGAAACATTCTCTTCTGCATCGCATTACGTGCGAGTTGCGGGGAGTCGCCCCATCGACGACCTGCTCGTACCCGAGAACCCCAAGACTCCCGTGTGGCGCTCGGTCCACGGACCTCAGAATCCGCCTGCCGAACAGCGGAATCGTTGCCAGGACCGTTGTCCCCACCGGGCCCTCATCGAGATCAGGAGCGGTTCAAGATCTGGTCGCCATCCGTACTCCAGCAGCCGCTCAAAGTCGGCCTCCGTAGCCATCGCCAGAATCTGAGTCGCCCCGTCCAACCAAATGCGGCGGCGAGCCGGAGGCAGATAGCTTGCTCCGCGCTTCTGTGCTATGCTCTTTCGACGAACAGTTATGGTCGGACTGGAGTGTCCGAGCATTCCCTGATAAAGCGGCATAGCTCCCTGCGGAACATGGTGGCAACACTTGATTCCAAGAGCCGGCCATGCCTTCCCGCGGCAGATTCTTCACCTCCCTGATGCCTTGCGGCCGCGTCAGTACATGGGTAGGCACTCTCTGAATGGGAGCTTGTCGGGCTTCGGTTGATTACGATGACCCCCATTGGAGCGAGAAGTGAGCTGCCTTGGACCACTCCTCTGCTGACCCACCAAGTGTCAAGTTTATCTCGCGGGTTGCCTCCGTCGTCGGGCACCCCCATTACCCTGGCCCCACCGGCAACCTGCGGCCTCCCTCCACGTCCTGGGCTGCCCGGAGGGGGAAACGATTTTACAGCGCGTGAAAACCTCGGAGGGTTAACAGGACCCCTGCTCTGTTCGTACCTTTCAGGCCTACCGAGGTTTGCCGTCTGCTCCCATCGACCTCCGGGGTGCGCCATTCCCGCTGCGGCACTCCAACCTACGATGAGGGGTCAGGCGGCTTCCAAAGCGAATACGGGGGAACGGGCCAAGTCAGAGGCGAGATGAGCACTGGATGGGCAACCCGAAAGGCCTTGGGGCTTTCTGGGCATGCTTTGCTGGTCCGCTGCTTGGTCGGTGAAAAGGGAATCCCGACCGCAGCGGGCTATGAATAAGGAGGAAGCCGTGGATTCTTCCGCCACTCAGCGGAGTCCTCTGGACCAGCCGACCCCGGCCCTGGACTTGGTTGTGGTCCAGCCGGGTGCTGTGGTCAGCCGCACCTTGATCAAGAAACCCAGTGGGACGGTCACCCTTTTTGCCTTTGACACCGGGGAAGAGCTCAGCGAGCACACCGCCCCGTATAGCGCCCTTCTTTATGCTCTACGAGGGGAAGCCGAAGTGCGCATCTCCGGAAAACCACACGAGCTTCACGCCGGCGAATTGCTTGGCCTCCCAGCCAAGGAGCCGCACGCCCTGCGCGCTCGGAGTCCCTTCCAGATGATGCTGATCATGATTCGAGAGTAACCGATCCCTCTTCCCGGATTCTCCGGATGCCAAAGATCCAATCCTGTCGCGTCCTGAATGGATCTCGCCCATTGCCGCGGCTCCTTGCCGGTGCCCTAATTCACGGGTCCTTGTCCCTCTTCGCCAAGGTCGGACTTCGGTCTATCGAGGCGCAAACTCCTACCAGCCCTGGGTTCTTGGCTGCCCTCCTGGTGCCCCTGCCCTTTCTCCTGAGAAGGCTGCACGCATCCGCCTTCCGAGGACAGTATCTGTGGACGCAGCTCGCCACCATGGAGTTGGGCGCGCCTGTCTTTGGGAACGACTCTTTCTTCCGATCTCTCCGGCACCTGCCTCCCTCGGGTCCGCCGGTTGGAATCCTGTTCAGCGTTCCAGGAGCCCCGCTTTCCTTGTGGTGCGGAAACGAACTTGCAGCTGGCCTGCGTCTGAGCCTGGTCGCCTTAGCGCTCTTCGGATTCCTTGGGCCCGAGGTTGCGCGCAGCCACGAGGATGGTCCGAGCTCGTTCGGAAACCTCTCTTTCGGCTTGACGTCGAACGAACCGATCTGCGCTTCGCTCCTCCATAAAGGGATTCCCAGTCTCTCCATTTTCCTTCTGGCAGTCGAGCGTTGGCTTGCCAATGTCAAGATAGGGCTGGCCCTTCTCCTTTGCGACCAGGTCTTGCAGAAACTATGGCCGATTGAGAGGATTGTGATGCGGGGCCTTTCCTCGTTCGCCATTACGTCGCCTGGGCGGCTTGCGTCGAGCCGCCGTTTTGGGACCCTTCCGGGTCCCGGAATCGGAGTCGCCGTAGCGGACGTTTTCTTTGTCCAAACCATCTCAATCTCTTGGCTTGGGGTGCCTCATCCGGGGGCCCCAGGCTGAACAACTTGATCCGCTGGAGCCCGGCCAGCTTCTAAAGGGCAGGTCGGCTCCGGAGACCTATTGGTCTTCCTCGAAGGACAATTCTCCTGGCGCGGCGCCGGGAAAGAATGGCTTCGGAGGCTACCCATGGGACGGCTCTCAGGAAAGCACGCATTGGTCATCGGAGGAGGGCGAGGATTAGGTCGGGCCATCGCTCTGGCATTTGCCGCCGAGGGAGCGGATGCGGCGATCGCCAGTCGCACGCGGCCGCAGCTCGAGGAGGTGGCTCAGTCAATTCGGTCCCTCGGCCAGAAGGCGTTCCCCCTCGAGGTCGACGTTCGCCAGAGTGGATCCGTGACCGACATGGTCGCTGCGGCGCTGACCTCCCTGGGCCGCATCGACATTCTTGTGAACAGTGCGGGTGTGGGCTGGACGCAGGCACTGGTTGATACGGCCGACGAGACCTGGGATTGGATTCTCGAAACCAACCTGAATGGCACCTTTTACGCTTGTCGCGAGGTGGCCAAACACATGAGGGACCGGGGCGCGGGAAACATCATCAACATCGCCTCAGTTGCCGGCATCAAAGGGCCCCCTGGTCTGGGCGCCTATGCGGCCAGCAAAGGGGCCGTGATCGCTCTGACCAAAACCCTCGCCCTCGAGATGGCCAGGTTTGGAGTTCGCGTAAACGCTATTGCCCCAGGATACTTCCGGACAGAGATGAACGCGGTCGCACTCGATGATCCCTCCGTCGGGCCGAAGATCGTGCGGCGGATCCCTCTACGTCGCGTCGGTCGACCCGAGGAGATTGGACCCTTGGCGGTCTATTTGGCCAGTGAAGAGTCTGCCTTTGCGACGGGGGAGGTATTCTGTCTCAGCGGGGGCGAAATGGCCATGTAGACCACCCAGGACAGGTCTTCCCCCCTACAAAGCCGATCCCGGCAACCTGGACATGGCGGGGACGACCTGCAGATTGGCTCTGCGACCCGTTCTGTGCCAGGAAGGTGACGGAACCCGATCGCGACGAGGCCCGTTCCCCCATCATGCCGAAGGCCGCGGTCGCTCTGGGAAGCTCTTCTAGGCCTCTACCCAGTTGTATGTCCGCTCGACCGCCTTGTTCCACCCGGCATACAGTTGTTCCCGCTCCCTCGGGTCCATCTTGGGGGTCCACTCCCAATCCTCTCCCCAGTTGCGGCGAAGGTCTTCCAGTTCCTCCCAAAAACCTGTGGCCAGACCCGCTGCATAGGCCGCGCCCAGGCTGGTCGTTTCCGCAACCTTGGGGCGAACTACCCGCACCCCCAGAAGGTCTGCCTGGAACTGCATGAGCAGGCTGTTCACAACCATACCGCCGTCGACCTTCAGGGTCTTGAGCTTGGTCCCGGAGTCCTTTTCCATAGCGTCCCGAACCTCGCGAGTCTGGTAGGCCGTCGCCTCAAGAGCAGCCCGGGCAATGTGACCGCGGTTGACATACCGTGTAAGACCCACCACCACGCCCCGGGCATCCGAGCGCCAACGGGGGGCAAACAATCCCGAAAAGGCAGGCACGAAGTAGATCCCCCCGTTGTCCTTGACGGATGCGGCCAGTTCCTCGATGTCGGAGGATTTCTCGATGAGGCCCAAATTGTCCCGCAGCCACTGCACCAGAGCCCCGGTGATTGCGATGGACCCCTCCAAGCAATAGACCACGGGCGCTTTACCGATTTGGTAAGCCACCGTTGTGATCAGCCCACTTTTCGAGGGGACTGGCCGGGCGCCGGTGTTGAGCAAGAAGAAACAGCCCGTTCCGTACGTGTTCTTGGCCTCGCCTGGATCGAAGCAGGTCTGGCCGACTAGGGCGGCCTGTTGATCACCCAGATCGCCGCAAACCGGGATGGCCGCAGCGAACGGACCGTCCCTCTGGGTCATCCCATAGAACTTTGGGTCAGAGGAGGCACGAATATGGGGCAATATCGCACGAGGGATCTGGAATACACCCAGGATTTCCTCATCCCAATTCAGGCTGGCAAGGTCCATCAGAAGGGTCCGGCTGGCATTGGTGACGTCCGTGACGTGCACCCCGCCGTGCGGTCCACCCGTCAGCCACCAGATCAGCCAGGTGTCAATATTCCCAAAGAGCGCCTCTCCTTTTTCCGCATCCGCGCGCAACCCAGGAATATTGTCCAGCATCCACTTGATCTTGGGCCCGGAGAAATAGGTTGCCAGGGGGAGACCAGTTTTCGCCCGGAAGCGATCTGGGCCGCCGTCGCGCGCGAGCTCATTGCAGATCACGTCGGTGCGCGTGTCCTGCCAGACGATCGCGTTCCCATAGGGTTGCCCGGTGCGCCGGTTCCAAATGACGGTTGTTTCCCTCTGATTGGTGATCCCCACCCCGGCAATGTCCTCGGGAACGAGCCCCCCTTTTTCCAGCCCCAGGCGAATCACCTCGCGGGTCCGCTCCCAGATTTCCAGAGGAACATGCTCAACCCAGCCGGGCCTAGGGTAGATCTGCGCGTGTTCTCTCTGTGCCGAGGCGATTACCTCCCCGGAGTGGTTGAAGACCATGAAGCGCGTGCTGGTAGTTCCCTGATCAATGGCTGCCGCATACTTGGACATAGGTGGACCTCCACTGCGGCTGGCAAGAGCCTGGGACAGCGCCGAAGTTCTTCCTGCTTGGATGCTTTGGGCTTGGGTTCTCGGACTCGCGGGAATCCCAAGACGGGTCCGGCAAAGATGAAACTCAATCGGAATTGCGGCTTTGCCCAGACCTGCTTCTCTAGCTACAATTAGACCATGCGCTCCAGGCAAGGCGCAAGTCTGATCGCGGCGTCGATCCTCCTGCCCCTGCTGACCGCCGTTCCGTATCTCTGGGCATGGCGGTCCTGCGGGCCATTCTATGAATTTGCAGGGTTCCTGATCAACCCGCTGGACGGACTCAGCTACTTAGCCAAGATGCGCGAAGGCTGGCAGGGATCCTGGCTGTTCACCCTCCCATTCACAGCCGACCCAGGGCGTGGTACGCTACTTTTCGGCTATTTTCTCTTTCTTGGACATCTTGCTCGAACGCTCGGCCTCTCGCTGCTCGTGACCTTCCACGCCAGTCGAATACTGGCGAGTGTCTTTCTGCTCCTAACGGCCTGGATCTTCTACAACCACATCGGCCTCGGCCCATGGGAATGCCGCCTCGCTTGGTGGATGACAGCCCTCGGGTCCGGTCTGGGTTGGATCGCCGTGCCCCTGGGAGCAACTCCACCGGATCTTTGGGTAGCCGAGTATGTTCCCTTCCTGGCTATGTTGTCGAGCGCACAATTTCCTCTGGGGTTGGCCTTGCTGCTGTGGGTGGTCATGCTGGTGGCCCTGTTCCCCCAATGGCGTGGGCTGGCCAAGGCGCTCACGATCGCGGTGCTCAGCTTCGCCCTCGCCTCTCTGGAACCCTTTCTCATTGTCCCCGCGGGCCTGGCTCTCGCGGTTTGGTGCCTGCTGCAATTCCGGTTTGGCCACACGGCAAACGCTTGGGAAGCATCCCAGGGTCTCATCGCGGCCGCGCTGGGAGCCGCCCCATGGGCGGTTTATTACCTCTGGGTGACCCGTCACCAGCCCCAGCTCGCGATTTGGGCCGCGCAAAACCTGACGCCGACCCCGGCGCCTTGGGATGTGGCATTGGCCCTCGGGCTTCCCGGCCTGCTTGCGGTCATCGGAATCGTCGCGCTTCTGCGGCGCTGGAAGGCACGCGCCGGTTTGCAAGGGACTGACAGCAATTTGCTCCTGCTCGGCCTTTGGGCCGTCCTGTCGATCTTCCTGATCTACCTTCCCTTCGCTCTTCAGCGCAGGCTGATGGGGGGATGGTTCTTTCCATTGGCAGGGCTTGCGGCGCCGGTTTTGGCAGGCTGGATCAGGTCCGGCCGATTTCCCTCCCTTCGCCTGAGCACCGCTTTTGCGCTCATGATCCCGAGCAACCTGGTCGTCCTCGCTGCGATGTCACACGGAGTGATTGCCCATGACCCCTCGCTCTATCTCACCCGGGATGAAAGCCATGCGCTTGCCTTCCTGGAGTCAAGGCTCAATCCGCAAGCCGTGGTGCTTGCCTCTCCGGAGATGGGCAGTTTCATCCCGGGCCAAACGGGCATGAAGGTTCTCTACGGTCATCCCTTCGAGACCCCGGACGCAGCCCGGATGCGCCAGCAAGTGGACGCCTTCTTTGCCAACATGAGCCAGGCCGACCAAGAGGCCTTCCTGCAGGAACAAAAAATCAACTACATCTTTTTCGGTCCCCGGGAAAGAAAGCTTGGCTCCCTTCTGCCCTCGGGACTGACGACCGTCTTCCGTAGCCCGACCGTGACCATATTCACCACTCGTCCACAGGCCAGCCCATGAGCAGGTTGCGGTCGCCTGCCTGGCTCCTTCTCCTGCTGCCCGCTCTGTGGTTGCTGCCTCTCACACTTCATCCCAACAGCCTCGCCTACCCTCCGGGGAATCCCTTCTCGGACATCGCGATCACTCATTGGCCTAACGCCCTTCTCCTGCGCCATTCCCTGCTCACCTGGGGTCAGGTCCCGCTTTGGAACCCTCAGATTCTGGCGGGAACTCCCTTCGCCGCCGATCCTCTCTCAGGATTGTGGTATCCACCGCTGTGGCTCGCCGTTTTCCTACCGCTCCCCTTCGCGTTTAATCTGCTGTTCTACGTCCATCTCGCCTGGGCCGGCGTGGGCGCTTTCCTCTTGGCCAGAGAGGAGGGGTTGTCGGCCAGTTCAAGCGTGATTGCGGGAATCGCTTTTGGCGGAATGCCCAAGCTGACGGCCCATATCGGTTCGGGCCACCTCACTTTGGTCCTGGCCGTCTGTTGGACTCCCTGGCTGCTGATTGCTCTTCGGCGAGCCGTTCAACTCCAGTCCTACCGTAAGATGGCCACGGCGGGACTGCTCCTCGGACTCATCTTCCTGGTGGACCCGCGTTGGGCCTACCCCTCCGGCTTGCTGGCGCTCGCCTATGGGCTGATGACCGCAGTCCGTGCGCGTAAACCAGCGCCGTTTGTGGTGCTAGCTGGGGGGGTCGCGGCCTTGATGGCCGCCGGGGTCACGGCGTGTCTTGCTCTGCCCCTGCTTCAATTCGTGTCGCTCTCGACAAGGGCTGGCCTGAGTCCCAGCGAATCGTTCGCCTACTCCCTTCCCCCGAGCTATCTGACCGGCTTTGTCCTTCCCAACCTCGGTGGATTCTCCGAATGGGTTACCTATCCCGGGCTGACCATTCTCGCCCTCGCGCTGCTCTCAGTCCCAGGAAAGAAATCGGGAGGGTTTTGGCCCGCAGTCTTTGTGGCCGCTCTGGTCATGGCGCTGGGAGAGAACACGCCCATCCTCCCCCTGCTGTCCCGTGTTCTGCCCGGCCTGAGCCTCCTGCGAGTCCCCGCCCGGTTCCTGTTCCTGTCCGATTTGGCGCTGGCGATGATGGCCGCCAGAGGATTGGAGGTCTGGCAAGCCGCCGAGAGCCGCCCTGCTCAGAGGCTAGAGGGGTTGGTCGGGGCCGCTCTCATGGGCGCCGGCCTCGGCTTGTTTGGATTCTCCCTCCTTCAGTCCAGCGCACGGGCAGACTGGGTCACCGGACTCGTTGCCTTTGGAGTCGGCCTGCTGTTTCTTGCGAGACCCGCCTTGGGGCGCGTCGCGTCGGCCGCCTGGGTACTGCTTGCTCTTCTGGCGATTCTCGATATAGCGCGGGTAGATGTCTCCTTTCTGGACCCTCGACCGGCACCGATTGCCTCCGAGGCAGCCCAGGAGGTCCAGCCTAGCGTGGGCCAAAACGCCGGCCTCTTTCGCATCTACTCCCCATCGTACAGCCTTCCCGAGCCGATCGCGGCGCAAGAGGGGATTCAGCTGGTGGACGGAATCGATCCCCTTCAGCTCCAATCGACTGTTGCCGTCGTCTCCCAGGCTTCCGGGGTGGCGAACTCGGGGTACAGCGTGACCCTACCTCCTTTCCCAAATGGGGATCCTGATCGGGACAATTCGCGCGCCGTCCCGGACCCGTTCCGGCTCGGGGAGCTCAACGTGCGATACGTTGTGGCCGCTTTCCCCATTCAGGCCAAGGGCCTGCGGCTTCAAGGGATTTTTGGTGGCACGTACGTGTTCCGGAACGAGCTCGAGCTTCCGCGAGCCTGGGTCGCCCCATCCAAGGACAAGTGGGATGTGCCTTTGGTCAATCGCCCGGTAACCCTGTCTCGGAATACACCCAACCAGCTGGTCATGAATGCCTCGGGCCCGGGATGGTTGATTCTGAGCGAAGCCTACTACCCAGGCTGGGTTGCCCATGTGGATGGAACAGCGGTGAAAATTGAGCAAATTGGGGGGTGGTTCCGCGGCCTGCTGCTCCCTCCCGGATCCCATCAGGTAGATTTGGAATTCTCACCTCCGGTCCTCTGGATTGGCCTGGTGATCACTGCTCTGACCATCCTGGCTTACCTGGGAGCGCAGCCATGGGCCAAGTGAGCCGAGGCGAGTGGCGCTGGGTCACAGTCTTCATCATCGTCGCCCTCTTTCTCCTGCTGCTGCCGTATGCCCTTGCGGCCTCGCAGGAGGGCACCCAGTGGAAGTTTTCCGGGTTCCTCATTGGCGTGGAGGATGGCAATTCTTATATTGCCAAGATGCAACAAGGCTCAGAAGGCGCCTGGCTCTATCGATTGGCTTACACCACTGAGCCCCAGCACGGCGCCTTGATCTATCTCCCCTACTTGCTTCTGGGCAAGCTTGCCTCTCCTGCTGCTCGGCATCTCCAACTCGTCATCCTCTTCCACCTGGCGCGCCTCGCCGCCGCCGCAGGGATGATCTTTGTAACCTATCGGTTTCTGGCCACCTTCGTGGAGGACGTTTGGCTGCGAAGGCTGGGTCTCCTTCTGGCCACCCTGGGTGGAGGACTGGGCTGGGTTCAGCTCGCTTCCGGGAGCATGAATTCCTGGACCAGCATGCCGCTCGAGTTCTATTCGCCCGAGTCGTTCGGCTTCCTGGAAGCCTTCACCGCCCCTCACCTGGCCGCCGCTCGCGCTCTGCTCCTGCTCAGCCTCGTCTTCTTTCTGCAGGGCTCGCTTTCGTCGGACCCCCTCGGGGGCTGGAAGGCCGGAGCGGCACTGCTGGGCGCATGGCTTTTCCAACCCCTGACGGTGCCGATTGCCTGGGTCGTGATGGCGGCCTACGTGGTCCTGACGGCTATCGCAAGCCATACGGGTCGCATCCGCCGCCGAGCAACACCCGGCTCTTCCGAGGTTTTGGTTCGGCCGTCCCATACGCAACGGGCCCTTGGTCAAGCGGTCCGCGCCGTGAGCTTGTCATTTCTCCCCGTGGCCTATTCTGCGGTGACATTCAATTTGGATCCCATACTACGTCAATGGACCGCACAGAATCTCCTGCCCTCCCCTCCGATCACGGAATACCTGATTTCCTACAGCCTGCTTCTGCTTCTTGCCATCGCGGGAATCTGCGCCGTGGTGCGCCACAGGCAGGCAAGCGGAGTTCTTCTCATCGGCTGGCTCGTGGCTTTTCCGGCGCTGGTTTACTTCCCCATCAATCTGCAGCGCCGACTGGCGGACGGCTTTTTCTGCGCCCTGCTGGCCCTGGCACTGGGGGGCTACGAGTTTCTCGAACGGCGCCTGCCGCGCTGGGGCCCGGGACTGTTCCGGGTTCTCCTCGTCACCCTCTGCCTTCCTTCCACCGTTCTAATGTACGTGGGATCAATCCACGAGGCACTTCAGCCAGCTCCCCCGCAGTTCCTTCCTGCGGCCGAAGTGGGCATTTTCGATTGGCTCAACCACAATGCCGACCCAAGGAGCGTGGTTCTTTGCTCTTTTGACACGGGCAATGCCTTGCCCGCCTACACGGATCTCACCCCCTACATCGGGCTCGGGCCGGAAACCCTTCATCTCCAAGACAAGCAGAAGTCCGTCAACGCTTTCTTCGACCCCGGGAGCGCGGATTCAGCCCGCCAGGAGATTCTTAACACGACCCGCGCGGGCTGGATTATCCTTGGCCCGTCAGGAAGTTTGCCATTACTGGAAGACGATATCGCTCACTTGAGCGGTGTCACGTTGCGGATCCAGGCCTCCGGCTGGGAGGTGTACCAGGTGAAAGCGCCTGCGGATCCGTAGAGCCGACTTCCCGCTTCGACGGGACGGCCCGGACCCATTCGAGAGCGGCTTTGCCCTGACCCATGTCTCGAGAAACCCTCGTCTCCAAGCTTCCCTTTTTGGCTATTCTGGCCGCTGCCATGCTCTTGTTCTGGCAGATTTTATTCGCTGGCCAAGTCATCTTTTGGGGCGTCCCGCTCCTCCAGTTTTACCCATGGCACTTCCTCGCCCGCGAGTTGCTGGCCCGAGGGGGGCTACCCCTGTGGGATCCCTACCTGGGGATGGGTGCGCCACTCCTGGCCAACTCCCAGTCGGCCCTGCTGTATCCGCCCAACTGGCTCCTTCTCGTCCTTCCACTGGATCACGCCCAAGGCTGGCTCCTGGTTGCCCACATCGTCTTGGGCGGCTGGGGGATGATTTGTCTCGCCCGTCGGCTCGGCATCAATTCCTTCGGGCAGGCTGTGGCAGGATTGGCCTTCGCGCTCTCGGGCTACTCCGTGGGCCGGGCAGGGTTTCAGAGCATCAACGCTGCGCTCGCCTGGCTTCCGTGGATCATCCTGGCAGCAGAGAGACTGGTAAGCGAGGAAAGAGGAATCACGATCCTGCTCGGCGTGTTACTCGCCCTGCAGATCCTGGCTGGCCACCTGCAGACAGCCTGGTACACCTGGCTCCTGCTGGCCGGGTGGATCGTGGCGCGGTCGCTGGATCCAAGATGGAACTGGGGCCGGCGCCTCAAGGCTCTGGTGCGCCTTGCGCTTGGTTCCGCTTTGGCCTTGCTTCTTTCCGCCGCACAGCTGCTGCCTACGTTGGAGTACCTGATCCAATCACAGCGGGCGGGGGGCATCAACCCCACCGTCGGATTGGCCTATTCGTTCTGGCCCTGGCATCTTCTTACCCTTTTGATGCCGAACTTCTTTGGGAATCCGGCGAGCGGGAACTATTGGGGATATGGCAATTACTGGGAGGACGCCATTTACATTGGTTTGCTGCCCTGCTTGCTCGCAGGTTCCGCCCTGGTCGAGTGGTGGAAGAGGCGTCGGGGCTCTGTGGCACCGACAGCGAACCTGCCGCACGGCTTCCTTGCGCTCTTGCTCCCGCTGAGCCTCATCCTCGCCCTGGGTCAACAATCCCCGGTGTTCCTCTTCCTGTTCCGCTGGGTGCCGACTTTCAACCTGTTTCAAGCACCCGCCCGGATGATGATTTGGGCCGTCTTTGCCTTGGCGCTGCTCTCAGGCGAAGGGGCCATGGCCTGGCGGCGTGCGCAGGGCCGCGCGGCTGTCTGGGCTCGAAGGCTGCTGGCTACCTCGATTGCCATCCTGCTGGGATGCGCGGCCGCCACAGAGCTTCTGCAGGTGAGGTCGACCTTCATTCCTTCCTTCTTTCGCCTTGGGCTTCTCGGTGCGGCGGCCTGCCTAGTTTGGCTTCTGGGAGTGAGGAGGGAGGGCGACCGAGCTCCTGCCTATGACGCCTGGTGGCACCTTCCTCCCGCCGGGAGCGTGGTTGCTATCCTCCTAATCTGTGCAGACCTAATCTGGGCCGACTACGGGTTGGTGCCTTCCACAAGCTCGCGTCTGTATTCAGCGCCCAACCCGTCTGCAGAGACTCTGGCCAGCGAGCTGGGTGGCCACCGCTACTACCTGTTCTCCCAACCCTTGTATCAAATCATGTATGAGCACTTCTTCCGATTCGCCACTTTCCAGGGGACCTCCGACTGGATGCAGGTTCGGGAGAGCGAACTCCCGAATCTGTCGCTTCTCGATGGGATTGCCTCGGCCAACAATTTCGATCCCCTCGTCCCGGCCCGGACGGCGGAATTGCTAGCCGAGACCGAAAAGCTTGAACCGGAGGCCCAGGAGAGACTTTGGGCCATGATGGACGTTGCTCGGGTGCTTGACTCCAGCGGGTGGAAAGAGGTGAGCACGGACCCGAAGGAGGCGTGGGGGGTTTGCTCTGCGCAAGTTGTTCCGGAAGGGGAACAGGCCCTGCAGGCCGTCCTTGCGACCGGCTTCGATCCCTTCCGTGAGGTGATCCTGGAGGTCGGAAAGGGGGTGGCGCCTGCGCAATGCGTTCAGCCGCCCGTGGTGAAGAAGATCATGAGGCTGGGAGGCGATTCTGTCCAGCTCTGGATTAACTCTCAGGGCACGGGCTATCTGGTCCTCTCCGACACCTACTACCCGGGATGGCAGGCAACGCTCGATGGCGCCTCGGTCCCTATCTTGCGCGCCGATTATGCCTTCCGGGCAGTTCGGATTCCTCCGGGGGATCACATGGTGGAATTTCGCTACCGCCCTCTGTCTTTCTGGGGGGGAGCCTTGCTCTCCGCCGTGTCCCTGGTAGCCCTGGCCGCGTTGGCGCTGAGGCGGAGAATTCGGCGCCGGAAGACGGACCATGGCTAGCTCTACAAGCTCAGGCCCCCCGAGCTCTGTTCCAGGCGGCCTCGCCGCCCGGATTCTCCCCGCCCTCCTGGTCCTGCTCCTGGGCGCGGCGTATGCGGTCTGGGTTCTCTCCCGGGCGGATTGGGATCCGAAGGTGTTTGCGGACCTGGGCAATCGGTACGCTCTGGGCGAAAAGAATGGCAGCGAAGGGTACGATGGGCAGTTCAACTACTTCATCGCGCTGGATCCCCGGCCGCAGGTCGTGACCTCGCGGCTGGACGCCCCCGCCTATCGTTATCAGCGGATTCTCTACCCCCTGCTGGCCCGGATCGTATCGGGCGGAAACCCCACGGCTCTTGCCTGGGCACTTCTGGCGATCAACTTGGCCGCGCTGGCGGCGGCTACGCTCCTCACCTCGGAATTACTTCGAAATCGGGGCGCCAGCCCCTGGCATTCGATCCCCTTTGGCCTCTGGGTCGGCCTGGTCGGAAGCTTGCGCACAGATCTGAGCGAGCCACTGGCATTCGCCTTGGTTGCCCTGGCGATCCTTCTGGACGACCGGGGCGTGCGCGCCGGTTCGGGCCTGGTATTTGCCATTGCCGCCTTTGCAAAGGAAACAACCCTGGTTTTCCTCCTGGCATGGGCAACATGGGGATGGATTTCCACAAGCCGCCCAAAGGAGCTATTGCGACGGCTCATGCCCGCCGTCCCCTTCGTCATTTTCCAGATTTGGCTCCGCCTTACCTTCGGGTCCTTCGGGATCGGAAGTGGGGGGGCCCAGGGGACGCCCTTCGAAATCGTGCCTTTCGCTGGGCTCTTGAGCACCGGCCAATCCGGCCTCCGGGTCCTGGCCGTGCTGGCGATCGTCTATGCCCCTGGGATTCTCGCGCCGGCCCTTTGGGGGATCCTCTCTCCGCCAGCGCAGTGGCTGCGCAAACAGGTTTCCTTAGAATCTCTTTTTCTCTTCGGCTCCGGACTGACCATCGCATTGGCCCCGTTTTCGACCTTCCGCGAACCTCTGGGAATCACCCGCCTCGCGTCCGGTATGGTATTGTCGGGATTGCTTCAGGCGGCTCGCCAGGGTAGAAAGTCCCTTCTCCACTACGCCTGGGTCGGGCTCGCTTACTTGCCGTTCATTGCGGGGTGAAAGATGCTCGAACGGATCCAACCAATTGCCGATCGCCTTCTGGACAACGTTGGCAAGGTCATCCTCGGGAAGCGCGCCGAGGTAGAGCTGGCGTTGATCGGGATGCTGTCGCAAGGCCATCTGCTCCTCGAGGATGTGCCGGGCGTGGGCAAGACGATGCTTGCCCGAAGCTTGGCGGTCTCCCTGGGAGGGTCCTTTAGCCGCATTCAATTCACGCCCGACATGCTTCCCAGCGATGTGACCGGGGTTTCGATATTCAACCAGCAGTCCCGTGAGTTCGAGTTTCGCCCCGGCCCGATCCTGGCCCAGATTGTCCTCGCCGATGAGATCAACCGGGCCACGCCGAAGACCCAGGCCGCTTTGCTGGAAGCCATGGATGAGCGCCAAGTGACTGTGGATGGCATCAGCCATCCCTTGCCGGATCCCTTCACCGTCCTGGCGACCCAAAACCCCATCGAATACGAAGGAACGTTTCCATTGCCGGAGGCTCAACTGGACCGTTTCCTCATGCGGATTCGCCTGGGATACCCCGCCCTCAGCGAGGAAATCCGGATTCTGGAGAGCCAGCAACTCCGCCACCCCATCGAGTCTCTGCAAGCCGTGACGAATGCCCGTGAATTTGTCGACGCTCAAGCGGCGGTGCGCGAGGTCTTTGTCAGCCTGCAGGTCAAGCATTACATCGTGGACTTGGTGGACAACACCCGCCGCTACAACGATGTCTACTTGGGCGCCAGTCCGCGGGGCAGCCTGGGCTTGATGCGTACCTCCCAGGCGCGCGCCGCGACCCTTGGGCGGGACTACGTGATCCCCGATGATGTGAAGGCCCTGGCGATTCCGGTCCTGGCTCATCGGCTGCTGCTGGAGCCCTCCGCGCGTCTGGAAGGGACAACGCCGGCCACGGTTCTGCAGGAAATCCTGGGCTCCGTGCCGGTGCCTGGAGGCGATCCGAGGCGACCTATCTGATTCCAATGCGCCAGCCGCAAGTGCCTCCCGCAGAATCGCCCTCTCTCCGCTCCCCGGTGGACCGACGGAAGGCGATCACTCTCCGCCGACGAATCGTCTTGTTGCTCTTGGCGGCCTCTCTGTGGGCGGCGTTCCAAACCGGTTCTTCCATTTTCTTTGGCGTGGCCTACCTGTGGGCCGGTCTGCTCGCGGCAGGCTGGCTGTGGGTTCGCTTGGGCCTGCAGGGCTTGGCCCTTCGTCGGGACCTTCGCAGTCCCGAGAGCCGCGTGGGCTCGATCCTTGAGGAACACTTTGCCCTGGAAAATCACAGCCACTGGACTCACTATTGGATAGAGCTGTGGGACGAGTCCACTCTGCCCGACCATCGGGCCTCAAGGGTGATCACCGGCTTGGCAGGCGGGCGAGCGAGGCAATGGGTCGTCCACACGCTTTGTCGGAGACGCGGCCGCTTTCGGCTCGGACCTCTTACGGCGCGGGTCATCGATCCCTTCGGGCTGTTCCATGGCGAGTTGAGATTCCCGAAAACCTCCGAACTGCTCGTCCAGCCTTATGTGGTGAACCTCCCGGAGGTTTTTCTCGGGCCCAGTCAACTTCCAGGCGGAGCCTCGGTTCAGCGCAAGACGTCGGCGGTCACGCCCAGCGCTGCTGGAGTCCGAGATTATGCCCCGGGCGATTCGCTTAGCCGCATTCACTGGCCCTCGACGGCTCGGCGCGGGCATCTCATCTCCAAGGAATTTGAATTGGATCCCAAATCTGAGGTCTGGATCTACCTGGATGAGCACCGGGAGGCGCATTGTTCACTCCTCGAGCCCGAAGAGCCCACCGAGCCAGGTGCCCCCTTCTGGCTCAAGCACCGCCTCTTCCGCCTGCCCAGTGCGACCGAGGAGTATGGAATCGCGGCCGCCGCCTCTTTGGCCCAGTACTTCCTGCGCCACGACCGTTCCGTCGGCCTCCTGACCTATGGCCCCAAGCGGGAGGCAATCCAGCCCGATCGGGGAGAGCGCCAGCGCATGCGAATCATGCAAGTGCTCTCTGCCGTTCGAGCGGAAACCTCCCTCGCGGCTGCGGAGGGGATCCGTTTGGAAGCCAACAGCTTTCCACGCGGAGCATCCGTCCTGCTCATCTCTCCTTCGGGCGATACGAAGATTGGCCTAGCCGCTCAGATTCTTCTCAGCCGCGGCTTGGTGTTCTACGCGATTCTTATCGAACGGTCGACATTCGGCGCCGCAGATGACGTCCAAGAACTTGTGCGGCAGCTACAAGCCTTGCGTGTCGAAGTGCGCCTCTTGCGCCGAAACCAGGACCTGGCGGCCGGCCTGATGGGCCGGGACCTGTCGCGGTTTCTGCCGCTCCCTTGAGGCGACAGCCCCCCGCTTTCGGGGCTTGCCAGGGGACACCGATGGCCCGGCATGCGTTCGATTGGCCCCAGACGGGCCAGACCCCCCTACGGATCTTGCCCCGAACCGGAGCTTTCCCCCGGCTCCAGGGGCGGGCAGGGGCGGCGTGAACGAGGGGCAGGATGCCTTTGCCTGACAGGGTCACCCAAGCTCGGCGAACGGCCCTCAGGCCCCGGATTCACGGGTTGGATTGGTCTGGCAATAGGGGGTGACCCCAGCGACCGGAGCCTCGTCCAGGGGGCGAACGAATGGGCAATCGCGGGAGAGTATGACAAAGGCCTGACTCCTTGACATCTCGCCGCCGCGATGTACAATGCCGCGAAAATAGGCAAACAGCCAAGAAAACCTGTGCAGGGCAAAGTACCCGTGGAAACCCTCAGAGAGCTGCCGGCGGATGCAAGGCAGCAAAATCCCGCGGGGAATTCCACCCTGTTGGCCGTGTGGCCGGTTTCCCGTGAGGGGCACGATCACTGAAGCGGGACGGGAAGGCCCGTTAACGCCCAAACGAGGCTGCCGGGATTTGTCGGCAGCAAACCCAGGTGGCACCACGAGCGGTCCCTCGTCCTGCGGGGTTCTTTGGGGAACCCAGGATGACGGGGCCGCTCGTTGTCCGGGGGAAGGGAAGGCAGAATGTTCGACTTGAATCTAATCCGCAATCAGACGGAACAGGTCCGCCGCGGCCTGGCCAGCCGCCAGGCGGAGGACCCATTGGACCGCATTCTGGAACTGGACGCCCAGCGCCGTTCTTTGCTCAGCGAGGTGGAGGGGCTACGCGCCCGGCGGAATGCCGTCAGCAAGGAGATTGCGAGGATGCCGCAGGCGCTGGCCCGTGAGGAGAAGATCGCTGAGATGAAGTCGGTTGGGGACCGCATCGGGCTGGCCGAAACGCGCGTTCGGGAAACCGAAGAGGAGCTCAATCGCCTTCTGGCCAGTCTGCCCAACCTGCCCGATCCGCGCACCCCTTTCGGCAAAGATGAGGGGGACAATGTGGTCTTGCGCTACGGGGGAGAACCCCTCCAGGTTCCCTTTCCCGTGAAGGCGCATTGGGATTTGGGCCCGCAGCTTGGCATCCTCGATTTCGAACAGGGGGCCCGCATGACGGGTTCCCGCTTCTACGTGCTGCACGGAGCGGGGGCGAGGCTGCAACGGGCTCTGATCGCCTGGATGCTCGACCTGCACATCCAACAGGGGTACCACGAGGTTTACCCTCCTTTCTTAGTGCGCTCCCATGCCCTGTTCAGCGCCGGACAGCTTCCCAAGTTCGCCGACAATCTCTACCACGACGCGGAGGAGGATCTCTGGCTGGTCCCGACCGCGGAGGTGCCCTTGACCAATCTCCACGCGGACGAGATCCTGGAGGCGGACGCTCTGCCCCTCTGGTATGTGGCCTACACCCCCTGCTTCCGCCGCGAAAAGATGGCCGCCGGCCGGGACGTGCGTGGGATCAAGCGCGGCCACCAGTTTGACAAGGTCGAAATGTACAAGTTCTGCACCCCGCAGGCATCCGAAGACGAGCTTGAGCGTATGCTCGCGGATGCGGAGCAGACCTGCCGGCTGCTGGGGCTGGCCTACCGGATTAAGGTCCTTTGCACTGGCGATCTGGGGTTTAGCGCCCAGCGGACCTACGATGTGGAGGTGTGGGCCCCGGGCTGCGGGGAGTGGTTGGAAGTCTCTTCGGTTTCCAACTGCGGAGACTTTCAGGCCCGGCGCGCGAATGTTCGGTATCGCCCGGCACGAGGCGCGCATCCCGAGTTCGTTCACACCCTGAACGGTTCGGGCCTTGGCCTGCCAAGAACCCTGATCGCTGTGCTTGAGAACGGCCAGACGCCCGAGGGGACCGTGCGCATCCCTCCCGTGCTTCGGCCCTGGATGGGGGGAATCGAGGAAATCGGCCCCACGAAGGAGCCAATCCGCCCCCCAACCTGAGTCGGCGCGACCCGGCCGGGCGAGGTCTCACCCTAGTCCCGCGCCGTCGGCTGATCCGGTCCGGGAGGAAAGATTGCCGTCCTGGCTAGGCAGGGGATCCACCGGAGCGCGGGACCGCGGTCCCTCTCCCGGACCCCCTTTCACCCGCACCTCAGGGGGCGAAGAACAGGTAGTCCTGCCCCATCCGCTCCAGCCCCTCTTCCGCCCAATGGCCCACGAGGGCCGACTCATCGCTCAGCGCACGGTACAGAGGGCCGACGGCGCGCTTGTCGCTCATCAGCGCCAGAGCTCGCGCCGCCTCGATTCTTGCCAGGTGGGTTCCCGTCGCCAGGGCCTGCACCAGATCTGGGAGCGCCTCGGCACCGATCTTAAGCAAGGCCTCGCCCGCGAGTCTCGCGCTGATGGGGTCCGGACCCGCCAGCCTGGGCACCAAGGAAGGGATTAACTCGGCGGATGGGTTCTCGACCAAAGCCCGCAGGGCGCATTGGCGGACCGACAGATCCGGGTCCCCGAGCACCGATGCAATGGCCCGAGTAGCGGCCGCTTCATGAAAGCTGGCCAGAGCCCGAACGGCCCACCAGCGGTCATTGGGGGAAGGATCGCTCAGGAGGCCGGTTAGGACAGGCAGCGCGCCTGGCTGGTCGGCCAAGGCGATTGCCGCAGCCTCGGCGATTCCCTCGTCTCCGCCGGTGAGTTTCTTGATCAACGCAGGAAGACTATCCCCCCATGCCATCGAATCGAATTGCGCAGGAACTCGAGGCTCGCTCACAGTATAATCGGTGCCGAGGCAGCCACGAGTCCGGATCGGTCAATCACGCTAGCCATCCTTTCGCGGAGACAAAGCCCATGTCGAAATACCTCTCTTTCGTCACCGGGGCAGCATTGGGAATCCTCGTGGGCGGCGTATTCAGCCTGCTCCTGACACCCTACTCCGGTGAGCAACTCCGCCGGGAGGCACGGCGTGCCGCCGACGCCCGGCGCGAACAACTTGAAAAACGGCTTGCCGACCTGCGTTCTCCGGAGCCCCCGGCAAGCTCCTGATTCTCAGGGTCGCGTGCTACGGCGGCGCGCCTATCTCGCCTCGCCCGATTCAGGGAGTGATTTCGTACTGAAAGGGGGCCTCTAGCCGCGTAAACGGCGTGGTGCCCATGACGACCAGCACCGCGGTATCTCCTGACTTGAGAGAGAGGCTGGCCTCGCCATATTCGCGATCATTCAAGGCGATCGGCTGTACGCTCGTCCCCTTTGCCTGCTGGAGGATTAGCAGCGCCCGGTAGGTCTGCGGGATCTCATTCCGGAGGCGTACAAACCCCGAGGGCACCCAGCCTCCCCAGTTCTGCTCGAAGTCCGCCTGGTAACCCAATTGAGGAATGGACAGGTTGTCCAGCAGGAGGCCGCCTCCGTTCACCTCCGGGTCCGTGATGTATTCAAAGCGAAGGAGGATGTGCTTCCCCGCATAAGCTGAGAGGTCCACGTTCTCCGTGATCCAGGCTGGCGTGTCCCCACCCCCGCTCTCGCCCGTGTAGCCCCACCCATAATTGTTGCCCTGCGGATTGCGGTCCGTTCCCGAAGGCGTGTGCAGGGTCCGCCAAGTCCGGCCAGAGTCTGTGGAGACCTCCAGATAGGCGTAGTCGTAGTCTTTCTCAATGTCGAACCAAGCTTGATAGCGCAATGTGATCGGCGTAGCCGGGGGCAGGTCGAAGCCCCGGGTCAATGTCGTGTCAGAATCATCCCCCTCATTGGACCAGATATCGTATTGGCCCTGCGCCGGATTGGTCGGGACAACCCGGGCCTCCGATTGGCCGACGAGATGCAGATGATAGTCACCGACGCAGCGGATCAGGATGTAGTCAATCCCATACTGGGCGACCTCCCGGGACTCAACGCCGGTTGGGCAAGTGGTAACGGTCTCGTCAACCTGGGCGTGGGGAGCCTGTGGGTCGTTCGAAAAAGCGAACCGCCCATCGCCTACGGCGGGATTGTCCAGATACAGCGCGGCCGCGAAATCCGCGAAGACATCATCGGCGGTGATCTGTCTCCCCGTCTGGGGATCCTTCTCTCCCAGTTGCCTGAGGGTGTCATCGACCCCTTCCAGGCCATGCCCAGGATCGCGGAGCAGGGCCTGGGTGGCCGAGCGGCCAACACGATTGAGAATGTAATCCAGAAAGAGGAAGCTGGCCCCGTAATGGGGCGAAGTGTTTGTCTCTTGTGGGTCCGGCCAGAAGTCGAGCTGCAGGTTCGTGTTCTGGGCATAGGCCAGATCGAATCCCCCCAGACTGAACCCGTTGAGGAACTCGGCGAGTACGGAGGCCCCCTCGTTCAGCCAGGCATCCTCACTCCGGTTTTGATACCACCGGATCATGTGCTGAAACTCGTGGGCCAGAACTCCGCCAGTATAGTCGTCGGTCAGGCTCAAGGCATCCGCGTTCAAATAGAACATCTCATGAGCATTCGAAAAGGGCTGGGCCAGCGGGGAATACTCGTCGTCCGGGGAGAAATATCCCGCCACGGAGGAGCCCAGGTTGCGCGTCAGGAGAATGTACACGTGCACATCCCCGTCGACCCCCGGGGTCCACTCGGATCCAAAGAATTGCCGGTCGGTCGGATAGGTCTTTTCCTCAAATCGATCTACCAAGGCCTGGATGTCCTGATCGCTAGCGTTGATCCCCTGCTCGACCCAGAAATAGACATGAGGGGTGGCGTACCGGAGCGTGGCTTCAACGCGAAAATTCTCGTTCGTATCTGCATTGCTCGCGTAAAAGGTTCGAACTGTTCCCAGCGGGATGGGTTCGGCCGAGCTGGCGACCACCCGCGGGACATCCTGCTTTCCACCCAATCTCTCGGCCAAGTCAACCAAGTCAGATGCGGGAACGACCGCGCTCTCCAGGCTGGTGAGATCCTCCTCGGCCGGAGCCGGCACCGGATTGGCAAGGACCAGCGGCGCCGGCGTTAGACTGGGCGGCTGGTAGACGGGAGTTGCCTCCCTGGGAACGCTTTTCTCCAGGCCGGGCACGGACCGGACAAGAAGGGACCCGAGGCAGGCGGCGCCCCCGCCTATCACCATACAGAGACTGCAGGCGAGGAGACAGCCGCATCCCAGAAGGATCCACATCCCGCGCCTCATGATCCACTCCCCGGATCGGGGATAGCCGCCTCTGCCACTGCCGTCTCAGGAAACATTTTCCCTCAGGTCGATGCTCCGCGCCCAAAGGATCCGCGCCTCAGATCTTCCGGCGCCGAATGACCAGCGTGGTTCCCTCCGGTGAAGCGATCGGGAGGTGCACCGTGAACACCGCCCCCCCGCTCGGATAGTTGGCGGCCTCGATCGAACCGCGGTGCGCTTCAATGATTTCCTTGCAGATAGCCAATCCCAGGCCCGCTCCGTGCCCTCCCCGCTCGGCTCGGAAGAAGCGCTGAAAGAGCTTGGGCAAAGCCTCGGAGGGAATGCCTGGGCCAGTGTCACGGATTTGAATGTGGACCTCGGCTTGGAGAGACCAGGCCCGCAGGAGAATGCTTCCTCCGGCTGGGGTATGACGCACCGCATTGTCAAGCAGGTTGTCAAATACCTGAGCCATCCGATCGCTGTCCGCCATCACCGGTGGCAAGGGGTCGATCTGACTTGTCAGCTGGATCCTCGCCTCTCGGGCGCGGAGTTGAAAACGCTCCAGGGCAGCTTGAATCTCAGGGCGCAAGTCCATCCGGCGACGTTGGATCCCGGCCAGGCCCGCCTCGGCACGCGCGAGGTCCAGGAGCCCTTCCACCAGCCTCTGCAGTCGCTCGGCCTCCTGCTGAATCACACCCGCTGCCTGATGGATTGCCTCGGACGATCCCGCCGTGCCGTCCAGAATCGCCTGAGAGAAGCCCCGGATTGAGGTCAGGGGCGTGCGCAGTTCATGGGAGACGTTCGCCAGGAGTTCTTCTTGGGACTTCAGGCTGGACTTGACTCTTCGGGTCATCTCCTGAAAGGAGGACTCGAGCTCACGGATTTCTTCCGGGCCTTCCCTTGGCACCTGATGCTCGAGATTGCCATCGGCGACTTCCTGGGTTGCCATGGCCAACTGGCGCAGGGGCGTGGAAATCCAGCGCGAGATGAGCCACGCCAGGACGATCGAAAGAAGAAGGGCGGCGCAGGCAGCCTCCAGAAAGAAAGGCAACACCTCATCCCCCAGGACGCTCGGCGCGCTTGGTTGGGCCTGAAGCTCAGCGGCCAGCAGAAGATCTTTGGCGCCAAAGGACTGCGCGGCAAAAAGCCACTGGCGGCCCTGAGGGTCCTGAAAGGTCCCCAGCCGTGGCCGGAGGAGAGACAAAGCCACGCGTTTCAGATTCGTGGGAGAACCCTGGTCCGGGCGGCTGTCCCCCAAGACGACGCCCTGGCGATCAACGACCAGGAAGCGCACGCCCAGAGCCTGGTCTTCCTGGCGAAGGTAACTCCCCAGATCTTGTCCATTGTCCGACTGGGCCGAATCGAGAGCTTGGACCAAGCGAGAATAGGCCTGGCGAGTCGGCATGGGGAAACGCAGGAGCAGAATCAGGAGCGCAGCGCCAACAATGATCAAGACCACAACAGCCAAGAAGAGGTAGGAGGCCAACAAACGCAAGCGGAGACTGGAGAGCATGGAGGTTTTTAATGCCCGGGGGGGACCACCAGCTTGTAACCAACGCCCGTCACGGTCTCGAGGCGGACGGCCGAGCCCGCGATCTTCTTCCGCAAATGAGCCATATGCACGTCCACAGTCCGGGTCTGCCCATAGAAATCAAAGCCCCAAACCAGGCTCAGCAACTGCTCCCGAGTGAGGACGATTCCCCGGTGCTGGGCCAGGCAGAGCAGCAAATCGAATTCCTTGGCGCGCAGGTCGAGGGTCCGTTCTCCCACAAGCACCTCCCTGCGCGCCGGGTCAATGCTGAGGTCCGCCAGGTGGAGCGCTGCTGCTCCTGGCGAGGCCGAGATCTCAGCACGGCGCAGGATGGCCTTAGCCCGGGCCACGAGTTCGCGCGGGTTGAAGGGCTTGGTCATGTAGTCGTCCGCACCCAATTCCAGGCCGACGATCTTGTCCAGGTCATCCTCACGGGCCGTGAGCATGAGGATCGGAACGTTGGACTGGGCACGGATCTTTCGGCAGACGTCAAATCCATCGATGCCGGGAAGCATGACATCCAGAACAACCAACGCTGGCAGCCGATCTTGGATTTCCTCCAAGGCCTGCTCCCCACTGAACGCGGATCGCACCTGGAAACCTTCACGCTCCAGGTATAAGCGCGCCAGCTCAACAATGTGAGCCTCGTCATCAACCACCAGAATGCTTTCGCGCCCGCCGGTCATCGTCTGGCCGTCCTCATCGGGGTGCTTCCGTTGCGGCAATGCATTCAATCTCGACCGCCGCTCCCCTGGGCAGCGCGGCAACTTGAACGGTTGAGCGGGCGGGGGGCGAGTCCTTGAAGAACTCGGCATAAGCCTCATTCATCTTCCCAAATTCCGTCATGTCCTTGAGAAAGACCGTTGTCTTGAGAACCTTCGGCAAGGAGGAGCCGGCAGCCTCCAAAAGCGCGGAGAGGTTGCGCAGGGCCTGCCTAGTCTCCGCCCCAACCCCTCCCGGGACTATTTCCCCCCGCTGGGGATCTAGCCCGATCTGTCCGGCCGTGAAAACCAGATTTTCAAACTTGATGGCCGGCGAGTATGGGCCGATTGCCTTCGGAGCCTTGTCTGAGAAAATCGCCTTGGGTATGGACATGTCCCACCTTTGACCGCGAGTCAGGCGGCCTGCCATCCGGTCTGGGCCGATCGCAAAACGCGCCACGAATGCCAGCGATTTTACGCATCGGCCACAGATAAGTCAACGAATTCCGGCTTCCGATCCCTTGCCGTCCCGCGGTTTGACGAACCTCTTGCGCCCGTTTCTCTCAGGCAGGGGAAGGAAAGGACCCGCCAGCCCCTTCCAGCGCAAGCTCATGCGTCCTGATCCCGGCGGCTGGGCCGCTCCGGTGAGACTCCCCCGGCCCCCTGGCTTGGAATCTCGAGCCTACTTATAATCTATAATGCATCTCACGGGATGGGGTCCATATGTCTGACGCTAGACGGGTTCGTCATGCGAGTCTTCGGCGCCTTGAAAAACAGGCGACGCTTCAAATCTACTTACCCATCGCAGGAGGCTTCCTGCTGACCCTCGCGGCATTCCTTTGGGTCGCCCTGCGAAGCCATGCCACCCTCGCATCCATCTCGAATCTCTCCATCGCACTTCTCACCTTGCCTCTGCTTCTCTTCGGCCTGCTCGGGCTGGTTGGGGTATTCGTTCTCCTCGTCGCCGTCAGCTGGCTCTTGGGCAACCTTCCTTATTATGGGGGCATGATTCAGGAGTGGGTCGAGCGCGGCGCAGCGATCATCCGCCGAGTGGCCGATCTGGCCGCGGCCCCGCTGGTTCTAGCCAAGACGGCGGCAGAATTCGTAAGAGGCCCGCTTCGTGTTTTGGAACGTCACTTCCATTTTCGAAAGGATGACTAGCTTCGGGGGAAACCATGCTGTCCTCAGGTAATCGCCGTGGGCAAGGTCGGGCCCTGCTCATCGGGGCCATTGTGGGAGGTTTGGCTGGACTGGGGGCGGCCTACCTATTCGTCCGGGCCCGTCAGCGGACGGGAAAGGAAGGGGCCGCCGTGACCCCTTCAAGCGCAGTCAGATTAGGTGTTTTGCTGCTCGGTCTCCTCCGTCAGATCAGCGAAATCGCTGAAGACCACAAGTAGCTCTCCTCCGCTAGGGACTCTTAAGGCAATTTCGCCGCACGGTCCGGCGTCCCGGCATGGGCCCTTAGGGCTTGCCCGGCCCCCGGGCCGATGTGATGTCTCGATTAGCTTTGCCAGCGCGCCGTAATCGGATTGGGTTATCCCAAGGCCATTCAGCCTTTCCAGGCCCAAACCTTGGTGGTGGTACGATAGCCTGGGATCCCGACCTGCGCTCGGCTCCCGGCTTGGGGTTCATCGGCGGCTCGCGTATCTCATCCAAGCTGGATTGGAAGAGGACCCAGGAGGCATCATGCGGGTGCTCATCGCCGGCGGGACCGGGCTGATTGGACACGCGCTCGCGTCCCGGTTGCTGGCGAGTGGCAATACGGTCATCGTGTTATCTCGGAATCCAGCCTCCGCCCGCCCCATGCCTTCTGGAACCGAGTTACACCCTTGGGATGCCCGCTCGAGCAGAGGCTGGGCGCCCTTGGTCGCGGAATCCGACGCCGTAATCAACCTGGCGGGGGAAAATCTCTCCTCGGGACGCTGGACCTCAAGACGCAAGAAGCGCATTCTGGAAAGCCGGGCCCTGGCAGGAGTCGCCCTGACCGAGGCGATTCGGGCGGCCAGACACAAGCCCGGGGTGCTGATTCAATCCTCCGCGGTCGGGTACTACGGAACCGAGCGCGACACCATACTTGAGGAAACGTCGCCGCCGGGAAATGACTTCCTGGCACAGGTTTGTACAGCCTGGGAGGCCTCCACTCTGGAAGTTGGAGCCATGGGGGTGCGGCGCGTGGTCACCCGCTCCGCGGTGGTCCTCAGCCGGCGAGGGGGTGCATTCCTTCCCCTGTATTATCAAGCTCGCCTTTTCGCCGCCGGTCGGCTAGGGTCCGGCCGCCAACCGTTTCCTTGGATTCACATAACCGACTTCGTCGAGGCCATGCGTTTCTTTCTGACCGAGGAACGAGCGCAGGGGGTCTATAACCTTGTGGCCCCGGAGATCCCCACGAACGCCGAGTTCGTCCAATCCTTGGCTCGTAGAATGAGAAGGCCCGCGATCCTTTGGGTCCCAGCCCTCCCGATCCGTTTGGTGTTGGGGGAGCTCGCTGAGACGCTCCTCAAGGGACAGCGACCCAGCAGCCGACGCCTGACGGATCTGGGCTTTGCATTCCGCTTCCCAGGGGTCCAAGAAGCCCTGAGGGACCTACTGCCTTCGTGACGATCTCCGGAGAACCGGGAAAGCCCCCGGGCTGTGGGACCGGGCGTTCCAGCCCGGCCAGTTTCAACTCCCACAAGCCTCGCCTGCAAGGAGAAGAGTGATGGACGAAACAGCAATGGAGCTGGGCAAGAGCGGCCTCAGGGTCCCGCCCCTGGGAACCGGCTGCTGGGCCTGGGGGGACCGACTGTTTTGGGGATACGGCCGGAACTACAGCCGAGAGGACATTCGACAGGCTTTCCAGATCAGCCTCGACCAAGGCATCCGCTTTTTCGACACCGCCGAGGTCTATGGATTCGGGCAATCGGAAAAGTACCTGGGGAGTTTCCTTCAAGAACTCGGGGAGGGCAGGCCGATCATCGTTGCGACCAAATTTTTTCCCTACCCCTGGCGTCTGACCTCGCGGGGGGTGGTGCGGGCGCTACATTCCAGCCTGCAACGGCTGAACCTCCCTGCCGTGGACTTGTATCAAATCCACTGGCCGACCCCTCCTTGGAGGATGGAACTGTGGATGGAGGGCCTGGCCACAGCGGTCCAGGAGGGACTCGTCCGGGCCGTGGGGGTTTCGAACTTCAACGCCGAACTGACTCAGCGAGCCTACGAATCCCTCGCCAAGAGGGGGATCCTTCTAGCAACGAACCAAGTGCAATATAACCTGCTGGATCGAAGCCCGGAGCGGACCGGCTTGGACCAGGCGTGTCGCGACCTGGGAGTAACCATTATTGCCTACAGCCCTCTTGCCCAAGGGTTGCTGACGGGCAAGTATTCGCTGCAGAATCCACCATCAGGTGCCTACCGGCGTAGGCAGTGGGGCCAAGCCCTGCACCGCACGGCCCCGCTGATCGCAACCTTGCGAGAGATCGGCCAGGCCCATGGCGGGAAGACTCCGAGTCAGGTGGCTCTGAACTGGGTGATTTGCAAGGGCGCCCTGCCCATCCCCGGCGCCAAGAATGCCACCCAGGCCCGCGAGAATGCAGGAGCCCTGGGCTGGCGACTCACTCCCGAGGAATTGGCACTTCTGGATGAGGCGAGTTCGTCAAGCCTCGACCGAGGGATAAGCGGCTCAGGCTAGCGACAGAGCCCCCCCTTCCCTCAGGAACCGGGGATGTCGAAACCCGACCCCGTGATCGCCGTCGGAGAGATCGGCGCGGCACGCCTCGCCCGCCACGCCTCTTTCAGGTGACAGCAGCTTGGAACGGGCCGCACTTGAGGGCTGGTCCCAGCAATGACCGCCGTTCGGGGAATCGAACGACAAGGAAGAGTCTGGCTCGTGCACCTGCCCTGACCGATACGTGATACCTCCAGGATCTCCACAATCTGAGTTTCGGATCCAATCAACAGGGGCGCGCGAAGCGGCCCTGGAGGGTCCCCTCAGTGCGGCGGAATGGGCTCGACTTCCTGTTCCTGTTGCGTTTCGGGCCCGAGCCCTAAGACATTCCAGAGCCATGTCCCATGAGCGAGACCTGGGCCGCCAAACGAGATCTGGGATGGTCCAGGCCTACACGTCATGGTTTGGCGCGCCCCAGCACTGGGGCGTGCGCTGCGCATCGTCGTCACTCTGGATCCGAGGCTTGACTGCCGGAAGAGTACGGGGGGGGCGGGAGGCGGCCTCCAAGGTCGGTGACCTTGGGCAAACGCGGTCCGTCCCCCTGCCGTTCTTTGCCAAACCCGCCCCCCGATCGAACGGGCTGGAGCCATAGGGTTCCGGGTCAGGCCTTCCGTGCCATCCGGGGAGGCCCAAAGATTGCAACAGGGATGGGGAAGACTATTGACCGACCTTCTCGATCCCGGCCTGCTCAGCGCGAACACAGCTAGCGGAATTCCCCCACCTTCGCTAGAATGGTCCGGCAGAGGCCAGGGACCAGTCTTGCATTCCGCCGCCAGGAAAGAGGAAGGGAGAACGGGTATGGTCGAAATTGCGCAGATCCTGGCAAAGATCGATGGCGTTGGAGGAGCGGTCCTAGTGGCAGAGGACGGGATAGTCCTTGCCCATACGCTGGAAGGGGATCCCGAGAAGGAGGGCGCCGTGGCTGCTTTTTTGGGAGCCGCAGCGACCCAGGCGGGAGAGGCAATGAATCTCGGCCGGCTGAAGCGGGCGATGATTTCCATGGCCAATAACCACATTGTGGTGCTCAAGGGCAAAGAGTACTTCGTGGGACTGATTATCCAGGAGGGAGCCTCCCCTGCCCTGATTGCTTCGCGCGCCGAGGCGTTTTTGGAAGGGGCCAAGTAGTCATGCGCAATTACCTGGAAGAAATCAACGGTGTGGTCGGAGTGACGGGCAGCTTTCTGTGCCGCTCCGATGGATCTTTGATCGATACCGTTCTGCCCGAGGCTCTGTCCGAGGAAACGCTGCTGTCGGTATCGCGCACACTCGCCAAGACTCTGGAAGGACTCCGCCTGGCGCGTCATCGGAAGGTCACCGAGATGGATCTGGCCTATGAATCGGGCCGGCTAGTGGTGAAGAATCTCGGCGAAACCTACCTCATCATCCTTTGCACGCCAAACATCAATGTCTCGCTCTTGAATCTGACTGCTAACCTTGTTGTCAAGAAGATGCAGGAGGCGCTCAAGGCAAGTGGGATACCGTCCCCGAAAGCCGCCTCTTCCAACCTTGCGCCGCAACCCGAGCTCCCAACGCAGCCGGTCGCTGTGGCGGCCCCCACGGTGGCGGTGACCGCTCCCCGGCCCCTGCGCCTTCAGGCCGCCTTGGACATTGTCACAGCCGCGCGGGGAAGCCGAGTCGTCCTGAGGGTCATGGGGGAAGGAGCTCTGCGCTTGCGCTGTCCATCGGTCGCCGACAAACCCTCCCGCCCCGAGGAGGAAGACACAGTCGAACTGGCGGCTCGGTCCGGACAATCAGTGGAAGGGATCTTGAAGAGTTTGGGTTACATCGGCGACTCCCGCTTCAACACGCTTTTCGGAAGCGATCGCATGCGCTTTGCGCACCCGCAGACGCGGGTCTATGTGGAGATCTACTACGACCACGTGGCCTCCTACCACCGCCTGGAGATCGGCAGCCGGGTGCACCTGGATGATGTCACTCTGCCGCTGGCAGATCTCCTCCTGAGCCAGCTCCAGAATGTGGAGGCCAACGAAGAAGATTTCTGGCGCCTAGCCGCCGTACTAATCGATCACGATCTGGGGGGCCCAGGGCAACCCGAGGCAATCGACGCCACTCGCGTGCTGGCACTCTGCTCCGACGACTGGGGATGGTGCAAGACCGTCACGATGAACTTGGAGAAGTGCCTGGAGTGGGGACCCAAGAAAGTGCCAGCGACCCTACTGCCGGGGTTTCAGCAGCGCACAGCACGGCTGCACGAAATGATCGAGGACGCGCCCAAGTCCCTTCGCTGGCAAACGCGTGCGCGGGTCGGCGAACGGCAACGCTGGTACGAACTGCCCGAGTAGATGAAAAGGGATTCGTCCCCCGGGCCCTAGTTCACAAGAGCCCAGCCTCACGGCTGGGCTCTTCGATTGAGCCAGGGAAAACGCGGAGCCCTGGCCGATGGAGGCCGCGCAGACCGCGCCCCCAGGATCTTGACGCCTGCCCGCGGCAGACCGTCGCCTCACAAGCCAGGACGCTTCAACCAGAGCCAAAGCACACAGCGCGTGTAGTCTCGGATCATGGTCAGGAACCGAGACTTGCTTTGCCCCTGCCGCCGGAGGATTCAGAAGACGGGGATTCCCAGCATGCGGTATTTGCGCCGTCTTGCCGCGAGGAGCATCCGTAGGAAGTCTTCCGTGGACCCATGGTAGATGGCCTCCAAGCGAAGTGTCAGAAGCTTTTCGCAAGGATATCCGAGCCTCTCTCATGATAGGCATTCCGTCCGAAGGTGACACCGCCCCTCAGGATGCGGAGTGAGGGCGCACGACCAATGAGTGCAAGTCAGCCGCAGTCACCCCAAGGAACGCACGGAGATGCTGTTGGCTTGCCGACGAGGCCTTTCAGGTGTCAGCCTTCAGCAGTGCCTGCGCTCTCGGAGGTGCAGTAGGAGTGAGCTTCGGTTGAAAAAGGATCGTGCCGCGACTTCGTGCAGACCCCACAAGGATTTCAATCGGAATCAGAGGCGACCCAGAGGGGCTTGCAACGGGTCCCCTATGGTACAGGATTGGCGAGGCTTCCCAGGATTGACCCTACTTCGCGACACGCTCATACACATCATAACTGTCGAATTGAGCCACAAGTGAAAAGCCAGGCCAGTCCGGGACCGCGGACGAGTTGGTCCAAACCCCATTGGAGGGTTCGTAGACACGAAAATCATCTTTGTCACTCATCCGTTGCGTCGATTGGTCCAGATCGACGACTCCATGCCTGGAGAGCAAGAGGAAATCAATCCAGGCCCCCTTGAGAAAGGACTCTTGGTGATTCTCCGCGTATGCGACACTCCAATCGGGCTCGGCCACATCATAGCCGATGGAAATGGATGTATTACCCGTTTCCTGCGCTCGAGATCCGATGAAATCGGCGGTCTCCAACCGCCCTGTGCTTTCTCCCGCATACCCTCCCAGGCTCCAGGAAATCAACCTTGGTCGCCAATATGAAAGCGGGAGCATGAGAAGAAAAGCACCAGCCAGTAGCGCGACCGATCCTTTGGTCCAATGCGGGAACACGATCTTCCCGACAGCCTCGACCGAGATCAGAACTGCGAGCAACTCCAAGGGCCACAGCCACCAGAATCGTTTCTCGCTATTCGTCACCGTGAGCACAAGCAGAATCGGCCACGGGACTGCTAGACCCAGCCCGACAACCCCAATTCCCTCTGTCCGATCTGCCGCCCATCGCTTTCCAGCATACGTTCCCCATAGCAATGCTGGCCAAACCAGTGGAGCAAAAGAACGCATCTGCTTGACCACGCCGAGCCATTGTCGATCAATGTTGAGCTTTGCTCTGATTAGGCCCATCAGGCCAGGGTTCAATACCCCCCATAAGAGGATGCTGCCTAGCAAACAACCAGCGGCAATGTACCACCACTTGATTGCCCAAAGCCCTGATAGCCAGCGAGCGAAGACCCGCCATCGGGCCGATGCTGCCGCCAGCATTAACACCAGTCCAGAAACAAAGAGAAGCCATATTGCAGAATTCAGCGGTTGGTTTAACCCCAGGCTGAAGTAGTCAGTGTCAAAGTTGCGATCCAGATTGACGAACGTGACACAGAGCTGGTACCGAGTCGACGCAATTAGCCCCTTCCCAGGATAAACGATCGGGAGGGCTTCCCCTTCTGGCACCCCTCTGTCGATGTAGGACCCATCCAGGGTGTCGGAGAGACCGGCCACGGAGGTGTAGCAGCGCGGCTCTTGCACCGGTTCAACTGCTTGCATCTCAGCGGAGGTTTCCCGGAAGACCATGGACCGAAGGTCCACGAAGTCTCGCGTAAACTCAAACCGCAGAAAGGGCAACCAGATCAGCACTGAAATAATGAAAGCCGGGGCCAGCAGCTTGATTGAGATCGGAGGCCGATACGCGATCCATAGGATCGGTATAACCAAGAAGAAAGGCAGCATGCCCATGTATGTGTACAGGCCGAATGCCCCAATTACCACCGCAATCGCCAAGGCAAATGCCGAACGGTTCTTCACCCATCTCAGCAGGAAGTAGAGTGTAGCGAGAATGAAGGCGGGATGACCAGAACCCCAGTACCCAGGATTCCCAAGCAAGGATATTCCTGTGACAGCCACCGCCGCCAGGGCTAGCGGTCGGCCGAAGACCCGTCGAACAATAAGGTACAGAAAGAGAAGTTCGAAGACTAGGAGAGCCAGTAGGCCCGGTAGTTCCCAAAGCCGCGGATCAGATTCGAGGATTGCCCCAAGAGCATAGAAATAGACCAAGCCAGGGGGATTCAGAGTGTGAAAAGATGTGGCATTCCCGTAGGTGGCCAATTGCCCGTGTTTCAACAGCTGCCAGGCATCCTCGTAGTAGGGCAGGGAGTCAGGGTCTTTCATTGGATTGGATCGCCACCCTTGGAAGTAAATCAAGGTACCCAAGGCTGCTATCAATGCGATCCAGCCTGCATCAAGCCATCGGGATCGGCTACCTGACAACTTCAAGAAGGCAATTTTCAGCCCTCGCATGATCAACTCCTATTCCACGCGTACCCCCATTGAATAACACCTTGAAAATGCACACGTGTGCTGACTCACCAACCAAAAATACGCCGACCGACCCACACGAACCCAAGCGGCCCACCTTTGCACTTGCGAGCAAGGGTCCCTCACATCATGGTTCCGCGCAGCTCCTCAGCCGCTTTTGCCCGGCTTGACCCGCGGCATTGTCCGCTGAACCCTTGGGCCCCCAAAAGAAAATGACACCAATGCTTTGGCTGGAGAGGCTTTGGAGGGTCTTTTTCCGCAGGAGGGCTATTCGGAAAACATTCATAGCGTGATCATGCAGAGGTGCCACCCCTTTATGTCGAGATGTGAGCCCCTATCGCATTCATCAAGAGGGATGATCGCAGTCAGAAATAAGAGCCCCCGGTGGGGGCTCGTCACCAGTCATCTGCCGCGTATCGCCCAAATAATCTTCAGGTGCTCGCCAAGAAGAAGGTCGGCCTTGGATGTCCAGCGGAGGGCAACAGCCCCATAGGTCAAATTGGGGCAGTTTCAGATTTCTGAGAGAACCTCTGGCGCGCTGACGCTGGCAGACCGTTAAGGAGGAGAGAACCTGGCATCAACAAATCCTCCCGACCGTCTTGATCCAGCAGGCCGGGAGTCAATCAATCGGGGCGCCGGGATTTGAACCCGGGACCTCACGGACCCGAACTGTGAGGCCTCCGCTCCTGAGTGGCAACCTCCTGGATTGCCATTCTTGATAGCCATGAGGCCACTCCCGCCGTGCCAGCCATGAGGTCTCCGGCGCCTTTCGGTCACGCCTCCCTGGTCACTGAAGCCATCCGATTCTGATTCCGATAATACCACTGGCCGATCGAGCGCGTGATCGCCCGTACGCGCCGACGCGGCTCACGAGTGCAATCGTTCTCACCATGGCCCCTGGCCACGATCTCCTAATCCTCCTCAAAGCCGTGGCTCGTCAGCTTCAATGTCCGACAGTTCTCGGTCACGGTCCGCACAACGTTCTCTGGAGCTCCCGACGGGATGGACCATACGATCTCCAGCGTCACTTTGACCTCGGATCCGACCAGCCCCCCCAAGTGGGCAACTACTTCCTCAGCAATCTGCCCAGCATCGCGGCCGACCCTGGAAGGGGCCAGCGCAACGCTTCCACGAAAGCACTTCGGGCCCGTGATTAGCTTGACCGGGAGCGGCGAGGTCACCAGTGCCTTCTTGGAGATTGAGACGGCGGCATGGGCCGTCAGAAGCCCGGCCAAAGCCTCGATTTCGAAAGCGCCTTCCGCTTCGCCGGCGACGAAGACACCGTCGCGCCCGATCGCGCCTCCCTCAGCCTTCCGCGCCACGCTAGGTACCTCAACCTCCAGGCCTTGCTGGTCGAAGCCCTTGGTCACAAACGGGACGCGAGCCCCCGGTGGAACGCTCGGGCTGGCAGGCTCGACGACAAGCGATGCGAGCCTGCGGCTGGCCATGATGCTGGCCGCTACATCGGCTCTGACCAGAAACTCTGTGGTTCCCCCCTCAATGGTGCTGATCAAGACGCCCCCACGTAGCCCACAATAGCGCCCTTCCGTTTCATCGTAGCTGTCGGCATAGGCAAACCATTCCTGCGCCCACATGAGCAAGGTGGCGCTATCCTGGCCGGCCTTGTAAAGGACAGACGGCTCCCTGAGCCGAGGCAGGTAGCTATAGCGGGCAAAATCTTCGCTTAATTGGGCAGTGGAGACGTGGTCACCGCGCCACAGCGGGATCCTGTCTAGCTCGAGTCGTAGGCGTGTTCCGGCGAGGACTATCAGTAATAGCTTCTCAGTACATTGGGCGGGGATTCTCCGCTGGACCCACAACGAACACACGATCATCCTCGGCTGCACTGCCAAGTCGAGAAGCCAACACCCTTAGCACAGCTTGCGTCGTACGTGCGCCCATGTAGACCATCCTCTCTTTCGGACCCCTTCCCGGCCCCTTTCCGCGAATCCGTATGCTTCTGGTTGGAAAATTGATGTCCCGAAACCGGATGTCGCAGAGTTCCGATGTGCGAATGCCAGTATCTACTCGCAGCAGGACAATCGCGCAGTCCCTGTCACTCGTGAGGCGATGATTGGGGATCGAAGGTCTCGTTTTCCAGGAGGTGGTTGTGCCGCATGCTTCCACGAGGGCGGTCATCTCATCCTTTGTGAGCGGTTCAATGACTGGCGGAGACACCGGAGGCGGGTCGATGCAGCGGACCAGATTCTCAGCCACATAACCCTCGCGGAGCGCCCATGCCCAGAGAGCAGACAGATCCGTATGCACGTTGAGAATCGACTTCCGGGAAAGACGCAACGCGCCTCTAGGCCCCACCCCGCCCGGCTCGGTGGCATAGCTTTCCTGCAGATAGGCAAAGCAGTCGATCAGGTAGGCTTTGGTGACCGGGTCGAGGCGAGGGTCGGCCTCCAGGAAGGCCTCAGCTTCTTGAAGGAGTTGCGGTAGCTGGCGATTGTACTAGGGGCTTTCCCTGAAGCTACCTTGAAGTTGACAAAACCCTCGAAGGCTTAGGAAAGTGCGAGGTTGGTAGACATGAGCAGGCCTCCCGTGCAAGTATTTCCGATAATCGCCGGATTTCGCTCCGGGATTCACTCGGGTACCTGCACATGCACAGTGAGGCGTGATCCTTGAGGCCTGCGGTGCTCTCAGGGACCTTGCCTAAGTCGAACCGTAGACCTCACGGCTGCGTTTTGGACGCCGCCGTGAGGACGGCAGTCGGGGCACCGGGATTTGAACCCGGGATCTCACGGACCCGAAATCAAAACCAAAAAAGATTCGAATAGAAACCTCACGACCAGACATTTCAGGCTAGCCGTGAGGTCAGTTTTATTCGGGAGCCGTAGCGCCGCAGTGGTGCGGGAGGCTGTTCTCGTTTTCCTCCGGATTCGAGCCTCGTCGATCAAAGCCTCATCCTCTGAGACCTTATCCGCATCCCAGATACTAATCCGTCCTCCACAACATACTGCTCTTTCATTTCTATTTCTTTTCTTTCTTTTCTGGAGCGACTGTCTCTGTTTTGAGCAGTTCATCGAACAGGGACCGGTAATAGATCAATGCCTTCCTTAATTCTTCAGTATCTGCCTGGTGGCGCTCATTCTTGATCGCGATCGCCCGAGCGGCACGGTAATTGCTCACCAAAGTAGGATAACTGACCGAGATATCGGCCGCCCGCTGCTCAAAATCAGATACCGGATAGGCGCGAAGCTGCATGACTTCCATGATCAGGTGGTCGGCCTCTACAGTCGCCTGTCCTGGTTGGTCGACAAATTTGGCTTGGACAGCAGTCCAATCAGCCAGATAACGCTCGCGCTCGCTCGTGGAAAGTGGGCGAATACTCAAAGTCCCAACATGCTTCCGTCGTTCACCCAACTCCGTTTGCGCTTTCTTCTCGCTACCCATGGTCTCAACAGTGCGATCGTACTCGGCTCCACCAAATTGATCATGCAATCGCCCTGAACGTCTACGGCCGGAAAAAATCGGTCCCAATATGGCGCCCAAGATCACCAATACCACCACAACAACGATGATAATATATAGAAGGCTCATAAGAATTCTCCTTGGACTTGATCTGACAGGCCTGTTGCGTTAATGAGCCGTCGCAGGCTGTCGAACTGCGAAACCGCATACAACTCCTTGTTTATCTTACAATCAATATTCCCCGGCCACATCCATCGACTGGGGAGTATCAATCTCCGCCATTTGGGGGAGACATAAGAAAGCAGTGCGCGACGCATTGTGCTTTGGCGGATGCCACACAATATGTGACCTGCACTCCAAAACCACAAGAGTGTTTTCATCAGGCATCGGAACTCAAACAGAATAGGAGGGCCTCGGTCTTCGCCGCCGCCCTTCTGCGCCCCAGCAATCCCCCGACCTCTTCTTTAGTGATCGTCGGGACGACCACCCCTCCGATCAGGGGGGCTCGATCTGGCAGATTACATTGAGCTTGACCAGTCCCTTGTCCGACACCCAATGCCACAGCGCCGAGAGGGTGGTGTTGGTTATTTTTCAGCGATTTGGCCCTCAGGGGTGCTGCTTCGTGCGCAGCAAGACCATCCGGGCCGGCCACCGACTCCTGCTGCAACCCGGCAAGAAACTCCACCAGGCGGACGCGCGGGATCGAGGTGATGGGTGGACCATCCGGCAAATAGAACAGCAGAATTTTGAAGGTAACGCGGTAGCTGAAGATGATCTGGTTGCACTTGGCGGCCGCCTGCTTGTAGCGGATCATCCCTTCGCAGGCTTGCGACAATGTGATTTGTCTACTAGATAAGAAGACTCCTTTCCTGGATGAATTCGGAGTACGGCAAACCGGATTTTCTTGTCTCCACAGGGGAGCGACCCATGAGGTCTATTCTTCGACCATCATTCGATTCTTTGCCAACCAAAAAGCACACCGCTGCTCTGTGAGACAAGCGGTGTGCCCTTTAGTCGGGGCGCCGGGATTTGAACCCGGGACCTCACGGACCCGAACCGTGCGCTCTACCGAACTGAGCCACGCCCCGAACTAGGACGATTATACATCATTGAGCCAGGGTCTCCGGTCATGACGGGCCGCTATTTTTCGCTTCGTGGCTCTTCCTTCACAGCCTCTTGCCGGTCAGGAATCCGGAAAGCAAAACGGCTGCCCTTGCCCACCACGCTCTCGGCCCAGATCCGGCCGTTGTGACGGTCGACCATTGATTTGGCCACCGAGAGGCCAAGACCCAGACCGCCGCGCCGCCTGCGAAGATGCGACTCGACCTGGTAGAAGCGGTCGAAAATGCGCTCCAGCTTGTCGGACGGGATTCCGATCCCATCGTCAACGACCTCGAACTCCACCCAGCCGCACCGCTCGCCAGCCCCCGGGGGAATCGCCCGCGCACCCAGCAGCACATGGCCTCCCGGACCGGTAAAGGACAGGGCATTGTCCACCAAGTTCTCGAGAGCTACAAGGATCTTCTCCCGGTCCGCTTCGACCAGGATTCCGATAGGGGTGCACTCGGCTCGCAGGTTGATATAGCGCTGTTGCGCGGTAACAGCAAAACGCTGGCGAATGTCGTCCAGCACCTCCTGGACGGCAAACGTCTTGGGAGTGAGCTTGGAAGCGTTGGGGTCCAGGTAGGTCAGGCGGGAGAGATCTTCGATAATCTTCTTCAACCGCTCCGCATTCCGTACAATGACTTCCAACTGGTCCCGCACCTCGGGCGAAGCGCCCTCCCGCAGGAATGCGGCATGACCAAGGATCAGTCCCAAAGGAGTCCGAAACTCGTGGGAGGCAATGGCAATGAAGTCGGATTTGACCGAGTCCAGGCTGGAGAGTTGCTTGTAAGCCTCCTGAACGTCCCGCAACAGGCGGACATTCCCGATCGCCGTGGCGGCCTGCACGGAAAGACTCTCCAAGACAGAAGCGTCTTCCCGAGTATAATCAGCGCCGGCTTCCTTATTGAGAGCCTTCAGCACTCCGATGCACGTGTCACGAAAGACGAGCGGCACAGCCAGGACGGAACGGGTTGGCAAGCCCAGCTGTTGACCCAGGGCCTGGAGGGGGCGCGAATCCTGCCCTCGCACCTGGAGGACCGCAGGCTTTCGCCGTCGAAAGACTTGTCCAGCGATGCTGTGCTCAAGGGAAATGGATACCGTCTTCATGGCCTCCGGGCTCAGCCAGGGTGCCACCTCAAGGCGGAGTTGTTGGACCTCCGGGTCGTACAGCAGCAGGCAACTGTATTCGCTGTCGGACAGTTCGGTGGCGGCATCCACGACAGCCTGCAGGAGCGGCTGAAGTTCTAGCGTGGTCGCTAGAACCCGATGGATTTCGAGGAGCCGTTCCAGTCGCCGGGCTCTCTCGACCGCTAGTGGGAAATTGACGTCCATAGGGGATTGACCCAATCGATTATAGCATAGGGATTCTCCAGAGAACGAATCACCGGCGCGGGATTAGGAGGAAAAGGGCATGTGCGCAACATCGAACAAGAAAGTCCGTGTGGCCATCATTGGCGTGGGAAATTGCGCCTCTTCCCTCGTCCAGGGCGTCCATTTTTATCAGGATGCCGCGGAGGGGGTTGCGATCCCAGGGTTGATGCATGCCACCTTGGGGGGCTACCACGTGGGCGATATTGAATTCACGGCGGCTTTCGACGTGGTCGAGGGGAAGGTGGGTAAGGACCTGGCGGAGGCCATTTACGCTTATCCGAACAACACGATCCGGTTCGCCGATGTTCCACCCCTGGGCGTCCCCGTCTATCGGGGCATGACCCATGACGGCCTGGGCAAGTACCTTTCTCAGATCGTCAAGAAGGCTCCGGGACCGACAGCCGATATCGTCCGCATCCTGAAGGAAACGAAAACGGACGTGGTGGTGAACTATCTGCCCGTGGGCTCGGAGATGGCGACTAAGTGGTATGTCGAACAGGTGCTCGAGGCCGGCTGTGCTCTGGTGAACTGCATTCCCGTGTTCATCGCCAGCCAGCCGTACTGGCAGGAGCGGTTTGAGCAGCATGGCCTTCCCGTCATCGGCGATGACATCAAGAGTCAGGTGGGCGCCACTATTGTGCACCGCGTACTCACTTCCCTGTTCGTAGATCGCGGAGTTCGCCTGGACCACACGTATCAACTGAACTTCGGCGGGAATACGGATTTCTTCAACATGTTGGAGCGCGAGCGCCTGGAGAGCAAGAAAATCTCCAAGACCGGCGCAGTGACCTCGCAGTTGCCCTACAAACTCCCTGAGCAGGATGTCCACGTGGGACCAAGCGATTACGTGCCCTGGCTCACCGACCGAAAATTCTGCTATATCCGCATGGAGGGGACGACCTTTGGCAATGTGCCCCTCAACCTGGAGCTGAAACTGGAGGTCTGGGATTCCCCGAACTCCGCAGGGGTGGTCATTGATGCCATCCGGTGCGCCAAGCTCGCCCTGGACCGGGGCTTGAAGGGTTCTGTGGAAGCCCCGTCCTCGTACTTCATGAAAACGCCTCCCAAGCAGTTCACCGACGACGAGGCTCGTCAGCGCCTGGAGGATTTCATCCGGAGCGCCTAAGAGGCTCCGTCCGCGGCAGCCAAAGCGCGCCAGTGGGCTCCGGAAGCTTCCCATGCCGACCGCGGGGGAAACCTCGAGATTCATTGGTGAACCCATTCGGGTTGGATTTGAGAGGGAGCCCTTCCTCCTCAAGAAACCCGTGTGCCCTTCGCGATTTGAATGGAGAGGAGTGACTTTCCAGGTGCTTGAGGTCTTGGCGGAATGGCACGAGTGCCGCCGGCGGGGACGCACAGAAGGGGATGGGGGGCCCATGCCGCCTTCCGAGCTATCGGCGCAGAGAGGATCTTGGGGAATTGGGAAAACGTTCTTTCGAGTGAACACCGAGGCCGGGCGCGTGTTCGTGCTCTACTACGACCGCGCTCCCCGCAATGCGGATGACCGAAGGGGCGCCTGGCTGCTGCGCGAAGAAGTCCTCGGGCCTTCACCGAAGTAGGCGAGATCCGATCCAGCCCCGGCGACGGGAAGAGAGAGCGTGGAGACCAGCCTCCGCGTTCTCTTGAACCTTATCGGGTAGGCCGATCCTGCGGCGCCGCCTGGAATCGGGACCCTACTTCACCGGAACAGACATCCAGTGCGTGCCGCCGTCCGTTGTCGAGTAGACGAGGTTTCCGGAGGCAGCCCAGCCTGTTTCCGGATCCACGAAAAGTACGGGGTTCACCCCCACTCCAGCGGAGATCGCTTGGCTGGAAAGCGCGGGGTTCCAAACCTGTCCACTATCTGTGGTCTCATAGAGAGTGCCCTCGGCGAGGCCCATCCAACCCGCCCGCGATGAGGCCAGGGAGAGGGAGGCCACATAACCCGACATCGGCAGGGTGCTGCCCCCGTTGATCGAAGCCGAGGCCACAAGATCCCACTGATTGCCTCCATCCTCGGAAACAAACAGCGACTTCTCCTGCAGACCCATGGCGTGGTCTCCGCCGCACAAGACCCACACGTGATTCGCATCGAGCGCGTCAATGGCCATATCGAAAGAGGCAACACAAGGTGAGGCCAGCTGGCTCCAGCTTGCCCCCCCGTCGTGGGTGACCATCAGGTTGCTCGGGGCTCCGCCGATCCACGAGAGGATCCAGGCATCGCTGGCATCGGGTCGCGTCATCTTCACCTCGACGCCCAGGACCTGAGGCTGCACAGCTAATGGCTGCCACCCGCCATTCGTCCCCCCCAAGGCCAGCAACTGAAAGGTGCACTGGGTCAAATTCGGGCACACGCGCTGCAGGGCCCATGCCGTTCCGCCAGCAACCTCCAGGGCAACCACTTCTCCAGCAGGGTTCTGATCCGACCAGGACCTGCCGCCATCCGTCGTGGCAAAGAAACCCGGATCGAAGGCCCACCCCCGCTGGGCATCCAGGAACCGAACTTGACTGACGTCCTTCCCCGGAACTGCCGGACCTTGGGCTGAGGGAGTAGGCGTGGGCTGCAAGGACACGGGTTGCGCAAGAGCGGCCCAGGTTCGGCCGCCGTCGTCCGTCGTGTAAACCGATGGGTTGCAAAGCCCAGAGGAGTCGCAGGTCGTGCCCAGCACCCAGCCTCGACTCGCATTGATGAAGTCCAAATCCAGAATGCTGGTCGGGGGGCTCGAGAGAGGACCGGGAACCTGGCTCGTGGTGGGCAGTGGAGTTGGGGTTGGCGAGGCTGGAGTTGGCGATGGGATGGCTACCGTGACCGTCGGGGTCAACGCGGAGGCCGTAGCGCCAGGGGTAGCGTATGACGAAGGATTTGCCTGGGCGCTTGGGGCCTCGGTCGCCGATGGGGGCGTGATCGCCACACCTAGGCATCCGGTCATTACACACGCCAGACTAAGGCCGGCCAATGCTGGGATTATGTGTCTTCTCACCACAGATCCTCCTCGGTCTTGCCAGTGGTCTGCGGGACCCTTCTCAGGCCCGGCTCCGGTCGCCTTAAGCTCATCGGCCAACTTGGGACCCCACTGTCCGCTCGAGGCCCGGCCCCAGGGAGGTTGCAAGGGACGAGCCAATCCCTGGCTACGCGGCTTGTTCTGCAAGCCCCAGCCATAGGAAGATGACCGGGGCCAGGAACACGGCCCAGAATCCGGTAATTGCGGAGCGAAGATAGAGCACGGTTAGACCATTCCAAGCGGGAACGCCTGCGAGAAGTCGGGGCAACCCAACCTCCCAAAGCAGGATCCCAGCCATCCCAACCAGGTATCTGAGCACGCGTTTGTCTACTCTGCCTCCAGCCTGATACCGAGCGCATCGACGCGACAGCACTGCCCCCGTACCCAGCCCGAGCAAGAGCCCCGCCTCCGAGATCAGATCATCCGGCGAGCGCGGGTTTTCGAAGTTCCCTCCGGCCGCCCGGCGGGCGGTGACTGCCCATTGAGGCGGATCCACTTGGGAGGCGATGGCCCAGAGGATCCCTCCGGAAAAGACCAGCACCACGAGAGAACCCGCGAGCGCCAGCGCCAGTTGGGATACGAGGTTGGCTTGGCTAATCCAAGCCCCCACTCTGGGCAGAAACCAGATGAAAACAAGCCAGGTCACGGCTCCGACCACCCACCCCGCGACAACGTCCGTTGGAAAGTGAACCCCAAGATAGATGCGCGTCCAGGAGATGGCCAGCAGGAGCACCCCACCCAAGACCCAAGCCCACCAGCGACGGACCCTTTGGGCCAGGAAAATTGCAACGGCGGAGGAGGCAGAGGCATGACCGGAGGGCAATCCGTATGAAGTCTCAGTCGAAAGGGCTCGAACCGCAGGGTCGTACCAGTAAGGGCGCGGCATATGAAAAGCAAGCTTGAGACAGCCAGTCAGACCGTCCACCGAGACCAAGAGAAACGCCAAGCGTATTCCTAAGGAGGCATCCAGGCACCAGTAAATGAGGGTCACTAGGAACAGAAAGAACTGCTCGCTGCCCAGAAGGGTGATAGCCTGCGCGGGCAGGAGCAATCCGGGACCCAGGGATTGAGCCTGGCGAACAATCTGAGCACCCCATTGCAAAATGGAACTCATTGCCCTCCTCTCACGGTTCTGCCAAGGTCCGAGGCCGAGCCAATGCTATACGGCCATCATCTCGCGATCTGTGATCCCAAAAGGACCCTTTCAGCCGCTGGCCAGCCGCAGGGGAAAAAGCCCGGGCGAGACGCAAGGTCAGGGCTCCAAGGATCTAGCCGACCTGGACCGGATGCGAGGGTCGCCTCTTGAAGTGAAGACCCGAAACAACGGGTGCAACGATTCTAGCCGTGGGGGCGGCCAATCCCAAACGCCGAAATACCAATTCTATGCTGCACCCTTCGACGACCCCTCCAATCCGAGAGGGGAGCACGATCGAGCCATCGCGAAGACAGAACGCAGAGGAAGGAGCGCCTTGATAAGTAGAATGGCAACCCGGTCCCAGGCCAGCGCCGTAGACAGAAGCCGAAGATCAAGCCCTGTGCCATGATACCGCCTTGGCGAGGGTCATGCTCCCCAAGCCAGGAGTCAAAGAGAGCCGGACCCATCGCATTGGGTGATCGCGGCAGGTCAATCGTCTCAACACGCGCTGCAGGGACCAGTTGGAGCAGTTTCTGCGCACGAGGAACGCAGGAACTCATGGTCCACCCTGCAAGAACCTACCCGCAGCAATATCCGTATGAGGCGCGCAGCCAGGGCGAGCCTCCCGCCCGGGTAAGGACCAGGCGCCTTGGGAGACTACTCAGATTTGGTTCGCCGCGGCGGGAAGCGAACTACGAGAGAATGGCCGAGGCAAAAGCCGGCCAGCAAGCAGAGCCTGATCCCTGGGCGTGAAGAGGAGCAAGTCCGGAGCAGGGCCGCGCACGGTCTTCGCTGAGGGGACACCTAGGGCCGTACCAACTCCCGCGGGAAGATCACCTGGCGGCAAATAGAGAGAGGCTGCATATACCGGAGGGATTCCGCGCCAGGCTCCAAGCGAAGAGGAAAGAGGCAACCCAGCGGAGGTCGCGAGTCACGCCAGATCATCTCGACAAACGGAGTGCACCCATTCCGCGCACGCTCTCCAGACCCGGCGGTGTTCCGCATCCTCAGTCACAACATGACCGGAGCGCTCAATCCAGAGCAGTTCCTTGCGGTTCGCATGGAGCGTTTCAAAGAGTTCCTCGGCACTTTCCGGGGGCACGAGGCGGTCCAGGCGTGACTGAACAATCAGAACGGGCGCCTTGAGCATGGGTAGTCGATGGCGGGTGTGACGCAGGAGGGCCTCCATCTCGGCCATGGCCCGTACTGGGTAGGCCGGGTAAGCGATGTGATCCTTAGCCACGTTCGGATCCTCCCAGTCGGGCGGTCCCTTGCGCACCCGGGGGATAAAAACTGACAACCAGGGGGCAATGCGAAGGCGCCAGTCTCTGGGCAGCTGCATGGGTGTGCTCAGGGCCACCACGCCGCTGACGGGCACCCGAGAGGCCAGTTCTAAGCTCAGCAGGGCACCCATTGAAAGACCCATGACGACGGTCTTTCGCGTAGCGCCTTTCAAAATCCAATAGCCATCCTCACACGAAGCGGCCCAGTCTTTCCACCGTGCTCGCACCATGTCGCTGGGACTCGTCCCGTGAGCAAAAAGACGGATCCCCAAGACGGTGTAGCCTCTGCGATTGAGGTAGTTGCCGAGGCCATGCATCTCGTTGGGCGCGCCGGTAAAGCCATGAACCAGGAGGCAGCCCACGGGACCCCCCAATAGGAACCAAGGTTGGTTGCCTTCTGGTGTCAGCATCGCAAGCTGTTTCTCTGATGGCATTTCTGAGATCTCAATCATCAGAGCCGGGGCGGTGGCGGCCTCCCCGGCTCAGCCCTCGGGCGGCTGGAGGCCACGGGGCAAAGAGGTCAATACCTCGACGCCCTGTGCCGTGACGCAGACATCGTCCTCGATGCGAATTCCGCCCAGGCCTTTGAGGTAGACACCGGGTTCGACGGTAAAGGTCATCCCCGGCTCGAGCGGCTCCGTGTTGCCCTCTAGGATGTAGGGCTCCTCGTGGGCCTCCAGGCCGAGCCCATGACCCGTGCGATGCACGAACTGAGGACCAAAGCCGGCCGCCTGGATCGCTTGACGGGCCGCCCGGTCCACTTGCTCTGCTGCTACTCCCGGGCCGACGGCCTGGCAACCGGCCTCATTCGCCGCATGAACGGCCTCAAAGGCCGTTCGCAGCCGTCCATCGATTTCCCCGGTCACATAGGTTCGAGTTAGATCCGACGCGTATCCTCGGTACGCCGCGCCCCAATCGAGCAGAATTAGTTCATCGTGAGCCAGCTTCCGCTCTGTCGGAACGGCATGAGGCAAGGCCGAGTTCGCTCCAAAGGCCACGATGGGAGCAAAAGGGAGTTCGGCATCCGACCCCGCCCGAATGCATTGCAGCGAGATCTCCGAGGCAAAGTCCCGCTCGGTCACGCCCGCGCGCAGCCGTGGCAGCGCATTGCGCATCGCCTGTTCCGCAATCCGGACGGCTTCCCGCATCGCTTCCAGCTCCTGCTCGTCCTTGACGGCTCTCAGGCGGTAGAGCAGGGCATCCCCGTCCGCGCGCTCCACCTTTTCAAATGCTCCTTCCAGAAGATCCAGCTCGATCAGCCGCATGCGTCGACGCTCTACCGCCAGCCGAGGCTGCAAGGTCCTCAGAGAACGTGCGGCCGCTTTGAAGGCAGCGGTCCGCGAGGCCTCATCCTCCGCGTACGGGAACGGCCGCAGGTCTACTTCAACAGCTTGAAGCTTCCCCACCTCCAATTCGGGAAGAATGATGACTGGATCCCCCGACCGGGGGAAGATCGCGACCACTGGACGCTCCATCAGGTGAAACGACAGGCCCGTAAGGTAGAACAGGTTCGGTCCGGGAAGGAGAGCCACGGCATCCACTTTGGCCGCTGCAAGGTGAACATCCAGTTTCTCGAGGCGCTGTAAGGTCATGAGGGAAACCTCGGAGAAATGTCAGTGAATGTAATGTACCACAAGTGCATGGGAGGCGCCCGCCGGGCGCGCCAAAGGAGATGCCTTATGAGTATGCAGGGTCTTCCTGCGCACCCGCCTGATCAGGCATCCCCTACAGGGCCATGGCCACTGGCACGTGATACTGCCCCAGGGAGGGAACCTCCTTTCACCTCGAACCCGGCCGCACAGGATCGGATGGTTCCCTGACGGTTCCGCCCATCTCGGCTCGGATCAGCAAATGGCCGGGCCCCCAGGACAAGTGGCACTAGCCCCGAGGTGGGTCCTCTACCGGATTCGGGACGTCCCCCAGTGATCCCGGCCCAGTCGCTGAGCAATCTATCGCAGTCGAGGAAATCTCCGCGAACTGGGCGGTGTTTAATCGGGCTGTTATCGCCCGGGATTCTATTCGAGCCGGAACTCGAGGTGGCCCAGCCTTCGCCGAAGTTACAAAGGTTTTACACTGGCTTTATTCCTCTTGGGAAAAACTGGTGTATGTTATTCTTCAACCAGAAGATCACCCGAGGGAGATCCATGAGCACGCATAAACGATTGATTGCGATTCTGGCCGTCCTGGCCCTGGGGCCGGCCTGCTCCGGCGCCAATCTGGCGGGCTACGCTCAATCCCAACTTACTCAAATTGTCCCGGCCCTGGTCGCAACCGCGACCGGACCCGCGACGGGCGGTCCGCCCACCGCCGGCCCAACTCCTGCTTCCAGCAACTCCAATTCGGCGGGAATCCACAACATCGAGCATGTGATTGTCATTATGCAGGAGAACCGCTCCTTTGACTCTTACTTCGGCACCTTTCCCGGGGCCGACGGCATCCCAATGCAGGACGGCGTGCCCACAGTATGTGTTCCTGACCCCGAAACACATACCTGCGTCAAGGCCTACCACGACCCTCACGACCGCAACGCGGGCGGACCGCACGGCGCGGCCAACGCCGTGGCCGATATCGACGGCGGCAATATGGACGGCTTCATCAAAGAAGTCGGCCGGGCCCGACAGAAGTGCACCGACCCGAACGACCCCACCTGTCGGATCGCCGGTGGTACCGACGTCATGGGGTATCACGATGCGCGCGAGATTCCCAACTACTGGGCCTACGCCGAGAACTTTGTCCTACAGGACCACATGTTCGAACCTGACGCCTCTTGGAGCCTGCCTGCCCATCTCTTCATGGTCTCGGCTTGGTCCGCGACTTGTTCGATCCGGGGGAACCCCATGAGCTGCCGGAGTGACCTCAACAACCCGGGCGGCACGCATGGCACAGTGACCACCGGGGCCGACTACGCCTGGACGGACTTGACCTATCTCCTCTACCAGAACCATGTGAGCTGGGCTTATTACCTGGCCCAAGGCAGCGAGCCGGACTGCGAGGACGATGAGGCCATGACCTGTGCCCCCATCCCGCAGAAGGCGACCGTGCCCGGGATCTGGAATCCCTTGCCGGACTTCGACACGGTAAAGCAGGATGGTCAGGTCGGTAATGTCCAGGACCTATCCAACTTCTACAAGGCGGCACAGGCGGGAACGCTGCCCGCTGTGTCCTGGGTCGTCCCGAACGGGACCGATAGTGAACACCCTCCCGCCTTGATCAGTGTGGGCCAGGCTTACGTCACGGGATTGATCAATGCGGTCATGCAGGGACCCGATTGGAGCAGTTCGGCAATCTTTCTCACCTGGGATGATTGGGGCGGGTTCTACGACCATGTGGTTCCCCCAGTGGTTGACCAGAACGGATACGGGTTGCGGGTACCCGCAATAGTTATCAGCCCCTTCGCCAAGCAAGGCTATATCGATCCGGAAGTTCTGAGCTTCGACGCCTACCTGAAGTTCATCGAGGATGACTTCCTCAACGGAGAGCGGATTGACCCGAAGTTGGATGGACGCCCGGACACTCGCCCCGATGTGCGCGAGGACGTCCCGCAACTGGGGGACCTGACGGCCGACTTCAATTTCAGCCAGTCTCCGCGTCCCACTCTGATCCTGCCCTTGCATCCGGCGCCGGGCCCCGCCTCGGTACCATAAGGCTCATAGTCGATAGCTACCCCGGGCTTTTGCCCTCCAGGACAAAGGAAGCGTGCGGCGCTCCGCGGAGCGCCGCACGCTTCCGATCGCGGATTGCGTTTCCTTCCCCTCAAGGTTACCCGGTTGCAACCGTCCCACAAGACTGGGGCAAGCATTGCAGGCAGCGTGCACGTCGGCTCTGGCCTCCGAGGAATCCGGTAGATTCGCCTGCCCGGACCGGCCGCGAAGTGGATCAGCAAGCCAAATGCAACCACCTTCCAGCCCACTGCGCGCGGATAATATAGGCAAAAGACAAGGGGAACAAGGGCTCCAGGCAAGCCCCAGCAGGGGCGGCCAGGGAGCCCGGGAGGGCAAGATGAACAGCTTCGATATTCTGCTCGATATCCTGAACTTCCTGGTTCAGCCTTGGGTTGGATGGCTCCTGCTTGTGCCCATCGGGGCCCAAGTTGCCTTGCCGCTCATAGACTGGTACCGGGCGGCCAGCCGCCAGGATCCGCTCGCCTATCGAGCGCACGGCGATCTGAGCCGCCAGGAGCGACCCTTGCACCAAGCGCTTATGGCACCAGCCGCTGAGCTGATTGTGCTCTGGACTCTCCTGGTAGGAGTTCGCCTGTACACCTCTGCTCTCTGGCCGAAGGGGAACCTGAGCGTAACCCTCAGTTTCGGGGATGCCCTGCTCTCCGCATTGGCCCTGGGTGCCCTCCTCGCTCTGCCGGTCCTGTGGGTTTGGGAGCAAGGGCTGATCCAACACGGAGCCAGACCATCCCCTTTCGAACAAGACCTTGAGGGCCTTTCGCCTGAGGCCTTCAAGGTGTTCGTGGCCGTACTGTTCCGGATGCGAGGCTACGAGGCATCTGTCGGCGGGCGAGCCCAGGAGTCGAGCTCGGATCTCGTCCTGCAAAACCCGGCCGGGATGCAGGAACTGGCGATTTGCCTTCCGCATCCGGGGCGAGAGGTAGACCAGAAGGCCCTGCTGCAATTTCATACGGCGATGCTACACAATGAGAAGGCGGTGCGAGGCTACGTGATCACGACCGGCACATTCAGTCAGGCGGCCGAGAAATGGGCTCGCACACGGGCAATCCGCCTCATCGGAGCCAAGGAGTTGAGGCAGGCTGTGCTGGCGACCCCACGCGGAGAGCTTACTTCCCCGGTGCCTGCGCTGGTGGCCGTGATCGCCTGATAAACCGGAGTCACTCAGTTCGAATTCTCGGTGGGACCTCCCCTCCCTTGAGCCGCCCCGACCAGATGATCGGGGCGGCGTGCGTTTGCCCCCTCCAGGGAAGGAGGGCATTCGCGCGAGAGGCAGGCACAAAAGTGGCCCCGCACTGATGCGGGGCCACGGAACACGCAGATCCCTTTGGCCTTGACCTACTTTCCCAGGCCGTTGCCGGCCGAGTATCATCGGCGCTGGCAGGCTTAACTTCCGGGTTCGGGATGGGACCGGGTGTACCCCTGCCGCTCCAAAGACCAAAGAGATTGTTGGTCGCCGAATAGGATCGATGAAGAATTCCAAGTTCTCCGCACCGCGGATAAGCCCTCGGCCATTAGTACGGCTTGGCTTAACGCATTGCTGCGCTTACACCCGCCGCCTATCAAGCAGGTGGTCTTCCTGCGGCCTTACTCCCTTATAGGGATGAGGGACCTAATCTTGGGGCGAGTTTCCCACTTAGATGCATTCAGCGGTTATCTCTGCCAGACGTAGCTACCCAGCAATGCCGTTGGCACGACAACTGGCACACCAGAGGTCTGTCCACCCCGGTCCTCTCGTACTAGGGGCAGCTCCCCTCAAGTCCCTAACGCCCACAGCGGATAGAGACCGACCTGTCTCACGACGGTCTGAACCCAGCTCGCGTACCGC
>JBEKXU010000023.1:0-50388 GCA_049511715.1 Anaerolineales bacterium
GGGTGATCGAGCTGGAGGGTTTGACGAAGGTGTACCGGATGGGGGAGGTGGAGGTGCCGGCGTTGTGCGGGGTGACGCTGGGGATCGAGCGGGGAGAGGTGGTGGCGGTGATGGGGCCGTCGGGGTCGGGGAAGAGCACGCTGATGAATCTGATAGGGTGTTTGGACCGGCCGACGGCGGGGACGTACCGGTTGGACGGGGTGATGGTGGGGGAGTTGACGGACGATGAGCTAGCGTTGATCCGGAATCGGAAGGTCGGGTTTGTGTTTCAGAGTTTCAACTTATTAGGGCGGCTGACGGCGATGGCGAACGTCGAGTTGCCGATGAGGTACGGGCAGGGGCAGGAGCGGAAGCGGGAGCGGGCGGAGGCGTTGTTGGAGTCGGTGGGGCTGGGGGATCGGATGAAACACCGGCCGATGGAGCTATCGGGGGGGCAGCAGCAGCGGGTGGCGATTGCGCGGGCGTTGGCGAACGATCCGGCGGTGGTGCTGGCGGATGAGCCGACGGGGAATCTAGACAGCAAAGCGGGGGCGGAGATTCTGGACATTTTGTTGCGGTTGAATCGGGAGCGAGGGACGACGCTGGTGTTGGTGACGCACGATGCGAACATTGCGGGGCGGACGCAGCGGACGATTCGGATGAAAGACGGGGTGATAGAGGGGAACCATGCTACTGGGACAAAACTTAGTTGAGGCGCTGGAGAGTCTGACCGCGAACAAGCTGCGGACGGCGCTGACGATGCTGGGGATCGTGATTGGGGTCGCGGCGGTGATAGCGTTGCTGTCGGTTGGGCAGGGGGCGTCGGCATCGATCACGAACTCGATCAATTCGATCGGGACGAATTTGATCTTTGTATCGCCGGGGGGGAGTACGGCGGGGGGGCGGAGTGCGAGTCCGGGGGCGGGGGAGCCGATCACGCGGCCGTTGACGCTGGAGGATGCGGCGGCGCTGGCGAGTCCGGTGAACGTGCCGGATGCGGAGGCGGTGGCGCCGGTGGTGGAGCGGCGGGGGACGCTGGAGGCGGCGGGGCAGACGGATTCGACGACGGTGATGGGGGTAGATCCGAGCTACCAGACGGTGGAGGACGTGAATTTATCGGAGGGGACGTTCATCACGACGGCGCAGGTGACGGGGCGGGCGCCGGTGGTGGTGTTAGGGGCGACGGTAGCGACGACGCTGTATGGGACGACGAGCGGGTTGGTCGGGCAGACGGTGCGGATACAGGGTCAGCCGTTTCGGGTGATTGGGGTGGAGGCGGCGAAGGGGGGGAGTGGGTTTTTCAATGCCGATGATCAGGTGTTGGTGCCGTTGACGGCGGCGCAGACGCGGCTGGGGGGGCGGGGGGCGTTTGCGGGGTCGAGTCCGGACCAGGTGAGCATGATCATGGTGCAGGCGACGAGTGCGCAGACGACGAATGCGGCGGTGACGGAGATCACGGGGGTGTTGGAGGCGCGGCACCAGGATCAGGCGGGGGTGGATGATTTCACGGTGACGAATGAGCAGAATCTATTGCAGAGTGCGACGCAGATCACGGGGGTGCTGACGATCTTTCTGGGGGGGATAGCGGCGATCTCGCTGCTGGTGGGTGGGATTGGGATCATGAACATCATGCTGGTGTCGGTGACGGAGCGGACGCGGGAGATTGGGTTGCGGAAGGCGCTGGGGGCGCGGCGGCGGGACGTGTTGACGCAATTTTTGACAGAGTCGGCGACGTTGAGTTTGGGGGGTGGGGTGATTGGGCTGCTGCTGGGGGCGGGGCTGGCGTGGGTGATTGGGCGGGTGGCGTCGGCGAGTGGGACGAGTTTTGTTCCGGTGATCACGCTGACGTCGGTACTACTGGCGATCCTATTTTCGGCGGCGGTGGGGTTGTTCTTTGGGATCTATCCGGCCTCGCGGGCGGCGAGTCTGGAACCGGTCGAAGCCTTGCGCTACGAGTAGGCGGCGAGTCTGGAACCGGTCGAAGCCTTGCGCTACGAGTAGCAGGCGACCTCACTACCTGAGGAAGGAGTCCCAGGGGCTGTCCTGGAATCCCTGGAAGGGACGGCCCCTTTTGATTCCCCCGCGGATGTCCCGGACCTAGGGGGACCAAATCCTCGTTATTGCGGTTGCCTGCGCTGCGGCAACCCGGCAAGGAAATCTCCCCGTCTCTCCGATCGTGCGCGGCAGGGAAGAGTGTGTGTATGTCGTCCCATCGCGCGTGGCCGCCTGGACGCAGGGGGAGAGGAGAATCGTGGCCCCTTGGCCTCCGCCGGCGGCGCCGCATAACGATCCAGGGTTTCTATCTGCCTCTATGCTTCAGGCTCGGATTGCCGGAGCGGCTCGGGTCTTTCCTGGTACCGGCTCGTCGGAAGAAGGCCGGGAATCGGGAGACGCAGCGGCGTCAGCGCGCTTTTTCATTGTTCCACCCATATTGGCCGATGAGAGGGACAAAGGCAACAGGCAAGACGTCTTCTTCATCCCACCGGGTCTCACGGCGCGTCCACAGTTCCAGTCTCTGTCCGCCGGTTGGTCCTGTAGGAAGGACCAGTCGGCCACCCGGGGAAAGCTGTTCCAGCAGGGGCGGGGGCACAGAAGGAGGCGAAGCGGTGACCAGGATGGCGTCGAAAGGAGCCTGCTGGGGCAAGCCGCACGACCCATCACCGACGAGGACGGTCACGTTTCGGTACCCCAGATGCCGGAGAGTCTCCCTGGCCAGTTGTGAAAGCGTCTCATGGCGCTCCATGCTAAAGACCTGCCTTGCCAACAGCGAAAGAAGAGCCGCCTGGTATCCTGAACCGGTCCCCACCTCCAAGACCTTTTCCCGCCCGTTCAGCTGGAGCAATTCGGTCATCAGGGCGACAACATACGGCTGAGAGATGGTCTGGCCGCGCCCGATCGGCAAGGGCATGTCCTCATAGGCTAGGCCCCGGTCTTGCTCCGGAACGAACAAGTGCCGAGGGACTTCGCGCATCGCGACAAGCACCCGGGGGTCATGAATCCCGCGCCGGATGAGCTGATCCTGGACCATCCGCTCACGCGACGTCCGCAAGGCCTCCTCTCCCGAGGAGGCCGGGGTTCCCGCCGCGGTGGAACGCCTGCGCAAGAACCCCAGAGCGGGCCAGCGGCCGCCCCCGCCTTTTCCAGAGCCCGAGAAGGTCTCAGGCAAAGCGTGACTCCTTCCCAGCGTTCGCCTCAATCGGGGAACCAGTTTGCCCCTCAAGCCCGCGCGGGTCTTTGGGTATGAACGGTAGATCGCGGGGCCCCTTGCCACCTTTGCAAAAAGAGAGCGTCCACTTGCACATCTCGGGAGATTCCCTGAGCGGTGAAACCGCAAACCCCTAGCGCCAAAGGGGAAGAGGACAAGGCGTCCTTCTTCAGATTCTTGTCACGGCGCGAAGGCTGTCCGGGGTGGTAACCCGCGGTACCTGCAATCGGCAAAAAGAGTCTTCCGAAAAATATTCTAGCTCGGACAAGGAAAACTGTCCATCGGGTGAGGATCGGAAGGAGATTCGTCGCGCCAGGGAGGTGGGGGAGCTTGAGGTCAATTTGGAAACGCGCCCCGGGACACTCTCCCGGGCCCTCGGCCTCCGGCCACGGAGACCTGGGGTCCAGAGCCCGCCAGGGCTCAGCAAAAGGGGACCGCCGCCGGACGAGGTTTGCTCCCGGGGGTCCAGGTTCGACGGATCATCCATTGGACCTGACGGCGGCGTCCAGGACGGGAGGCTCCGGCCAGCTCGCGAGGAAGGGAAACGAGTTCGAAGGCTCCCCGCGGGGAAAACCCCGCCATCCCCGAAAGGTTCTGGCTTCCTCGCCCGCGGTGCCAGCCGGCGCAACCCAGTCGCTCGTTGGAGGCCGACGGCTCCCAGAGCCTATTGCAAAAGCAACCTGCTCCGGGAAGGTCGACCTTCCGATGCCAGCGCGGCGATTGGGCGTGGACGATCGCGCCGCTTGTCCCTCGGGCCCGCGTGTGTTATGGTGAAACCGTCCCATCCGCTGCGACTGAACTCCACGGAGGGGGCAACCATCGCTGGGCTTTCTGCATGCGGCAAGAACCTGATCCAGGTACGCCCGCGCGTCGCGGCTGCGCACACGTATTCCAGGTGCTCTGCATGAAAATCAGAGAGAATGCCCTGATCCCGGTAGGGAGCGCCCTGGCGTGTCTGCTGATCGCCTGCAGCTTCTCTGGGGCCGTGGCCGGGTCGCTTTGGCCGGGGCCGAGCTCGACGGCTGGTCAGACCGCAACGGTTCCGGCGGCCGCGACCTCCGCGCCGGCAGTGACCGCTTTTCCGGCCTTGACCCCGGGACCGGCGACTACCGCCGACACATGTCCTCCGGTCGCGCTCGAGTCCTGGAAAGAAAAGGTCCTGCCGGTGCTCGAGGAAGCGAACACGGATGAGCATGCCGTGGAGGGCGATGTCTTCGGTGCGCGGGCCAAAGCCTCAACGTACTATGACCGAGCTCAGACCTGGATCGCGATTCTGAAAGAGTCGGATCCTCCGCCGTGCGCTGTCCCTGCGAACCAAATGATGCTCCAGACGGCTGCCGACTGGAGTCAGGCTCTCATGTACCTGGAGCAGGGAAACTACCCTGGGATGTTCACTTATTTCCAACGGTCGGCCGCAGATGTCCAACAAGCGACCCCGTTGCTCCAAGCCTTCTTCGCCGGATCCTCCGGGCCGGGAGGGTAGGAGCATCCGCCCGACGCCGCTTCCCCCGTCGGGGAGGGACCGAATTTCAGTCCGGACGATCTGACCTCTGCCCCTTGCCGAGGCAGGCCTCGGATCAAGATGGCCAAATTCCGTGGAAAGAAATCTCGAGCCGGTTGGACGGTTTGGAAAGCAGCCGGGGGTGGAGATCCGTGCGATGGGGCTGGGGCAGCGATTGGGGAGGCGAGGCCGCAGCTTGTCTTGGGGGGCCGAAGCGAGGATTCCTCTCCGCAGCGCGCCATGGCGGGGACCTCCATGGCCCGTTGCAGGCCGGCCAGTTCAGAGGGACAACCCTCGGCGAAAACTCGTCCCGGCACGAGAAGGGCTCGGCTCCTCCTTCTCGCTGTGTCACGAGGCCAGGACCAACAGCAACCCCTCTCGCTCTTGACGATCGGTCCAGCTGGCCAGACCCTCTTCCGCTGAGACTCTCATCCGCTCAGCCGAAACGTTGCTCCTTCCAGACGTTCGCCTCGTTGTGATAGCCGGCCTGCTCCCAGAACCCGAGACGGTCATCGCGCATGAACTCCAGACCACGGAGCCATTTGCCGCCTTTCCAGAAGTAGGGGGTGTTGCGGTCGTTCTTTCCGGGAATGTAGCCCACGACTCCGCGCAGAGGAAACCCGTGCTCGGGGGTCAAGGGCTCACCGTTGAAGTGAGTCGCGAGCAGGAAGGCCTCGCTCAGAGCGATCTCCAACGGGACGTTCACGGTGAATCCGTACTCGCAATGCTGCATGAGGAAGTGAGCGCTCGGCTTGAGCTGGAGAATTCCCTGATTCACCAAAGTGCGCAGGGAAACGCCCTCCCAGACCGTATCAAATTTGCTCCAGCGCGTGACGCAGTGGATATCCATCTTGACCTGGGTCCGCGGCAGTCGTTGGAACTCCTCCCAATTCCAGCGCATCTCGCTCACGACCTCGCCGAAAACCCGCAGGTCCCACTGGGCCGGGTCGAACCGAGGGACCGGTCCGTAATGGAGGACCGGGAACTTTTGGGTCAGGGACTGGCCCGGCGGAAGGCGACCCTCTCCCTTTATTTTCTCTTCGTTTTGACGGCGGTCCTTTCCCAGCAGAGCGAACATATCTCCCCATTCCCGCTCGACTTGGCCTGGAAACAGCAACCCTCGAGGCCGCGCCCGACCGGCAACCCTCGCCGGCCAGAACTTGGCCAACCTGCCCCCTGAGGGAAACGCGGCCTCAGGTGAACAGAGGCAGATGACCCAGCGAGATGATGTCCTGCCACTTGGCGCGTTCCCCCTCGGTAAAAATCGCCACCTCGGCGACAATTTCGGCTCCAGCTTTTTGCATGAGCAGGCGCATCCCCTGCAGGGTGGATCCGGTACTGATCACGTCGTCCACCAAAGCGACTTGGCTTCCCTGAAGGAGTTCGCGGTCCTTCTCATCCAGGTAGAGGATCTGCTTGGCGCCGGTCGTGATCGAAAGGGTTTCTGCCTGAAGCGCCTCTCCCATGTAGGGCTTGTACACCTTGCGCAGGACGACGTAGGGCTTGCCCAGAGCCACGGAGAGGGCGTGAACCAGAGGGATGCTCTTCGCTTCTGCCGTGACCAAGAGCCGGACCGGCTTCCCCTTGAGTCGGGCCGCCAGAGCCTGAGCGCAGGCCTGAACGAGCTCCGTGTCGCCCAGGATGTTCAGGATGGCGATGCGCAACCCCGGCTTGATCTCGAAAAGCGGGAGGTTGCGCTTTAGTCCCGCTAGTTCCACCGCATAGGTTTCTCGTTGAGGAGCCATGTTCCCCTTTTCTTTTCTTGATCCCGGACGGAAACACGAACCAGAGCCCTGCGCCATCAGAGGCTGGGGTATTATATTCGGAAGTGGAACCCTGGGGTGATCTTCCCTCCCCGGATCCGGCTTCCCCTGGGGAGGTGAAAGGTGCCTAGGCCGCCGGTCCGGTGCGCCGCGAAGCGAAAGCCGCATCCGCAGCGTCGGGGTGTGACGGCTCGGGGCAGGAAAAAACTGTTTGCTGTCAGGTTGCGGGGCAGCCAGGATTGAACCGGCAGCGCCATCCAATCAGCCAGATGCGCTCAATCTTCCTGGGATTCTCCAGCGTCCTCCTTCTTGGGCTCTTGCGCCTCGCGGCCCTGTCGAGTCCTGTGCTTGACCGACTGGAAGTCGACCTTTGGCCGGAGTATGACAGTCCAGGAGTGCTGGTGGTCTACCACATCCAACTCCCCGCTGGCACGCCTCTGCCGGAACTCTTGCATTTTCGGATCCCGACCGCCGCCGGCGAGCCCAGCGCCATCGCCTCCGAGCAACCCGACGGCTCGTTGCTCAGTCTTCCCTACGATCGGCAGGTCTCTGGGAATCTATCGATCGTGAGCTTCAGGGCGCCAACGACCCGGTCTCAGTTGGAGTACTACGATCCCTCCCTTCAGACCCAAGGGGCCAATCATCAATTCACGTACCTGTGGCCCGGCGACTATGAGGTACGGGACCTGACCATCCAGGTAAAGCAACCCGCCGAAGCGACAGAGATGCAGATTACTCCGGACCTGGGCGGAGGAGTGCTGGGGAGCGACGGGTTGCTCTACTTCAGTCATTCCCTCGGTGCAAGCCCCGCCGGGCACGAAGTCTCCGTGGCACTTAGCTACGTAAAGAGCAGCCCCGCGCTGAGTTTTGAGCGCTTGCAACCATTGCAACCGATCGCCCTTCCCCCTCCGCCCTGGGAACGTTTGTTCAATTGGCCTGGCGGACTGGGTGTCCTGGGCGGGATGGGGGTGGCACTGGGAGCGATAGGAGCCGCGCTTGTGGTGATCGTCTTGGCAACGGTGGTCTTCCTGCGAGCGCGCCGCCGAGGAACAACAGGCCAGCGGGGAAAACGTCCGGGACGCGATGGGGGTCAGGAAGAAGCCTCCGTGGCCGCGCGGTTCTGCCCCCAGTGCGGCTATCCGGCCGGAGAAACCGACCTCTACTGCCGCATGTGTGGAACCCGCTTAAGGGGGACCCAACCCCTTTAGCCGGATCCCAACCCGGTTCTCATTCGGGGCTAATCCGGGCCGAGGACAATTCGCTCGGTCCGGCAAGTGACTTGCGACCAGCGAATAAGAGTCACGTTGCCCCGAAGGCCGTTCCGCTGGGGAAAAGACCGTTGCAGATTTCGGCCGCCGGGTGCCAGGTTGCTTGGCGCCAGGAAGGATAACGTGCGATGGATGCTCCTGCGGATGCCGCTCAGAAAACGAGGATGGGGGCGGCGCCGACGCCGCACCGTTCGGGGGTCCGGCTCAAATTCCTGATCGGTGGAGGCTTGATCTTGATTGCGGTGGCCTATTTGATCTTCTCCTCCACTCAGACCGCTGGCCAATACTTCATGACGGTCCAAGAACTCCAATCGCATGCTACTAACCTGGGGGGTCGCACGGTGAGGGTCTCGGGTGCCGTGGTCGGAGGAACCATCCGCTACGACGTCAAGGACCTCCGTTTGACTTTCACCATTGCTAATGTTCCTGGGGACATGAACGAGGTCAATCGCGAGGGGGGCCTGGCGGCGGTGCTTCACGCTGCCGTCCTGGACCCCCAGGCGCCGCGCCTGCAGGTGATCTATGCAGGCCCGGAGCCTGATCTCTTGCGCCCCGAAGCCCAGGCGATCATCACCGGTCACCTGGGGGCGGACGGCGTCTTCCAGGCCGACGAGCTCTTGTTGCAATGTCCAACGCGGTACCAGGAGGCTCTCCCCAGTCAGGCACAAGGTTAGAGGTCCCGGGTGAGACGCCCTCCCCGCGGGGAGATCGGGACGAGCCGCGTTGGAGGCCGGGTGCCTCCCCTTCCTCCGAGCCTCGCAGGGAGAGGGATCCGGCCCGCAAACCTCGGCGGGCACAGCCCGGGAAGTGGAGCCTCAACGGGCGGGTTTGCGATCGAGGCCGGGCGCACATCCAGGCTGATGCCTTCATGGCCATGGACGGGCCCCGGGCATGACCCACCTGAAGAAGCGATCCGGACGGTAGCCTCTGGGAAGTCCTTCTCCCGGGTTGGGTTCACGGCCCGAGGCAGTCCTCGGGCGGCAGGATCTCGCGGAGCAGAGTGGAACTTTCACCCGTGCGTCGTCGGCCGAGGCGGGACCCCCGGCCTGGCGCGGAGCCGTTGTCCGGCAGGTCCGCTAGAGAGCTCGCCCGCCCAAACCGGCGGGCAGCCCGGTTCAAGCGCTTAGGGGCCAGCGGGAATGCTTGCGACTCTGGGATACTTCTTTCTGGGCATCGCCTTCCTGGTTTGCCTGTACGGTGTGGCGGCCTCCCTCTATGGCGTTTCGGCCCGCCAGGAGCGCTGGATCCTGAGCGCAAGAAACGCCATGCTCCTGGCCTGCCCGCTGATCACACTTTCCGCGTTTTCCCTGATCGGGTTGTTGCTAACCAACCACTTCGAAGTCGCATTCGTCTGGTCAGTGTCCAGCCGGAGCCTGCCCGCTTACCTGAAGGTCGCCAGCCTTTGGGGAGGGCAGGACGGTTCGCTGGTGTTGTGGTGCTGGCTCCTGTCGGCCTTTGCCGCCGGCGCGGCTCTGCGCCGCTGGGACCGCGACCGCGAGTTGCTGCCCTGGGTGGTCCTGGTTGTCCTGGTGACGCTGGCCTTCTTCCTGAGCTTGGCGCTTTTCTTCGACAACCCGTTTGCCCGGCTTTGGGTGTCCCCGGACGGCCAGTCCTTGGCGGCGATGTTCACGCCGGCCGGGGCTGTGCTCCTGATCCCTTCCGATGGCCAGGGCCTGAATCCCTTGCTGCGCGACCCGGGGATGATCGTTCACCCTCCGATGTTGTACTTGGGCTTTGTCGGCTTGGTGATCCCCTACGCCTTTGGCATGGCGGCGCTGATCACGCGCCGAGGCGACGACCGTTGGATCCGAATCACCCGCCGCTGGACATTGGTGGCCTGGCTTTTCCTGTCGATCGGGCTGGTTCTGGGGGCGCGCTGGTCGTACGAGGTGCTTGGATGGGGCGGGTACTGGGGCTGGGATCCGGTGGAGATCGCCGCCCTGATGCCCTGGCTGACGGCGACCGCCTTTCTTCACTCGGTCATGATCCAGGAGAAACGGGGGATGCTCAAGCGCTGGAACCTGGCGCTGATCACCCTGACCTATGAGCTGGTGATCTTCGCCGCCTTCCTCACCCGATCGGGACTGCTCTCCTCGGTCCACGCCTTTGCCCAATCCTCGATCGGCCCGGTTTTCTTCGCCTTCATGGGCGGCACCGTCCTCGTTTCTCTGGCGCTCCTGCTCTCCCGCTGGAATGGCCTGCCGGGCGAGGAACCGCTGACCTCCCTGCTCTCCCGCGAGACGCTTTTCCTCGTCAACAATCTCCTCTTCCTGTCCATCGTGGCGGCCTGCTTCTGGGGCGTGGTGTTTCCTCTCATCTCGCAGTTGTTCACGGGGCAATCGGTCACGGTCGGCCCCCCGTTTTATCAGCACGCGACGGGCCCGCTTTTCGCTGCGCTCCTGTTGCTCATGGCGATCGCGCCCCTCAGCGCCTGGGGAACTACGGCGCTCAAGAATCTGGGTCGGTTGATCCTGGGGCCCTTCCTGCTCTCCCTGGTCCTGCTCATTCTCCTCCTGGTCGTCGCGCGGATAAGCAATCCGGAGGCGCTGCTGGGAATCTGGTTGGCGGGCCTTGCGGCTTTCGTCACCCTGGATGAGTTCTGGCGCGGCGCCCGTGCGCGAAGCCGAAGCCGCCATGAAGTCCTGCCCTTGGCTCTGTGGAACCTGGCGGCCCGCAACCGCCGCCGCTACGGGGGCTACGTGATCCATCTGGGAGTGGTCTTCATGGCGATCGGCATTGTGGGTACTCAGTTCTTCCAGCAGCAGACGCAGGGAACCCTGGCGGAAGGCCAGGAAATCGAGCTGGGCCCGTACACCGCTCGCTATGATTCAATCAGCGAGTGGATGGCCAGCGACCAACGCGATGTGACTCAAGCGGTGGTATCTGTATTTCACGGCGGGAACCAGGTTGCAGCGCTGGATCCTCGGCGCGATGATTACTTGGCCGCCCAGCAAACCGTGACGATTCCCGGTATCTTCAGCACTGTCCAGGGCGACCTGTATGTGATCCTGGTGGGGTGGGAACCAATCGCCTCCAGCGGGGCCACCTTCATGATCTACTGGAACCCGCTGGTAAACTTTCTGTGGTCTGGCGCGGCCGTTCTCATCCTGGGCACCCTGGTTGCCGCTTGGCCGGACCGTGAGCGAAGGAGGAGTTTGGCGGGTGCTTCCCATTGGACCGATGTCACGGCAAGGTCGTGAGGCAGACCGCCGGGGTCTGGAGATCCTTTGGCCCCTGGCCTCCCTGCTCTGGATTGGGTTGTGGGGAGGCTGGGCCGGTCTTCTCCTGCCGCAGAGGTACCCCGCCGGGTTTCTGGCCCCGTCTCCGGTGCCTACCCCCTCGGCGGACCAGGTCAACGCGGTGGCGCGGCAACTCTACTGTCCGGTTTGCGCGAACGTCCCACTGGACGTCTGTTCGACGCAGGCCTGTGAGCAGTGGCGCGCCATCATTCGGGAGGAATTGAGCCAGGGGTGGTCTGCCCAGCAGATCAAGGATTATTTCGTCCAGGAATACGGAGAACGGGTGCTGGCCAGCCCGCCGGCTCAAGGACTGAACCTGCTCATGTATCTCCTGCCCCCTTTGGCGTTTGTGTTGGGGGCCTACTTTCTGTATCGGGCCGTTCACACTTGGCGCGGCGGTCCGGGCGGGGCCGGGTCGGCGCCCTCTGCGCCAGCGGAGGACGAGTATGCCCGGCGGTTGGAAGATCAACTGAGAAGGAAGGGCTGAGGATGGAAGCCTCCCCGAGCTCGGCCGCTCGAGGTCCCCGGGTCAGCGTGGCCCGACTGATCCTCTGGGGTTTGGTGCTTGCTTTTCTGGCTCTGATGGGATTCGGACTCTACCGAGCCCAGGAGGGGCAAATCCGCGGCGGCCTGGCACCCGGATTCACCCTGACCACATTTGACGGGCGGGTAATCCGCTCCAGCGACCTGAAGGGCGAGGTCGTGGTAGTCAATTTCTGGGCCTCCTGGTGCACTTCCTGCGGACAGGAGGCCCAGGATCTGGAGGCGGCTTTTCAGCAGTATCGGACGTCCGGCGTGGTTTTCCTGGGCATCGACTACGTGGACACCGGGCCCCAGGCCCGGGCCTACCTGCAGCAGTTTGGCATCTCTTATCCGAACGGCCCGGACCTGGGTACGCGCATCTCCCAGAGCTTTCGGATCGGCGGGGTTCCCGAAACGTACTTCCTGGACCGCACCGGGCATGTGGCCACGGTAGAGATCGGTCCGATCACTCTGGCCGAGATTCGGTCGATCCTGGATCCCTTGGTGGCAGGATAGTGGATCCGTCCGCACTGGTGGTCGCTCTGGCCGTGGTCATCATGGTCGGCTGGGTGTTGATCCAGCCGCTGGTTCGTCCCGTACGCGGGGGATCCGCGGCGCCTCGCGAGATTTCCTCACTCGAGGCCCAGGTGGATCAGGTGGTTGACATGATGCGCGAATTGGATTTCGATCACGCCCTGGAGAAGATCTCCGGGGAGGAGTATTTGCCTCGTCGCGCCGAATTGCTGGCGCGCGGGACGGAACTGCTTAAGGAATTGGATCGCCAGCGCCGCTTGGTCGCCCAGCTCCAGTCCCAGCAGGAGGAATCTCTGGAGCGCGAGATTGCGGCACGGCGCCACGCGCCGGTTTTCCCCCCCATGGGGTCCGATCGCCGGGCGGAGGATGAAACTCGAACGCGCAGGGAAACCGGTCAGGCAGCGAAGAAAGAATCGGGCTCCCGCCGGGCCGGCCTTTGCCCCCGGTGTGGCCAAGCGGTTCAGGTTGGAGATCGGTTCTGCCCTCATTGCGGGCTGGCCCTGAACCACGGCGTCTAGCCGCCAGCCAGGAGCGAGGTCCGTCTTGTCTCATGTTCTGCGGCCTACCCCGGGATTGGGTCGCCATGTCCACCGGTTTCTCTCTGGCACTGGGCTCGCCCTCATCGCCGGGGGCTGCCTGATCTTCTCGGGCTGCTCGCTGGCCCAGGAAATGAAGCCTTTTTCTGGGGGGTTGCCCCTCTCGGCCACGTCTTCTTGGGCTCTTGTCTCCCCAGTCCCCACCGAGCCCGTCTCTCCCGATCAGATCGACCTGAGGCGCGGGGCTTCGCTCTTCTCAAGCCACTGCGCTTCCTGCCACGGCGCGAGCGGCCACGGGGACGGGCCGCTGGCCGCTCAGTTCTCCAGTCCAGTTCCCGCCCTGGCCGCCCCGGAGGTGTTCCGTCCGGCCTCGCCCTCGCAATGGTTCGCAATGGTGACTCGCGGCAACCTTCCGAAATTCATGCCGCCCTTCGGCGACGTCCTGAGTGCCGCGGACCGCTGGGACGTGACCTATTACGCCCTCACCCTGGGGACCCCAGCGTCCAGCCTGGCTCAGGCCAGTCAAATCTATGCCCAACAGTGTGCGTCCTGTCACGGCGCCGGGGGCAAAGGAGGCGGAGTCGGCGCCAAGCGCCTCCCGGCACCTCTGGCCGATCTGACCAAGCCCTCCGCGCTGGTCGGCGCTAGCGGTCAACACCTATACAATCTAATCTCCCAAGGATCGCCTCGGGGCATGCCCTCGGCCTCTTCGGACCTGACGGAAGATCAGCGTTGGAGCTTGGTTGGTTATGTTCGCAGCCTGGCGGAGGGACCTTCGGGTCCGGGACTTCAAGGTTCGGGCGGCGCCGATCCCCCGGCCGCCCCCTCGGCGGTCCCTTCTGCCACCCCCTCCACAGTGAGCAGGGTAAAGATCACGGGCCAGGTGACCGACGGCACGACCGGAAAACCTCTCGCGAGCCAGGCGGTCGTGGTTCAGAGCTTCAGCGGGACGGCCGTCTTGGCCCAGCAAGGCGCACTGACCGACAGCCAGGGGAACTTTGAGCTGCAGGGGGTGGCGCTCCCCGGCGGCGAGAGTGTGGCTGCAGCAGTGAATTATCGCGGGGTGACCTACTCTTCCGTGCCCAAGCAAGGTCCCTCCGCCTCCGGATCAATCTCTCTCCCGGTGGCGGTTTACGACACAACGACCGATGCGTCTTTGCTGAGCATGGACGAGCAGCATATCTTTGTCGAATCCATTCCTGATCGAGGGGTTCTCCGCGTGGGCGTGCTGGCGATCTTTTCCAACTCCGGGCGGAGGACGGTAGTGGCCTCGCAGGTCGGCGGGGGGATTTTGGTCTTCGACCTCCCGGCGGGAGCCAAGGCCCTGCAGTTTGGGGATGGGGCCGTGGGGAGCAGGTACCTCTTGACGGCCTCCGGGTTCGCAGACACGCAGGCGGTCCTTCCCGGATCGGGCAGCCATGAAGTCCTCTACTCCTTTGAGTTGCCCGCGGCGCGCACGGTCCCCCTCCGCTTTCCCGTCCGCTACCCGCTGGCCGGCGAGGTCATCCTGGTGCCTCCAACCCTGCGGGTACAGAGCAATCAGATCGTGGACAGCGGACCCCAGCAGATCCAGGGAGGGACCTACGAGCAGTATGCCGGCGGGTCGCTTTCCCCGGGTCAGAGTCTGGATTTGACCATCCTGGATCAGTCCCAGAGCCCGGCCGGGTTCGGCTCCCGCGCTTCCATTTTCATTGGTCTTGGGCTCGGGCTGCTGGTGCTGGGGCTTCTGCGCGCCGGCCTGTATGTTTGGCGCCGGCGGAGCTCTTCCGGGGAGCGGCCGCCCCAGGGCGCCTCCGACCGCGAAGCCCTGCTGAGGTCCATCGCGGCCTTGGATGACGCCCACGAAGCGGGAGAGCTGGAGGACGAGGCCTACCGAATTCGCCGCGAGGAACTGAAGGCTCGCCTGCTCGAGATGTCGGCGGCGCAGGAGCCGGACCTCAAATGAGCATCCAGGTGGCTAAACTGGGCAAGAGCTTCGGGCCGCGCCTTGTCTTGCAGCAGCTCGACTGGGAGGTGGCGCGGGGCGAGTTCGTCGTGCTCGCTGGGCCCAACGGCGTGGGCAAGACCACGCTGCTTTGGATTCTAGCCTCCTTGATTCGCCCCTCCTTCGGGCAGGTCTGGGTGGAGGGGATGCCTCTGCCGCAGGAGGCGGCCCGGGTTCGCCGGCAGATCGGGGTGGTTGGCCATCAGCCGTTCTTGTACGGCGATCTGAGCGCCGAGGAAAACCTGCGTTTCTATGCTCAGCTCTATGGCCTGAATCGATACGGGCCGCGCATCCGCGAGCGCCTGGACCAGGTGGGGCTTCTGTCTCGCCGGGAGGAACCGGTCCGGTCCTTCTCCCGGGGAATGCAACAGCGCCTCTCGCTCGCGCGAGCCCTGTTGCATGACCCGCTCATTCTTCTCTTGGATGAGCCGTATGCGGGTCTGGACCTTCAGGCGGGCCGGCTGCTCGACGGGATGCTGCGAGAGGTCGCCTCCCAAGGCCGGACGATCGTGATGACCTCCCATGATCTCCTGCGCGCGGCTCCCCTGGCCGATCGGATCGATGTCCTCAATCGGGGCCGCATCGCAGCCAGTTTCCGGAGAGGAGAATTCGCGTTGGATCAGCTTCCCTCCCTGTATCAACAGGCGCTCGCCAGCCATGGTTGAGACACCTCCCGCGCCGGGCAGGCCGGCGGCCCCCGGGAACATTTTCCGTTGCGCCTGGGCGGTTGTGGGGAAGGATCTGGCTGCCGAATGGCGCAGCAAGGAACTGCTGGGTGCCATGCTGGTGTTCGCCTTGCTGGTGATCTTGGTGTTCAACTTTGCGCTCGAGCTGGACCTCCCGGTGCGCCAGGCGGTGACTCCCGGGGTCCTGTGGGTGACCTTTGCCTTTGCAGGGACGTTGGGCCTGAATCGTTCCTGGGCTGTGGAGCGCGAGGGCGGGGCCTGGGAGGGTCTCTTGCTGGCGCCGGTGGATCGAAGCGCCGTCTATTTGGGCAAGGCGCTGGGAAGTTTCTTGTTCATGGTGATCCTGGAAGCCCTGGTGCTGCCCATCTACAGCGCGCTCTATACTGTCGATCTGTTCCAGCCCGGGCTCCTGATCGTGGTCTTGCTGGGGTCCATCGGCTACATTTCCCTGGGAACCCTGCTGGCGGCCCTGGCCATTCAGACGCGGACTCGCGATGTGCTCCTGCCGATTCTCCTCTTTCCGGTTGTGTTGCCGGTCCTGATCTCGGCGGTCAATGCCAGCGCGGGGTTTCTCAGCGCCGCCCCGATGGACCAGATCTGGCCGTGGCTGAACCTGTTGATTGCCTGCGATGTGATCTTCACGTCCGCGGCGTACCTGTTGTTCGAGTACGTGGTCGAGGAATGAAATGGGCTTTAGCGCGCCATTGCCGGTCCGGGGGATCTGGCCGGGGAGGTAGTCCATGATCCGAGAGAAAGAATCTGCGGGCCGCCTGGCCCTGGCGGGCGCCGCCGCGCTGCTCCTGGTGGCGGCGTTGGGGATGGTCTTTGGGTATGCGCCGCGCGAGGCGGTGATGGGGGATGTTCAGCGCATCTTCTATTTCCACGTTTCTTCGGCCTGGGTGGGGATGCTTTCCTTCGTGGTCGCTGCGGTGTCGGGCGGCCTCTATCTTTCCCGGCGCGAGCGGTACTGGGATATGGTGGAGATCTCGGCCGTGGAGATCGGGATCGTTTTCGGGTTGATCGCGATCTTGAGCGGGTCGATCTGGGCCCGACCCGTCTGGAATACGTGGTGGACCTGGGATCCCCGTCTGGTCACGACCTCAGTCATGGAGCTTGTCTACGCCGCCTATCTCCTCCTGCGGCAGGGCCTTGAAGACCCGGAGCGGCGCGCCCGATTTGGGGCCGTGTATTCCATCGTCGGCGTCCTCACCGTGCCCATCACCTTCCTGTCCATCCGCTTCCTGCGCTCGATTCACCCGGTCGTGATCGGCAGCGGAGTGGTCGGCGCTTTGGGCGGCTTTGCCATGACGTCCAAGATGCTCGAGACTTTCCTCGTCAGCCTGCTGGCTTTCACCGTACTTTACGCGGCGCTCTTGGTCTATCGCGTGCGCCTGGCCCTGCGTGGGGGCCGGCTGGAAGAGCGCCGGAGCGCGCTCTTTTCGGAGTAGGAGGTTCCGATGACCCCGACGGCCCCTCCCGATACGTTCGGCTTCATGGTGGCTGGCTATGCGGTGATCCTGGTAGGCTTGGCCCTCTATGGGCTCAGCCTGGTCACCCGCTTCCGCCGTTTGGACCGCCAGGAGAAATGGATGGACGAACTGGAGAACGAGGAGGGTTCAACAAAGCGCGAGCAGGCTGACTAGCCTGCCCGCTAACCCGCCGGGGAGATCTCGGCCGGCCTCTTCCCGCGTGCAACTCAGGCGGATACCTTGTGGGCAATCATCGGCTCGAGCAGCCGCTCCAGCGCCATCGTATGGCTGCACACCCCTCGCAGGGCGAAGAATTCGCAATCACAACTCCACGATCCCCGCTCGTACCTGACCACGTGATCATTGTTGTCGCCGCGAAAGGTCAACTCAAAGGCATGAAACTGAAAGCGCTCCGGCTGCTCGGCGTATCGCTTGGCCTTTTCGATCTTGCCAATCATCCCGTGATCCATGGCTAGTGGCCTCCTGTTCGCCCGAAGGCAGGAAAACAAAAAGGCACGCGGCTTTCCCGGTGCCTCATCGACAGAAAGCTACTGATCCGCTTCCCGCTCCGCTCATAACGGTTTGCCCTTTCTGCCAGGTTCTCTTCGAGTATACCCCTCGGGCTCAAGAGGGTCAATGGCCTCGTATTCACTCACCTAAAATGCTTCCGGGGGGCTAATCGTTCGCTCATCGAAAATAAACCCTGCCGCTACGGCCTTGGGTCCTTGCTTGACCCGGACCTGTTGACCCGGATCTTGACACGGGCAGCGCTTTCATGGATGCCACCGGGGCCGGGGGGGCTTCCCCGCCGTCTGGAGCAGGCGGATGACCAAGACCGGCAGACTCGAGCTTCCCCGGCCCGCGGGCCCGGGGCGGGATGGCGGAGCTGAGGCCCCGCTACCGTCAGGCCAAACGGGCTGAAAGAACGCGTGTCTTGGACCAATTTGTAGCGGTCACCGGGTACCATCGCAAACACACCCTGTGGCCCTTGAACGGGGCGCCATCGCGAAGGCCTGCCAAGCGCGAGCCAAGCTCCGAGCGGTCTATGCCCCGCAAGTCACACGAACCCTGGTCGAGGTTTGGGAGTGCAGCAGTCAGCTCTGTTGAGAAGTAGTGCTGGCCCTAGAGCGGAAGTGTTGAGTGGAACAGGGAGCTAGCGAGGACCTCAGGCTTGCCCGATACTTTCTCCCTCGGCGGTTATTCCCAACGCCCAGTCGGGCAGCACATCAATGTCGAGCGGGTCTCCTTCGCCGGCCAGAGCCCGGTGGCATCCCGCAGCCGCGACCATGGCCGCGTTGTCGGTGCACAATTCTGCTGGAGGCGTGCGAACCGGGCAGGGAGCCGCCTCCTCAAGCGACTTTCGCAGGGTCTGGTTGGCGGACACCCCTCCGGCGACGAAGAGTTGGGTCGCCTGGAACTGACGGGCCGCCAGGCTGGCCTTGCGCACGAGCACCTCGACCACCGCGGCCTGGAAAGCGGCCGCCAGATCGGGGAGCGGAAGCGGACCTGTGGCCGGGGGCATTCCCGGCCGGGTTTCCGGTTGCAGTCGCTGCACAAGGCGAATCATGGCGGTCTTGAGCCCGCTGAAACTGAAGTCCCAGGTTCCCTCCAGCATGGCCCGGGGCAGGTGATAGGCATCGGCGCGGCCGGAACGCGCCGCCTGCTCGATTGCGGGTCCTCCCGGGTAGGACAGGCCGAGCAGGCGCGCGACCTTGTCAAAGGCTTCTCCCGCCGCGTCGTCCAGGGTTGCTCCCAGCCGGTGGTAGTCGCCGTGATCCTTCATCAGAATCAGTTCGGTGTGCCCGCCCGACACAATCAGGCACAGGACCGGAAAATGAACCGGATGAGTTTCCTCCAGCAGGAAGAGCGAGTAGATATGGGCTTCGAGGTGGTTGATCCCCAGCAAGGGAAGGCCGGTGGCCAGAGCGAGGCCCTTGGCCAAGTTCAGGCCGATCACCAGCGAGCCTGCCAGACCCGGCCCGCGCGTGACCGCCACGGCATCCAGATCTTCGAAGCTGAGATGAGCCTCCTCGAGGGCGGTCAGGATGACCCGGTCAATTACCTCCACATGACGCCGGGAGGCGACCTCCGGGAACACCCCGCCGTACTTCGCGTGAACCGAGGCCTGCGAGGCGACGATGTTGGAGAGAATCTTCCTCCCGCCCTCCACCACCGAGGCAGCGGTCTCGTCGCACGAGGTTTCGATTCCGAGGACCCGCAGATTGCGATCTTGGTGTTTGGACTTTTCTCCGGTCATGGGAATGGCCCTATGGTCCGGGGACCCAGGCCGTAGCCTGGTATCCCGCCAACCTACTTCGCCCGCTTGCTCCGGCGGGTCGGCCCCCGGGCAGCCTCGCTCGAGCCCTTGCGAGCCGGAGGTTTCTTCCTCGTCCGGGCAGGAGGGCCCGACCCCTTGGCGCGCGAGGCCTTGGATTTCATTGGCAGTACCAGATCAAGCGGGAGATCCGCCAAGACCTCCATGGTGCCGTCGGGCCGGGCCCAGAGGGTATTCTCCAGACGGACCCCCAAAGCTCGTTCCGGATAGTACAGTCCGGGCTCGATCGTAATCACCGACCCCGGCAGGAGGCGATCTCCGTTGGCCTCCAAATGGTTGAAGCGCGGCTCTTCGTGAATATTCAGGCCGACCCCGTGTCCGAGCGAATGGCAATATCCCACCTGTGTCTGGGGCGAGTTCAGCAGCGTGGGATGGCCTCGAGCCTCCAAGAAGCGGCAGGTCTGGGTCTGGATGGTGCGACAGAGAGTATCGGGCTCCAGCAATCCGCACGCATGCCGATAGGCGGCCAGGACGTCACGATAGATTTCTTCCACTGGCCGAGGCGCATGGTCCAAACACCAGGTTCGGGTGATATCGTAGAAATAGCCGCCGCCAGCCTCCTGCGGGAAGAAATCGAACACAATCGGCTTGCCGATTTCGATCGGGTCCCGGGCCGTCCCGGGGTTGTGGGGGACGCCGGCATCCCGTCCGATCGCGAAGATGACCCCCTCCGGATCCTCGCCTCCTTGCTCGGCCAGCCAGAGGCGGATCTTGCGCTTGACGTCTCCCACCGTCAGAGGCTGGCCGTCGCGCCGCAGGAGCTGACGGCCGGCCACCGGGCGCGAGGTGAGATAATCCGCGACCATTTGCATCACCTCGGTGGCGATGCGACCGATGTGGCGGATGTGTTCTACTTCCGCATCGTCCTTGGTGATCATGGCGCGGCTAAGGACCGCGCGCTCCTCCTCCCCCACGAAGCTCACGCCCGGGCGCAGCTTGGCCAGTTCGGTCAGCACCCCGTACATCGGGCCCAGCTCTACATGGCCGTACACCTCGACCGGCCCTGAGACCCCTAGCTCATCGAAAATCCGCAGCATGCGGGCCGCCGTAGCCCGGATGTTGCTGCCGCCGGATTGGCGAAGCACTTCCAGTTCCAGGAGCCTGTAGTCGTTGACGCTCTTGCCCGCCAGGCCGGTCCGGGCGGCCTCTTCCCGTTCCATGGGCCAATAGAAGAGGATCGGCTCCTGGCCGCGTTGCTTGATCAGATCGCCATGGGTCAGGTTCGCCAGACCCGTGAAGTAGGTCATGGGCGGGTTATGAAGCGCGGGACCGGTGACCCACAGGGTCTCCACTCCGCTCTCCGCCATCAGCCGATCGATGTCGTTTTTCATGCCTTCCTCTCGTGGAGAGCCGGCCTGTCCGCAACTTGCATCGCGCTGCGCAGGGCGCTCTGCAGGTCCTGCTCTTGAGCAGGCAGAATGGTTCGCGGATCCAGGAGGACGCGGTCCCCTTCAATACGAGCGATCACCGGGGGAGAACCAGTTCGCAAGCGTTCCATAAGCTTCTGAGGATGGGGAGTGTCCAGCGCAAGGCAGAAGGTCGGTAGCGATTCTTCGGGAAGACTGCCGCCTCCGATGGTGGAGCGGGATTCAAGCACCTGCCCCTGGCCAAGGCGCTGGATCCAGGATTCGACCCGGCCCTGCAGATCGGCTGGCCGGGCCGCAATCATCTGCCAGACCGGGATTTCGCGGGTGGCCTCATCCCTCAGGTAGTGCATCAAGGTGGCCTGCAGCGCGGCCAGGCACAGCTTGTCCGCCCTCAGGGCTCGGGCCAAGGGGTGCCGTCGCAAGCGCGCGATGAGGTCGGTCGAGCCCAACAGAATCCCGGCTTGGGGACCCCCCAAGAGCTTGTCTCCCGAGAATGTGACCAGCCCCGCTCCGGCTTGCAGCGACTCCTGAACGGTCGGCTCGTGGCCCAGCCCGAAAGCCGAAGTATCCAGCAGCGCACCCGACCCCAGGTCATCGAGCATGGCCAGCCCATGCTGGGAGGCCAGCCGGGCAAGCTCCGACCGGCTGGGCATGCTCGTAAAGCCGATGATGCGGAAGTTGGAATGGTGGGCTCGCATCAGCAGTGCGGTCCGCGGGCCAATGGCCTGCTCAAAATCCGAAAGGTGGGTGCGGTTGCTGGTTCCGACTTCTACAAGTCGGGCTCCGGATTGCCGCATGACATCGGGCACCCGGAATCCGTCGCCAATTTCAATGAGTTCGGATCGCGAGATGATCACCTCGCGGCCTTTGGCCAGGGTGGTGAGAGCCAGCAGGATGGCGGCCGCGTTATTCACCACCACCATGGCCGCCGACGCCCCCGTCAGCCTCAGGAGCAGAGGTTCCACGTGGACCAGACGCGACCCTCGTCTTCCCTCTTGCAGGTCATATTCGAGAGAAGAGTACCCGTCGGCGACCCCCTGAATCGCCTCGAGGGCGGATCGGCTCAGAGGAGCCCGGCCCAGGTTGGTGTGCAGGATCACCCCGGTGGCATTAATCACTGGGCGCAGAGAGGGGGTGGTCCACTGGCGCAAGAAAGCTTCGGAAATTTGAACGAGCTCCGCGGGGCTTGCCGGAAGGTCGCCGGAGCGGATTTTCTCCCGGGCTAGGTCGAGGCTGGCACGGACGGCCTCTCGGCTGAGGGAGCGGCCGAAACGATCAATGAGTTGAGCCGCCTCCGCTCGCTGCAACAAAGAGTCCACGGAAGGCAGGTCGCGCAGCGTCATCCGGCGTCGTCACCCTCGGCGCTCGAATCGGCAGCCTGCGTCTCCTCGAGCGCGGAAGGGGTGGGTGCCCAGCGGCTGCGTTCGTACGTTCGCAGCAGGAGCTCCACGGCGAAGAAAGCCGCGGTGAGCGAACAAAGCGTGAGTACCGTGAGCAACCGTCCGGCTTGAAGCCAAACCAGGAACTCGCCCCACAGGCCGACAATCATCGCCTCGCGCCAAAGCACGCCCAAGCTCGGGAACGGATTGGGAGAGAATCTCCGGTTAAGGTACCAGACCATCGGCAACCCGGTTCCGACCAGGGCAATGAAGAGCAGAAAGAAGAAGACCCACCGCGGCCCGAGGGTCGGGGTGGTGAAAATGAGGAGCAGCGCCACCCCCGTCCAGCCCACAACCACCATGGCCAGTGCGCTCAGGAGTTGAACGCGCTGATCCGAGACGGAGGAGGGGGAGGAGGCGCGGCCGCGGGCCATGTCTTGATTATAAGGGAAATGCGCATCCGAGAGGTCTGCGGTAGCGGGGGCCTGGAGCGCTCGCGAAAGGCGCGGCTGTGGCCTACCCGCGGTTGATCGGATGTGCACTCCGCGGAGCTTCCTCGGTCGGGGAGGAACGCAATTTGGAAGGGCCGGACGAGCCCTGCCCGGACCCAGCGAGGGTGAACCCGGCGATGACAGACCGGGGAGCGCTGTCGGCCGATACGCCTTCTGGGCCTACGTATCGGCCGGGGCCTTCACGGCCGCGCGCTCTCCCCGCGCGGCGAGGGTTTCGCCCGCTCTGGCTGCGGAGGGGACGCGGCTCAAGGCGAGCCGCACGATCGGCCGCCGGGGAGAATTTCGGGCGACCTCCACGAATCCGGCACGGCGAAAGGTGGAGGCGAACCCCGTGAAGGCGGCTCCGTCGCGCGTGGCGCCTCCTTCGGCATCGATCGGGTAGGCCTCCACGATTCGGGCCCCCTCTCGTCGGGCGTACACCACCGCGGCCTTCAGGAGTTGAAGGGATACCCCGCGCTTGCGAGCCCCACGGGCGACGAAGAAACAAACCAGCGACCAGACGGCCCGGTCATCGACTCGCTTGAGGATTGGAGATCGGTCCAGCGATGGGAACTCGGTGCGCGGGGCGATCGAGCACCATCCTACCGGCTGCTCGCCGAGGTAGGCGATCAACCCGGGAACGCGGCCCGAGGAAACGATCCTCCTCAGGGCGCGACGATTCGATTTGCCAGCCCGAGAAGCAAACTCGGCTCGGGTCTGCCTCCACCACATGCACCAGCAACCGCTGCAGGCGCCCGATTTTCCAAAGAGCTTTGCCAAGTCCTTCCAGCGGCTTGGTGTGAGGGGCCGGACCTTCACCCACGCGGCGGGGGATTGCGTTTCGTCACCCATGGCCTGTCTCCGGGGAAAATGGCCGGGAGGCGAGAAGGGCCGGAGAGATACCTCCCGCTAACGGGTTGCCTGGAAAATGCACACCTCATAGGGTTGGAGGTTCAGGCGCCGACCGACCAGGGGCCCATGGCTCCCGGGATGCGTCCCCAGCCTCCATTCCCACTCGTGGGTTGACGGATCTTCATCCAGGACGATCTGCGCCGGGTGCCCACGGAAGTTCAAGGCCACCAGCATGATCTCCTCCTGGCTCTGACGCAGATAGGCCAGACCGCTGTCCGGGTTCCTCAGGAGGGTCTGAAAAGAACCCGAGTTCAAGGCCCTGGAACCGCGTCGCAACCAGATCAGGCGGCGGTAGAAGGACAGGACGGAACCGGGATCCTCGGACTCTCGGGCGACGTTCACCGAGCGGAAATCGGGGTTGATCGGAAGCCAGGGCCTCCCGTTGCTGAACCCCGCACCCACGCCGTCGTTCCAAGGCAAAGGGGTTCGGACGGGATCGCGGCCTCGGTAAAGGGGCCAGTACCGCTTCCCGGCAGGGTCGAGGATCCGCCTTCGCGGCACCGGGCTGTCCCTCATGCCAATCTCCTCGCCCTGGTAGAGCGAGGGGGTGCCGTGCAAAGTGAGCAGCAAGGCCGCGGCGACCTTGGCCCTCTCCGGGGCGTGTGGCCCTGGATACCGAGACACCAGGCGCGAGACATCGTGATTGCCGAGCGCGTAACAGGGCCAGCCTTCCGGTCCGAACGCCTGCTCGCAGGCGAGGATGGTCCTCTGGAACGCCCGGGGATTCCATCGACAAGAGATCAAGTCGAAATCAAACGCAAGATGCAGACGGTCGGGACGGCAATACTGCTGGAGAACTTGAGGGTTGCCCATCAAGGGTTCTCCCACGACCATACGATCCCCGTAGCGATCGACCAGCCGGCGAAACGCAGTATAGGCGGGGAGGAGTTCGGGCCGGTCCGCGTCGTAGACATGCGCTTGGCGGTCGTAGGCCCGCAGTCCCCACCGGAAGGGGTTGTCGCGCAGCTCCAGATCCTTGAAGTAGGCATTGACTACATCCAGGCGGAAGCCGTCGACGCCGCGCTCCAGCCAGAACCGCATGATGCGATCGATTTCCTCGCGGACCTGCGGATTCCTCCAGTTGAGATCCGGTTGTTGAGGCAGGAACATGTGGTAGTAGTACTGGCGGGTTGCGGGGTCCCATTGCCACGCCCGGCCGCCGAAGACTGACTGCCAGCGGTTCGGAGGGCCGCCCTGGGGGCGGGGGTCTTGCCATAGGTACCAGTCACGCTTGGAGCTGGAGCGCGAGGCGCGCGATTCCAGGAACCAGGGGTGGAGGTGGGAGGTGTGATTGAGAGCGAGGTCCAAAATGACTCGTATTCCCCTCTGGTGGGCCTGGGCAATCAGTTCGTCGAGGTCGGCCAAGCGGCCGAAGATTGGGTCGATGGCGCAATAGTCGGAGACATCGTACCCGAAGTCGAAGGCCGGAGAGGCGAAGATCGGCGACAGCCAGATTGCGTCGACGCCCAGGGAGGCAGGCGTCCCATCGTTCAGGTAGTCCAGATGCGCGAGAATCCCGCCCAGATCCCCGATGCCGTCTCCGTTGCTGTCGGCGAAGCTACGCGTATAGATCTGATAGATCACGCCCCGTTTCCACCACGGGAGGGATTCTGAAGATTCGCTCATCCTGGACACCTCGGTCTTCCGGGACCCGGGAAGGCCCTTCGCCGCCGGCCCAGAAGGTGAGATTATATCGCCACGGCCTCCCGCCACGAGGGGTTTCTGCCGCATCCCGCGCACACAGGTGAATTTGGTAGAATCCTCTCTGAACCACGGAGGGCGTGGGGGCCGGCCCTCCGGTCGGGAGGATCTTATCCGTGGCGGACAATCTGGAGAGGTTCACACAGCGGGCACGGCGGGTGCTGAGCTTGGCCCATCAGGAGGCCGAGCGGCTTCATCATGCGGAGATTGGTACCGAGCATCTGCTCTTGGGTCTGATCCGCGAAGAAGGGGGGGTGGCGGGTCGGGTCCTGCGCGAATTGGGCCTCGAACCGGACCGCGTCCAGGAAATGGTGGAGAGAATCTCCCCGCCGGGTCGGGGCGAACCCGATCACATTGACCTTTCCTCAGGCACTGAGCAGGTCCTGCAGCTGGCCATCGATGAGGCGAGACGTCTGGGCCATCATTACATCGGCACGGAGCATTTGCTCCTTGGGTTGGTGCGCCAGAACGAGGGGACGGCCATTGATGTCCTCCGGCGTCTGGGGGTGAGTCCCGAGCAGATCCGCCGGCAGACCCGCCGCGTGCTTCAGGAGAGCCCCAGCCAGAGTCGCCAGCCGGTGGGAGCCGCGGCGAAGTCGGAACGGCCGAAGACGCCGATGGTGGACCAGTTGGCGACGGATCTCACCGCCCTGGCGGAGCAGAACAAACTGGATCCGGTGGTCGGCCGCGAGAGCGAGATCGAGCGCGTGATCCAAATCCTGGCCCGTCGGACGAAGAATAATCCCGCCCTGATCGGCGAGCCGGGTGTCGGCAAGACCGCCATTGTCGAGGGACTGGCACAGCGCATCATCTCCAGCGATGTTCCCGCTCCCCTGATCGGCAAACGCCTCCTGCAACTCGATGTGGGATCCTTAGTCGCGGGGACGATGTACCGCGGTCAGTTTGAAGAGCGCCTCAAGCGCGTGATTGACGAGCTCAAGGCCACTTCGGCGGTGCTCTTTATCGATGAGGTCCACATGCTGGTGGGGGCAGGCTCGGCGGGTTCCTCGGTCGATGCGGCCAACATCCTCAAACCGGCGCTTTCCCGAGGCGAGCTTCAAGTGATCGGGGCCACCACGTTGGATGAGTACCGCAAGTATATTGAGAGCGACTCGGCCCTGGAGCGCCGTTTTCAGCCGGTAATGGTCGATGAGCCGACGGTTGAGGAGTCGATCGAAATCCTGCGCGGGGTCCGCCGCAACTACGAGGACCATCATCGTTTGGTCATCAGCGATGAGGCCCTGGAGGCCGCGGCGCGCCTCTCCGCGCGCTATATCCCCGATCGCTTCCTGCCCGACAAGGCCATTGACCTGATCGACGAAACCGCCTCGCGCGTTCGGATGTACAAGAGCCCTGAGGCCCGCCAACTCAAGCAGACCCTGAGCGAACTGCGCCAGGTTCGCCGGAACCGCGCGGCCGCCCTCGAGGACGGCCGGCAGGAGGAGGCGCGAGACCTGGAACGGCGCGAGCAGGAGCTCGAGACGGCGCGCCAGACCCTCCAGGCGGGGAGTACGGACCGGGAGAAGATGCCGCGGGTCACCCCCGAGGACATCGCCGAAGTGGTCTCGATGTGGACGGGGATCCCGGTCATGCAGTTGGCCCAGGAGGAATCGGCTCGCCTGCTGAAGATGGAGGAGGTCCTACGTGCCCGCATCGTAGGCCAGGAGGAAGCCATTGCGGCGATTTCGAAGGCCGTGCGCCGCGCCCGCGCTGGGTTGAAAGATCCACGGCGCCCCATTGGGTCCTTCATTTTTCTAGGACCGACAGGCGTCGGGAAGACCGAGCTGACCAAGGCGTTGGCGGCCTTTCTTTTTGGCAGCGAAGACGCCCTGGTCCAGTTGGACATGTCCGAGTTCATGGAGCGCCACTCGGTGAGTCGCCTGGTCGGAGCGCCGCCGGGATACGTCGGGTACGAGGATGCGGGTCAACTGACGGAAGCGCTGAGGCGCAGGCCTTACTCGATCGTCGTCTTTGATGAAATCGAGAAGGCTCACCCGGAGGCGCACAACATGCTCTTGCAGATCATGGAGGAGGGCCATCTGAGCGACGCCCGCGGCCGCAAGGTGAACTTTCAAAACGCCATGATCGTCATGACCTCGAACGTGGGAGCCGAGACCATTCGCCGGCAGGCGGGCATCGGCTTTGCGATGTCACGCGATGACCTGAGCGCAACCGTTGCCCCTTACGAGGAAATGCGCAAACGGTTGATGGAGGAAATGCGCAAGAATTTCCGGCCCGAATTCCTCAACCGGGTTGATGGCGTAATTGTCTTCCGCGCGCTGTCCAAGGAGGATATCACCCAGATCGTGGACCTTGAAATCGGGAAGGTGGCCGAGCGGCTCAAGGACCACCACATCACGCTGGCCGCCACCCCCGAAGCGCGAGCGCGCCTCGCGGATTTGGGTTATAACCCGGAGATGGGTGCCCGCCCGCTGCGACGGGTGATCCAGACGGAGGTCGAGGACGCGCTGTCGGAGGCGTTGCTCGAGGGGCGGGTCCACGACGGGGAACGGGTCCAAGTAGCCCTGCGGGAAGAGACCCTGGTGGTGGAAACGGTGCCGCCGGGAGAGGAACCTCCCGAGAGCCGACCCGAGCCCGAAGCCCTTCCCGCAATCTGACCCGAGGCCGACCCGCCAGCGGTGAACGTCGCGTCCCGCCCGGGGTCTGGTCCCCAGCACTTGGAAGGAGGGGAAACAATGCCCGCAAACAAAACCATTCTCGTGGCCGGCGCCTGCGCCGTTCTTTTGGCGCTCAGCGCCTGCCAGTCGGCGCCGGCTACTCCCGGCAGTGTGCCTTTGGAAACGCAAGCGGCCATGACGGTCCAAGCTCTGCTCACCCAGGTATCGGCCCAGGCCTCCGACACGCCCACCCTGGCACTGCCCACCGAGACCCCGTTGCCGCCGCCGACCTTCGCCCCGACGCCGACCTTCGGCGAGGTTCCCACGGACACGCCCGTCCCGTTCCAGCTCCCCGTCGGTTCTCCTACCGTGCAGGGAACGCCGACCTTGGTGAACGTCTGCAATGCGGCCTTCTTTGTGGGCGACGTGACTTACCCGGACGGAACTGTCGTGAGGCCCGATTTTGCCTTCCAGAAGACCTGGGACGTGCGCAATATCGGCACCTGTACCTGGACCATGGCGTATCGACTGGTCTTCTACAATGGCAAGCACATGAGCGGGCCCAACTACGTGAATTTCGATCAGATCATCCCACCGGGAGGCCACATTTTCCTGACCGTGGACCTGATATCGCCAGTGCCGCCGGGTCCCTGGTACGGCGAATGGGTGCTTCAGGCTCCGGACGGGTCCCAATTTGGGGTCTCCACCGAGAACGGTGTGTTCCCTCTGTTGGTGAATATCATCGTGACGGGCACGCTCACGCCCACACCCACGCCTTAGCCCTGCCTTCGGTCGACTGGCTGGGCGTCGAGCGGAACGGGTGTGAGGGACTTCCCCGGCTCTGAGCGGGCAACCGTCCTGCGGGTCACCAGACGCGGCGGGCAGTCCCTCCAGGACCGTCTCGACCCGGGCCACGCAAACCGCGAGCCCACAGAATTCCATCGATGGCCACTGGGGTGGCATGAGAACGTGCATCGATTGCGTGTATAATCCTCGCCGCCGATTCGGAGGGTGACGGTGAGCACGATCGACGAGATCAAGGCGCGTCTCGACATCATCGAAGTAGTAGGCGAAACGGTGCGCCTGCGCCGATCGGGGAAGAACTACATCGGCTTTTGCCCTTTCCACTCGAATGTCCATACCCCCGCGTTCGTGGTCTTTCCCGAAACCGGAACTTGGCGCTGCTTCGGCGCGTGCAATGAAGGGGGCGACCTCTTCCGCTACGTGATGAAGAAGGAGGGCTGGGATTTTCCTGAAGCCCTCCGGCATCTGGCGGAACGCGCCGGGGTGGAGCTGCGCCCGCACCTTCCGGAGGAGCAGGCGGCGGAGGAGGCCCATGCCCGGCTTCGGGATTTGTTGGAGCTGGCAGCCAGCTACTACCGGAGCTACCTCACCAGCTCGGCCGCGGGAGTGGAGGTTCGAGGGTACTTGCATCAGCGCGGCCTACGTGACGAGACGTTGGAGGCGTTTGAGGTCGGACTGGCCCCGGCGGGATGGGACACGGCCTTTGCGCACTTCCGATCCCAGGGGGCCGCTGAGGACGATTTGGTTTCCGCCGGCCTGTCGCTGCGGGCCGAGAACGGCTCGGTGCGGGACCGGTTCCGCAACCGAATCACGCTGCCGATCCGCGACATGGGTGGGCGTCTTTGCGGCTTTGGCGCCCGTGTGGTGGCGGCGCAGGAGCAGCCCAAGTTCCTCAATTCCCCACAGACCCCTCTCTTCGACAAGGGCCGCTTGCTGTACGGGTTGCACCGCGCTCATCGAGCCATCCGGGAGCAAGGCCAGGCGGTCGTGGTGGAAGGGTATTTCGACGTGCTGGCTCTTCACCAGTCCGGATTCCCCAATGCGGTTTCGCCCATGGGCACGGCCCTCACCGAAGCTCAGCTGAACCAGCTCAAGCGCTTGGCGCCCCGCATGGTCCTGGCGCTGGATGCGGATGCGGCGGGTGAGGCCGCCACGTTGCGCGGTCTGGACCTGGCTCGCGAGGCGCTGGATCGGGAAGAGGAAAGCGTGTTTGATGCGCGCGGCCTGTTGCGGCACGAAGCGCGCCTGCGGGCGGACCTGCGCGTGGCGGCCCTTCCGGAGGGGATGGATCCGGATGATGTCGTCCTGCGTGACCCGGACCAGTGGAAGGCTCTGGTGGCGGGCGCCAAGACCGTGGTGGAGCATGTGCTGGGGGTTATTACGCAAGGTCGGGATCTGGGCCAAGCGAAGGTCAAGGCCGAGGTGGCGGGCCGCATGTTGCCTCTGATTGAGGACGTCGCGGACCCGGTGGAGCGCGAGGCCTACCGCCAGGAATTGGCCCGCCGATTGCACCTGGGGGAAGAGGTTTTGGGGGCACCGGGAAGCCAGCCGCCGGGCCGAAGGAGACGCCCGGCCCGCCCGGCGGCGCTCGAGGCGCCGGGGGATTCGGGCGCCGCCGCCCCGGCCCCCCCGCGGGAGCTTTTCTGCCTGGGCGCGCTGGTCCGTCAACCCTCTCTTCTTTTCCGCATGGATCGCGAATTTGGGGAACTGGGTTTGGACCGTTTGGGAGCGGAGGATTTCACCTCCTCCGAGAACCAGTGGGCTTTGGGCGTCGTTCGCGATGCCTTGGCTCAGGAAGACAACGATCCGGCCCAGTTTGTGGCCGCCCACTTGCCACCTGGTGGGCCCGTCTTTCCGGATTCCTCCCGTCCGATCCTCCTGGCGTTATCTTCGACCGATCCCGTGGACCCGCAGGACGTCTTCCAGAACCTGCTCCGGCTCCGAAAGCAGAGGCTGGGGCGCCAGTTGAGCGAATTGCGCTTCTTCTTGATGGAGAGCGCGGCGGGGGAGGCCCAAGCCGTTTCCCCGTCCGAAGAGCTGGAGCAGATCAACCGCATCCGCGGCTCAATCCAGCACATTGACCTGGCTCTGGCTGAACGAGGGTCTGGCCCAGGCCAAGCCGCGGCAATTCCTCGATCCGCTGAGATGTGAGAAGATCTCCTATGCCCAAGCACAAGAAAGACACTAGCCCGGAAGATCTGGACAGCCCAGAGAACCTCTCCGATTTAGCTGGGGAGGATGCGGACCTTCCGATGGAGGAGGACCTGGAGGGAACGGAGGCGGGAACCAGCGAAGAAGAAGGGCTGGCGGAAGCCTCCGAGGGATCCGAGGAGGAGGTCAGCGAGGAGGAGCTGGAGGCTCTCGAGGAAGAAGGCCTGCCCGATGACCTGGATGGAGAAGAAGTCTTTGAGGCGCTGGAACTGGCCGACGATCCGGTCCGCATGTACCTGCGTGAGATCGGCCAGGTCCATCTGCTGAATGCCGATCAGGAAACATGGCTCTCGGTGCGGTTACTGGCGGCCCGAAGGGCGCAGACCGTTCACGATCGGGTGGCTCTCCGGGAGCCGGAGGGTTCCGCTGTCGCCGTCGGCCAGCTTCTCTACATGGAGCTTTTCGGCGACTTGTCTTCCGATTGGAAGCGCTTGCGCGAGGAGGCCCGACGCCTCGGCCCGCCCATGCTGGACCTCGGGCGCCTGCTTCAAGAGGCCAAACAACTGGCCAATACTTGGCAAGATGGGCATGGCTCCTATCTGCGGGCGTATCTCGAACGCGGGCCCTGGGGCAGAGACCCGGCCTGGAATAAAGTCGCACAGGACGCTTTCGATGTCTTTATCGTGCTCTACCTGTTTCCGCCCCAAGTCCAGGAGAAATTCGAGGCGAGCCTCCACAAGCGCAAGTCCCTTCCGGCCAAAGCGGCCTTTCGCAGCTGGCTGCGCGCGGGCCGACCGGGAACGCGCGGGCGCAAGGCCGGATCGGCCGCGAGCGACGGCGGCGAGGACAGTCTCAAAACCATCGAGTCGCGGGCTGAGGAGGCCCACAAGGCCCTCATCCGCGCCAACCTGCGCTTGGTGGTCAGCGTAGCGAAGCGCTACATCGGCCGCGGAATCGCCTTCTTGGATCTCGTCCAGGAGGGAAACCTGGGCCTCTTGCGAGCCGTCGAGAAGTTCGACCCGACCCGCGGCTACAAGTTCAGCACGTATGCGACCTGGTGGATCCGTCAGGCGATCAGCCGGGCCATCGCCGACCAGGCCCGCACCATCCGCATCCCGGTGCACATGGTCGAGACGATCAATCGGCTGATGCGGGCTCAGCGGCAGCTGACGCAGCAGCTAGAGCGCGAACCGACCCGGGAGGAGCTGGCGCTGGAGATGGACCTGCTGGCCCCGGGCGAGACCGCCGAGGTCTTGGAGGCCCGCACCAAAGACGAACCTTTGCCTCCGGCCTTGGCGCAGAAACTCCAGCGGGCCGTGGAGCGGGTAGAGCGGATCCTGCGTTTAGCCCAGGAGCCCATGTCTCTCGAGACGCCGGTAGGCGCAGAGGAAAGCAGCATGCTGGGAGACTTCATCGAGGACGAAAACGTGGTCACGCCCCTGGATGCCGCCTCCCGGGAGTTGTTGCGTGAACAAATTCAAAACGCGCTGGCTTTCTTGAATGAGCGCGAACGGCAAGTCCTCGAGCTTCGTTTTGGGCTGGTAGACGGTCGTGACCACACTCTCGAAGAGGTGGGGCAGAGTCTCGGGGTCACGCGAGAACGCGTTCGTCAGATCGAGGCCAAGGCCCTGAGGAAACTGAGACACCCGCGCAGCAGCCGGACCCTGCGGGATTACCTGAGCTGATCCGCTGGCCCCCCAGGCCCGGATCAGCAGCGCTCCAGCCCAGGGGCGCCCCGGCGTCCCGCGAGTTGCCTCCTCTGGAAATCACACTCGCTCTGCCTCCGTTTCGGGCTCGACCCTCCAGACTCTGCTCGCCCGGTCTGTAAAAAGCACTCCATTCAGGTGATCGAGCTCATGCTGAAAAATGCGGGCCAGCCAGCCTCGTGCGCGGAGGCGGGTCGGGGTCCCGCGCCGGCTAAAGCCTCGGATGGTCACCTGGGTCAGTCTCTCCACTTCTCCGGCATAGCCGGGGACCGACAGGCACCCCTCGGCCCCCGTTTCCGTGGTTTGGGAGGGGCGGACCAACTCCGGATTGACGACAACATACAGCTTGGAGGCCACCTTCCTCTTGGGAATCCCCGTGCCCGCTTGCTGCGGATCCTCTTCGCCATACTCCACCACGATCACCCGCTGGCTGACTCCGACCTGGGGAGCCGCGAGACCCACTCCCGGAGCCTGGCGCATCGTGTCGATCATGTCATCAATCAGGCGTTGCAGGTCCGGACCGTAGGTGGAAACTTTGCGCGCCTTCTTGCGAAGTACCGGATCGGGGACGGTGACAATGGGTCGAACCGCCATGTCTATCCTTTCTTTTCCCCACCCGGGCGCCGCTTTCGCACGACCTCGTCGTAGGCCTGAAGCCACTCCGCGATTTGTTCTCCTCGTTCGCGCCGCTGGATTTCCAGCTGCCTGGCGCGCTGACTTTCCATGCGGCGGTAGATGTCCTCCTGAACCCCAACCGGGTCGTGGACCTCATCGAAGGTGAAACGCACATTTCCCACAGTGGCCACGACCGTTCCAAAGTTGAGCAGCCGAGCCAGAGGCCCGGAGCGGTCGTATTCCAGGCTCAGGACATTTTCCAGGGAGGCGCTGCGGCGATCCTCTCGACCGAGGGGGGTGCGGTGCAGAGCGATAATTTGGTCGGGGGTCACTTGATAGATGTTATAGGCCCAATCCACATATTCGTACACGGTCCAGAACAGCCCCACCGTGAAGAGACCGACCGCCAGAAGCCCCAGGGCGGTTGCCTCGCGCGGAAGAAGTCGGAGCACCACGAGGACGCCCAGAGCGAGGCCGAGAAGGGTCAGCATGGCCGGCAAGGCCAGATTGCGGATCAGGAAGTAGTAGTTCTTGCGATAAATAATGGTGTCGCCGACCTCATAGCGCAGGCTGAGTCCGGCGCCGCTGGCGGATCCCCACAGTTCGGTGCCGCTCTTGGGAGCGCCGGCCCCCCTGGATTCTGGGGCTGCCCCCAGCCGGTCCTCCAAGAGGTGCTCGATTCCCTCCTGGGCCTCCTGCTCTTGTCTCGTCTTGTCCCGCGCGCCCAACTCCTCGACGACCCGAGCCACCTGATACGGTCGCGCAATTCCCCGGAAGATGATCGGGCGAGTGAATGTGCGCATGACCACATTGCCAAAACCCAGCCGGTGACGAATGGCGGAAGACTCGACTTCCACCGATAGGATCATGCGCAAGGGGGCTTCCTGCCGATCTTCGTAGATGAGCGGAACCCTTTCCACGTGAACGACGCGGCGGTTGGTGACTACGTAGAGATCGTTCACCCAGTCCCAGTAGGTCCAGAGGCTGGCCGGGACCGCATACAGCAGCCCCAAGGCGGGCAACCCGTAGATGTATCCGGTCCAGCCGTAGGCCTGAAGCACAAAAAGGCCGAGCAGGCTGACTCCTCCCGCCAAGAGCGGCAGGGACAGGGCGCTCAGGAAAGTCGCGGAGGAGGGATGGGCCAGGACGTGGATGATTTCGCCCGGGACAATCCAGGCCAGAGCTAGGCGGCGAGACATGTGGCGGGAGTGGCGGGTCAGTTGCAGGGCCGGCCGCAGGTCGGGATAGGTGCGCAGCAGGTCAGCGCAGGCCTCCCGGTCCAATATCAGAGCCCGGACCTCGTCGATGGCCCGCACGGTAGTCGGCTCCGGCCCTCCCAGAGCGGTAGCCTCCCCGAGGTAGTCTCCAGCCTCATACTCGCCCAAACCCTCCTCCGCCTGCAGCCGGCCTTGGGCGACCAGCACAAGACCCCTGGAAAAGTTCCCCTGGAGCAGGACCGATTGGCCAGGCGAGTAGTGGCACTCCTCAAGGCGCGAGGCCACCTCAGCCAATTCCTCTTCGGTCAAGTGCCCAAAGAGGCGGCTGGATCTCAGAATCGAGAGAGGACTCGGGGAGATCACGGGCGCGGCGGACACGGGTCGCACAGTTTGATTGGCCTTGGGCTCATGTGTCGCAGCGGCTGGGAAAGACCTCAGAGGCCCTGCTCGGGGCCATCTCAGGCTGAGCCGCATGTGATCCAAAGCATTGTAGCATGACGGCCGTCCCCTGCCTTGGAACATCTCCATGCAGAACCGCTGTGCTATAATGCCTTCCCTCGCCAAGGACCAGGGGCGGTTCGTCGCCCCTCCAGCACAGACCCCGTGCCCAAGCCCAACTCGCGATCCAGAAGCAGACGACCTTCGCCACCTCCCAAGGCGACCCCGGCGGCAAGCCGCTCCTCCGGCGGGGGGAACTCTGAGCGCCGATGGGACGTGCTCGGTTTTGTGTTGTGTGTCCTGGGGGCCTTCTCCCTGGTGGGCCTCTTCCTGGCCGGGGCAAACTCCTTCACCCATTCCGTTTCGTTTCTCTTGCTCCAAGGCTTCGGTTGGCCCGGGTTTCTTCTTCCCCTGGCCTTCATGGCCTTGGGCGCTTGGTTCATCCTTCGCCAGTTCCGCCGCTCCCTTGGGCCCCTGACGGCGGATCGCGTGGCGGGAGTCGCTCTGCTCTATCTGGATCTCTGCCTCAGTCTCCAGTTCTTCGCCCATCCGGGCAGCTGGGCCGAGTCCTTGGCCGTTGCCCAACAAGGGCATGGTGGCGGTCTGGTCGGAGCTGCCCTGCTTCAGGTCCTCCTGGGCTCCGTGGATTGGTTGGGGACCCTGCTGGTCATGCTGGCCGTTTTCCTGGCCGGCCTTCTGTTGACGCTGCGAATCCCGCTCCCGGCTCTGGTTTGGGGAGCCTACCATTTGGGGGAAGCCGGGATCCGGGTTGTCCGCCGGGCTCGGAAAGCTCCGACGGCGGCCACCCGTCCTGGACTGGAGGTGACGGGGCCCGCCCCGCGGCCGGCCGCTGGATCCCCGCCCGGCGAAGTCGCGGCGGGGCAAACCGCCCTCGGGATTCTGTTATCCGGGACCCCTGGCGCCGAGGCCGTTCCGAAGATAAGCCCGGAACTTGGCGGAGGGGAACCCGAAACCCCGCCGAGGGACGAGCGAGGGCCTGAGCTCCCGCCTTGGACGCTTCCCGAGGCGGGCCAGCTACTCAACCCCGGAATGGAGGCCGTCCTGAGTGACGAGTTCGACCGCCAGCGTTCGCGAAACATCGAGGAGACGCTCGCCTCGTTCGGGGCACCGGCGCGGGTCGTCGAGGTGAATCGGGGGCCGACCATCACTCAATTTGGGGTGGAGCCTGATTTCGTGGAGGCGCGGGGAGGTAAACGCACACGCGTGAAGGTCAGCAAGATCTCGGCCCTGGCGGACGACTTGGCCCTGGCGCTGGCGGCGGCCTCTATCCGCATCCAAGCTCCTGTCCCGGGGAAAGGCTTCGTGGGCATCGAGGTGCCGAATACAGAGATCTCTTTGGTAGGTTTGCGAGATGTGGTCGAGTCGGAGGCGTTCCAGAGGATGAAAGCCCCGTTGCGGTTTGCTTTGGGGCAGGACGTCTCCGGGCACGCGGTCGTAGCTGACCTGGCGGCGATGCCCCACCTGCTGATTGCCGGGACCACCGGGTCGGGCAAGTCCGTGTGCGTGAACTCCATCGTGACCTGCTTCTTGCTTCACAATACCCCCGACGATTTGCGCTTGCTGATGGTCGACCCGAAGCGCGTGGAGCTGACCCACTACAACGGAATCCCGCATCTGTTGGCGCCGGTGGTGGTGGACTTGGATCGGGTGGTCGGCGCCCTGCAATGGATTACGCGGGAGATGGACGAGCGCTACCACCGTTTTGCCCAGGCAGGCGCCCGCAACCTGGACGACTTCAACCGAAAGGCCGAGGCCTCCAATGCGAAGAAGGTCCCGGCCTGGGTTGTGGTGATCGATGAGTTGGCCGACCTGATGCTCATGGCTCCCGACGAAACGGAACGCATCATCACGCGCTTGGCACAGCTCTCTCGGGCGACGGGCATCCACTTGATGATCGCCACCCAGCGGCCGTCGGTAGACGTCTTGACTGGGCTGATCAAAGCCAACTTCTCCGCGCGGATCTCCTTTGCCGTGGCTTCCTCGGTCGACAGCCGCGTCATTCTCGATCAGCCTGGAGCCGAGCGGCTGCTGGGCCGAGGGGACATGCTTTTCCAGGCGCCGGATGCGGCGGCTCCGGTCCGGCTGCAAGGCGCTTATGTGTCGGAGATCGAGCTTCTGCGTGTGGTTCAATTCTGGCATCAGGCAGGCTTGGCCCGGCGGGCCGCGCAGGCCCAAGCGGAGCCAAGAGGCGTGCCGGGGCCGTCGCCGCAAGGTCCCGAACCGGCCGCCTGGGAAGGGAGTTCTTCTGGCCCCCCGCTGGCGCAGGCGCCGCTTTGGGAAGAGCCTGCATCCGCGAGCGGAGAGGATGAGTTGTTGGAGGAGGCCATCCGCGCGGTTCGTCAGTGGCGCAAAGCCTCGACGACACGGCTGCAGCGGAATTTTCGCATTGGATACACGCGCGCCGCCCGCCTTATGGACGCCCTTGAAGAAAAAGGGATCATTGGCCCCCCTCAGAGCGGTGCGCAACCCCGCGAAGTCATTGACTTCGGCGAAAGGGAGGGCGATGAAGGTCCGCAATCCCCGCGGCGTCCGCCGGAGACAGATTAAGCGCCCTGGGGAAATTGCCAACCCCGTTGGCCGGAAGGGCCGGAGCGAATGAGAAGGCTGCTGATCGCCAGCTTGCTGGCAGGGACCCTGTTATCCTCGTGCGCTTCCATGAGGGGCACGATCCCTACGGGTGTGCCGGCGCCCAGCACGCTACCTTCCTCCCCGGCCCCCCTGGCCTCCCCAACCACCGTGCCCGGGATTGTGATTCTCTCCTCGCCGGGGGTGCCGACCTCAGGGGTTCAGTTGGCCCAGCATGCGATCGGGGCTCTGGCCGGCTCGCGGGGCTGGAAAGTCATGCAGGTTTCTGCCGCTCCGGAGACTCTCCAGGCCGCGATCGGACAAAAGCCTGCCCTGATCGTCTCCCTCGCCTCCGGGCTGGGAAAGTTGATGGTGCAGAGCGCCCAAGCCAATCCCTCCCTCCGTTTCGTCGCCGTGGAGGAACCTCAAGCCCAGCCCGAAAAGAACCTGCTGGTCATCGGAGCCAGCGCGCGGGAGGATGAGGAGGCGTTCTTGGCTGGCGCGCTGGCCGGGATTGATAACACTAACCACCGAGCGGGTTGGGTTGGCGAACTCAACAGCCTGAGGGGGAAAATCTATGAGAATGGTTTCCTTCATGGCGTTCGCTACACTTGCCCGCTTTGCCTGGTGTACCCGTATGAACTGCCGCCCGGATCCCCTGCGGAGGCAGGGGACGCCGCCTCCGACACGCTCCGGGCGGACAATGTCGATACCGCCTCCGCAATCCCGGGGCCTGCCGGCGATCGGGCCCTGCTGGATCTGTCGGCGGGCCTGGTGCGCGTTTCCAGCCCGGACCCTGACCTGTGGGCGAGGGTCTACGGCCAGGGGCAGGAGAAAGGCGCCTCCAATGTCCTCGGCTGGGCGAGGACGCGGCCCGATTTGCTCCTGGCCAGGGCTTTGCCCGAATTATTGGAGGGCCATCTGGGCGCCGTAGCTTTTCCGTATTCCTTGGAAGGAGGGGGCCTGGATCTTCAGGCCTCCCCCAACCCTTGGATCAGTCCGGGTCTGCAGGCGAACCTGACCGAGATGGTGATCCAACTCAAGTCGGGCGAGTTGGATATCGGGGTCAACCCTGAGACCGGAGACCCGGAATAAGGGCTTCGGGGCGGCCGGAAGCTGTTGTGTGCTTGACTCAGAACGGATGTTCGTGTAGCATGGGAGACAGGATGAAAGAGGGCAGCGGAGCCGGTCAGGCCAAGTGGCGGCCGCTGGCGCCTCTCTGCGGAGAACCCAGATGAACCAAGGCAACCTCACACCCCGGCAAGCTGAGATGAAGAAATACATCGAGGACTACTTCGCAGATCACGGATATGCTCCGTCCTACCGCGAGATCATGAAAAAGGTCGGAATCCCGTCGCTCTCCGTAGTGCGCTACAACCTGGAGCGCCTCCAGCGCGGGGGCTTCTTGGAGAGGGATCCCGGGGTGGCGCGCGGGATCCGCCCGCGATCCGCGCAACTGCGCCCCATTCGCGTGTGGGGGTACATTGCGGCGGGCGAACCGACACCTGTCCCGGGGGTCAGCGACCCTCTTTTCGGCCCCGATGAAGCGCTGGCGATCTCTCGGGATCTCCTGCCGAGGGACCGCGACCTGTTCGCCCTGATCGTGCGCGGGGATTCCATGATCGACGCCATGGTCCATGATGGCGACTACGTGATTCTCAAGCCGGAGCAACAGGCCCGCAACGGAGAAATGGTTGCGGTCTGGCTGAGGGACCGCGAAGAAACAACCCTCAAGTACTTCTTCTATGAGAACGGAAGGGTGCGCCTGCAACCGGCCAACCCTTCCATGACCCCAATCCTTATTGACAATCCGGAGAACGTCGAGATCCGGGGCCGGGTGGTCATGGTTGTGCGCCAGCTGGAACGTCCGCGCTGGCCAAGCCCGCTGAGTGGCTGAGGCCCGAACTCCCGCGGGGCCCATTCGTCACCCGCGACGTATAATCGGCCGCGGCATCAGTGGAGGAAGCTCACATGAGAGTCCTTGACTTCTCCACTTTCCGAGACTCCAAAGGGGGCATCGGCCTGGGGGCGCGGCTAAGCGGATGGCTGAGGAACGGCGTCGCCTGGACGGCCGAGATTCAGATGCAGGACCGAATCGTCGCCCGCTTCGCCAAGGTGCTGGGCGATGAGTTTGTCATGCTCCGCAACACGACCTTCCCCGGCGTTGAGGTTCCAATCCCCCTGATTCTGGTGGGATCCTTCGGGCTGCGGGTCATGGACACCACTGGCATTCGCGGAACGTTCCGCGCCAAAGGGGATCAGTGGATGGTCTTGGGTTCCTCGGGGAGCTTCAAGAGCTCGCGGCCGAATCTGGCGGCCCACCTTCGGATCTACGGAGAAATGGTTCGCGGTCGCCTCAGTTCCCGGGGACTCAGTATGCCCGATGCCGAACCCGTGCTTGTCGTGGCGAGGCCTGAGACCTATATCGAGAATATCAAATCGCCCGTTCGCATTGTATTGGCCGACGGCGTGGAGAATTTTGCAACCACCCTGGGCCAGTCCCGGCCTCTGTTTGGCCCCCAGATGGTCGAGGAGGTCGTGCAAGCCCTGCAACCCTCCTCGGCAGCGCCGGAGAGCCCGGGCGGCCCGGTCGAGGAGGCCCCGGCGGTGGAGTCTCCGCCCGTGGAGGCCTCGACCGCAATCCCGGTCGAGGAAACCCGGGCCCGTGCTCCCGCCCGTGGCCGGTTAACCACTCGGCACTGGCTTTTGTTGGGGCTGATGCTGATCCTGGACCTATGTGTCCTTGGAATCCTTGCGGCGCTGGTCGTGTCCAGCCTGCTGGTCCGCTAGCCTTCCCGCCCTGAGCCCCTCTCCGGCCTCGCTGCCACCGGAAACCGGCCGCAGGCAGGGGGTCTCTGATAGAATCTCGACGCCATGGCGGACCCGCCTTTCCTCTCCGTAGTCATCCCCGCCCACAACGAAGAAAACCGGCTACCCGCGACCCTGACGCGCGTTCAGAGGTTTCTCAATCAGAAGAACCTTCATGCGGAGGTTCTCGTGGTGGAAAATGGAAGCCGGGATGGGACCGCAAAGGTGGTGCGCGAGGCCTACCGGGATTTCCCCGAGTTGCGGCTCATTCAAGTTGCCCCCCGGGGAAAGGGTCGGGCAGTCCAAGTTGGGATGTTGGCCGCGCAGGGAGCCTATCGCTTTCAGTGCGATGCAGATCTGTCCATGCCGATCGACGAGGTGATGAATTTTCTGCCGCCTCGGCTGGTGGATGTGGACGTTGCCATTGCCTCACGGGAGGCAGCTGGGGCGCGGCGTATCGGCGAACCGGCCTCCCGGCATGCCATGGGCCGGGTGTTTGCCTTCCTCGTGAAATGGATCGTACTCCCGGGGTTTGAAGACAGCCAGTGCGGGTTCAAGTGCTACCGCGCCGTGGCGGCCGAAGAAATCTTCCGTCGCCAACAGCTGACGGGCTGGACTTTTGATGTCGAAGATCTGTTTCTGGCTCTCCAGCTGGGGTACCGCATCAGAGAGGTTCCCGTTTCGTGGCAATACAGCCCGGAGAGCCGAGTGCACATGATCCGGGATCCAGCCCACATGCTTCTTGACCTGTTCCGCATCCGCTGGAACTGGATGCGGGGAGCCTATGGCCGCCCCGACCCGGCGAAATTACCCCACCCTCAAGCTTGAACGCTCCCTGTTCCGCTGCGGGGCCGAACGGATGGCAGGTCTCGATGAGGTCGGCCGAGGAGCGTGGGCCGGACCTTTGGTAGCGGCCGCGGTGGTTCTTCCGGTCGCCAACCCGGGGCTGGGGGGTGCCCTGCGCGGGGTCCGCGACTCGAAACTGATGACCCCGAAACAGCGAACGCAGGCCGGACTGGAGATTCGCCGGGTTTGTTTGGCGTGGGCGGTGGGGTGGGCTGGCCCGGAGGAAGTGGATGAAATCGGGCCGCTGAAAGCCAGCCGTCTCGCCATGATGCGAGCTCTCGACCGGCTGCCCCTCGAGGTAGATCATCTATTGCTCGACTACCTGCTTCTGCCGGATTGCGCCACCCCCCAGACGGCGCTGCCCCATGGCGACCGGCTCGTTCTATCGATTGCCGCGGCTTCGGTGCTGGCGAAGGTCTGGAGAGACGAGCAAATGGCGTTGCTCGATCGTTCCTTCCCGGGATATGCCTTTGCCCAGCACAAGGGATATGGGACGGAGCTCCACCGCAGATCCTTGAAGGCTCTCGGACCTTGCCCGATCCACCGCTTGTCCTATCATCCGGTGGCCGAGGCGGCCCGCAACGCTGGGGACAGGATCTGCGCCTCCCCTCCGAGGAATTAGGCCCGGCTATCCGTGCCCAGGCCTCGCACCGACCCCGCGCATGCGCTTTCGCCCCGGCGCCAAGCGCAACCAGCGGGCGGGAGCGAGGGCCTCGGGCACCGGTTCGCCCAGCACTCTTTCGTAGATTTTCTCGTAGTTGCGCAGGGAATCGTCCAGGCTGTGCAGCTGGGCTCTCTCCAGGCTGGCCGCTCCCATCTGGGGCAGCCGTTCGGGGTGGTCCGCAAGGATGGCCATGTGCCGGGAGGCGTCCAGCGCATCGCCGGCCCGGAACAGGAACCCGTTGACGCCTTCACTGACCAGTTCCGGCAGGGCCTTGGCCCGGGCCGCCAGAATCGGGAGGCCGCTGGCCATCGCCTCGAGGGTGGCGATGCTCAGCAGCTCGGCTTCGCTGGGCATCACAAACACGTCGGCGCTGTCCATGAGGCCGGGCAGGTCTTCATCCGGAACGTAACCGGTGAACCGCGCGTTCCCTTCCAGCCCCAGGACGGCGGCCAGCCTCCGCATGGCCTCCCATTCCGCTCCGCGGCCAGTGATGGCGACCTGGAGGTCGGCCCGGTGCAGCAGAGCCAACGCCCGCAGCAGCACATCGACCCGCTTTTCGCGGTCAACGCGCCCGACAAAGAGGAAGAGTCGTTGCCCGGGGTTCAGTCCGTAGCGTGCCCGCATGGCCTCCCGGTCGGCCGCCGCGCCAGGATGGAAACGCCTCAGGTTGACTCCGCACGAAATGGGAAACACGGGCACCCGCAACCCCCGCCGGTGAATGATGTCGGCCGCCGTTTTCGAGGGGGTGGTGGCTACCTCCAGGCCGTTGTACAGGCCCAAAACCCATTGCCACAGCGCCCACGCCAGGGCCGGTTGCAACGCTTGGCCAGCGGGGATATAGGGGATGACATTTTCGGGAATCAAGTGATTGGTCCCCACCAGGTGGATGCGGCGCTGGCGAGCCGCCTGCGCCGCGGCGCGGCTGATCGGGTAGGGGTCTTGGATGTGGACGATCTCGGGCCGAAAGCGTTCCAAGGCGCCGCGCACCGCCAACATCGGGCTCAGGGTGAGATAGGTTTCAGGATGCAGGAACGAGAGGGCCACCGACGAGAGGGCCTGGATCTCCACTTGATTACGGATGAGCTCGTAGGCTCCCCCTCTCTCCGAGGGAACCAGGGCGAGCACCTGATGCCCCCCTCGAGCCAGACCTTCGGCAAGGTTGACCGTAAACGTGGACTGACCATTCGACGCCGGGTAGTAAGTCTGCCCGGCAATCGCAATGCGCATAATCCTCGGGCCTCTCTATGGGCTGTCCTGCAGGCCGTCGGGCGCAGAATCGCCCAAGGCGTTTCTGTCTCGCAAGCTGCGACGCGCCAGATTGAGAAGGAGGAGGATGAACGCCGCTGTTCCGACCAGGGCGGCCGCTTGCAGGTCGGCCTCGACGCTCTTAATGGCCTCGGTCGTGTAGTATCCCACCAGGACCAGCGACCCCGTCCAGATGGTCTCTCCGAGCACCAGGAAGGGGAACCAGCGGCGCACCGGGGACTTGGCCAGTCCCGCGGCGAGGAGGGAGGGAATCATCAGGACCGCAGATAGCTTCGCGAAGAAGAGAATCTTCGCCGCGTGGTCAACCATGCTCCGCCGGAGTCGTTCCACCTGGCTGCGCCTCACGCCCAGCCATTTTCCGGATCGGAGAACCCACTCAATCCTGCCAGCATATCCGATGGAGTACCAGACCATGTCTGCGGTCAGGTTGCCGGAGGCCGCAGACACAAAAACCCATCCTGGACGCATCAAGCCATCCGAAGCGGCCGCCGCGCCCAGCAAGGTGGAGAATGGTCCCTCAACAGCGACGAGAGCGAAAAGGACGAGATAATTCAAGGGGCCGAAGTTCGGGAACTGCCCGCTCTGCAGGTACCCGGTCATGCCCACGATGAAACGGAGAACCGCATCCATGACGCTGATGTTGAAAAGCAATTCGCCTCTCCCGGAGACGCACAGACTCCACTCAAAGGCGCCGGCCAGGAGAGCGTCGGCGCGCCTTCCACTTGCCAGCATTGTACCTCGGGAGCCAAGCGCCGGACCATGACGTGACCCCTTCTCCCAGCCGGGGCGAATCCTCAGGGTTTTCTATGCTCGAATCCTTAAGCCGGTGTGAGAACCCTCTGAGATTCCACCTGTCCAGGACCGGCGCCCGAAGGGCGGGTTCGCTTCTCGCCCGCGCCACGCCAGGGGAGGACACAGGCAGTGGCCATTCGGGGTCGTTCCGGCCCGGTATAATCCGTGCAACGTTCCCGTGAGCAAAACCTATGGCAGGCCGCGATCGGCGCAAGCCGGATGATCTCTCGGAAAAAGAACTCGAGCACCTTCTCGCGGAAAAGCGCCTGGCGGCGCGAAGCCAGCGTCTGGAGGAATTCCGCAAATCGGGAAGGAGATTGGCGGCACCGGAAAGGGGGCAGGGACCGCCCGCGAACGAGTCCGGGGAGAGTTCTCCCGGCGTCAAGCCTGCTGGCTCTTCGAAAACCTTGGACCGCCTGCTTCTGGTCGTGGAGGTCGGCGCCGTGGTTGGGCTGGCGGTGGTCCTGATCAATGGGGCTGGGGTCCTGCGGGAACTTAATCGCGATGTTTCCCGGGCAATCGACCGGGTCACCCCCACGCCTCTCATTTTTGCCGTCGTGCTGCCCTCCGGACATACGCCACCGACCGCGCCTGGCGGTGCTCGACCGAATGACGCAGAGATTCCCGAGAACCTTCGGACCCTGGTTCAATCCCTGCCCCTGCCTCCTGTTCCTACTCGTGGCCCGGAGCAGCCTGTTCAGCTTGACCTGCCGACCCTGGGCGAGGTCGGGATTCCAGTGGTCGAGGGCGATGGGTGGGAGCAGCTGAAACTGGGGGTGGGCCACCACATTGGCTCGGCCGATCCCGGCGAAGACGGCAATGTGGTCCTCTCAGGGCATGACGATATCTATGGGGAGATCTTCAAGAATCTCGGTAGCCTTAAGCCGGGAGATCCAGTCATCCTGTACACGATCACGCGGCAGTTTACCTACCGAGTAGTCAGCACGGAGGTGGTTGCCCCCACGGATGTGGCGGTGATGGGCCCCACAGTCCGCCCCACCTTGACCCTGATTACCTGCTATCCGTATATGGTGGACACGCAGCGGATTGTCGTGGTTGCGGAACTGCAGGGCGGCTGAAGTGAGTATAATGTGCCCACCCAGAAAGGCAGAGATCCATGAGTCCGAAATATGCGCAGCGTTCACGGGTTGAGACGTTTCATCCGGATTACCAATACATCCGCAAGGACCTGCGGCGCATCGGGTTGATCGCCGGGACCTTCATTGTGGTCATGGTCATCCTGACTTTCTTCCTCCACTGAAAGCCACCTCGCTGGGGTCCGTGCTCCGCTGAGAGATGCCCTGAGAACCTGAGATGTCTTCCCATTCGACTCCTACGTCGAAACGTAGCGAATCCCCTAAGCCCCCTGGTCGCAGGCTACCGAAACGCTGGGGGAATATGGGCCTGGCCCTTCTCGGCTTGGCCTTCTTGGTCGCCCTGGGTCTCTGTCTCTATCTCGCCATGGGCTTGATGGGACGGCGGGTTGTCCCCGGGCCCGCCGCGGCAGGGCAACCCGGCCCCACTTCTCAGGGCTGGACTGGGGAGAGCCGAGTCACGATTCTGGTCATGGGGGTGGATGCCCGCGAGGACACGCCAGGCGAAGGCCCTGGGCGCTCGGACACGATGATGCTGATCAGTGTGGACCCGGTCGGCCTGACTGCCGGAATGCTTTCCATCCCGCGCGATCTGTGGGTGAACATCCCCGGTTTTGGCGACGACAAGATCAACATGGCCTACTTCGACGCAGAGGCTTACCAGTTGCCGGGAGGCGGCCCCGCCCTGGCCATGGAGACGGTCCAGAACCTCTTGGGGATTCCGGTCAACTACTACGGTGTCGTCGACTTCTCTTCCTTCACCACGCTGATTGACGATATCGGCGGGATCGATGTCAATGTGCCCGAAAGGGAGCTCAAGATCCACGCCATCTACAAGGGAGGGACCTACGACTACCTCCTCAAGCAGGGAATGAACCACCTCAATGGGATGCAGGCTCTCGCCTACGCCCGGGACCGCGACACACCGGGAGGGGACTTCGACCGTGCGCGACGGCAGCAGCAGGTTATTCATGCCATCCGTGACAAGGTCCTGAAGCCGAATATGCTGCCCACGCTGGTGGCGAGAGCTCCGGAGTTCTATCGTGCCTTGGCCAGCGGGCTTCAAACGAATTTGACCCTGAACCAGATGATCGCCCTGGCTTGGACCGCCAGGGACATCCCAACCCAGAACATCGCCAGCGGCATCATCGGCCCGGATCAACTCCAGTCCATGACGACGATGAATGGGCTGGATGTGCTCGTCCCCGATCTCAGCAAAGTTCGCGAGTTGTCCAATCAGGTGTTATTTGCGTCCGGCGCGCCGGTGCCGCCCGAGCCCACGATCAGCCCGGCGACCCTGGCACCGAAGGAAGGAGCCCAGATCGAACTGGTGAACGGATCGGGGGTTTCGGGCTTGGCCTCTGCGACCAAGGACTATCTGGTGCAGCACGGCTTCAGTGCGGACAAGATCAGCTTGGCGAATGCCCCGGTCCTCTATCCGTCCACCCAAATCATCGATTTCCGCGGGATGCCCTACACGGTTGAGTTTTTGACCGAGCTCATGCACATCAGCCCGAGCAATGTCCTCAGTCAGGCGCCGCTCGAACAAGGCGTCGACGTCGAGATCATTTTGGGAGCGGACTGGCAGGTCCCCCAGAACTGAGCGGCCGGCTGGGTCCGCCTGGGGGGAGACCGGTCATTGCACCTCTCTGCATTTCGTCACTCGCTGGAAACCTTTCCGCCAGAGACAATTCCATGGAAGAAGGCAGGGAGGGGAAGCGGTTGATGCGCGACCTGACGGAAGACCTGGTTGAGTTGATTCGCAGGACCTCATGCGAACTGCCGCAGGATGTGCGACAGCGCCTGGCTGAGGCGCGAATCAGGGAACGACCGGATTCGGCGGCGCGGAGCGCCCTAGAAACCATTCTGCGCAATGCGGACCAAGCCCAGCAGGAGTCCTCTCCGATTTGCCAGGACACGGGAACCCCTTTGTTTTACGTGCGCTACCCGGCTGGCTGGAGCACTTTCAATCTCCGGGATCAAATCCGGCGCGCGGTGGTCCTGGCTACCGAGCGGGCCTTCCTTCGCCCGAATGCAGTCGACAGCCTGACCGGGAAGAACAGTGGGAACAACTTGGGAGATCCCAGGTTCCCGACCCTTCATTTTGAGGAGTCCGAGGGCGACGCTCTGGTCGTCGACCTGATGCTGAAAGGCGGGGGTTGCGAGAACGTGGGCGCCCAGTATTCGCTCCCGGACGACGACCTGAACGCCGACCGGGACTTGGCGGGGGTCCGCAAGGCTGTGCTGCATGCCGTCTGGAAAGCCCAAGGGCGCGGATGTGCTCCGGGCATCCTGGGGGTGTCGGTTGGAGGGGATCGGGGCTCTGGTTACTTGGCCTCCAAGGAACAACTTCTGCGGCCTCTGGGCGATCAGAATCCGGACCCGTCCCTGCGGCAGCTTGAGGACCAGCTGACCCGCGAGGGCAATCAGCTCGGGATCGGGCCCATGGGCTTTGGCGGCAAGACGACTCTTCTGGGAGTCAAGATCACAAGCCAGCATCGGTTGCCGGCATCCTTTTTCGTGACGGTCTCGTACATGTGCTGGGCGGACCGAAGGCGGCGCCTGACGGTCCGCGAGAATCGGGCGGAAATAGAGTAGGACTTGACGGCGGTCACCCCGAGATGAGAAGAATTGAAACCCCTCTAAGCGAAGAAGTCGTGCGCAGTCTGAAAGTGGGAGACTCGGTTCTTCTTTCCGGGACTCTGGTGACGGCGCGCGATACGGCCCACAAGTGGATGGTGGATACCTTCATCCGGAAGACCCGCGCCCCCGAGGGGGAGGAGGAGATGATCCATGAGCGCCTGCAGTTCCTGTTGCGGGAGGGGGCAATTTACCACTGTGGTCCCGTGGTGACGGGGCTGAAAACCAAGGAATACGTTTTCAAGGCGGCCGGACCAACGACCTCCATCCGCGAGGAACCTTTTCAGGCAGAGATCATCGAGCATTTTAGGGTGCGGGCGGTGATTGGCAAGGGCGGCATGGGGCCCCGAACCCTGGCTGCCTGCAGTCGGGGACCCGCCGTCTACCTCCACGCGATTGGAGGGGCAGCGACCCTCATTGCCAAGACCATCCGACAGGTGCGCGAGGTCTACAAGCTCGAATTCGGCGTGCCGGAGGCCTTGTGGGTCGTTGAAGCCGAAGATTTTCCTGCCATTGTCACCATGGATTCGAGCGGACAGAGCCTCCATAGTCAGGTTGAATCGCAGTCTCGCAGGGTCCTGGAGGAGCTTCTCGCTTCCTGAGCCGGGGCCTCCCTCCTAGGCGCAACGCCACCGGGGATGGCGCCGCCGGGATCTGATGGGACTGTTTTTCCGGCGTTTGGCTGGCGGGGGTACTGCGCGCGCTGGCTGGCGCTGGCCCCGACGTGGAATGCCCTCACAAACGGTGGTGTGATCACGGGCCCGGCGGCCGAATTTGTCCATGAAGTCCTGGGGGACAAGGTTTTGGCCGTCTGCCGAGTCCGGGATGCGATTCAGATCCTCGTCTGGCCGACCGGAGGGGCGATCTCTTTCCTGCCGACACTCAGGTTCTCTCCAGCACCCATCCGGCTCTGACCATCTTCTGCCGCCTGCGCGCGGCGCGGACCGTGACGGCCATCCAGGAGGCCGCGTTGAGCGGGGCGAGATTCGCCCAGAAGGACGCAGGAGGCGACCTCCTGGCCACCGAACTCTGACGGGCCGCGGCCCTGTTGCCTGTGCTCCTGGGGTCTCGGGCCCATCAGGTTGTCGACGGAATTCTCCTCAGGGTGCGGCGGACGAGCAGATGGCTCGCTGGGCGGGGCGGAAAGAGGCCTGACGCGAACGGCTGGACCAGGCAAGGCTCCCCCGGCCTTCACGGGCGGACGAGCGACCGTCCATGCGGCTCCCTCTCCCCCTTCCGTGGCTCGGCCGGAGCTCTTGGCGTCGCTGGGGCGATTTCCCGAGGATTGCGGGGCCGAATCCGTTTCTCTCCTCGGGGCCTGATGGAAGCTCCTCTCTCCACAAGTGTCTATGGACTTAGGGGTGCGGCAGGGCAGGAACTCCACCCTGAGGGAGCGGGTTCTCTCCTGACCAAGGCCTGCCCTGAGCCAGCCTTGCGAAGGGAGGTTGGCAGAGCCGGACCCGGTCCTCGAGTTCCCGCAGGGCGGCCAGAGCTTCATCTCGTTCGGGCTGGGGGAGAGACAAGGTCTGGAACTCGTCCCAGTCGAGCTCCAGGGTTTTCCCCTCGGGGGAAACAAACAAGTCCAGAGCCAAGTCCACGGTATCCAGGTACCCACTGCTCCACCGCGCTGGTCGAACGATGTTGCAGTACCAGCCTTTCAAGGGTCCCTCGAATCCCGCGAAGATCTCGTATATGCTGTACCAACGATCCGTGAAGTAATGCTCGACCATCCGATCTCCCACCGCCAGGACCAGGTAGCCAAGGTTGCGGGTTGGCTGGTTGAAGGTAGCCTCCAGCACTATTTCGGAGCCCTCCAGCCGGGTCAGATTCCCGGACCAACGAATCTGTTCCCGCCCCTGAGGGTCCAGTTTTCGAACTATCAGATCGGGCACCGCATGACCTCCGGGTCGATCATGATTTTCGCCTCCGCATCCCAGGGACCGGGCCGGTCACCGAGAACAAGGTGCCGGCCGTCCCCGTGGAAAGGCGGGGTCCGTGCGCCCTCTCCTATCGACGGATGGAACCCGGGTTTCGGGCCGGAGGCAGACCTCCGTCAGCTGGCGTGGCCGGCGATCGGAGAGGCCCAGGTCCAGTCTAGGGAACCCGGATCACTTGTCCTGGATAGATATGGTAAGGCGGAGGCAGCCCATTGAGAGCGGCCAATCGGCTCCAGGGCAGGCCGTAGGCCCGCGCAATGGTCGAGAGGGACTCTCCTGGTTGAACGACATGAACTTGGGTCGATCCCGGGGAGGAAGCCGCTGGCAGGAGCAGCCTCTGGCCAGGGTAGAGCGTGTAAGGCCAGTCGATCCGGTTTAGGCTGGCGAGGGAAGTCCAACTCAGTCCGTAACGGCGTGCGATCCCGGTCAGCGTGTCTCCCCTGCGCACGAGGTACGTTCCGCCGGGGCTGGTCGGCACGACGGCGTTCTGAGGCAGAGGATTGGATGGGGCCCTCGTCTGGCTGGCCGGAGAGGCGCTGGACGACTTCGCCGCTGTCGGCCCGGCGGAGCGACTGCCAAACACGGCCTGGTTGCCAAGGACGGCCCAGGAGGCGAGAAACGTGTCCCGGCGCACTCTCTCGACGCGCCCGCTGAAGGCCTCCACCAGGGTAAAGGAGCCCGGGTCGTATCCGATCAGGATGCCTGTGTGCTCAAAGCGAGCGGCCGGATAGGTTTGGCCGTCACTGGCGGTCAGGCGGACCGGAGCACGAACCTGGAATCCATAGAGGAACCAGACGATGACGGGGCGACCGCTGGCAATTTCCGACTCCAGCTGGCCGCTGGAGGCACCCGTCTGGGCCTCGGCCTGCAGGCCGTTGGCCCGCAACAGGGCAGCAACCGGTTCGGCGTAAACGCCATAGCCCCTCGGTGGCAATAAACCGGGAGCATCGTACACGCTGCCCACGAATCCAGTTTCAGGGTCGTCGGTCTTGGGTAGCTGCTGAAAGAAGGCCCGTTCCGCGATGGCCACTCCCCAATAGGCCGCCCAGTCCACTGCGGAACGAGCTTCGCAATCGAGAGGAAGGGACTGAGGATGCCCGACGACACCCTGGATATACCCTGAGCTTGGCAGAGGAAGGCTGGCCCTCGCCGGGGCAACGAGCCCCGCCGAGGCCAGGAGGAGATTCCCGACGAAAGCCAGAAAAGTGCGCATCCCTAGAAGCTCAGCCGGAAAGCCGGTCTTGGCGGACAAAAGAGAGCCGGAAACTGGACCGGAGAGTGCCGTCGGCTTCGGAGTGTCGTGAGCAGCGCCTCGTTGGCTTGCCTGAGCAGAGA
>JBEKXU010000024.1:0-47592 GCA_049511715.1 Anaerolineales bacterium
ACTATCATCTCCGCGCATGGCCCTCGACCTCCTTCATCGTCTCTCTACAACAACACCAGGTCGAGGGGTCTAGATTCGGTTTTTTTGGTTAGAGCCGAACGTTTTTCAGCAACCTGCTAGGTGTGGCGCAATTGATGTGCACCAGGTAGTCTGGCAGAAAGCCGCCGAGGATCCATGGCCGCATGGAGTCCGCCTCGATGTAATGCAGCGCCTGCCGTCGCAATGGTTGAGGGCAAGCAAGAAGTGGAACCGTGGGAGAAAAGAAACCAGCCGGGGATGCCGTAATCATCGGCCGAGCGCGGCCTGACTTGCCGGCCAATTCCTCAAGGTCATGAGGCTGGTCATGTGGATCCAGACGGCCGCGAAGGCATTTCGGGGGATTCCCCGTTTCGAGAAGGGTCTTCTCTCCCTTGCCATTGAAGAGGGCGGTTCCCCCCCTCTCCCGGGTCGTATGAATCCCAACGGATGGGGAAGGGTCTGAAGCCATCCACCGAGGCCTTCTACAACGTTGCCCGCCGGGCGATCGTCTCGATGGCGATGGCAGCCAGGGCGCTCCCGTAGTCCAAGTCGATATTGGCCATCGTGTCGTGAGAATCGTGGTACCCGACCCGGTCTATGTCATAGTCTTCCATGAACAAGATGACCGGGATCCCCGCGTCGGAAAAGATCTGCCCGTCCGTGTTATAGAGCGAACTCAGCGGACTGTCCGCCGTGCGTACCTCTCCAAGCACGCGCGGGTGCGGAGCCACGGGGGGAAGGCTGATTCCCCTCCGATTTCGAGGGCCTCGGCCCGCAGCCTTTCGCTCAGGAGCTTGGTTCCATTCGAGTGTCCGGGCGTTCCAGATCATGTTGGCCGTGTGCGCCTCTTGAGCGAGAAGCAGAGACTCCCGCCCTTTTCCGGGGGATATCTGGAATATGTCCTGGGCAGTTTCGCGGTTGTGGGCGATCATGTCCATCTGGCCTAGACCCACCACCTGCACGGACGAGAGGTCCTTGCGCCCTCCGCCGGGAAGAAGAAGCTCCAGCCTTCCCTCGATCAGCGCTCGGCAGAAGAACCGGGCGCCCAGGGAGTCCGCGGGGAATTCTTCTCCGGTAAGGTGGAGCAGCCATATATCCCTCTCGAGTCTGCCCTCCCTGGCCAGCCGCAGATAGATGGGCGCCGCCTGAAGCAACGTAGCCGTGGCCGAGTGGTTGTCGTCGGCCCCCGGAGCTGCCAAGCGGGCGCCCGAACCCCCGCGGGAGGGGTCGAAGATGTCTTCCATGTAAGCCGTGTCGTAGTGGTCGGCGAACACGACCGCTTGGGACCGGTTTTTGCCGGGGATGACCACCAGCAGGTCTCGTTCGTGGGCCCGGTTCGGCTGATTCGCCTTCCAGCCGCCGAAGTCCTTGAAGTCGAAACTGGTTTCCCAGTGAAACGGCAATTCCCCGCAGTCGGCCCTCCCTTTCATGCCGGCCGCGTCGATCGCCTGGCGATGGCGCTCGAGCAGGTAATCGCCCAGTTTCTCCAGGTCCCGATGGGGGTGGGTGAGCTCGCTCTGCGTGACGGCGTCGAGCACCGTGTCGGCGTTATCCGTGTTGCGATAGCGGCCGTTCGACAAGAGCTCGATGTCGCGCCAATAGGCTTCTTCAAAGGCCCGGGTGGCCGTCTGAGCGTAGGTCAGGGGTTCTGGAAGGTCTTCCGCAAAGGGCTCCAGTCGATCGGCCAGGTGCGCTTGCATCTTCCGCCCGAGGCCGGGTGAGACGGCCCGGGACGGAAGGGATTTAATCCAGTCCTCCAGTGAATCCTCCTTGGGGGCAATGATGAGTTGCCGGCCGAAGGTGCGGGGAAGCGGCTTTTCCCCCATCAGTTGCCAGGTCTCCAGAAGCGAAAGTAGGTTGTGCGTTGTCTGGAGCGAATAGTGATCGTGGCGGCCGAAATCCTCCAGGGCCTCAAGGAATGGTTCCCGTCGCAGCAGGCGCGGCCAGAGTTCGACCGGGTCACCCAGGTCGGGTGAGTCTGCGTCGTAAGCGGTAAGGTAGCCGGTCGGGCCGTCGGCGATGGGTTCGATCCGGCCCGTGCGCCGAGACAGGCAGGCGATCAGCGGCCGGTGCCAGTAGACCTCATGCCGCCCCGCGCGCATGGCCGGGTATTGGAATCGGTAGCCGAACAGGCCGCCTTCGATCAGAGCGGCTTCCGCTTGACGGAGGTCTTTTCGGTCGGCGTGGGCACCGTCGAGCAGGAGTCTGAAGTCCTTGGTCCACAAGTGAACGTTCAGCGCCAGGGGCTTGTCATACAGCCCCAGGTCCTTCAGCGAGGTCCCAAAGAGCGCATGGGCCAGGCGGTCTACGCGGGGGTTCAGGGCCAGTTCGTCCTCGTAGCGGTGCACCCGGCTCCAGCGGTGAGTGCGCTGATAGGTTTGCACAAGCAGTTCTTCCTGGATGGTGGCCGGATCGAGGTTGGGGCGGGGTTCGTGCAACCAGCCGGACTGAGGAATCCGTAGGCCTGGGGGACCCCCGTAGCGGGGAACCAACTGGAGGAGGGGGATTTGCATCGCCATCGGCAGCTGCGTTGCCAGCTCCAGGTAAGTGGGCATATTCCAGAAAACCAGGCTCCCCGGGAAGGGTAGCAGGTGCAATTTTCCCGCGAGGTACTGTTCCTGCACGAAGACAGGCAGCCGCTCGAAGGGGCGGAAGGTCAGCAGGAGCCGAACGACTTGCCAATCGGTGGAATCGGAGGCGAGGAAGGGTTCCGTCCAATGAGGCAAAGGTTCTACCTTCCCCAAGGGATAGGGGCTGAGGGGACCCGAGGGTAAGATGCGAAAGCCGATGGCGAACAGATCGGTGGGAGATTTCACCTCGAGGCCATAGGCTTCCGACAGGATGCGGTAGAGGACCTTCAGGCACTCCTTTTCCGGCCGTTCTGCGTTCGGCGCGGTGAAGAAGCTTTTCCAAAAGGCGCGCTCTGGGCCTTGTTCGCTGCCACCAAAGAGCGTCCAGCGTACTCGGGCCAGATCGTCCTGAGTGCGCGAAAGCGAGAGAGGAAGCACGAAGACAAACCGTTCATGAGGAAGCCTTCCGGCGAAGTCGGCCAGTTTAGGAGGCCAGCACGGGTTGCCCAACAGGTTCTTGTTCTGATGACCGGCGATGGCCGGCACAGGCTCGCCCTTCCCAAATTTCATGAGGATGCTAAGGAGGCGCTCGGCCAGCCGGGTGAGCCCAGGGCGGATCTCCAATTCCTCCTCGGCTTCGGTAATGGTCCAGCCGTAGACATCGGACAGGAGGGAGGCTTCCTCCAGCATTCCGCCATATGGGCTGCGGCCTAGTCTGGGCGCAGGCATCCGCTCCGAGTAAGCTAGCAGCGGATAGTTGCCTGCCCCGCGGAACCACGGAAAGCCCTCCAGTAGCGCCTGCCATCCCGATTTCTGAGATTCGGCCATTCGATTCTTCTCCAGGTCTAAGTGTCGTGGAAGGGTTTCCAGCGATTATATTGTGTCCGCGGACCGAATGGCCTGGCGGAGGATTGTGCCCGGCCGACCTTGAGCCGGAATTGTGGCACGGGGGGGAGCTTTACTGTTCAAAGCGTTTCCTGGGGTGTTGCTGGCATGGACAATCGGCGAAGGGGCCTGCGCTCATTCTCAACCCTCTGGAGCCAAGGCCATCCAGGACGAACCCATCCTTCGTGGGCTGGGCCCACACATCCATTCCTCGTCGAGGGGAGCCTCTCGGGAGACTTGAGGATCCGCTCCTGGCAAGGTCGTTTTCAACCCGTGGCGACGCGAGGTTTGCCGTGGGAGAGTGGCCCACATGCATCCTCGTGGCCCTGAAGGAGTCAGGGTCTAGCTTGGATTCTCGGGTTGCTCGCCCCTTCCGCCGTCCCGAGGCCTAGCCCAGAATCCCAACCTGCGAAACGCAGATCACCTGGCAGGTCCCGGACGGAATGGGCAACCAGCATCCTTCCCTTCAGCCGGTGGCCACACAGGCTACCGCTGGGTCGGGGTATATCACTTCCGCCCGCGGGCGAGCGGTGAGCGGAGGGGGCGGAGGATTCCTCCACAACGGAGGGATCCCCACCGATGGTGGGGGTCCCTGCCTCTCAGGTTTCCCTGCCCCAGATGCAAGCATGCCTACGCAGCCCGCAAGGAGCAGGACAACAATTGGCCCCTACCGCACTATGTCTCACCCTGCCTCCCCCCATCGGAATAGTCTCGTGGAGGCACCACGTCGGATTGGGTTTGAGTGCCGATAGTGCTCGCAACAAGGGTCGCCCAGCACAGAGCATTCTTCTTCTTTTGACAGGCAGTTCTCCCCCAGTTGTTTGGAACCCGGCGGCCGTTTGTACCTAAAGAACCCCCAGCAGCGCCAAGATAATGAGGATCACCGCGATCACGATCAGAACGTGAATAAAGCCACCGGTATTCGGAAAGCCGCTGCTGACCCGCGGGCCAAAAAAGCCCAGCAGCCACAGAACGACCAATATTATGATGATCCAGACAAGAAGGGACATGGCAATTTCTCCTTTTGAGCCAATTGCTCAATGTGGTGATCCTGGGTTGCCCTTCAACGCATGCCCGCCGCTGGCAAGGTCCCGAACTGGAGGACCAACATGTGCCCAAGCGGACAACGATCCTATCTTACAACAAGAACTTCCTGGTTACATCCATCGGCCGGGGAGTGTCCACCTCCGCCAGTTGGGGGAGGCCATGGCAACCGGCGTCAAAGCCCGAGGGCGCCCCAATAGGGATCCACAACGGATGCCAGAATCCCCCAAACGCAACCGAGCACTGCGCCTGCGATAACATCGCGCGGATAGTGTGCTCCAACATACACGCGCGTGAAGCCGACCAGTGCCGCCACGGCATACAGAGCGGCGCTCGCTCCCAAGCCGAGCTGGAAGCGGTGGATGAACAGCGTCATCAGGAAAAAGATCTGGGATGTGTGGCCGCTAGGGAAGGAATGGCCTCTTTCACGCCAACCGATGACACGCGTCTGCTTGAGAGTGACAAATGGGCGAGCCCGGTCGGTTACGGCCTTGACGGCCTCCACCAGTAACCAGAGCGTGAGCGTCCCCAGAATGACTTCGACGGCCAGGCGGCGGTAGTTCAGTAGGAAAAAAACGGTGGCCGCGATGAGCGCGGCCACCATGTTGCCAAGCTGGGTCGCCAGAAACATGAAGCCATCCAGCCAACGGGAATGGTAACCCCGCAGGTCAAAGAGCAGGAAAACCCGTATGTCCAGGCGCTGTCCCGCCGACCAGATCAGGGACAATGTCACCAGGGCAAAAAGGAAAAGCAAGACAACCAGCCCCCGCTGGGCTCTGAGTGCCGTCCATACTAATGCTCGTGCCTCCTCCGGCAGCCAGATGAAAAGCAGGACCAGCCCAGTCACCAACTCCAGCAGGAAAGCAAGCCGTCGCTTGTTGACAGACCAAAAAGAAGCGCTGGGCGCCTCCACACGGATGGGTTCCTGTTCGGGGCCGCTATCCATCCAGCGCCGCTCCCGCATTGATGATCGGTGTGGCTGATGACTCTCCGGTAAGTTCTGCGCCAGCCATGACCATCAGGGCGTGGGGATAAACTCGGACCGATAATGAGCCCTTCCCAAGGAGAACACCGTCGGCAAGCACAGGCATTTCCGGGTTTGAGCGAATCCTCGCCTCCCTGATGCGGAAATGCTCGATTCCGACATTCTCCACAAGACCACCCTGAGACAGCATGGCATAGGAGAGCATACCAAGTTTGGTCATATCTGAAAAAGTGAATAGGTCCAGGCGCCCGTCCTGAAAGGATACATTGGGAGAAATCTGGAAGTGTGGCCCAAAAAAGGGCATGTTGGCGACCAGCATCATATGGGCCGAAGCATCGAGGCGCTGATGCCCGTCTAAGATCATGCGCAGACGCGAGGGTGTCGCAGAAATAAATGTAGACAGCAGCTCTCCAATCTGACCCAGCTGACCGTGCTGGATTTCATCCGCCATCGGGTAGAGATCGGAGATGAGGCCGATCGCCATTACTTCCAGAAACCAATGACGAGCCCGGCCGCTGCGGACACGCCCAACGTCGATCCTCAGCCGACGGCCCTCGCGAAGGATTGCAACGGATTCCGCAATGTCCCTGCTAATGCCAAGGTTAAAGGCCAGATTATTTCGCGTGCCGGTTGGAATGATCCCCAGAGTTGCCGAGCTTCCAACCATGGCCCCCACAATGCTGTCGATGGTGCCGTCACCGCCGGCCACGACGATCAGGTTGATACCAGCCTTAATTGCACTCTGTACCACCGCTTCAAGCCGGCTGTCAGGAAGCACCGTAAAGACCTCCGGCAGAATATTGTGTTCCTGCATCTCCGAAAGGATGCTCGCAAGCTGTTGCGGAGAATCTTCCGGCCGTCCGGAATTCGCATTGAAGATGAGTTTTGCGCGGATCGGGCGATGAAGGCCTATCCCGGCTCTGCTTGGCATTTGGGCCTTTCTTCCTGCGGGAGCCCAGTCTACAAGACGGCTCTCAGACTCTATGACGAAGGGCATTGGGCTGCAAGTCGCTGTTTGATTCTAAGGACAGCGCGTCCCTTGGTCGCATTGTCAAATGGGTCGCGGGCTTGCAGCCCTTACTCTATCGTGAAATGGCATGGAATCAAGCGCCCCGGCTGGAGCTTTCCTGAACCCAACGTTTGCGGAGGCATCCGAGTCGTCATGGTATCAACGAAGCGCATTGTGAGGGCTGTGTTTTGGGCCAGAGTTTGTCCAGATTCAATTGGACGGGCTTGCGATGGATGCCAAAGCCGGCGACATGACTGCCCTGGCGATTGCCCGGCAGGTATCGCGACTCGCCGAAATCCCATCGGCCTCAATGGCAGCGTGCACGCCCCGGTTGTCAGTCAGGGCCATCATCTTCTTGGCATCGAAGCCCAAGCGGTTTTTGACGACCGGCGTCGCCCCAAACCTCCTTGCGACTTCCAGAAGGCCGGCATTGGTGTCGATCATGAAAACTCCCGCTGTTGTGACGACGTGCAATGGACTCTCAGAGGCTGTAGGACGCTCCTGAAGAGCTCTCGGCCGATTCGGCCAGGTCGTCAACATGGGTCTTCTTCGGACCTGAAGCGGCAAATTTCTTGCCGCCCTGCTCTTTGCAGCCGATCCCGATCGGTTTCTCCCATATTCTATGAATGGTCCTGGCACGTTCATGATCCGCAACCATTTATCCAATTCACGTTCTTGCCTTTCCCCTTCCGAGATCCCGGGTACACCATGATCTTTGTCCTGGGCCGCCTGCTATGAGTGGTGCCCGAGAGTGTTGGGTCGATCACCCAAAGGGCCCGGGACAGAGCGCGCATCGCGAGTGCGGGTCAGGCTTCGTGTTTCTCCTGGCGCAGGGGGCGTATTCGTCGGGTTTGCGCTGGCTTGCTAGCTCCCTCCGGCCCCTTGGGCCGCGGTCTGGCCTGCAGTCTTGGTTGCCGGGATGGCGCTCATCCTGAACGGGATCTGCCTACGCTGGTACCCCCTGTGCCTCCTCGGGTCATGCTTCACGAGGGAAACCGAGGTTTCCCTCAACTCTCAGGGGATCCGCTGGGGGCCGCACCGATGGGGGAGTCGCCCAGTATAGAAGGGCAGCCTGCTCAAGCAGCTTGGATTGGGGCGGGACCTGGCTGGCCGGGGCAGCCTCCTCGTCATCATGGGTTTCGCCCTGGCCGGCTGCCCGTAGTGTATCTACGGCGAGGAGGACATGGTCCCGGAGACGCTGGGCGAGGCCTACGTTGAATGCACGATGGAGAGGAAACGCCTCTGCCTTCAAAGGGTCAAGCGCCACTGCCAGGTCCCTCACCTCGCGTAGCGGATCAGTGCTAGGCAATCCATCTTTGCACGTCGTGACTTTCCCCTCTCGCATCGCTTTGGCGTACTGCGCTCATCCTCTCAAATGCAAATGGCGGCCAACTCTCTCCGCCTCAGGCGGTGAGGCGGCGCATGAGGGGTCCTTTGGCCAGTTGCACCAGGGCCAGGTAAGTGATCGTAGCCGCGGCAAGGAAGGCAAAGAACGCCATCGGGAGCGGAGTGAACCCCAAAATCGACGAGAGCGGTGAGAACGGCAGGACCAAGCCCACAAGAACGACCAGAAGAATTGTGATCATCAGAGGAAGGCTGGGTCGGTTGCGGAAAGGGTTCCCGGCGGTCCGGATGACGAAGAGCACGAGCGTCTGGGTTGCTAGCGACTCCACAAACCACCCCGTGTGGAAGAGCGGCTCCGAAGCATGGAAGACATCCAGAAGCACGTAGAAGGTCAAGAAGTCGTAAACGGAACTGATCGGCCCGATGATCAACATGAAATTGCGGATGAAGTTGATGTTCCAGTGGCGAGGCTTGCGTGTAAACGCGGGATCCACGCTGTCGGTAGGGATGGTGACCTGGGAGATATCGTAGAGCAAATTGTTGATCAGGATCTGCGTTGGCAGCATGGGCAAGAACGGCAGGACAATGATCGCGCCCGCCATGCTGAACATGTTGCCGAAATTGGAGCTCGTACCCATGATGAGATACTTGATCACGTTGCCAAACGCCTTGCGTCCTTCGACAATGCCTTCGTGCAGTGCGCGCAGGCTTTTCTCGAGCAGGATAATCTGGGCCGCGTCTTTGGCAACGTCTACGGCGTTGGCAACCGAGATGCCCACATCGGCCGCATGCAGGGAGGGGGAGTCGTTGATTCCGTCGCCCAGGAACCCAACTACGTGGTTGCGGTGTTTGAGGGCCAGCAGGATCCGGTTCTTCTGCGCGGGCGAGACCCTGGCAAACACGTCCGTTTCCTCCGCGATCTGCGGCAGCGCGGCGTCGCTGGTGCGGTCCAGTTCATCGCCCAGGACAATGCGGCTGACATCCAGACCTACCTGCGCGCAAACATGGCGTGCGACGAGTTCGTTGTCACCGGTCAGGATCTTGACTTGCACGCCGTCCGTGCGAAGCCCACGCAAGACCTCCGCCACCTCCGGGAGCGGAGGGTCGGCAAACGTGGCGAAGCCAAGCAGGGTCAGGTTCTTCTCATCTCCGACCCCGTAAGCGGGCTGTTCGGGCACGGGCCGATAGGCGATAGCGAGTGTGCGGAATCCCTGGGCGCTGAGATCTCGGTAGGTCGCTTCGCATTTCGTCCGAGACTCGACGTCCAGGTCCCGGGACTGACCTTCGATTTCGTACTTCGTACACTCGGCCAAGACGGCCTCGGGGGCGCCCTTGGTCACGAGCTCCCGCGCCGTGCCGTTCTGCACAACCACCGAAAGCTGTCGGCGCTCAAAATCGTAGGGGATCTCGTCGAGCTTGGCGTAGCCCGCGATATCGGGCCGGGCCTGATCCAGGATCGCCGTGTCGAGAGGGCTCTTGATGCCCGTTTCGTAGGAACTGTTGAGGAAGGCGTACAGATGCACTCGCTCCGTCGGGTGGCCCAATGGATCCAGATTGCGGTCATAGGTCATCTGGCCGCTCGTAAGTGTGCCGGTCTTGTCGCTTAAGAGGATGTCGATGCTCCCAAGGTTCTGGATTGCTTCCAGGTTCTTCACGATCACCTTGCGCCGGGCCATGTGCACCGCCCCCTGGCTGAGCGTCACGGTCGTGATCATCGGCAAGAATTCTGGCGTGAGCCCGACGGCCAGGGCGACCGCAAAGAGCAGCGATTCGAATGCGGGGCGGTGCAGGTAGATGCTGAACAGGAAAACAAAGAGGACGAGAAAGAAAACGGTGCGCATGATCAAGGTGCCAAAGTTCCGCGTGCCACGCTCAAACTCCGTCTCGGGCGGACGAGCGGTGAGGCGCACCGCGATCTCTCCAAAGGCAGTTTTGCGCCCGGTCGCGACGATGGCTGCCGTGGCCGTGCCGCTGACCACCGAGGTACCCAGGTAGACACTGCCTTGTGCCTCAGCGGGTCCGGCGGAAAGAGGCTGCTCCTGGACGACCTCTTTATCGACGGGCATGGACTCGCCGGTCAGCGCCGCCTGCAGGACGTGCAAGTCGCGAGACTCGAGCAGCCGAGCGTCGGCCGGGACAAGATCGCCCGCCGAAAGGCGGATGACGTCGCCAGGCACAAGATCTCGGCTGAGGACCTCGGCCCAAACCCCGTCGCGCAAGACGGTTGCGCTGGGAGCGACCTGGTCACGCAGCCGATCGGCGGCGCGCTGCGATCGAAAGCTCTGGATGAAGTTGAGTACCACGCTCAATAAGACGATGGTTGCAATGATGGCGGCATTCACGCCCTCACCAACGAGCGCCGAGACCAGGCTCGCGATGAGAAGAATCAAGGAAAGGGGGCTGGCGAAGAACCTGAGGAACTGGAGGAGCACGCTGCGTTGTTGCGCCGGGGCGGGCTCATTGGGGCCGACCTCGACGAGCCGCCGCCGGGCTTCCTCGGTCGTGAGCCCGGACGGGGAGGTGTTCAGCTGCTTCAGCAGGGCAGGCAAAGAGTCGTTCGGCATGGTTTCCTCCTCCAGTGCCATCGAGTCGTGCAAGGGATCGCGATACGGCTTTCATGTCGGCCCCGGTTGCGAGCTGGCTTCGGATTCTTTTTCGGCGCGGCGGATCCTCCGCAACGCGAGCCGAACCGGGTGGTATGTTCGATCCTCCCCCCTGCAGCCGCCGGGCAAAGCCTTCGACCGGGTGGCTCGCCCTTCCTCTGAAGGATGGCGGCTTGGCCTGAATCTCGCCGTGGCGGGCGAGGTCCCTCCGGGAGCTCAACGGGGAGGCTACCTCTTGCAATTCAATTAAGTCAAGCTCCTCAACCGCCCTGTGGGGCGGGTCGGAAACTGCGGAGGGAACAACCGCTGGGGCAGGCTGCCCAGGGAGACTTGGAAGAAACCCGCGGGGGAGACGGCCCAGGGGGCGGGCGTGATCCCCCCGAAAGGCCTGGAACCGTGCGCGATGAGAGCAAGGGGCAAGCACGGAATCATTCGCTGTGGTGAACGTCGGTGGCGATTTGACAAATGCTTGACCCGATGCAGCTCCACCCTGGTGCTAATGCCAAATCCAGAGGCTTGGATTCCACTGCCGAGCGGCAGTGCCTTGCAGCACAGGGTTGAGAAACCGACTTGCAGCGTCAGCGGCCTCCGCGAGGTTTTGCCGCTCGAGCCCCACGTCCCGCGCCAAGCGACGGTAGGGACCGACCCAAGAGAAGGGCGGCTTTGGAAATCACTGAGGCAGTGGGTGAGTCCTGCGAGCCTCGAACGTGGCGTGCAGTGCTGACCGAAGATTTGCCGCGCACAGCGTGCACAGCGAAGCGATCAACAACATGTCCACAAGATCCCTGACACGCGTGCCCGACGAGCTAACGTGAGGACGGGTGTACGCATGCAGCTTCTCTGCAATCTGTTGGCTTGGTGGAAAGCAGGGAACTTTGGTGGGTTTAAGACCAGCGAAAGAGATGAGCGCGGAGCATGACAATATGTCCTCGGTCCCTACCATTGGGTCTCCAATCCCCACATCAACGTGGAATTCCTCGAAAATCCGGCTATCCAGGAGCGCACGGGCAGGGTAGCGCAGTCCGTCTTGCTCGGGTGTTCCCGGCGGCTGGCAGGGCGCCACTTCGAACGCAAACCAGTCACCCAGATCGAGTTTCGCGGCTCGGGTCAGTAGGGGGAAGGGATTCTTCGCCGAGAGGAGGAGCAGGTCGATGTCCTTCCACCCGTCGCATTGAGGTTCCAGCACACCCGCTTGATTCCACGGGGCGATCTGAAGGGGAGTGTACGCGGTGCTTTGTTGCTTGCCGAGAGTGATTTGAATTGGGTTGTGGTTTTCTGAAGTCTGTCACACAGTTGTCGGGCGGATGAAGTTTTCGGCCGGGACAGGGAAGCCTATTCGACGGAATCTCTGTCTGCCAGCGGTGCATGCTTCCCGGTCCTTACTTCAACGCTGCGCGATCCTCGGCTTTCTTAAGCGACACCATGGCCTCAAGAAAACGCTCGGCTTCCCCAGAATCAAAGGCGCGGTTGACCTCCAGGGTCGAGATGCGCCCGTGGTGGGTGAACCCAGGCAGAACTGACACCGCTCGCTTGAACGCTTTGATTGCGGTACCTTTCGCTCGCGGTTTCTCGGACGACGTGTTTATTCGCCAGGCCACGGTGATCTCTGGGCCCTTTCCTTTGAAAGGCGAGGCCAGGACTGCCAGATTGAACTTGCTCGGCCAATCAGCGAACTCTCCTGATGCATGCCTGTGTGCTCGCATTTTCAGGTAGATCTTGCCAGGACGCGTGCATTGCACGATGCCTCCGTTGTCTGACCATTCTTGGATCAATCGCGCGTAGATCTCTTGGGTGTATTTGGGGCATTCTTGAAGGGTTGTCTGGATCCCCTGCCTCGTCTCGGGGCCTAGCTTTGCTTGGATCGAGGGAAGATTCGGATCAGGGGCGAAGAGAGAATGCTTGATTCGGCGAACGCTCGTTGCCAGCCGGTGCAGTGCAAGGGCCAAGCGGGCCGCGTCTTTTTCCTCGAAGGCAGGGCCGATCTCGATGTGAGCGGTCGTTTCCATGATTTTTGGCTTGGCAATGGCCTGGATTCCTTTCTCGAACTCGTCAATTGCCTCTCCAGGCTCGAATTCTTTGCGGAGTCCCTCCCAGCCGAATGTCACCATCTGCTTCACCCTGCCGAACGCAGGCATCATGGATGCTACTCCCGTCGACTTCCCCTCCACGTTCATCAAGAGAGATATCCCTGATGGTTTGAATTCCACGGGATGGCCCCGTTTTGCCCAGTATTCAATGATGGTTCGGGCTACTTTTTGTCCGTGATCGTCGAGAGTTCCAAAGAACGTACTGGCAGCCTGCGCTTCAGCCAGCGTCATCTTGCCGCTAGGCAGAACCCGGACGTCCACTAGTTGGTTGCCGGACAACCCATCCAGGACCCTCTGCAATTTGCGCTCCGCGAGGTTGGCGATTTCAAGGACCTCATGGATAGATTCCGCGATCTCGATCGGGTCAAGGCCGCGGATTGGGCGGCTGATCCCGATGATCAGGGTGTTGTCCTGGATAGAGAAACGGGCAGAACGAGTGCTGTCGTGATTTAGCCTGAGCAGCCAGGCAAGGAATTCGGCGGGCGGATCCCGAGGCACCTCCAGCAGCGGAGAGAACACGACTAGTAAGTACTCCTCCGCTTGCCACTCCACCACCCCCGCGAGCGCGTGCGCGACTCCAGTCCGAATGTGCCGCCAACCACCAGGGCCAATCGCAGTCTGGGGATTGACACCATTTTGTCGAAGAACATCGTCCAGCATGGCCAGAGCCTGCTCGGGAGTGCGATTGTCTTCACCCCGCTGGTATTCCGGCGACCAGGGAGCATCCGGAGATTGCGGCGTGCGGTCGTCACGCTTCTCTGCAGACACACCTGCCTCCTTTGGCTGCCCATTAGGCGTTGCAGAACCGTGGCTCATTTGCTTTTTCGATTGAATGAGACAAGGGTCTGGGATTGTAGAGATGCAAGGAACACAATGATTTCTGCATGGTGGCCCATTTCGATCGGGGCCCGCTCAAGGACTGGCCGCGGTGGCCGAAAACCCTATCCGAAGATTCCGGGTGTCGAATAACTGAACGAGGCGCAATGGGCACGAACCGGGTGGCCTATTCCTGGAGTAAGGTGGGCCCCCAGCAATGGAATTTGGGATCGCCTGGATATGAGCCTTCTTCCTCCCGAGCCAGCCTCAAACGTCAGTCCCACTCGTTTGAGGCTGCCCCTCGTGCATCGGTATGACTGCGCTTGGCGAGGCTTGTGCAGTGTCTGACCGCGAGGGTACCTCCACGGTCTGTTTCCTGTCAAGTACGCCGTCATGTTGTGGACCTGGCGACGGTTGATGTGCCTTGCTGAATGGACGATATTGTTGGCTAGGACAGGGGAGGGGTACGGCGTTAGCTCGGAAGGCCTCTCGTGGAAAGGCGTCGGTTAGAGGGGAACAGGTTGGGCTTTTCTTGGGGCCTAGGCCTATCTCTGGCCTTTCCAGTCCTACCTTGCAGATCCATCAGGAACCAAGATAACCGATCAATTGTCCGGCTTCCTCGTGCAAAGACCTCCGGCTTTCCGCAGGAGGCGACTCAGCCAGCAAGGCGGCAATACGGGCTCTGAGTTCTCTCCGGCTGGGCTTGCGCTTGCCCAGGCCCTTGAACATGTCCAACATGTATGTGGTCATGGTTCTGGTCAGGTTCTTGACCACTAAGCTGCCCCCATATTCAGTACCAGGTTCTGTGTTAGTCCGAAAGCTGCTGCGGAGGTGAGCTGTTCTCCTGCTCAAAAGCCTTGAGCCGCTGCGCTTTCTCAGTGCATAGGCCACAGTACTCCTTGAGCCATTGGTAGTAGGTCTGCTCACTGATGGTCAGCGCGCGTGAAACCTGGCCGACCGACTGTCCCTGGCTCAGGAGGACCTCAGCCTCCCGCAGTTTGCCGATGATCTCTTCCGCGGTTTATCGCCTTCTCGGCATGTTGTCCTGCCTCCCGTGGTCCATCACACTCGGACCAGTCAAATCCTGACTCACAGACTGGGCGAGTTTTAGGGGGCCAGGCCAAGGTCGTGCTGGAGGAGGAGAGGCGATGCTCATGCTGGCAACCGGGACAGAGGTAGCGGGCAAACCACACCATCAGGGTCATGGCAGGGCGGCATGCGTTGGATGATATCCGGGACGCAGGGGTCATAGCAGATGACCTTCGCCTCGAAGGGGCGCACGCGGTCAGCGACTTTGTGGCCATTCAACCCGAACCCCACGATCGCATTCGCGAATCTGAAGACGTGGCGCCTGGCCAAAGGGTGTGGCATCTCGAAGTTGTTGTGCCGCCGAGCCGTCGGTCGGATGGCAAGTGGTCACATTTATGAGCCACCAATCCTATCTCCTAAATGAACCTCGGACGAACCAGTGCTGCCTCGGCCCGGTGGGTTGTCTGGACTTGATTCCTCCCGCACCGGGGCAGTAATCGTTTGCCCAAGATTCACCGACGACTATTGTCCGTGGCGGTGCAGGCAACTGGCTCATTACTCCCAACATTAGGCCTGTTGCCCGATTCCTCCCCATCCCCCAACTGGTGGAGGCAAATACTCCCCGATGGATGGATGCGGCCGAGAAGTTTCTGTAATAGAGTAGAGGCAGCGGATATATTTTATCTGTGTTGTCTTCTTCGGCCATCGTTATCCAAGCCGGCCGGCGGAGCTTTCCTCTGAAGGCGATGTGCCCATCCGCAGGAGGGAGATGGTCGGCCGTCTGGATGAAGGGCAGCGCGTCGCGGCCGAATCCATTGATCCTTGAAGATGCTGTAGGGGAACCTGGCGGACTTGCTTTGCCAAACATAACCGTGATGAACGTAACCAAACGGGTCTGTGGTCGCCTTCTGAATCCATAGGGATCTTGTGCAACGAGTGATTTTCGAAAGGAAGCGCCATGGCGGGGGAGGGACCGATGCAAGTGAGCCCGCTTGCAGGAAAGCCTGCTGACCTAGCCTCGCTGGTCAATGTGCCCAATCTGGTCACAGCCTATTATGCGAACGCGCCGGATCCCTTCGTCCCGGCGCAGCGGGTTGCGTTCGGCACCTCCGGGCATCGCGGTTCGGCCTTCGAGAATTCTTTTAACGAGGGGCACATCCTTGCCATCAGTCAGGCGATTTGCCTGCACCGAAAACAGCAGAGGATCGATGGCCCCCTCTTCCTCGGCATGGATACGCATGCCCTCTCGGTGCCGGCGCTGGCCAGCGCACTCGAAGTGCTGGCAGCCAATGAGGTCGAAGTGATGATCGCAGAAGGGGATGAATATACCCCGACCCCCGCCGTTTCCCACGCGATCCTCGCCTACAACCGCGGGCGCAAGGCCGGTCTTGCCGATGGAATCGTCATCACCCCCTCCCACAATCCGCCCCAGGATGGCGGCTTCAAATATAACCCCCCGAACGGGGGTCCGGCGGAAGACGTGATCACCAACTGGATCGAAGCGAAGGCAAATGAGTTTCTCGAGCGTCGGCTGAGGGGCGTGAAGAGGATTCCTCTGGAGAAGGCCCTGCGCGCTGCCACAACCCATCGCCACGATTATCTGCATGCCTACATCGCGGATCTGGCCCAGGTTCTGGATCTGGAGGTGATCCGCGCGGCCAAGATCCGCCTGGGGGTGGATCCACTCGGCGGCGCAGGGGTCCACTACTGGGCACCGATCGCCGAATGCTACGGGCTGGACCTGACGGTCGTCAACCCGGTGGTTGATCCCACCTTCCGTTTCATGACGCTGGATTGGGACGGCCGGATCCGCATGGACCCCTCCTCGCCTTATGCCATGCAGAGACTGATCGATCTGAAGGATCGCTTTGACCTCGCCTTCGCCTGCGACACGGACCACGACCGGCACGGGATTGTGACCCGGAGCGCAGGGCTGCTGCCGCCCAACCACTACCTTGCGGTCGCCATCTTCTATCTCTTCCAACACCGACCGAAGTGGCGCATGGAAGCGGCGGTTGGCAAGACGGTGGTGAGCAGCCGGATGATTGATCACGTCACCGCCAAGTTGGGGCGGAAGCTCTACGAGGTGCCGGTTGGGTTTAAGTGGTTTGTGGAAGGCCTGTTGGACGGCTCGCTTGGCTTCGGCGGGGAAGAGAGTGCGGGCGCGTCGTTTGTCCGGCGGGACGGCAGCGTCTGGACGACGGACAAAGACGGGATCGTTCCAGCTTTGCTTGCGGCGGAAATCACGGCCCGGATGGGCCGAGATCCTGGCGAAATCTACCAAGAACTCACCCGCGAGTTCGGTGAGCCGGTTTACGAGCGAATAGACGCCCCGGCCACTCCGGAACAAAAGGCAATCCTGGCGAAACTCTCGCCGGAGCAGGTCCGGACCAGGGACCTGGCGGGCGAAAGAATCCAGGCCACCCTGACCACCGCGCCCGGTAACCGCGCACCCATCGGAGGCCTGAAGGTAGTGGCGGAGAGTGGATGGTTCGCGGCGCGTCCGTCCGGGACGGAAGACATCTACAAGATCTATGCGGAAAGCTTCCGGGGAGCGGATCATTTGCAGCGCATTCTGGAGGAAGCCCAGAAGATCGTCAGCGACACTTTGGCGGCGTCTCGGCCTCCGCCGGCGATTCTGTCCGCGACAGAATAGAAGGAAATTCCATGAGCAAACCGACCCGTGCCAGCCACCCCATCTTCGGCCTTCTCCCTATGGAGGTCGAGGGACTCGACTCCGTGGCCGAGCTGGCCCTGGACATGCGCTGGTCCTGGAAACATGCGGCCTTCGCCGTGTTGGAGCGCGCGCTGAGCTTCATGGAAGAGACAGGGCAGTCCTTCGAAGTGGTCCTGGCCGTCAGGTGAGCGGGAAACCTCTTCACCACCCACACGGCAGTAGGTGCCGGCTTTGACCGCTTCGATCTGGCCCTCGATGGCCTATCTGGCGATTCGCGGGAGCGGGGCGGTCAATGGCGTGAGTGGCTTGCAGGGGAAGGTGAGCCGGCATCTGTTTGAGCCTCTCTTTCCGCGGTGGCCGCAAGACGAAGTACCGATCGGACACGGGACCAACGGAGTTCAAATGCCGAACTGGGACTCGGCGGCTGCCGATGATCTTTGGAGAGAGGCCTGTGGAAAAGAGGGCTGGCTTCGGCCAACGGAAACCCTATGTGAGGACATTCGCCGCATGTCGGACGCCCGGCTCTTGAAATTTCACAGCGCGGCCAGCCAGTCCCTCATCGAACACGCTCGCAAGCAATTGTCCCTGCCGCAGCTGGCCATCTCCGGTGCGTCGCCCGACGCGGTCGAATTCAATTTGCCGCACGTGCTGCCAAGGGCTCTGTGGGATCTGGCCGTTGACACCTCTCGGCGAGCGGCAGAAGACTTGTTTGTTGAGGGGGAGGAACCGATTTGGGAAGACGGGCAAACATACCGCCTGGGCCCCCGATCGAGTGCCATACTTCTGAGTCAAGGAACGAACGGTCAAAGGTCGCAGATGGTGTTGAGGGAAGCCCAATGAAAAGAACGATCCCGGTCACGACGTTATTCCTGGATATAGGGGGTGTCTTGCTCACCGACGGATGGGATCATCATGCCCGCAAACGGGCAGCGATGAACTTCAAGCTGGAGTTGGCCGAGATGGAGGATCGTCATCACCTGACCTTTGACACCTACGAGGAGGGAAAGCTCACGCTGGAAGAATATCTGGGTCGGGTGGTTTTCTACGAAGAGCGGCGGTTTACTCGGGCCCAGTTTCGGGATTTCATGTTCGCGCAGTCCAAGGCATATCCCAAAATGATCGAGTTGGTCCGTCGGCTTAAGGCCCAGTATGGGTTGAAGATTGTCGTGGTCAACAACGAAGCACGAGAACTGAATTCGCACCGAATTCGCAAATTCAGATTGGACAGGTTTGTGGATTCTTTTATTTCCTCCTGCTTCGTTCACGTCCGGAAGCCGGATGCAGACATCTATCGGTTTGCTCTGGATATCGCCCAGGCGCCCGCCGGGCAGGTAGTCTATATCGAGAACACGCCTATGTTCGTCCAGACGGCGGAAGGTTTGGGGATTCGAAGCATTCTCCACACGGATTACAGGTCCACATGTGCAGAATTGGCTTCGTTCGGATTGCAGAATGATGGAGAGATCCTCAGTGAAACAGACTGAAGGATGTGTCCTGACCATCAATGGTGGCTCATCGAGCATCAAGTTCGCGCTGTTCGATGCCGCGCACGGGTTGCGACGGATTCTGGCCGGCAGCATTGAGCGGATTGGACTGCCGCAACCTAGGTTTGCGGTGAAAGGCTTCAAGGAGACTGACAATTTCACCCGGTCCGTGGCTGCGGCGAACCACACGGCGGCCGTTGAGGTGCTGATGGATTGGATCGAGGAACGAATCCGGCGTGGGGAACTGACTGCGGTGGGCCATCGCGTGGTGCATGGCGGACCGAAGTACAGCGAACCGCAGCGAATCACACCCGAAATGGTTGAGGAGTTACACCAGCTTAAGCCTTTCGACCCCGAACATCTGCCGGAAGAGATCCTGCTGACCGAGGCATTCTATCGCCGGTTTCCCCATCTGGTGCAAGTGGCGTGTTTCGATACGGCCTTTCACCACGACCTGCCGCGCGTAGCCCAGTTGTTGCCCATCCCGCGCCGCTTTGAGGCGCAGGGCGTGCGCCGGTACGGGTTTCACGGATTGTCGTATGCGTTTCTGATGGAGGAACTGGCGCGCGTGGCTGGACCACAAGCGGCGCGAGGTCGAGTCATTCTCGCTCACCTGGGCAACGGCGCGAGCCTGGCAGCGGTTTCGGAGGGCAAATCGGTGGATACGAGTATGGGTCTCACGCCGACCGGAGGCGTGCCGATGAGCACCCGCTCCGGCGATCTGGATCCCGGCTTGGTCTGGTATCTGGCGCGAACTGAAAGAATCAACGAGAAAAAGTTCAATGAAATGGTTAATTTCCAGTCGGGTTTGCTCGGCGTTTCTGAAACCAGTGCCGACATGCATGACTTGCTCGAGCGCGAAACGGAAGACGTGCGGGCGGCCGAGGCGGTTGCCCTGTTCTGCTACCAGGTGAAGAAATGGATCGGCGCATTCGCAGCGGCGCTCGGTGGACTGGAAACGCTGGTGTTCGCGGGCGGCATCGGGGAGAACGCATCCGTAGTCCGGGCCCGGGTCTGCGACGGCCTGGGATTTCTTGGGATCGAGCTCGAAGAAAAGCGCAACGCGGCAAATGAGGGCGTGATTTCCGCGGGGGCCAGCCGGGTCACGGTTCGGGTCATGCACACGGATGAAGAGCGCGTGATAGCCGAGACGGTTTGCCGCGTTCTCGGCCTTGGTCCGGCCAGCGAAATAGGGAATTCCGACCATGCCACGAAATACATCTCTCGGATGGATCCGTTTTCGGAGCGCGCGCCATAGCAGAGCCGCCTCCGCCCGAGCAAGATAAGTACTGGCAGCCGTGCGGATCGCGGGGAAACCGATTTCTCAAACACGCTATCTGCCAGTCGACAACAGCGAACAAGAACTCAAAGAAAGAAAGGACCACTGCGATGCTAGACAAAGTCAAGACACTCAAGGGTTACAAGTTGAAGAGCCTCGACGGTGAATTAGGGAAGGTCGAAGAATTCTACTTCGATGACCACTACTGGACGATTCGCTATCTGGTCGCCGACACAGGAAACTGGCTTACGGGCAGGCAAGTGTTGATCTCCCCGTATGCACTGGGCTTGGTGAATAAAGAAGAGCAATACCTCACTGTCGATTTGAGCAAAAAGCAGATTGAGGGGAGCCCATCCTTGAACAGCGACAAGCCCGTCTCGCGACAATTCGAGGACACCTACTACGAGTATTACGGATGGCCGATGTATTGGAACGGCGGGTACATGTGGGGGCATTATCCCTCCATTGAGCGTGACCGCGAAAAATGGAAAAGAACCAACCCGGGTGGGAAAGCGTGGGATGCACATTTGCGCAGCACGGACGATGTGGATGGCCATCACATCCAAGCCGCAGATGGCGAGATTGGCCACGTCGAGGACTTTTTCGTGGAGGACGATACTTGGGCGATTCGTTATCTAGTCGTCGATACACAGAACTGGTGGCCGGGAAAAAAGGTCCTGATTTCGCCGAAATGGATTGAGCGCGTTAGTTGGCGTGAGTTGAAAGTCTTCGTCAATCTGACCCGCGAGGCTGTCAAGCAGTCTCCGCAATACCCGGAGGAGTCTCTGCTAACTCGGGATTATGAGACCCAACTGCATCGACATTACAATCGCCAAGGGTATTGGGTCGATGAGCCGGCTCCCAAGGAGCCATCCCGTTGAAGGAAGGGCGAGAAAGGCTTCTTGCGTGCGTGACTGTCTGCGTCATGCATACGGACGAGGTAGGATGATTGCAAAGTCAGTTTGTTGCGTTTTAATCCCATAATGAAGAGGAAGAATCAAAGAAATTATGAATCCACTGACTGGATATGTCATTGTAGCCGCCATCGTTTTGGCACTGGCAGCTCTCGCCTCATGGTGGCACTGGGGTTCTAATCGCTTCCCGCTCATCGTATATGTAATTGGGGTTGCTGTCGTATGGGCGGTTATCCTCGGTGTCATGTGGTTTTTGGGCGATATCGCACGCTTCCAGACGTTCGCTTTGGTATGTTTAGGCTTCGCGCTCGGGATGCTCGCCATGTATATTGCCGTGCATGTCTATAAATCGTAAGCCAGGGTAGCCAAAGTGGGAGTTCCCATAAATAAAGTATGAGGAGTTACAAAAATCATGATAAAAACAAAGAAGACTGATTCCATAGATAAGCCGCTGTCGCCGGACCTTCTACGGAAGATGAATGCCTATTGGCGTGCCGCCAATTATCTTTCGGTCGGCCAGATTTATCTCTACGACAATCCGCTGCTGAAGGAGCCGCTGAAACTGTCGCATGTGAAGCCCCTGGTGGTCGGGCATTGGGGCACGACGCCGGGTCAGAACTTCATCTACGTGCATTTGAATCGGGTCATCAAGAAGTATGACCTGGATATGTTCTACGTCGCCGGTCCCGGTCACGGCGGACCGGCGCTGGTGGCCAACGTTTACCTCGAAGGGACCTGGAGTGAAGTCTATCCGAACGTCACCCAAGACGAAGCCGGGCTGAAAAAGCTATTCACCCAATTCTCATTTCCCGGCGGGATTTCCAGCCATGTTGCGCCGACGACGCCGGGGTCGATTCACGAAGGCGGCGAGCTAGGGTACTCGCTCAGTCATGCCTTCGGGGCGGCGTTCGACAATCCCGACCTGATCGTCGCCTGTGTCATCGGCGACGGGGAAGCGGAAACGGGCCCCTTGGCCACCTCATGGCAGTCCAACAAGTTTCTCAACCCAATTACCGACGGAGCTGTGCTGCCGATCCTGCACCTCAATGGCTACAAGATCAGCAACCCGACCGTCCTGGCCCGCATTGAGCATGAGGAACTGGACCAATTTCTGCGAGGCTGTGGCTGGACGCCTTACTTTGTGGAAGGTGATGAGCCGGAAGAGATGCATCAACTCATGGCCAGTACTTTGGAAAAAGCCATCAGTGGCATTCGCAAAATCCAAAGTAATGCACGGAACAAGAACGACACCACTCGGCCGCGCTGGCCCATGATCGTCCTGAGATCACCCAAGGGCTGGTCGGGACCAAAAGTCGTCGATGGTCTGCCAGTTGAGGGCACGTTCCGAGCGCACCAGGTGCCGCTCCTGGTGGATTCCGAGCATCCCGATCATGTCAAGCAGCTCGAAAGCTGGATGAAAAGCTACAAAGCTGAGGAACTGTTCGATGAAAATGGCCGTCTCCTGCCGGAATTGGCCGAGCTGGCGCCCAAGGGCGACCGGCGAATGGGCGCCAATCCTCACGCCAACGGCGGCCTTCTGCTACGCGATCTGCGCATGCCGGACTTCCATGACCACGCGGTGAATGTAGCTTCGCCCGGCGCCGTAGAGGCCCAGGATACGCTCGTGCTGGGTAGGTTCCTGCGTGACGTGGCCAAGCTGAATCAGGATCAGCGCAATTTCCGTGTCTTCGGTCCTGATGAGACGCTCTCGAATCTCCTGGGCGCGGTCTTTGAAACAACCAATCGTCAGTGGGACGCGCGAACAGTAGAGAATGATGAATTCCTCGCGCCCACCGGACGCGTGCTGGACTCGATGCTCAGCGAGCACCAGTGCGAAGGTTGGCTGGAAGGATATCTCTTGACCGGGCGGCATGGGCTGTTCAACAGCTATGAGGCCTTCATTCGCATCGTCGATTCGATGTTCAGCCAGCACGCCAAGTGGCTGAAGGTAACGTCGGAATTGCCCTGGCGGCGAAAGATCGCGTCGCTGAACTATCTGCTGGCGTCTCATGTCTGGCAGCAGGATCACAACGGCTTCACGCACCAGGATCCCGGTTTTCTTGACCACGTCGTGAACAAGAAGGCCGATATCGTGCGCATTTACCTTCCACCCGATGCCAACTGCCTGTTGTCGGTCTTTGATCACTGCCTGCGCAGCCGGCACTATGTGAACGTAGTGGTTGCGGGAAAACACGCGCTGCCGCAATGGCTGACCATGGAAGAGGCGGTCGTGCATTGCACGGAGGGAATAGGCATCTGGCAATGGGCCAGCAACGACCAAGGCGCCGATCCGGACGTAGTCATGGCTTGTTGCGGTGACACGCCCACGCTGGAGATCTTGGCTGCCGTTTCCATCCTTCGCGAATATCTGCCGGATCTGAAGATCCGGGTGATCAATGTCGTCGACCTGATGAAACTGCAGCCTAATAGCGAGCACCCGCACGGACTGGACGAGACGGATTACGACTCGCTCTTCACGAAAGACAAGCACATCATCTTCGGCTTTCATGGATACCCCTGGCTGGTCCACCGGCTGACCTACCGCCGGACCAACCGCAACCTGCACGTCCGGGGCTACACAGAAGAGGGCACGATCACGACGGCCTTTGACATCCGGGTGCAGAACAAGCTGGACCGGTTCGACCTGGTGCAAGATGTGGTCGATCGCTTGCCGGATTTGGGCGCCAAGGGGGCCTATCTGAAGCAGATGATGCAGGACAAGCTCATCGAGCACAAACTGTACATTGATAAACATGGCGAAGACATGCCGGAAATACGCAACTGGAAGTGGAGCAACTCCAAATGAAGACGCAAGAGCTTATCGACACCGCGAGGACGCTGGTCGCCGGTCACAAGGGCCTGCTGGCGATGGATGAAAGCAATCCAACCTGTAACCAACGATTTGCCAAGTTGGGAATTCCCCAAACCGAGGAGGCCCGGCGCGCCTATCGGGAGTTGATTGTGACCACCCCCGGTCTCGGTGAGTGCATAAGTGGCGCGATCCTCTACGATGAGACGATCCGCCAGCAGAAGAAGGACGGCACTCCCTTTGTTAAGGCCCTCGCCGATGCGGGCATCATTCCCGGCATCAAAGTCGACACCGGTGCAAAGGACATGGCCGGTCATCCCCGAGAGAAAATAACCGAAGGTCTGGACGGATTGCGAGACCGCCTGGATGAATACTCTCAAATGGGCGCCCGTTTTGCCAAGTGGCGCGCGGTGATTGCCGTGGGCGATGGCATTCCCAGCCGGGGTTGCATCGAGGCCAACGCGGATGCGCTGGCTCGCTATGCCGCGTTGTGCCAGGAAGCCGGATTGGTCCCCGTCGTCGAACCGGAAGTGCTCATGGACGGCGAGCATACCCTGAAGCGGTGCAACGAGGTAACGGAGGAAGTCCTGCGAACGGTTTTCGACCAGCTATACACACAACGGGTGACGCTGGAGGGCATGATCCTGAAGCCCAACATGGTGCTTCCGGGGTTGACCTGCCCCGAACAAGAAGCGGTGGACGAGGTGGCCGACGCCACGGTGAGGTGTCTCTTGCGAGCCGTCCCCGCTGCCGTTCCGGGGATTGCGTTCTTGTCGGGCGGCCAACCGGCCGAACTGGCCTCGGCCCGTTTGAATGCCATGAATGCCAGATTCAAGTCGCGACTGCCTTGGGCGCTCACGTTTTCGTTTTCCCGCGCCATCCAGCAACCGGCTTTGGAGATTTGGCGAGGCGAGGAGTCCCACATGTTGGCCGCACAGCAAGCTCTGTGTCATCGCGCCGGGTGCAACCGGGCTGCGCGCCGAGGGGAATACACGGCCGCGATGGAAAGAACATGAGCATGACAACCAGGTTCCCGCAACTCACGAAACCTGAGTCATAGCAAAGAAAGGAGGATACCCATTGGCGAGCTCGGTACCGACCAGCGAAGGCTCGCGAATCGAAGCCTAATGCGAAAGACGAGTTGAAATTCCTGCCGCTGCCGGAAGTGCCCAGACTGGCAATCGAAGCTGGGGCTCCTTGGGTGGCAGCCTTAGGTGGGCCTGGACATCGCGGTGATCAGAGTGGGTCGCTTTGCGGCTTCCGCTGCTGGAAGCGCGACGAGGAACGAGTACGGCTTTGGCATTGAAAACGTGATCCGGCAGGCGCTTGGCGTGGCAAAGCCACAGAAGAAAGCCTGATGGTTTCGGAGAAAGGCCGAAAATGCAGATTGGACTGGCAGCGGACCATGGCGGCTTTGTCTTGAAAGAACCCATTCTGAAGGCGCTGCGCGATTCCGGGCACGAGGTGCGGGATTTCGGCGCTCATCGTCTGGACCCCGGGGATGATTACCCGGACTTTGTCATCCCCTTGGCCCGAGCGGTCGCACAAGGGAAAGTGGAGCGCGGTATCGCGATTTGTGGCAGCGGGGTGGGTGCCAGTTTCGCTGCCAACAAAGTGGCCGGAGTCAGGTCGGCCCTTATCCATGAGAGTTTCTCCGCTCATCAGGGTGTCGAGGATGATGACATGAACCTGCTTTGCCTGGGCGGGCGTGTGGTTGGTTTCGCGCTGGCCTGGGAGCTCGTTCAAATCTATCTGGCAGCTCACTACGCGCGGGCTGAGCGGTTTGAACGGCGTCTGGCAAAGGTGGCTGCACTGGAGGGGAAGGGGCAAATAGAATGAACGCGAACCCTTTATTGGGTTTGGAGAGCTTCGGGCAGAGCGTCTGGCTCGACTTTCTAAGGCGCCATGCACTTGATAACGGAGAAATCCAGGAGCTGATTAATCAGGATGGGGTCAGCGGGCTGACCTCGAATCCCTCCATCTTTGAGAAGGCCATCGCGGGTAGTCACGATTACGACAGGGCCATTCGCCCCATGGCACTGCAGGGCAAGACGATTGAGGAAATATACGAGGCGCTCACCATAGAAGATATCCAACGCGCCGCCGATCTCTTCCGTCCCATCTATGACCGGCTGGAAGGGCGGGACGGGTATGTGAGCCTGGAGGTTTCTCCCAAACTGGCTCATGACACGACCGGGACAATTGCAGAAGGGCGCCGTCTCTGGACCGCGGTGAACCGCCCCAATCTGCTGATCAAAGTCCCGGGAACCCGGGAGGGAGTGCCGGCCATCCGGCAACTGGTCGGGGAAGGGATTAATGTCAACATCACGCTGCTCTTTGGGTTGCCGCGGTACCGGGAGGTTGCGGAAGCCTACCTGCTCGGGCTGGAAACGGCTGCGGCGCGTGGTAAGCCGCTGGACCGGATTACTTCCGTCGCTAGTTTTTTCCTTAGTCGTATTGATGTTTTGATGGACCCCATCCTGGAGAGATTAGAGCGGGAGGGGGGCCCCGTCGCGGAGATCGTGGTCGGCCTGCATGGAGAGGTGGCTATTGCCAGTGCGAAGGTGGCCTACCAGATCTACAAGGAAATCTTCGGCAGCGAGCGGTATCAAAAACTGTCCCGCCAGGGTGCCCGCACCCAGCGCCTGCTGTGGGCCAGCACCGGCACCAAGAACCCGGATTACAGCGACGTCAAGTACGTTGAAGCGTTGATCGGCCGGGAGACCATCAATACGATTTCGCTCGAGACTCTCACGGCCTACCGGGACCGCGGTAAGCCGGCCTCGCGGCTGGAGCAGGGTACGCCCCAGGCCTACCGTGTACTGGAAGGGTTGCGTGAGGCTGGGGTGGACCTGGCTGCATTGACGCAGGAATTGGAAGATGAGGGGGTGAAGCAATTTCGCCAGGCCTTCGAGCAATTGATGGTGGCATTGCGCGAAAAACAAGCGGCTTCCTTTCAAGAACCGGTAGACCGGCAGGCCTTCTTCTTGGGGAAATATCAAAAAGCGGTTCAAGAGCGACTGGCCAGCCTGGAAGAGACTCATTTTGGCCGCCAGTTATGGCGGAAGGATGCCGGTCTCTGGAAAAGCGACGCCAAGGAGCAGGATGAGATCCGCCACGCCTTAGGTTGGCTGCACGTTGCCGAAAAGATGGAAGGAAACTTGAGAGAGCTCAGCGATTTCAGGGCCGGGGTGCGGGAAGCTGGCTTCCGTCACGCCCTGCTGATGGGTATGGGCGGTAGCAGTCTGACACCCCTGGTCTTCGAACGCACATTTGCCTGGGACCCGCAAGCTTTGGCCCTGACGGTTCTGGATTCGACTGACCCTGCCACCATCCTGAAGATCGAACATGCGCTCCCAATCGAAAACACGCTCTTTATTGTTGCCAGCAAGTCGGGGGCCACCGCTGAACCGCTCGCTTTTGCAGAATACTTCTATCAGAAGGTGAGGGACATAAGAGGCGAGCGTGCCGGTGAGAACTTCTGCGTGATCACGGACCCAGGCACACCGCTGGTGAAGATGGCACAAGAGCGGGGCTACCGGAAAACCTTCCTCAACTTTGCAGACATCGGCGGGCGCTACTCTGCCCTTTCCTATTTCGGCCTGGTTCCGGCTGCCTTGATGGGCATCGATGTGAATGAACTCCTGGCGCGTGCTCTGCGCATGGTACACGCCTGTGCCTCCTGCGTCCCCGCCCGGGAAAACCCTGGGCTGGCGCTCGGCGCGGCCTTGGGCGAGCTGGCAAAGAATGGCCAACGGAACAAGGTCACCTTCCTTGTTCCAACCACGATCTCATCCCTGGGGATCTGGTTGGAACAGCTCCTGGCTGAAAGCACTGGGAAGGAAGGCACGGGAGTCCTGCCGGTGGCCGGTGAACCCCTCGGTGAGCCAACCGTATACGGGGACGATCGGATTTTCATCCACATTCGGATGAAGGATGCGGCGGACGATGTGTTGGAGCGCGGCGTGACCTCTCTGCGTGATGCCGGCCAACCTGTGATTGCCATCGATCTAGATGATCTTCTCGACCTGGGACAGGAGTTTTTCCGCTGGGAGATTGCCACCGCCACCGCAGGCGCGATCCTGGGCATCAATGCGTTCAACCAACCCAACGTCCAGGAAAGCAAGGACAATACGAACCGCCTCCTGGCGGTTGTACGCGATCGAGGCAAATTGCCTGAAGAAAAACCGTCCCTGATCAAAGATCCGTTGAAACTCTATTTCGATGAAAAGGCCACAACGGTGCCTGAGACGCTAAAACGGTTCCTGGCTCAGGCCCGCTCGGGGGATTATGTGGCTCTGATGGCCTATCTTGCTGAGAACCCGGCCAATCAGCGGGTATTACAGGAGATCCGCATCCTGTTGCAAAACCGTCTGCACACCGCCACGACCCTCGGGTATGGTCCCCGCTTCCTGCATTCCACGGGTCAGTTCCATAAGGGCGGCCCGAACACAGGTTTGTTCCTGCAACTGACTGCGGATGACGTTGAAGATGTCCCGATCCCGGGCGCCGCCTACACCTTTGGCATTTTCAAGCGCGCCCAAGCCCTGGGTGATCTGGAAGCGTTGCGGAAGCACGGACGGAGGGTGGGGCGTGTCCATCTTGGCTCGGATACGGACCGAGGGCTGACCGCCTTGAAGGAAGCCCTGCAGTCTGCCCTGCCGTCTGAGCAGGTGATTCCATGACTCCTTCTTCCCCGGTCACGACGTTATTCCTGGATATAGGGGGTGTCTTGCTTACCAATGGCTGGGATGACCATGGCCGAACACGCGCGGCCGAAAAATTTGGCCTGGACTATGGCGAGATGAATGAGCGCCATCACCTGACGTATGATGCTCATGAAGAGGGCAAGCTTAGCCTGGACGATTATTTGAACCGGGTTGTTTTTTATCAAGAGCGTTCGTTCTCACGAGAAGAGTTCAAGGCGTTCATGTTCGCCCAGTCCCAACCTTTTCCAGAAATGATTGAGCTGATGCGCGGACTGAAGACTCAACACAGCCTTCAGGTCGCCGCCGTCAGCAATGAAGGACGAGAACTTTCGGTCTATCGCGTCCAACAATTCAAACTGGGCACATTCATAGACTTCTTTATCTCATCCTGCTTTGTCCACTACCGCAAGCCGGACGTAGATATGTACCGAATTGCATTGGATATCGCTCAAGCCAATCCTCGACAAGTGGTCTACATCGATGATGAGCCCATGTTTGTCGAGGTGGCTCAAGGCCTTGGGATCCGTGGCATCCTCCATAAGAGCTACGAAACGACCCAAAAAGCCCTTGACCCATTCGGACTTACGTTCAGGATTTGAGCACCTCGCAAACGATGCCACCGTGGCGAACCCGGCCGAAATATCAGGAGGAGTCTCGGAGAGGGAAGAACGAGAATACGAGGTCGGTAGGTTCGGTCTGGGGTCATGGGGCGCAATCTGGTGCTGAACATCGCGGATCATGGATATCTCGTGAGCGGCGACGATAAGGATTTGTCGTAGGTTCAGGAACTACAAACAGAATCAGGAAGCCGTGCCATAAACGGTGCCGTCGAAACCTTGGCGGCGACGAAGTTGTGCGTGGACAATTGGCGCTGGCCGGATGTCCCTTTTTGCCTGCGGACCGGCGAGTGGCTGAAGACGAGGGCTCTTCCGACGTGACGATCCAGTTTGGGCCCGTGTCCCACCATTCCTTTCCGAAGGCGGCGGCTGTCGGCTGGCAACCCAACCGCTACATCGTTCATATGCGTATCATCACAATAACCAGGGTTGGAGATCGCTGCCTGGAGGGAGAGAGGGAAGTTTTCCCCGTCTCTTGGATGGTCTTGCGACAGTGTTCTTACGGCCGTTTCTTCTTACGTTGTAAAGAAAGACCTTCTTCGGTTGAGCTTTGTGTGCCAGCCCAAACAAAACCGAAGCCATGGAGTCTAGGAAACAAAGTTTCATTCCCCCACTCTTGCAGAGTATGAACTCAATTTCCCAATTCCGGGATATCGGCAGAAAACGAACACCGAAATCGGTTCGGGGATTAGAATAGCATCTGGGATTCAATGCGAGATTCCCCGCGTTGGCTTCTTACTAAGGAGGAGGAAAGCCATCACTGTATCCACCCGCCTCACTGAAGTCTTCCAATCTGCCGAGGAAATCCCATTCGATGACAAGTCTAGGCTCGTCTTCTTCAGCGACTGTCACCGCGGCGACAACAGCTTGACCGACAATTTCGCCAAGAATCAGAGCCTGTTCTTCCATGCCCTAGGACATTATTTTGAGGAAGGCTTCACTTACTTCGAGCTCGGCGACGGCGACGAGTTGTACGAGAACAGCCAGTTCTCGGTCATCCGCTATGCCCACAGCCCCGTCTTCGGGCGTCTGCGCGAGTTCTACCGGGCCGGACGGTTCCATATGATCTACGGAAACCACGACCATGTGCGCGCCGACCCGAAAGTCGTCGCCCAAACCCTTTTCACATACATCGAGGACCGGACCGGTCGAAAGGAACCCCTTTTCGACGGCATCCGGGTCCATGAGGGACTCGTCCTCAAGCACTTGCACACCGGTGGGAAGATCTTCCTGGTGCACGGCAACCAGGGCGACACGATTAATGACCGGTTCTGGAAGTTGGGCCGATTCCTGGTCCGGACCGTATGGCGCCCGCTCCAGCTGCATGGGGTGGACGACCCGACCAGTCCGGCGAAGAACTTCAGCAAGCGGGATGCCCTGGAACTCAAGATCGAGGAGTGGATCAAGGAAAACAACCAGCCGACAATCTTCGGTCACACGCACCGGCCCAGCTTCGCCGCGGAAGGCGAACCGCCTTACTTCAATGACGGCTCCTGCGTCGACCTGCGCTGCATCACCGGGATCGAGATCGACAAAGGCAAGATCGAACTGATCAAATGGTCGGTCACCACCGACGAGGACGGGTACCTGATGGTCGTCAGAGACATCCTGGCAGGTCCCAGGAAGGTGGCCTCGTTGTTCGGATAAACCCAGGTTCAGTCGAAAGGCACCCAATTGCGCGATCGGACAACCGAAATTGTAGGTAGTGCACTTGCGGAAACTTGTTTCGATACCTGCGAGATGCCGGTTGGCGTTGGGGAGAAGGCCGAGCAACTAAAGCAACATGGCCAGGACAAGCTCGTCAAGTAGGCTGACCGTATATCCACAGCACTCGACGCCGGGAAAATGGCAGCCAAGACGGCTTGAGATCATGTGATCTGCATCCCTCTCAGCGGCTGACAACGGTTGCTCGACCCGTTACCGGCCACTCACTCAACTGTGAAAGGAGTGCCACCATGAAATTCACCAGGAACATAGGCATGCTCTTGCTGGCTATCTTTCTCATCGCCTGGGGCCTCGTAGAACTTATCCCGGCTCTTCATGGCCTCGGCCTGATCCTGGCGATCCTCGCCATTGCGGCTGGCATCTTCATCCTGCTGGGCCGTTAGGTCAGCCCCTCTGTGTCAAGATGGGGCGAGACAACGAAGAAGTAGAACTTGGGGAAGGGAGCGGAGTAAGAATCCGCATGTCTCGCATATCGTCATGGGGTTCTACAGCCACGAGGGGGGACCGGCCCGGAAGCGAGATCCTGGCCAAGCATGAGCGGCGGCGCTTCACCGCCAGAAATAAGCTCCGCATCCTTCCGAAGGCAGGGCAAGTGCTGTGGTAGCCGAAAACTCCATAAAAGGAGGAATCTCATGTTGTGGATAATCATCGTAGTCCTAGTAGTCCTGTGGCTGCTCGGCTTTTTCGGTGGGGCCATAATTCCAGCCCTCCCGAACTTCGGCCCTTGGGTTCACGTTCTGATCGTTATCGCCGTCATCCTCCTCATATTGCACCTCCTGGATGTGGTGTAAACCTCGCGCGCTTCGGCGATTCGACCAGGTCTGTCGAGGCGGATGACGGCTTTCCTCTTGCTCAACCGCGAAGGGCCATGGTCGGTGCAAGGGGCCTGGGACGACGCGAAGAAACTCAGTAAAGACGCGCCTTCGGATTCGGCCCACAATTTGGGCAAGGGTTGGGAGCGTCACAAGGCCGGGGCGGTTGGCGGCACGGTCGGTGACCCACTCAAGGACACCGGCGGTCAGGCGCTCAATTCAATGGGCAAGGTCGTGAAGCTGGTTTCGGTGATCATTGCTCCGATCATCGTGCAATACCGTCAGCTGAGGGTGGGGGGTTGGCTCATGGTGGCGGTCCTTGTCGCGGCGCTTGCCCAGTCGGTCTGGAGGAGCAACAGGGAACCCGAAGTCAAGGTCGAAGGAACCTGAAACCCCCGTCGAGTTTGGAGGCGAGGCGAGAATCGGCCCGGGAAGGTTTTGCTAGTTGAAAACATCATCCCGGCGCGTCGACGGTAAAGGAATCGGTCGAGAGGCGCGTCGGGCAATGACCTGGAGGGCGCTGGTTTTCCCAGCCTGCGGCGGGGGCCCGTCCTTGATGTGCGGGCCGAGGGGGCAGGCAGGACGGGCCCCCGCCACCTTAAATCAGAACCGAGGCCGAAAGCGCCTCGGTTCTGTGCATTCGGAGCCGTAACCGGCCGGCCTTAGGTTCCAATCCTCGAAGCACCCGCTACCCAAACCACTGTCCTCCAGGTTATGAGCCTTCGTCTGGTGGAGCCATCCTCAGACAGCAGTTCGGCTGCTTGAGTGTCCTCTCTCTTCTGCGGTGCCATTGAGCCTGGCAAGGTTCGCATCCGAGAGCAAGAGGAGGTTAGGCTCGGTGCTGTCTCACGTCAAGACTGATTCTGGCACATCTTCCGGTCATGGGAGCTTCACGGATTCGACGACACAATATCGAGTTTCGCCAGCCCCATGGCGAGGCAGATAGCGAAGACTTGCCAAAAAGTTGATGCCTTGGTCGGTACGCAACCGGCCATGACGATTGTCGGACGGATGGGGTATTTGGCCAGTACACTGGTCTGTTTGGAGACTTTTTCGAGCACCTGTTCCCGGCCCAGGGCTGTCTTGGCATAGCGCGGGTAGCCCTGGCGGCAGGATTCGATTTGCTCGCAGACCCATTGGTGTCCTTGTTTTTGATTGGTTTCTGTCGTCACCATTCTCGTTATTGGTGGCAATCTACAACGGCTGCCTGTTCACAGTCGGCCCCACATAACTCAACGGCTTGGAAACGCCAGCTGTGCGCCACCGCTAGGTTCCGCATATGTGGGAAGATCTTCTCCCGGAGGGCGCTGCGCTCTGTCTTCAAGTCACTGAAAGTGGAACTGACGAAGACAGGAAAATTCCGGAGGGTTGGGTCCTATTTGGATTGTTGTTATCTCCGGAGTTCGCGGACTTAGGCGCGAATGCGCCCGATCTGTTTGGCGAGAGCAACGTGACCATGTTCGTAGCTAGGCAATAGGCTTCATTCGCCAAAGAAAGTGCATCTTTCGTTCAATTTCCCCCTCGTTCAAGAATCGAGGCTTGGTTGATCAGCGATCTAGCCGAGAATTCCTTGTTCCCCAACCTCGGCAGAGGCGCTCCTCCTTGTGCAGCGCCATGGTGCCGTCCAGGTCGCCGCGCGGACTGCACGATAACCCCTGGACGTCAAGCTGAAGGGCATGGCCGAGCGGAGGGCCTCGAGCTCAGGCGCGTGGGGTGCTGGGCTGGGAGTCGCGGATGGCCAATTTTCTCCCTAGCGAATGGCGTTTCCGAAGAGGAATGAGCCTCGGGTCGGGGCAGACGTCGTAATGGCGCAGGAACTGGTTGGTTCGGGCAAGTGTGCGGATGGAGGGAGGAAGGCGGAGCGAGGGGATTATCGTCATCGCTAACCGGCACCCAGCGAGCCGCCGTTGCGACTTCATTCAGCTATTTGACGTTCCTGCGGCGGCGTAGCGAGGGTAGGGCAAACTGGCGGCGTGATTTTTCGCCGCCGGTTGGCATGTCCGGTTCAGCGCATTGTTAGGCGTAATTATGATCATTCCTCATCTGACTTTCTCTTCACATTCGGGTCATCTGCTGGATTCCTCCCAAGCCTCATGATAAGTGACAAGAGACCTAGTCCAACTAATATAGCAATAATGACATAAACCCACCAAGGGATGTTCTGCCCAAATAATAATACATAGATAAAGGGCGCGATGTTCGCGCACAGAAACACTGCGCTCCAGAGCACGACTTCCTTCCCAAGCTTTCTTGCGAGGGATTGGACAGTTCGAAACAGAGAATAGTAGAACACTGGAACACAAACCATGTAAATAATTAGGAATACGACCGGGTTGACTCTATAGTCATCTTGTACTATTCGTAATAGTTCCTGTATCTGTGCTAGCAAATACTCAATCATTTAGATATGGACTTCCCCCGGTTGAACGGAGACCTGGTCAAGCCTGAACGGATCGTTGGCGCTTGAATTCATCCGGAGAAAGATGCCCCGGCGACGAATGAGTACGCCAAGTATTATACAAAACCCTTTGATGTATTCGAAAACCGCCTGGGGAGCCTGCTCTCGCGTTGAGTAACCTTTCGGTGGGTACTGGGCCCATCTTCAACGTACTCATGAAGCCTTCCACCAGAGCATTGTCGCAGCAGTTCCCCGACCGACTCGTGCCAGGCAGGATCGCATGATGCGATAAATGTGGCCGGTAATCGTCGCTTGCATATGGGTTGCCCCGATCTGTGTGGTGGACCAGCGCTTCCTCACACACGCGCGGTTGCCGGAGCGCCATGTGCGAGACCCGGCGCGCCAAGTCACGATCCATGATTGCCAGCGATTGCCACATCCTGGGCGATCGCAGAAAGCGGACCACAATGGGACGAGGCCCAAGACGCCTAGTCTTGTCGTTATGACTCTTCAAGAAACCCTGGATGTTGTCAGCCACTAGTTACTACTACCCTTCATGTCATTGCTGGTCAATTAGGCCGCCGAACATATGGGGGATTCATGTGGCGGGAAGAGGGGAGTCAGAAGGAAGGTTGTGCGCGCCGCTGCATCAGTCCGAGTTGAACTAGGCCGCATGCCCGAAAATGCCCCGAAAAGGACTTGGGATTTTAGAGCCACCCCTGCGTAGCCTGGTCACATCGTTCCGATGTCCTTCGGGAAGAGGCCGCTCTCAACCATTCTCCACCAATCAACAAGATCGTTCTACATGGAAGAAAGCGTTCTTGCGCAAATAGTGATGAAAGCGGCACGTTCCATTTGCAATCAAAGATCTGCCACAGAGCATGTGGTGATGTTTGCCGGCTGGCGCGAATCTCGAGATCTAGTGTTTCGCGTTATCGGCGTCGCGAACCAACGATTGCGGCCAAAATGACAAAGAGGATTGCCACTCCTAGCAAGAAGCCAAGGTTATACTCGCTCCCGTTGTTGTGCACCTCGTACATCTGGGCACCCTTGTTGAGGAATGATAGCACGAGGGTCACCGGGGAAATGAACCCGTGCCAGAGTCCTAGCAAAATACCGGCCACACGACCGTGCGCATCGGCTGTATTGGCCAGTGGGTTCGGGCCGGGCGCATAGACTTGTATGCTCACGCCGGGCACGTTGATTTGACCGTTGGGAGCGGGCGTACCGGATTGGGTGTTCGGGACAGGCGTATTGACTTGTACGACAGTTCCGGGAGTACAGCCCGCGAGCATTACAAGCATTACGGCCATTAGGGTAAAAATGGATAGTTTCTTCTTCATCTCTTGCCTCCGGATTTGATCTGACAGAGCTGTTGAGAAAACGAGCCGTGGCAGGGTTGCTAGCTGCGAAACCGTGGGCGGGTTGTTTGCTATTCTACAATTAGTATTCCCCGGCCGCATCCAACGACTGGGGAATATCGATCTCCGCCATTTGGGGGAGGCATAGAAGAGCAGGGCGCATCCATTTCTGCTCTGGCGGATGCGGTATGACCAGAGATCTGCTGTAGTGGCCGAAAACCCCATCCCAAGATGCCGGCTTTGGAAGAACCGGACGGAACGCCAAGGTGACGAGCCTGCTGGTGGACCATGGTTGGGGAGGGGGCGCCCCCAAAATTGGAACCTGTGATCAGCTGGTGACGAGTCCGGAAGGAAAGACCCGAGCCTCAAATGGGCTCGGTTCTCTGTCTTGGCAGGGGAGGGGCGGACTGGCCTGCGCTGGCCAGGCCGGGGAACCACCAGTCTTCGGCCTAGCAGTCTGACGAGTTTGAATCCATAACAGAGGCCGCAGATCAAATAGATCTGGGACCTCTCTCCCGGATAAGCGGTGCTGCTCGCGTGGGGGGTGTCTTGCGAACTGATGATCGTCGGGTTGTGAGAATCAATGGCTCACCGAACAATGGCTGCGGATGGCCGAACCCGGCGATGTTCGGGGTCGTACCGGGCGCGGGCCGAGTGCCCGTCGAGCTACGGTTTTTCCGGTGACCTTATATTGTCGGAAAGAGACCTCGCCTGACCAGGTCGCAGGCCGGGGAACCAACGATCCCGCGGCTCCTAGCCCGACGAGGCTAACCGAGTGGTTTCGATGAGGATCTTGCTTGAATCAGGCTGAAGAACGCGAACGGGCATCATTCTGTTGCAACGAAGAACCGAGGCTCAAACGGCCTCGGTTCGTGTAATTGGTAGCGGGGGCTGGACTCGCCCGTCCCCTCGCCCCGAGGGCGGGCTGGCGACCCGGCCAGCCTGCCCCAGCCGCAGGCCTGGGGAAAACAGCGACCTCCGGGTTATGAGCCTCCGTCTGGCAGCGGCACCCTCAGACATCGGGTCCACCCGGCTGAGGAATATCCTCTCTTCTGCAGTCCGAATGGGCCCGGGAAGGTTCGCGCCCGAGAGCATGCATTAGCGTGCCTCACGGGTCGCCTCGGGTCACGGTTGGTCCTGGGCGGCTCTGCATCAACCACACCGGTAAGCTCTATTCCGGAAAGCGCTGTCAAACCTTCGCCGCAATCTGACCGTTTGTGATCTTGTCAATTGTCACAACACTCACGATCCGCCTGCCGAGTCCCTTGCTCTCAAGACCCTTTTCGAGCTCGCCCTTTTCCTCGCCAGGGCCAACCAACAGAATCGCCTCGGCCTCGAGCCTTGCCGCTGCTATGGGAAGCCCTTCCTGTGTTGTCTAGATCGGGAGGCGGTTGCGATGCCGGTAGCCTCCACTATACCCGGCCAAGTCGATCAACAAGGCAATCCCCAGCACAATCCATTTGTAGCCCATAACGCCCCCTGGGAAGACAAAGAGATACGCCAGGGTGGTCCAGGGCAGGAAAATGGCGCCTAGCAACGGCCAAACCCACAAAGGGATGGCAAAGTTTATCGGCAGAGCCCAGTTCTTAAAAGCGAGAACGAAGCGTTGCGGATCCACCAGCCACCAGACCAAGATGGCGATTCGGGAACCGAATTCTAGAAAAATGGTGGTAATACAGCACATAGCTCCCTCCTTATAGAGTTTCCACCCCTAAATCATCACGGGATGGAGTCGGTGCCAATTCCTCGTTGTTCGGGTATCAGCCAAACCCGAAAAGCGAACTGGATTGGTGTTGCAGGATGATCAAAGGGGAACGTCATGACACAACTTCACAAACAGTTGACCGCTGACCAGGTGAAAGTCTTGCTCGCCTCCTATGCGCAAGGGCAATCGAGCCGAGAGGAAATTGAGCATACCCTTGGAATTGGGAGAAGCCGTTTCTTTGCGTTGTTGAAACAATTTCGTCATCGCCCCGAATCTCTCTCGTTAGCGTCTCAGCCAATAGTGCAAAAGACCCCTTCCCATCAGGGAACCCAGATCTGAGAAAGAGCCTTCGAACGGACGCCAGCCGCAATGGGATTGGCTCTGCGACCGGCATTTGCTTTGGCTCTGTCAATTGCCGCATGGTCTCCCGGCGGCCTGTCCTGGCGCGCCTCGGGCAAGGGAAGCACCCGCGTTCGATCTCCCTTTCATGCGACATCTCCACGAGCAGAGCGCCCACCAGTTAGGTGAGCGACAGCTCGTCTAGGAATATCCTCGCGACGTTGATGCGTCGGCGTCCCTCTGGGATCGCTGGCTCCAGGGCGTTGGTGGAGTGGATCCGCATGCAGCCCGTCCTGGCCGCACAATCCAGGATTATCCTGAGGGAAGTCCATGTAAGTCAAGACATCCGTTTCGGTGGCGGCCAGCAGCTCAGAGGCCTTGGGCCAACATGGGCGCAGGGCTCGAGCCACTTCCCCCAACTCCTGTCTAGCGGCCTGATGGTCCTGGCGCCCGCCCTCTCGGCCCGCGCACCGGGGGCGGCCTGGCGACTTGAGGGCAAGAGGGGGGGCGAAGATGGTGCACGGCGGCTGTTGCCATCGACTTCCCTCCTTGAGGCGGGTGCGCCAACAGGTTCTTCCCGGGGTGAAACCGTCAGTCATCCGACCGCTGAAACAATAATAAAGGGAGCGGATATGAGCGGCCGGCTGGCCTGGCTCTGGAAAAACGGGATCTTGTTTGTGCAGATAATTTGGAGGGCCAGTGTCTGAGTGAAGACCGACTCCACAAACCAGCTGGTGCGGAATCGTGCCGCAGTATTCCAGCGGGAATTGGGGATCATCCTTCGCGCAGTAAGATCGGCTTGCGAACATGGTTGCTGGCCGCGGGCCCCAAGGCGTGCTTTGGACATCGGTCGACCACTGTCTTGTTGAAGTCCGGTCGGGCACAACCGACCAACCCTAGCGGGATCACAATCGTCATGAGCAGAATCGAGATTCGTTAGGTCTGCCTGCCTCCTTACCACGCCGCCAGTGGCTGCTTTGTCGGCGCGACCGGCGGCTCTCAGATCGAATGTGCTTCTCGTTTCCAACTGGGCTTCTTCAGTTTCAAGAAGACCAGCGGCGGAAGCGCCAACACCGCCGTGCCGACAAGCATCAGGGGCATGTATACCAGCAGCGAGATGTTCATTCCACCGGTGGGGAAGAGGCTCACTAAGAAGCTGAGGGCCGTTGCCACAAAGCCCACGCCGCCCACGATCCAGACGCCGGCCGTTCCACCCGGTATTTTGAAGGAGCGCGGCACATTGGGCTTCGAGTAGCGCAGTTTGATCAGTGCCGCAAAAACAAACATGTACATGATGCACAACAGGAGCACGGTCAGCGCCGACAGCACCCAGTAAGCGCTGCTGACGCTGGGGATGAAGACGTACAGCAGCGAGATGATCGTGCCGATGACGGCTTGGAGGATCAACACGCTTGTCGGCGAGCCTTTCCCGTTATGGCGCGAGAACATGGGCGGCATGTTGCCGTCACGGCCGACGACCCCCAGCCCCAATGCGGGACCGATCAACCACGACGCCAACAAGGCGATACCGCCCAGCGTCACCAGAACGGCTAAGGGGGCCAGCAGCCAGCTGAGGTTGAACGCTTTCAGGAAATCCTGGAAGGCTTGCATCAACCCGGCCGCCAGGTTGAGCTGACTCAACGGTACAACCACGGCAATCGCCACTGTGCCGAGTACCGTTAGAACGAAGATGATCAAGAACGACAGCAGCATGCCTTTCGGGTAATCTGTCTGTGGATTGCGCACTTCCAGGGCGTGGAAGCCGGCCATCTCCATGCCCGCGAACATCAGCACCACCGTTGAGATGAAGGGCAACGTTTTGAGATGGATCGCCGGGACCATAGCGGCCAGCGTGAAGGGCGGCAGTTGGATCGGCTTGCCACTGAGCATGTACCAGACGCCCAGGGCGATGATCAGGGTCCCCGGGATGATCGTACCGGCGATTACGCCAAACGATTGGAAACGGCTGGATACTTTCTCGCCCAGTAGAGCGACGAGCGTGGTGCCCCAGAACACGATCATCATCACGACAAACACATACGGGCCGTTGGTCGCCAGCGAGGGATTCAGCGCAAAGGCCAACGTCGAGGCAATGAAGGCCAGCACCGTGGGGAACCACACCAGGTTGTTTGACCAGTCACAAAAAATGGCGATGAAGCCCGATGTGTCGCCGAAGGCTTCTTGGACCCAGGCGTATACGCCCCCGCCTTTGGGCCAGCCGGTGGCGAGTTCCGCGCCCGCCATCGTCAGCGGGAGCAGAAAAGTGATCGTGCCGATGACGTACCAGCCGATGGACGACCAGCCATACACCGACATCGACGGATAGTTTCGCAGGCTCAGCACGGCGGCGACATTAATCATTGCCAGGGCAAAGATCCCCAGTGTCTTGGTCCTACTGCTTTTTCCCTTGGTCATAGGATCCCTTCTCCTTCTTGTTCTTGGCCTAGCCTGCCTGATGGGGTGGGGGTTCACTTCAGGCAATACACGTAGTACGTTCCGTCTTCGTTTTCCACGCCGTGCGTTTCATGCCCGAAACCGGGGAAGCGGCGATCCCACCCTTGGAGAGCGCGCAGATAACCCAGGTAGGGACCGTCATCGTGGCCGACATTCTCGCCAGGCATCAACATCGGAATGCCGGGAGGATACGGCACGACGCCTGTTGCCACAATCCGATCGGCCATCTTGTTACTCGCAACGTGTTCCACTTCGTTGTGCACCAGTTTCGAATAGGTGTCGGCAGGGGTGAGCACTGGGACGGGCAGCGTCGCGAAGGCCGCCTCCTGCAGTTGCAATTGTTTCGTTTCTTTCATCTGCGCGAACATTTCATCGGCCAGATCGCGCAGGCCCATGCCGGCATAGCGCTCGGGCGCGCCCGCGGCGCTGGCGATCAGCACTTCGCTGAGCGCCGCGTTGGCGTCGAAGTCTTCTTTGAAGTGCAGCAGGGCATTAATCAGCGTGCCGAACTTGCCTTTGGTCACGCCGATCGAGAAGAGGAAAAGGATCGTGAAGTCCGTGGTCTTTTCAACCTGAATGCCGCGCTGATCGAGATAGGCCGTAACCAGCATCGCGGGGATGCCGATCTTTTCGAAAGAGCCGTCGTTCGCTAGCCCGGGCGCCACCACCGAAACTTTGATTGGATCGAGCATGCAGTAGCCGTCTTCCAGATCCTTGAACCCGTGCCACACCTCGCCGGGATGCAACGTCCAGCAATCGGGATTGGTGATCAGCAGCGTATCGGGCGCATCGGCAAAGGCGATCTTCTTGCCTGTCGCCGGATCGGTTACCTCGTCGGCATTCCAGGTTCTGAACATCCAATCGCCCTTCGCCGTGGCAGCATGATGCGCGCGGCATAACACTTTCCGGAAGGCCACGGCTTCGGCAATCGATTCAGTGGTGAGCGTGAGCCCGCCGACGCCATCCATCATCGCCGCCGAAACTTCGTTGGAGGTAATGATGGCATACTGCGGCGAGGTACTGGCGTGCATCATGAACGCCTCGTTGAAGCGCGCGTGCTCCACTGGCTTGCGCCCGTCGCGAACGTTGATGAGGGAGGCCTGCGACAAGGCCGCGAGCAACTTGTGCGTCGAGGTCGTCGTGAAGATCGTCGGCTTGTCCTTGGGATAGTCCTTCGGATCGCCATACATGCCGAAGCGGTCTTTATAAATCGGGTTAAAGCGCGCATAGCCGTACCACGCCTCGTCGAAGTGAATGCGATCGACACTCTTGTCGAGCAAGTCCACGACGCGGGTCACAAGGTAGGTTAAGCCGTCATAGGTGGAATTGGTGAGGATTGCATGAACGGCTTTCTGCGCTCTGTCCCTGGCCAGTGGATTGGCAGCGATAGAAGCCTTAACAGCTTCCGGCGTCAAGCGCTCGGGATGGATCGGTCCGATGATGCCAAGGTGGTTGCGCGTGGGTATCAGATACGTTGGAACGGCGCCGGTCAACGTCAGCGCCTGCTCGACTGATTTGTGAGCGTTGCGATCGCACAGGACATAGTCACCGCGGGTGACGGACGACATCATGATTACCCGATTGGACGTGGACGTCCCGTTGGTGACTGTGTACGATCGGTGCGCGCCGAAGATGCGGGCCGCGTATTTCTCGCTATCCCCGATCGGCCCACTGTGATCCAATAGGGAACCCAGTTCGCCCACACTGATCGAAAGATCAGAGCGCAGCAAGTTCTCGCCAAAATAGTCGTAGAAGACACGTCCTACAGGCGACTTCAAGAAAGCCGTGCCGCCCGTGTGGCCGGGCGTGTGCCACGAATACTCATACACCCGGGCGAAGGCCATCAGGGCCTTAGTCAACGGGGGCACAATGGCCTCGCGGTAACGGCGTATGGCGGCAATGACGCGCCCCGCGACGAAGAACGTAGTGTCCTCCAGCATCCAGATCAATTCGTCGGCTTCGCGCATCACTTGACTTGTGAGCGTAGAGGCATCGTCGCGCTCGGCGATGAGGAAGATCGGGGTGTGTGTGTTGCGCCCACGGATGAGCGCGAGCAACGCGCGGGCTTTGTCGTGCGCCGCGTCGTCGTCACCCAAGGTCCAGTCGAGCAGGATGCCTTGCAGCGAGGGGTCGGACAGCACCACGGCCTGGCCGTCGTCGGCTGAGGTCGCTTCAATGACGGCAACATCGCGGTCGCGCAGTTCCTGCGCCAGGGCTCGCGCGGCCCGGCCCCTGGCCGTCTGTGCCGTGAGTTCGTCGTCAACCATCAAGACTTTCATACTCATCAGCCGTTCCCCATGCATCATAGGCTACCTCATGATTAGTTTGGATAGGTTGCTTTTGGTAACCGCGCAAGCTCTTCGGTTCATCGACGGGATTTTTTCTTCACTGAGCTCAAGGTCCTTGCATAATGCCCTATTGACGGCCAATGGGTTACCTGGCAATTCAATGACAAGAACGCCGTCTGGACTTCAATAGGCCAAGTCGTGATGTTACTACTGATTCTCTTGCGATGTGATTATTGTCCGCTTGTGATGGGTGATGTCAGGGATATTGCATCGGGCCAATTTTTCTTGGCGCACCGGGTGGACATTGCTTCTGAATTCCATCTGAATCAGCGGCCCGTCTTTCGCCTTAGGCGGCAAGTCTTCGTGGGGGAGGTACCGATTCTCCTGCAATGGTTTGAAGGGACGACGGCTGGCTCTAATACCCTTAGGAGGCACGCCGACTTCCCAGAACTTTCTTCTGGGGACTGTTCGGACCAATAGCCCAGGATTCTTATCGCGTAGCGGTTGACGTCCGCGATAATCGCGGTCTAGCCATCCGGCACAAGAATCCCATCCTGCTCCGCTGCAGACGAGCGGCATCAACCCACCTCCGGGTCTTTCGGTGATGGGCGGATTAATGTGTCGGGCTTTGTCGGCTGTGCCCTTCATGGCATGGCGGACACTTTTGCTATGCGAATGTGTGAGGCGCCTCGAGCGTGGAAATGGATGCACCAGGAGTTTATCCTAGAATAAACGGTAGGCGGCCGCATCCGTCTGGCGGGTGGTGTTTTCCTCCCCCACTTGGGGGAGGTGCGGAGGGGACTCTCGGGTGGCCAGCCGGTTGCGTGGCGCCGTGTTCCATCTTGCGTGTGGCTGCGGACGGCGATCTTGGGCAGAAAAGATGCTTGTCGACTTGAGCCCCAGGGGCGTTCTTGTCCTGTATCTCTTCTACAAGGCCCAGTTCATGGTGCGGTTCTTTTCTTGTTTTCCAGGAGCCAATGATAGAATTTCCTCGGCAGGAAGGGAGTGTGCCCATGGATACCCAAACCAAGTTCCCTCTTCATCCCAATCCGCCGCCGCTGGTCCGCATCTCCGGCACGCACCGCGAGATGGGACGCCAGATCGGCGAAGCCTGCCGCAAGCAGGTCCAGCACAGCATCGAGAGTGTCCGCAAGCTGCTGGCCAGCTCGTATGAGCAGGTTGAATTGACCTGGGAGGGAGCCCGGATCCAGGCCCACAAATACACCCCGTTCGCCCAGGAGTGCTACCCCCAGTATGAGGAGGAACTAACCGGCATCGCCGAAGGGGCCAATGTCTCCTTCGAAGATGTGGCCGTGGTCAACTGCATGGAAGCTCTGACGGAGGATGCCCTGCAACTGACCCGGTGCACAAGTTTCGCGGTCGACCATGACCGCACCGAGAATGGTCATGTGCTGCTGGCGCACAACGAGGACTGGGTGCCGGAGGACGAGGACGACGTGTTCATCATCCACGCCACGCCCAAGAACGGGTGCCCTTTCCTGGCCATGACCTACGGCTGCCTGCTGCCCAACATCGGGTTCAATGCCTACGGCATTGCCCAGCTGTGCGATTCGGTCTTTCCCAACGATTCCCGCATCGGCACCCCGCGGGTCGTGGTCTCGCGCGCCGTTCTGGCGAGCGAAAGGCCGGACCAAGCCATCCGCTCTATTCTTTCGGCCCAGCGCGCTGCCGGCTACAACCACCTGCTGGCCCACGAGAGCGGCGAACTGTACTCGGTGGAGGTTTCCGCCCATCATTTTGCCATGCTATACGGAGAGGACGGGTATATCGTGCACACCAATCATTACCTGACGCCCGCCATGCAAGAGGTTGAACGCAGCGAGGAAGATCTGATTGCCTCCCGCGTGCGCTACTTCCGCGCCTTGCGGCTGGTTAAGCGCGAGGCCCAGCACACCCTCAAGACTCTGCAGGCCATCCAGCGCGACCATGTCAATTTCCCCAACGCGATCTGCAATCATGCCGTGGCGGACAAGGACCCGCTGGCCCGGCAGAAGACCATCAATGCGATGGTGATCGACCTGACCGCCCGCGAGATGCACATCGCTTGGGGCAACCCGTGCGAGAACCCCTACCACACGTATCACCTGGAGGCATAGGGCAAGGGATCAGGCAGAATAGAACCGACCCAATCTAGCGGGCTGTGGCATCTGAAGACTCCATCCCAGCACGTCGCCCGTAGAGGAATCGGTCAAAACGCGGCGGACAGTGACTTGGACGACAGTGGGTAAGGCAGGGGGTGCCCCCAAGATCCGAACCTAAGACCGCTTGGCTATAGGCGCGACGAGTCTTCGGCAGGGACGATTCGGAAGGACCTCGGGGACTTCGTGCAGGGGGGCAGGCTGAGAGGTTTCTGAGGAAGAAACAAGGAACCGAGGCTCAAAGGCCTCGAACCGCGTTTGAGACAGGGGGGGTTGGCTGGACTCGCCTGCCCGGGGGCCAGGCCCGGTAACCAGCGGCCTCTGGCCTAGGAGCCTTTGTCCTGGCGAGCGAACCTCAGATCGTGGTTCCACTTCTTTGAGGGTGCCATTCGGGCTTCGGCATGACTGTGCCAGACGAGAATGGTGCCTGCGCCTGATCGCAAGAGCACCTCTCCGGTCCGTCCCTTTCCGAGAGAGCCGCCATGTTGTTAGCCGGTGAGCGTTCAGGTCAATTCCAGCACGGATGAGGGTTTTGGCTGGGGCACCTTGGCCGATGGGAAGGATACGTCACATGGCTCTTGCTCACTGTCCGCAATCCCTGTTGTGGAACCGTACCCTCTGGCCAGGAAGACGAATCCAAAGCATTCCCTGTGGCAGCAGGGACTTCCTCGAAAGGTCTGTGGCAAACGCAGGTCACGGCGTAGGAGTCATCGCCGGCACTGGCGCGCCGGAATTCTCGGTGACGAAGATGATGTCCGGGATCGCCAAGGCATGCAGCAGGCCGTAGAGCGTGTTTTCAGCGTTCAGCTGGGCTTGGCCGAGGATGCCGTCGTCTAGGGCCGCTTGCCGGATCTGGCCCTCGGCCGCCTGGCGGGCGTCCGTCTCGAGCGACATATCCCCGTGCGTCAACAAACCCGTCTGGCGATCGTAGACGTATGACTTCTGATTGTCAAGAGTGGCAACGAAAATCTCCGCCTCCGGCAGGCGGATGTAGGCCCGTCCCCCGGCGTCGACCCAGACATCCCCGGGCTTCAGCTGGCCGAGATCCACGCCGGCGATGACGTCACCGTGCGCGATGAAAAGCAGCCGGTCCCCGAAGAGGAACCCCAGCGGGCCCTGCCCCGTCTCGGCGGTGATCACTTTCTCAACCGTGTATTGGATGGTCTCTAAACGCGCGAGCGAACGCACCTCCCGCACGATGGTCACGGGATCGGGGACTATGGTCGGTGTAGGATGCAGGATCCCCGCGATCTGTGTGCTGACGCCGGCCGACAGATCGGCCACGGGGCGCACCGACTCTTGCACGGTCCGAACAACCAGCCAGGTTCCTACCAGGATGGCGGCCGTAGCCAGGACGGCTAGCGTGATCAGCAGGGTGCGCATGCCGATATTATACCCTTGTGGTGGCCGATTACCCCATGTGTAAGCAATGGGCCGTGGTAGAACAAGTCAATGCGGAACCGGCACGAACCGGGGGGACGGGGTCCAGGGTAGGGGGCGCCACCTGGAACAGAAGGTGCGACCAACAAGATATGAGTGCGAACGAGAAGAACGAGGCGGAGACGGCCCCAGTTCTTTGTTTAGCTGGCGGGGAGGGCAACTCGCCCGTCCCCTCGGCCCGCGCACCGAGGGTGGGCTGGCGTCCGGGCCAGCCTGCCCCAGCCGCAGGCCGGGGCAAACCAGCGACCTCCGGGCTCCCAGCCCGACGGACTACGAACACACAAAGCGAGCGCCGCGGATCGATTGATCTGCGGCGTCTGATGGTTCCTCAGGGTTCTCAAGAACCAGAGTCCGTCGGGTTATGAGATCGTCTCGGGCAATCGGGACCTTGCAGCTATTCGGTTGCCGCGACAACCCATCCGTCGCATTGAAGTTTCAGCGCAGCCGCTCGATCCCACGGGGCAATCTGAAGGAGAGTGTCCGCGACCGACTGACACTTGTCAAGAGTAATTGAATTTAACTAGTTGAATCGGTGTTGTGCTTGTAGAGAGTCCTATCCAAGCATCTCGGAGGGGGCAGAATCAGTCGAGCGGGCCAGGACAAAGCGAGGAATCGAAAGAAGTCCGTATAATGGATAGTTGGGCGACAATTGCGAAGGATTTTGGGAGATGTTCGAAGCTGGTCGTGAACACAAGAGTCATGAAACCAGTTGAGCCGGTATCTGTTGTCGAGCTTTTTCCCCCGTTGAGCCGGGAGTTGCTCACGGTTCTCAGATCGCTTCAGCCGACCGACTGGGCGCAACCTACCATTTGCTCACCTTGGTCGGTGAAGGAGGTGGCGGCGCACTTGCTCGGCGGCAATCTCGGTCGACTATGGAACCGGGCTGATAAATTCGCTTCCCACGAGAATCCTGTGCGGGATTATGACGAACTAGTGTGTCCAGTACCGGATAGGTGTTGACACTTGTCGCTCATGATGGCCTTGCATGGTTGGGTCCCCCTTGGGCCAGGATCTGGCCTGGAGTGCGGCCCTTGGTTCGGTAGCCTTGGTGAACCTGCATAGTGCCGATCCCGGTGAAGTACCTGCGGCGAAACTCGGTCCTCCAGTGCTCGTTGAGGATGGTGCCTTGAAGGCGTTCCACGAAGCCGTTCGTCCAGGCATGACGCGGTTGGGTGCGGGTGTGCCGGATCCCCAGCTCGGCGCACGCATGGTCAAAGGCTCCCCGAAACTCGTTGCCCTGGTCCGTGAGGACCCGTTGCACAGGCCATCCGGCCTTGCCAAGAGCAGGCACGACCCGCTTGGCCAGGAATCGAGCCGTGGCTCTGGCCGTGAAGTCCAAAGTGATCTCCGCCATGGCGAAAGAACTGGCAGCGTCGCAGGCCGTCATTTGCCACACCTTCCCCACACCCTTGAGCTTGCCGATGTAGAAGGTGTCAAGGCACACCAATTCTCCGGGCTTTTCGGCCTGAACGTGCTTCCCCGCTCGCCGCTGGGCTGCCAGCAATTGCCGCCGGGTCCGCTCGGTCAAGAGGCCGGCCGCCTGAGCGCTGTGGACTTCGAGGACGACCAATCGCTCCCAGCGGGTCTGCAACCCTGTGCGCTTCAGCAGGCGGTAGATCGTCGAGGCTGCAAGCCTCCAGCCCCCGTGCTCTGGCAGGGCCAGCTGCTGGGCCAGTCGCAGAGGTCCCCAGGTAGGCCACGCCAGCGCCAGAGCCAGGATCGCTCGTTCCGCCTGCAAGCTGAGCGTCGGTGGTCGGCCGCGCTGGGCTCCCTGCCGGCCAGGCCGCAGCCCCTCCGCCCCGTACGCCAAGTAGCGCTTCCGCCAGCGGTAGAACAGGCTCCGCGAGATCCCGAATTCCTGGCATGCCTTGGTCACATTCCCGAGTCCCTGCGCTCTGACGATCACACGCAGGCGAAACTCGTATACACTGTCTTCGAGGGTCATGTGCACTCCTCCTCGTCTGTTGTTGGCAACGAGAAGGATATGTCACATGATCCTCTCTTGCTGTCTACACTATTACGAAACAGTACA
>JBEKXU010000025.1:0-45994 GCA_049511715.1 Anaerolineales bacterium
TCAAGTACCAGGGTCTGCACCACAGCCCAAATCGATCCCAAACACGAGGTTTCTCGATAGTCTTTTGTTGAATGTGCCCAAATTGGTTAGTTTGTCGCGCGAATGGCGAAAGTCGGGCTAGCCCTTTCGTTCGATCTACTTTGGGTTGCTGCTTTAAGATCCCGAATCTGTGGCCTCCGTTCAAATTATGAGAATGCACTCCAAGAGCAATTCCGCAAGACCCAATCGAGCGCAGAATGAGGAACAGATCGAGGGCATTGGTTGACACCAGGGGGGAAGCGGCCTACCATGTTTCCCGACAGGACGTCGGGCTTGAGGGGACCGACGGTCCCGAGCGCGCAGAGGCAACGCCCGAATTGGCGCGCCAGGGCAACTGCAAGATTCGACGTCCGCCTGAACCGGCCCCCAAGGCGGCGGAGGGCCGACGCCGGCTCAGTGACCTGGCTGGGAGGGAGTTCCTCTGAGAGGGAATCCCTCGCCCCCAGGAACCGCTCGGGAAGAGGGCGGCCTTTCATTGGGACTACCGATTCGCCAGGATCCGATGTCTGTTTCGCGAAAACAAGTCCTGGTCGTGGCGGACGAGGCTAACCTGAACCGTTGGCTGGAGCAGGTCAACGCTCAAGCCCTGCCCTACGACGTGCATGCCCTGTCTGCATTGCGCGATTCCCCGGAAGGATTACGGGGCATTCCATTCGATGTCGTCCTGCTTGGTCCAGGATCTGCCTCTTGGTCTAGCCCGGAGACTTTGCGCTCGCTTCGAGCCGGAACTTCCAAACCCCGCATTCTGTCCATCGGCGATGGCCAGCCAGGGGCGTGTCCTGGCCGCGAAGGCCTCGTGGATCAGGTTCTCGACCGCTTCCCGAGCCCCCATGAGTTGACCTCATTGATTTGCCCGTCCTCCGACCTCGAACCAGCACCCACCTTGACGCTCAAAGTCCTCTTGGGGGGTGAAGCCAGTGTCGGCAAGACCACCCTCCTGCGGTACTACCTCACGGGCTTGTTCGAGCCAACTCGCGAGATGACGATCGGCGTGGATTTTCACATCTACTCCGTCTTGTTCCGCGGGGTTAACCTTCGGCTCGTGGTCTGGGACATCGCGGGCCAAAACCGGTTCCGATCGGTTCGACTATCCATGTACAAGGGCAGCTCGGCCGCTGGGCTGGTCTTCGACCTCCACAACCGCACCTCCTTTTATCAGCTGGCCGTCTGGTGGCGCGAAGTGCGCGAGACCCTGGGTGACATTCCTGTCTTGTTGCTGGGAAACAAATCGGATCTGCCCCGGGCAGTGAACCGCTCCGAAGCGGAGGCGTTGGCCTCCGCTTGGAGGATTCCTTATTATGAGGCTTCGTGCCTCGACGGCTCAGGCGTCGGTGAGTTCTTTCAGGCGCTTGCGCTAACCGCAGCCGAGCGAGCCCAGAAGTCTTCCAAGTGGCCGGATCGGGAGGGGTTGCCCCCGGCGGACCAGGGGGATCGGAAGCAAGAACCTGCGTCTGCGACCTAGCGCGCAACCGCGATTGCGGCAGGGTTGCGAGTGTGCAGGGTTGGTACCTGGCCTGCCCGGCCAGTGGGGTGTGGCCGTTTCGGCCCCTTGCCGGGCGCCTTCCGGGCGTACAGATTCGAGAGGAGAGCCTCGATGCCCGTGGTCGGCAATCTCGCTGAAATGCCGCTGTCAACGCTTGTGGAAACCAACTGCCGGGCCTTGCGGTCGGCGCGCCTTTCTGTATCGTCTCGAGGCCAGCAAGGCACCCTCTACTTTTCGGATGGCGAAGTGGTCCACGGGGTACTCGGAAACCAGAGCGGCGAGGTAGCCCTCTACCAGATGCTGCGATGGTCCGAAGGGACCTTCGTGCTCGAAAATGAAGTGGCCAGCCCCCAGCGCACCATCCGACGCCCATGGTCGGAGTTGCTTCTGGAAGCCATGCAGCTTGAGGGAAACTGGCGGCCGGTGGAAAGCCAACCAGCCGCAGAAGCCCCTATCCTTCAAGAATTGAAGCGGATTGAGGGAGTCGCGGGGGTGGTGGCCGCTGGGGCGGATGGCACGGTGCTCGCCGCGGATGTGCCCGTGGGGAACGGCGAGGGGGAGGCCGCCACGGCCATTTTCCTGGCCACCTTGGGCTCGGAGATCGCCCATAACCTCGAGTTGGGTTCCTTTGAGCACGGGGTGATTACCCAGTCCAAACAGCGGGTTCTTGTACTTCGACAAGGAGAGGAATACTACGGGTTGCTGCTGGGATTGCAGGCTTCGCCCGCGATGGTCCTGGCCGCGGCACGCAATGCGCTTGCCTCCTGACGTTATCTAGGCAAAGAGGAGAGAAGCCATGCCCGTTGAGGAGATCCTGCAAGAAGTCCGCCAGGCCGCTGGCGTGCGTGGTTGCTTCCTTATCGCCAAGGACGGAAGTCTGCAGGGAACCTCGATGCCCGCAGGACCGGGGGAGGTGGAACTGGTCGCTGTGGCCCGCGCCCTTTCGCGATCCATGGAAGCACTCGAAGCCTCCCGGCAGCACGTCCAGGAACTCGATCTGACCTTCCGCAATGGAAGAGTGATCGTTCGGAACCTGCCGTCAGGAAAGCTAGCTCTGGTCTGTCAAGCGCAGATCAACCTCCCTCTTCTTAATCTCACCCTGGCGCCGCTGCTCAAGCGTCTTGCCGCCGAAACGAAGCCTCCCGCTTCCCCGAAGGAGGAGGCTCCAGCGGTCTTCGAGGCCGTTGCGAAGGGCAATGCTCCGCTTCCGAGCCGAGAGGATCCTCCTCTGCTCCAGCGCCTGGTCGAAGAAGGGCAGGCCATTGTCCGAGGGGCGAGGGAGCGAGGCCTCACCGTTCGCATCATCGGCACCGCGGGCGTCGTTCTTCACTGCCCGGCAGGCAAGCAGTGGATGCTTCCACCGTCCCAACCGGTCGTGGAATTGGTTGGCCGGGCATCCGAGGCCGAAGGGTTGCCAGGTGTCTTCGGCCAACTCGGCTACGATCCCCTCGGACGCTTCAACGAAGAGCATCGGCGCCAGCGACTGATCTTCAAGAAGAAAGATCCGGAATTGTGGGCCGACATCCACTTGGACAGTTATGATGGATTCCATCGGCTGGAGATCCTCGAGTCTCTCCGAGCGGAGGAGGAACTTCTCCCGCCAACCGACCTGCTCCTGCTTGGCCTCCAAAAGGCGGAAGCAACGGACTCGGACCTGCGGGAACTGATTGCGCTGCTGTGGGATCACGAGCTCTTCACTGGCCCCGGCGCCGAGGCGGTTGACGTGACGCGCATCGCCAAGATCTGCGGAGAGGACTGGGGCTGGTACCGGACGACAACCAGGAACCTCGATCGACTCAGGTTTATGGGCTCTTGGGGAGGGCTCCCCGACTCTGCGGCCCTCCTGGACCGAATCCAGCGGCTGCGGGAAGAGATAGAGAACGGCCCGAAGGGCGCACGGTGGCAAATGCGGGCGGCGATCGGCGACACGGTGCGCTGGTACAAACAGGCCATCCCGGTGGAAGGAATGCCTGTGAAGGAAGCCCGGCCCGGGTAGAGTAGCCTGTCCCTTCATGGGACGGGTCCCTCCTCGGGATACTATTCCCCGCAAGGTTCGACATTCCCCAGCGCTGCTCTGGTATAATGACGCCCAAGTAACCGCCCGAAAACGCAGACTGAGCGAAATGAGCGTCCCTCCTCGCCAAAACACCAGTCCGAGCCGGGTCTGTCCGAGTTGCGGAACGCGCCTGGCCGAGACGGCGGTGCGCTGTGCCGTGTGTGGAACGCAGCTTCAACCTCAACAGGATCGACCGGTCCTGCCGGCGCGCTTGGCTGGCATCAGCCCCGGGGTGAGCCTGGGGTGGCCCACCTTGATTGGGGGGGCTGCGCTATTCATGATCGCTGGCGCATTAGTCATTGCCTTCCTGACGAGGACCGGCCACGGGTTGTCTGCGGCGATCCCTACCCTGACGCCTACCGTAACCTCCCCTCCGACCGATACCCAGTTTCCCACCAACACGCCTGCACCCACTCCGACGTTGACGCCCCTGCCGCCCATCTCATATATCATCGCGCAAAACGACACCTGCCTTGGCCTGGCCATACAGTACAACGTCTCGGTGCAGTCGATCCTGCAACTGAATAATCTCCCGCCCTCCTGCAACAACCTGGTGGTCGGCCAGAAGCTGCTGATCCCGCAACCAACTCAGACCCCGCTCCCTCCCTCGACGGCAACCTATACCGCGGCCGAGGCGACCATTACAGCCTGTCAGCTGTTCCCCTACACGGTCGTGGCCGGGGATACCCTGGCCGGCATCGCCGCGAACTTCAACGTCTCGATGGATTCCGTTCGGAAGTACAACCAGAACATCTACGGGGACACCGTCTTCAGCGGCCTGACGATTGAAATCCCCTTGTGCGAGCGACTACCCACCCCCGGGCCGACCCCAACGGCAACGACGCCACCGCCCTACCCGGCACCCAATTTGCTCACCCCCAGGGACGGCTCGGTCTTCGGGCTTAACGATCAGACCATTGCCCTGCAGTGGGCGGCGGTCGCCCAATTGCGGGAGAACGAGTTCTACCAGGTGACGGTTGAGGATCTCACCGAGGGCAGCGGGCACCAGTCCTTCGGCTACGTCAGCGATACCAAGTATGACGTTCCCGCGACCTTGCGGCCTACCGATTCAACGACGCACTTGTTCCGCTGGTCGGTCTCTGTGGTCCGCCAAACCGGAACGACCCCCGATGGCCAACCGATCTATACCTCGGCGGGCGCCGAGAGCAACGTCTGGGATTTCGGCTGGAGTGGAGGGCAGGTCGTTTCCACCCCCACCCCCTGATCGCCCAAGGCAACGCCCCCGAATGTCCTGGACCTGCCCTTCCTGTAGAGGGCGGGTCTGAGAGCGTCCCGGGGTTGCCTCAAGAGAGCCACTGTAGGTCGGTCCTCCGAAGTTTGAGCGGTCCAGCAATTTCATTGCAATCCGTTAACCTCGCTGTCCCGCCCTGGACACAGACCGTCCGGGGCCAAGGGCCTGGCCCTGCCGTCTTTTCGTTTGCCGGGCCTCTCCTCCTGCCAGCCCGAAGTCGCAACCCCTTGGCGTTCCCACCGGTTCCAGCGCCTGGGCCTGAACGCACATCAGCCCGCATGGCATGACTTTCTTTTCTCCTGGGTGGAAAGCTCGTGCCGAGGTGCGCATGGCCGTTCTCCCGGGCCGAGGCGATGCTGAATCAAAGGGCTTGCCTCGACGAACCGCAACCAGCTGGCCTTCTGGGTCGCGGGCCTCCAGGCGTCCCTGAGCCGGGACGTTTCCGCAGGCGCTCCTTGCGGGCAGGGCTGGCATGCAAACAAAGTCTCCCTTCATTTCCCTCCGCGCGGACCCGCACCCTTCGGGGATCGAGCCTTCCCACCGCCCCTGGCGCTGGCTATGGACAGGGAGGAGGTTGCCAAGAACCCTGGAATGCGCTCCCGGCCGACCCATATCTTCAGAAGCAACAGAGAAAAGGACGAGCGGCTCCGCAACCTCTGCCCGGATCAGCTCCCTTGGGGCAAGGACCCGGAATACCTGGGCTTCCTGGGAGGCTTTGCGCGTCCGGTCTGGCGCTGCCTTCTCGGGATTGATATACTCAAGCCTGTCTGGCTATGGGAAACGATCCCAATTTCCGAGGGGCGAATGACTTCTGAAAAACCAGGGACGTCTGGCCGGGAGATCAGGCTCACGACGCTCTCCTCGTGCGCTGGCTGAGCTTCCAAACTAGATGCGGAGACGCTGACGCAGGTTCTGCGTCCTATCCGGGAATCTTTTCCGATCCCCGACGATCCGGATCTGCTCGTGGGGCTGCGCGAGCCGGACGATGCCGCCGTCTATCGGCTCGCCCCGGATCAAGCCCTGATCGTGACCGTCGATTTTTTCACTCCCGTCGTGGACACCCCCTACGAGTTCGGCGCGATCGCCGCGGCTAACTCCCTCTCCGATGTTTACGCCATGGGGGGCCGGCCGTTTCTCGCCCTCAACATCGCGGCCTTTCCACCGCAACTGCCTCCCGACTTCTTGGCTGAGATTCTGCGCGGGGGATTCGAGAAGGCGCGAGAGGCTGGCGTGGTTGTCGCCGGCGGCCACACGATCCAGGATCAGGAACCGAAGTATGGGCTGGCGGCGCTGGGTCTCGCCCATCCTGAGCGGTTGATCACCAAAGGCGGCGCAAGGGTCGGCGACTGGCTGGTCTTGTCCAAACCGCTCGGAACGGGCGTGATCGCAACGGCCGGCCGCAACCTCAAAGTGCAACCATCTGATCTGCAGAAGGCGATCGTTTGGATGATGCAGCTGAACAAGGAGGCCTCCCTCGTCGCCGTCGAGCTGGAAATCAAGGGGGGAACCGACATCAGCGGATTCGGCCTTCTGGGCCACTCTAGCGAGCTGGCCGAGGCCTCCGGGGTCGGTCTTCGGATCCAGTCGCAGTCCGTGCCATTTCTGGACGGAGCAGACCGATACGCCTCGGCCGGGGAATTCCCGGGCGGAAGCTACGATAATCGCAGGTTCTTCGGCCCGAAGGTCTCTTTCAAAGCAAGTCTTCCGGAAGAAAGGCAAATGTTGATGTTCGACTCGCAAACCAGCGGCGGCCTGCTTCTCAGTGTGCCGGGCGCAACGCTTGAAGAATTCAAGAAGAGGGCCCGCCAGCGGGCTGTGGCGATTTGGATCATCGGAGAAGTCGTTCCAGGCTCTGGAATCGAGGTCGTCTAGGCGGGCCCGCGAGGACCCTCTTGCCCCTCGTCTTGAACGCCCCTATGTACCCAGCGCCAGCCATGTCGCGAGTGGACGCCGCCCGAGAGAACTGCCACCAGGGAATCATTAAATTGCTGACTTGGCAAGGCTTATCATCGATTTGCGGCCGGTCGCTCACGTTCTTCCGGTCTCGTCGGGGGCTCTCCCCGACGATGCTGCTCCCCGGGAACGAAGCGTGACCACTCGTTGAAGGATCCGGGTTGCCTGTGGACGGATCGGCGTGTCCTGTTTTCCGCTTGAAAAGTTGGTTCCTTGTTCCTTGATGCGGAGGGTTACCCAATGAAGCACAGATTAACGCTGGCAGGGTTGATTGCAGGGGCAAGCATGGGGGTTCCCATGCTGGCCGTCATGGCTTTGGGCCAGGTGGTTGCGGGGCTGCCGTTCGCTCCCTATGATCTCTTTGGTCTTCTGACCCGAGTTCTTGCGGGCCCCCTGGTCGTCGGCGGCGTGGAAGCCATGGTTTCGATCCTTCAAGCCCTCCGGCTCGGTTCGACTTCGGTTCTTGGAAAGTTCATTGAAGGCGGCGGCGCAGTGCTGATGGCCCTGGTGGGCCTGGCCCTCATCGGCACACTGCTAGGGTTGCTTTGGCCGAACCTGCACAATCGATCCGCCCGCCGATTCCTGCCAGGCGTTGTGGCCTGGGTCATCATGATTCCGGTCGGGGCCTGGGCGGGGTGGTCCGCGCTTGGCTTTGGCTGGGTCCTGATTCTAGCCCTGGCTTGGAGTGTGGCGACGGACGGGATTCTGGGCCACTGGGAGACCCTGGGGATGGCTCCGGTTGACTCCGAGCGGCGAGCTTTCCTCGGCCGAGTGGCCGCCCTGGCCCTGGCAACGACGGTCGCCGGACTTGGCTTGAGTCGACTGCTGCGCCGGGCCGTGCCTCAAGAAGCTCTGGCGCCTATCCCCGCGGGACCGGCCGCCAACCTCGCCCCATCGGGTCCTTTTGCACCCGTCCCCGGAACGCGCAGCGAGGTCACCCCGATTTCCAGCTTCTACCGCGTTGACATCAACATCGTCCCTCCCTCGGTGGAAGCCTCTCAATGGGCCCTGGAGGTTGCCGGCGAGGTTGACAACCCGCTGACGCTTTCCTATGCGGAAATCACGGCGATGCCTTCCGAAGACTTTTATGCGACCCTGGAATGCATCTCGAATACGGTAGGGGGGGATCTCATCAGCACGACTCGCTTCACCGGCGTTAAACTGTCGGATCTTCTGGCTCGCGCCGGTCTGCATCCGCAGGTTGTGGAGATCCGCTTCGATTGTGTTGATGGCTACTCGGAGTCGCTCCCACTGGACTCGGCCCTGGATCCAGAAACCAGGCTCTGCTACGGGATGGGCGGTGCCCAGTTGACGCAGGAGCACGGCTATCCGGCGCGGTTGTATACCCCCAACCGGCACGGGATGAAGAACCCAAAGTGGATTCAGAAAATTGAGGCGGTCACCCAGCCCTTTGCGGGCTACTGGGAACAACAGGGCTGGAACAAGGATGCCTTCGTGCACACCACTTCCGTGATCGATGCGAGCCAGAGCGAAACGGGGGCCGTCGAGGCCGGGGGCATCGCCTACGCGGGAGCGCGAGGCATTCAAAAGGTCGAGGTCCAGGTCGATGGGGGGAATTGGGTTCTGGCCGAGCTCAAGGCGCCCCTGTCTCAACTCGCCTGGGTGCTCTGGCGCGCACGTGTCCCAGCGGCTCCGGGGCCCCACGTGTTGACCGTCCGCGCCGTGGACGGGTCCGGTGGGCTTCAGACGGCAACCTTTGCGGACCCCTTCCCGAACGGGGCGACAGGCTATGATCAGGCAGCCGCTCGAGCAGACTAAGAGCGCCGCCACAAGATTCTCCGGCAACTGGCCTGCGGAACAGCGCACCTGCCTGAAAGACGGCGCGTGAGAGAGAATAGGCCCAGGACAGCGAAAGGGATCGGCGCTTTGCCCGCTCGCTGGTTCTCTGGCCCCTGGCCACAGCCATTGCCTACCGAGGCAGGCCTGCCATATCCTGACCTTGTCCTTTCCGGAACCCAGCCCGGCCCGCGGCGGTCCTTCCCTCCCTCTGCCGCCAGGCAGGAAAGAACTTGCGCGCTGAGGGTTTCCCGCCGACGACATGCCTAAGTTCCCTGCACTCACTCATCCTCCACAGGAGAGGGCCTATCTCTTTGGCATAGAGCGCAAAGGCGAGTCTCCGCTTCTCTCATTGCGAGACAGCCTGGCCGAATTAGCCCGGTTGAGCGAGACGGCGGGGCTACGGGTGGTCGGCCAGGATTACCAGCGCATACAAAAGGCTGATGCCAACACCCTGATCGGGTCGGGGAAGGTGGAGCAGTTGCGCCAGAGAGTTAATGACACAGGAGCAGAGGTCGTTATCTTCGATGAGGAGCTGGCGCCCCGCCACTTGCGCGAGATCGAGCGCGCCCTCGGTGAAGAGGTCCGGGTTCTGGACCGGACCGCATTGATTCTCGATATCTTCGCCCAGCATGCCCACAGCCGCGAAGGTGCGCTCCAGGTCCAACTGGCCCAGTATGAGTACCGCCTGCCTCGGCTGACCCGGGCATGGACTCATTTGGCTCGACAATCGGGAGGGGCCGCGGGGCGAGGAGGGACGGGCGGGGTCGGACTCCGCGGTCCGGGCGAGACGCAGCTGGAGATTGACCGCCGCGAGGTGGCACGCCACATCGCTCACCTGCAGCGGGAACTCGAGAAGGTCCGCGCTCACCGAAGCCGGTACCGACTTCAGAGGAAGAGATCCGGGATTCCGGTGGTCGCGCTGGTCGGCTACACCAATGCGGGGAAAAGCACCCTACTGAACGCCATCGCGCATACCGAGCTGTACACGGCTGACCAGCTGTTTGCCACCCTCGATCCGACCACGCGCCGCATCCGCCTCCCCCAAAGACACGAGGTCCTGCTCACCGATACCGTCGGTTTCATCCAAAAGCTGCCCTCCACCCTGGTGGCGGCCTTTCACGCGACCTTGGAGGAGATTGGCGAGGCAGATCTTCTCGTGCATGTCGTTGACATCACCCACCCCAACGCCGCCGAACAAGCCCAGGCGGTCCATCAGACCCTGAAGGAGCTGGAGATTGTCGATCTGCCGATTGTCACCGCGCTCAACAAGAGCGATCAGCTCCAGCTCTCGGAGGAAACCCGCGCGCAGCTCTTGACCAATCCTTCCGCGATCCTGATCTCCGCCTTGCACGGAGAGGGCGTACCCGCGCTGCTGGCGCGAATTGAGAGCGCCCTATTTGAGACGCTGACTCCGGTCAGGGTTCGCCTGCCCGCAACCGCCGGAAATCTCATCCAAATGTTCTATCGGCTGGGATGCGTCGAGTCGGTCACCCCCGGCGCTTCGGGAGTGATCATTTGTGGGCGACTCCCTGGATACCTGATGGAAACCTTTCGGGAGTTCATCGCCCCACCGCTCAGCAAGGACCACCGCTAGACCCGCACCAAGTGCGGAAGCCGCGTTGTCCAGGAGGCTGCTTTGGATCCCGCGCGTCCCAAAAGCAAGTCGCGCGGGACAGGCTGTCGACGCGCGATTCATGCCAAGATCAACGACCGACCACCGGAGCGCCACAAAGGCTGAGGAGATTCCGGCTAGCCCTGGCGCCTCCGCTGGAGCAAGGAGCTGACCCTGGCCCAGCCTTCCAGGCCATGGAAGGCTGGGCCAGGGTCAGCTCCTTCATTTCCGGTCGGCCCGGGCGCCTAGTTCCGCTCCGGCAGCTTTCCACGGGCGCGGAGTCGGAAGCCGCTTGGGCACAGGCACTCCTCCGAGCTTGGAGGCCAAGACCGTCATTCCCTTTGCCAGCTCGTCCCAAGATTGGGAATTGAGCGCCTCCTTCAACTCGCCCGCCAACCGGTCAACCCATCGCCATTGCTCGCGGAACTGATCCGCCTTGACCCAGTAGTTCCTCCGCTCCCAGGCCGAAGCCGACTGGTCTACGCTGCGCCAGATCTCCTCGAGAGCAAGAATCAGAAACGCTGCGATGTCGCGAACTTCGTCGTCGATCTCGCGCTTCTCGGCCATGACCCGCAGAGCCATGGCCATAGACTTCATCAGCTGGGAACGCTGACGTCCTCCGTTATTGGGGTTAACGACCCGGCTCAAAGCGAACCTCCAGTGCTCCGCAAGCCCCGCCCGTGTCCCGGCCGAGGCAAAAAACGGCCCGGATCCTGTCCTGATCCGGGAGCGCCTCAAGCTTTCTCAGGGATGCTATTATACTGGCGAAGAAGCCCCGGGTCTTGCGTCACAGGAACCCGTGAAACAACCATTGGGGATGGAGAAAGTCGTGGTATCCAAACGCCAGGTCCTGACCACCGTTGCCCTGCCTGAGGAATGGATTCAGCCGCTGGTGGACTCCTGTGAAGTGCACGTCCTCCAAGGGGCCGCTCCGGGGGATGTCGGAAAGCTGATGGAGCAAGCCGAGGGTATCCTCACTCTGCTGACGGACAAGGTGGACGCCTCTCTCCTGACCCGGACCCCTCTCCTCCGGGTGGTGAGCAATATGGCCGTCGGGGTGGACAATGTCGACCTGGCAGAATGCACGAAACGCGGCATTCCCGTCGGAAGTGTCGGCAACTTCCTGACAGAAGCGACCGCCGACGTGGCCCTGGCGCTGCTGCTCTGCGTCGCGCGCCGACTCCCAGAAGCGGCCCAAGATGCCCGCTCCGGCCGCTGGGAGGGGTGGTCCGTGACGGGCTGGCTCGGCAAGGACGTGCAGGGCGCGACGCTCGGGATCGTCGGATTGGGGCGGATTGGGCAGGCTGTGGCGCGCAGGGCCCGGTCATTCGGCATGCGATTGCTCTATACGGGCCCCCGGCCCCATCCCGAGGTTGAGGCGGACCTCCAGGCGACCCGGGTTCCCCTGGACGACCTGTTGAGTGGAAGTGACTTCGTGAGTCTGCATGTCCCGCTGACCGAGCAGACGAGAGGGTTGATGGATGCCCAACACCTTGAGCGGATGAGGAAAGGCGCCGTCCTCATCAATACCGCTCGCGGAGCCATAGTCCACACGGAGGCCTTGCGAAACGCCCTCGAACATGGTCCTCTGGGAGGGGCAGGCTTGGACGTCACGGACCCTGAACCTCTGCCCCCGGGCCATCCTCTTTTCGGGTTCGCCAATTGCCTGATCTTGCCCCATATCGGCTCGGCCGGTGCCGAAGCGCGGCGCCGGATGGTCCAATTGGCATGTGAGAATGTCCTGGCAGGCCTCGAGGATCGGCCGCTGGAACACTGCGCCAACCCGGAGGTTTACCGCAATCCAAGGGCCAAGACCCAGCACCGGATTCGGTGAGACGAAGGGACCCGAAATGGAGAAGTCGATCAAGATCGTTGCCACAAACCGGAAGGCCCATCACGACTACGACATCCTCAAGCGCCTGGAAGCGGGACTGGCCCTTCAGGGTACGGAAATCAAGTCAGTTCGCGCCGGCCAAGTGAATCTTCGGGACGGCTATGTACGGGTGGAAGCCGGACAGGCCTGGCTCCACAACGCTCACATTGCGGTCTACGACCCGGCCAGCCGCATGAATCACGATCCCCTGCGCAATCGGCGCCTGCTCCTTCATCGACGGGAGATCACGGAACTGGCGGTTGCCCAACAGCAGAAAGGGCTTACCGTGATCCCACTGCGCATGTACCTCCGCAGTGGCCGGGCGAAGTTGGAGATTGCCCTGGCACGAGGCCGCAGGAACTACGATAAACGCCAGGCCCTTGCCCGCCGCGAGGCGGAACGGGAAATGGCGCGTGCCTTTCGGCGGAAACGATAGGGCCGCCAGTCCCCACAGGACGAGTGAGCGACCGTCCCCATGACCCCTCCTTCTTCCCTCGCGGGCATCAACCAACTGTCGGCCGCGGAGCGAGACCGGCTTTATGCGACGTTCATCCCTCTCGTCCTCTGGGACCGATTCCACATCAACCCGGCGACCTTCTCAGATGAGGGCGGTTCGCGCCTGCTCACGGTGACCGCCGAAATGGCTGGCAGCGTGGTGGAGGTGGATCTCCGCCACTCGGTCGGCGCGCAGGACCCGCTTCTCTACGCCCAGCTGACCGACACTCTGAACGGCCAAATCCATGTCATGCTCTATGTGGTCAATGACCCAACTTCGCCGCGCTTTGAAACGGATCGGACGCCCGAAGGATCCCGCACCCAGTTCGGTACCTTGGGACGCAACCTGCCCGCCGAAGAGGCCGCTTTGGCCGCGGGGCTGGCTCCCGGCCAAGTGCGTCGGGGTTTGAGGATCCTGTCGCACTCCATCCTCGCCTTTGAAGCTTTCGTCTCCCTCCTGGGAAGAGACTTGTTTTTCGCCGAGCCCCTCTCCTACCACAATGCGGTGGTCTTTGAGCGCTACGGTTTCGCGTACCAGCAAGGACGGCGCTGGATGGAAAGCATCGACACCCGTTTTCGCAAGGATGGTGACTTGCTGCGCCGATTGGATGGGTCCAATGCTTTCCGCCAGCCGCAGGCGAGCCAGACCATCCTGGGTCGGAGCTGGGCAATCCATGACGGGATCCTGGGTGAGCCCTTCAGCGGCGTGCATATGTACAAGGTGCTTGGAAAGCAAGCGGGGGTGAACACCTTTCGAGACGGGATGTGGAAGGATTAAGAGAGAGTATAATTCCTTCCATGGGGATGACAGGCTTCGACGGAAGCGGCTGGCCCTGGACGGCAGGTCGAGAGGCGCCGACCTCGGAAAATCAGCGCAAAACTTCAAGTGCCAATCACACTTACGCGGCCCTTCCTCTCGCGGCCTAACCCCGCGGGATAGGGTCTGGCCTCCCAGTTGAGGCCACGTCCGCCTCTTCCCGTCTCTGCCCGGGGGAGGATCGGGCGCCACAATGGCGGGGTGCCGCGCGCGAGGCTGCTAAGCGCGCGAAAGAGGGGCTTTCGGGCTCCAGCGGCTGGCGGACCGCGCTTCCCCCGTCGACTGGGGACCGATCCGCGAGAACTAAAAGCCGACTAAGCCTGTAGAGATCCTCGGTCGAAGCTTCTCGGACGCGGGTTCGATTCCCGCCATCTCCACACCGCGGGCTCCCTCGGGAGCCCGCGACCTATTTTCCCCCTTGCGAACAAGAGGCATGCGACTTGGTGACTTGCTGTTGCGGCGGAGGGAACAAGGCGCGGCCAGCGGTGGATGGGCAGCAAGGGGGAAACAGCTTCAAGGCCACTGGGTCAAACTTCCTTCGAAAATCCTTAGTCGGTGGCCAGGAACCCTGTTGAAGGCCGCTTGGAGAGGTTAGAATAGGGATCACAGGCCGCGGGACTGTCCACCGATGCCCGTGGGCCCCTGGCCGTGCGTTGCCTGGAGGTTCTCAACCAGGGTGTCTGAGCTCCCCTGGGCTGGGAAGGCATGACCTCCCCCAGAATACCCAGGCCGGATGGATCGGCGAAGAAGCTCCCGGAGGTTCGTGCACTCCCGGCGCCGAGTCGGCCGGATGAGGGTCGGGGGCCCTTCGGCGGGAGCCCAGTTGGCCAGCCGGGCCGACTGGCAGGCTCAGAGCGTGGAACCATGGTTCCCTGCGGCACATTCCGGCCGCGCGCAGGCGGCCTTGAAGCGGTCTGCGGCTCGCCCCTGAGCGGGGGCGGAGGCCGAACCGCCTTTCCGGAGGCTTGAAGATGCTGTCCTATCCCAGCAAGTCCATTGCTCTCTCGGCCCTCCCCGTGGTGACAGAAATGACCGAACGCGGCGAAAGAGCCTACGACATCTACTCCCTTCTGCTTCGCCATCGCATCGTCTTTGTTGGGGATGAAATCAACGATCAGACGGCCAATTCGGTAGTGGCTCAACTCGTCTACCTGAGTCAACAGGATCCGGAGGCGCCCATCCAGATGTACATCAATTCGCCCGGAGGCGTCATCTATTCGGGTATGGCGATCTATGACACCATGCAGATGATCCCAAATCCGATCGCGACCCTGGCCGTCGGCGTGACGGCTTCGTTTGGCACCGTGCTCCTGACGGCGGGCACCAAGGGGCAACGCAACGCCCTGCCGCATGCCACCATCCACATGCACCAGCCGCTGGGTGGCGCCCAAGGGAAAGCAACGGAGATTGAGATTCAGGCGCGTGAGATCCTACGACTTAAGAGCCGCCTGAACGAAATCATGTCGCTTCACACGGGGCAACCTTTGGATGTGATCGAGCGAGATACCGAGCGGAACTTCTACATGAGTGCCGACCAGGCCGTTCAGTATGGACTCATCGATCGGGTGATCGAAACCCCGCAATCCAAGAGGTTAGTCGGGGATCCTGGGAAATCGACCTCGGGGGAATGACTGATGTCTCTTCAGATGATGATCGCCATACGCGCCCATGATTATGGCGGGCCGGAACAACTTGTCCTCGAACCAATCCCTCGTCCGGAGCCGAAGGCGGGTGAAGTCTTGGTTCGGATCTTGGCGGCGGGAGTAAACCCCCTCGATTGGAAGATGCGGGCCGGCCTGACCAAAGCCTGGCAGCCTCTAACCTTTCCCTGGACGCCGGGGCTGGATGGCGCCGGGATCATTGCAGGCGTTGGATCGGGGACCATGATGTTCCAGCCAGGCCAAGCTGTTTTCGGATTCGTCCCGGGCGCCTACGCCGAATATGGGGTCACCTCCGCAGACAACCTGGCCCCCAAACCGCAGAGCCTGACTTTCGAGCAGGCCGCAAGCCTGCCTGTGGGGGCCTTAACCGCCTGGGGGGCTGTGATGGACGCGGCCGAGGTGCAATCCGGGCAGCGGGTCCTGGTCCAGGGAGCGGCAGGCGGCGTCGGGGTAATGGCGGTGCAACTGGCTCGCTGGAAGGGTGCGCATGTCCTGGGAACTTCGTCGGCGTCCAATCTCGACTTCTTGCGCTTCCTCGGGGTGGAGCAGGCCATCGATTATCAGGCAACCCCCTTTGAACAGGTTGTGCATGATGTGGATGCCGTGATTGACACGGTGGGGGGCGAGGTCATCGACCGCTCTTTGAAGGTTCTTCGCCCCGACGGTGTCCTGGTGTCCATCGCCGGCCAGGTCCGCCCGGATAAGGCCAAAGCCCTGGGCCTCCGCGTGGTAACTGGTGGGCGGGCCTCCCCGGAACACTTGCACCAGATCACAGAGCTAATCGAGTCCAAACAGATCCGCGCGGTAGTCGGGCCCGTGTTTCCACTGGCTCAGGCTGGCAGGGCCCAAGCACAGAGCGAAACCCGGCACGGACGCGGGCGCATTGTGCTGCACATCGCGGAGGAATAGGCCCAGGGACAAGCCAACGGGACTCTTGCCCCGCGGAGCAAAAAACCGCGGCCTCTTGCGAGGGAGGAACTTCCAGGGGCGCCGGGACCATCTTGTGGGTGCAGAGGTTGCGGCATTCGCGGCCTCCGAGAATTGCCGCGCTGAAAGGCGCAATCCTCTGGAACAGGACGGCCATTTTGGGCGGGGGCCAAACGGGAAGAACCAGGCAGGCCCGACCCCCCGCCGAATCAAGAGAAGCTCATGGGGCTACGCTGGAAAATACCGGCGCCATCGAATCGATGGTCGGGGCCCAGGGCCAAACCTGCAGCAAGATCCCATTCCTGAAGCACCCGGATCCAAAGTTATCGAGCCCTTCATCAATGTCCAGAGAATGAGAACTCGCTTGACCCCCTGGTCGCCCCAAAGCGCCCCAGCCCGCTCCAGGCGGGCCAACTTCGCGGCTGGGACCTCCCCACAAGTTGGCCTCTCTTGCCCTCAGCCTAGGCTTCGACCCGGCAGATTAAGCCCTTCAGGTAGTCCCCTTCTGGAAAGCTGAGGCGAACGGGGTGGTCTCTGGACTGGCGCAGACGGCTCAGGATCTGCACCTCCCTGCCCGCGTCGATGGAGGCGCCAAAGACGATCTTCTGAAATAGATCCTCCCCCACGGCCCCGGAGCAAGAAAAGGTGACGACGCAACCTCCCGGGCGTGCCAGCCGGAAGGCAAGCCAGTTGAGGTCCTTGTAGGCGCGCGCGGCCCGCATGACCTGAGAACGAGAGGGGGCCAACTTGGGGGGATCTAGGATGATCATATCGAAGCTTGCGCCGGAGTCCCGGTATTTGCGAAGAATCCGGAAGACGTCGGCTTCGATGAAATCCTCGCTTGCGACCGATAGCTGGTTGAGGCTGAGGTTTTTCTTGGCGAGTTCCAGTGCCGCACCCGAAGAGTCCACGTTGACCACGCTTGCTGCCCCGCCGGCCAGGGCGGCCACAGCGAAGCCCCCCGTGTAGGAGAAGGCATTCAGCACCGAGCCCCCTGGGAAGAGGTCGGCAACCAGTCCCTGCACCGCCTGGCGACTTTCCCTCTGATCCAAGTAAAACCCGGTCTTTTGACCATTCTGAACATCGACCAGGAAACGCCACGGGCCCTCCCGGATCTCGACCAGGCCAGAGGGCGACTCTCCCCAGAGGACGCCCATGACCTGGGTCAGGTCCTCCTTTTCCCTCACCTCGACATCCGACCGCTCGTAGAGACCTGAGATGCCCTCCACAGACTGGAGAACCCCAAGGATCTGCCCCTTCCAATACTCTGGTCCGGCACTCAAGAACTGCACAACCAAAAAGCGACCGTACCTATCCACGACCAGCCCGGGCAGCCCGTCGCTTTCCGCATTGACCAGTCGCATCCCATCCGTAGAGGATTGGAGCTCGCGCCGCCGATTTACGGAGGCCTCGATACGCCGCCTGAAGAAGTCTGAGTTGACAGCCTCCCCCTCATCCCAAGTCCAAACCCGCGCGGTGATTTGCGAATGAGAGCTGAAGGCAGCTCGGGCCAACCAATGGCCTTCTGAGGAAAAGACCTCGACGCTCTGCCCAGAGGCAGGATCCCCAAGCGTCTCCGCGACCGCGCCCGAGAAGACCCAAGGGTGATGGCGCAGCAGCGATTTCTCTCGCTGCGGTTTCAGCTTCAGACAGGGAGGTCCCATGGCTTTCCCCCACACGCAACCCAATATTAAGCCTGCACTGGCACCTTGCCGGCGCTGATCCAGCCCGCGGATTCCTGACGAGCGCGCCGAGAAGCGTTGTCCCTGCAACGGCCCACTCGAGTCAGCCCGGCCCAATCGCCGTCCCAGCCAGGAGACGGGAGCCTTCTATTCGATCCACCCTCCCCGATTCTGCCATATCACCCGCGGGTGTTCGGGACGGTCGGGATCCGGGGGACAGAATCTCACTCTTTCCGCTATGCTATGAGGTCGGGTTGCGCAGGGAAACTGTTTGTGCCCCTGAGGCACAAGGCGCTTAGCGCAGCACCCCCACGCTGCGGCCAGCGCGGGCAAGCAATTCCACGGCCCGCTCGATCTCCGCTGGTTCGTGAGCCGCGGTGACAGTAGCTCGCAGGCGGGCCGATCCCTCCGGCACGGCAGGCGAAACCACAGGTAGGACGAACATCCCCAGTTCATGGCAAGCACGGGTCATTTCGAACGCTCGGTCGTCCTCTCCGCACAGGATCGGGACAATCGCGGTCTGGCTGAACATCGTGTCGAACCCTTCAGACTTGAGTCCGGAGAGGAATAGCCCGGAGTTCTGGTGCAATCGTTCGACCCTCTCTGGCTCCTCGGTAATCAGTGCCAGGGCCTCCTTAGCAGCGGCGGCCTGGGGTGGCGGCAGAGCGGCCGAAAAAATATAGGGACGGGCAGAGTGACGAAGATAGGAAATGAGATCTTTGCGTCCCGCCACATAGCCGCCAACCGACGGGATGGCCTTGCTGAAGGTGCCCATCTTAAGATCAATCGCATCCCGCAGCCCAAAGTGCTCCTCGATCCCGTGGCCGTGCTGCCCCAGTACCCCCAGCGAGTGGGCCTCATCCACCATCAACCAAGCCCCATAGCGACGGCACAAAGACACGACCGCCGGGAGGTCGATAATGTCTCCGTCCATGCTGAAAACCGCATCCACAGCAACCAACTTGGAGGCAGATCGGGGTGCTCTCCGCAGCAGCCGCTCGAGATCTCGGGTGTCATTGTGGCGGAAACGCCAGAACTTAGCCCCCGACTGAAGGCAGCCATCCACAATGCTGGCATGGTTCAGCTTGTCGCCAATGACCACATCGCGTCGCCCGAGGAGCGTGGAAATAATCGCCAGGTTCGTGACATAGCCCGAGGAAAAAGTGACGGCATCCTCCGTTTCTTTGAAGGCAGCTATCGCTGCCTCAAGCTCACGGTGGAGCGTCAGCGTCCCGGCCAGAAGGCGCACGCCGTGTGTTCCTGTGCCAAACTGGTCGACGGCCTTTTTCGCGGCGGCGGCAATGCGAGGATGTCCCAGGAGCCCCAAGTAGCTGTACGAGGCGTACATCCCCATCTCGCGCCCCCCCACCACCACCCGAGAGCCGCCTCGCAGCTCGGACACCGGCAGGTTGTAGTAGTAGAGGCGCCTCTCGGTCAGCCTTTGGAAGCGCTCTTGGACAGCTGCAATACGTATCGATATTGGGTCCAGCGGTCGGTTAACCATAGCAGCTTGCCCTCTCCCGCTTGTCGTGCCTTCCTCCCCGGCGGGTATTTTCCCCGAGGGACCACCCGTATTCGTCGACGCTGGCGTGCAGGAAATAGAGCTTTCTCGTCATCGAGACACTTCAGGCGCCCCGTACAAGCCGCTCCAATTCGTCCTCACGCAGGACGGGGACTCCCAGCTCCTTCGCCTTGCCAAGCTTGGACCCGGGCGAGTCCCCGCAAAGAAGATAGCTCGTCTTGCGGCTCACGTTCTCGGTGACTTTTCCCCCGTGGGACTCGATGAGCGCTTTTGCCTCTCCTCGAGACAGGCCAGCGAGAGTACCGGTGATCACAAAGATCAGACCCTCAAGCTTTCGCCTCCCCGCGGGCACCCCTTCGGAGCGCGGCCGCACGCCGGCCTGCTTGAGTTTCTTGAGCACCCTTTGATTGGCCCTGCGGCCGAGCCAATCCACGACGGCTTGGGCTGTGTTGGGCCCGATTCCCGGGATCTGTTCCAGGTCCTCGACAGCCGCAGCCGTGAATCGGTCCAGATCCCCAAAAGAACGAGCCAAGTCGCCGGCCACAACCTCGCCCACCCCGCGAATGCCCAGTCCCACGATCAATCTGGGCAGGGGCCGGGACCTCGAGGCCTGGATCGCCTCCAGGAGGTTGGAGGCCTTCTTCTCCGCAAATCCTTCAAGACCCAGCAGATCCTTCTTCTGCAGGCGGTAAAGGTCGGCGAGATCCTTAACCCGCGAGCCCTGGACGAGCTCTTCGACGATCTTAATTCCCAGCCCCTCGATGTCCATGGCGCCCCGAGAGGCAAAGTGTTCGAGGTTACGGATGAGCTGCTCCGGGCAAGAGGCGTTCACGCAATAGGACGCGACCTCACCCGCCAAATGCTCGATCGGCTCACCACAAGAGGGGCAAGTCCTGGGCGGCGAGAAGGCACGCTCCGATCCATTGCGCGCAGCGGCGATCGGGCCGATCACGTAGGGAATGACCTCCCCCGCACGTTTTACCAGGACACGATCTCCCATGCGGATGTCTCGCTCCTGGATGAATTCGAAATTATGAAGAGTGGCCTTGCTGATCGTCACCCCGCCGATGGCGACCGGCTCGAGGATCGCGTAGGGCGTCAGCACCCCTGTGCGTCCCACGTTAACCCCAATGTCCAGCAGCCGGGTGGAGACTTCGGTGGCTGGGAACTTGAAGGCAATGGACCCCCTCGGATCTTTGCCGACAGACCCGAGAGAGTCCGCGAGCCGCAAATCGTCGAGCTTGATCACCATCCCGTCCGCTTCAAACGGGAGGCGCTCCCGCTGATCCACCCATGAATCGCAGACCGCGATGGCCGCCTCCAGATCCCCACAACGCTGCGCCTCGGAGGTCACTGGAAAACCCAAGGACCGCAACAGTTCAAGCGTTTGCCATTGCCCCGAGGGGCGCGGCATCCCCTCGAGGGCCACAATGGCATAGCACAAGAGGTCGATTGGCCGCGAGGCGGTGAGACTGGGGTCGAGCTGGCGCAGGGCACCCGACGCCGCATTCCGTGGATTGACGTACGTCCGCTCGCCATTCTGAGCAAGCTGCTTATTGAAAGTCTCAAAATCCTTCACTGGGAAGAAGGCCTCTCCCCGCACGACGATTCGCACGGGAGGCCGCAGCGGGCTCCGCGGATCCACGGGGATCCTCAGGGGGACCGAACGGACCGTGCGCAGGTTGGGGGTCACATCCTCGCCGACCTCGCCATCGCCGCGCGTTGCTCCCAGGACAAAACCGCCTTCCTCGTAGTGCAGCACCACCGTCAAGCCGTCGATCTTGGGCTCCACGACAAAGGCGGAGGTCTCCACCCGCCGATCCAGTCGCCGGATGCGCTCATACCAGGCACGCACGTCCTCGGGAGAGAAAGCGTTGGCCAGGCTCAGGATAGGGCCAGGATGCTGGACCCGAACGAACTTGTCCAGGACCTGCCCGCCAACCCGTTGAGAAGGAGAATCCGGGGTTATCAGCTGAGGATACTTTTGCTCCAGGTCCCGAAGCTCGACCAGCAGGCGGTCATATTCCGCGTCTGAAACCACCGGAGAATCAAGGACGTGGTACCGGAAGTTGTGGTAGTTGATCTTTCGACGGAGTTGTGCAGCGCGCGCGGAGGCCTGATCGAGATTCATGCTGGCATTATACATAGTTGGATTCGGCTCTGGCAAGAATCCCTTTGACCGCCGTCTTGCCCCCCGGAGCGAACGGCTCTGCGGATTCCGCACCGGGACCCTTGGGGCCACGCTCGCCTCAAGTGTCCCGAATGCGCCCGAGGGCCTGCCCGTCCAGGTTGCTGCCCTAGGATCGCAGAGAAAACGGAAATGGAACGGTCCGGTCTTCCTCTCGAGGGCAGCCCCTGCCGTCGTCGACAGGCGCCCCAGGACCGGTCGTCCTCAGAGTCCCATGGATTCTGGCAGATCATGAGCGAAAATGCCCACCCCGGTTTGCTCCGAGCGGGACCGCAACCGGCATGGGCCCGTGCGCCATGATGCCGCTTCATTCCCTCCGGTATAATCCTCTGAGCAGGCCGTGCGGTCCGGCGGCCTGAGATTGGCTGGGGCTTGTGACCCTAGGCCGGGAGAGAGCCAGGATGATGCGCCCAGCGTGCTCCCCAACCCTCCGCGGCGCCATTTGCCTTGCCGGTCTGGTCCTGCTGACCGCCTGCGTCCTTCCCTTCACCGGCGCGGCGACCCCTGCTCCGACGATCCCCCTGCGGGTGGGGTACTTTCCCAATTTCACCCACAGCCAGGCGGTGATCGGCATCGCTCGGGGCGACTTTGCCAAATCCCTGCCCGCCAGCGTGGTCCTGGAGCCCAAGGTTTTCAACGCCGGGCCGGACGAGATCGAGGCCATGTTTGCCAACCAATTGGACCTGGCCTACATCGGCCCCAGCCCGGCGATCAACGGCTATCTGAAGAGCGGTGGCCAGGCCCTGCGCATCATCGCCGGGGCGACCAGCGGAGGAGCGGCGTTGGTGGTCCGGCCGGCCGCCGGGATCCACTCTCCCGCGGACCTTTCCGGGAAGCGCATCGCCGACCCGCAGCTGGGGAACACCCAAGACGTTGCCCTGCGCTCGTATCTCAGCCAACATGGGCTGAAGCCGGCCGAAAAGGGAGGCACGGTCACGATTGTTCCGGTCAGCAACCCGGAAATCCTCCAGCTTTTCCGCATGGGGCAGATCGACGGGGCCTGGGTGCCGGAACCCTGGGCCAGCGAGCTGGTCGTGGAGGGCGGCGGAACGGTGTTCGTGGACGAACGTAATCTCTGGCCGAATGGTCAGTTCTCGACCGCGGTGGTGGTGGTCACCACCTCTTTCCTGCGCAATCACCCGGAGGTCGTCAAAGCCTGGCTTCAGACCCATGTTGCGATCACCCTTTGGGAGCGTACCCACCCCGACCAAGCCAAGGCTCTCGCCAACCAGGACATCGGCCGTCTTACCGGCCAGGGTCTGAGCCCCGAGGTTCTGGACCAGGCCTGGAATCGAATGGAAGTCACCTATGACCCGCTGGACACGACGCTGGTCAGCCAGGCCCAGGCCGCGCAGCGAGCCGGGTATCTCCAGGGTCCCTTCGATCTCTCCGGCCTGACGGACCTTACCCTGTTGAACCAGGTCCTGAGCGCCGATCGGCTTTCCCCCATTCCGTGAGGCGGTCCCCCAACCCATGAGTACGGATTCCGCCAAGCTCGAGGTGGTCCGAGTAGTGAAGTCTTTTCGCTCGCGGCGAGGGAGCCTGCTGGCCCTGGATGGGATGAGCTTCTCGGTGGCCCCCGGCGAGATTGTGTGCCTGGTGGGGCCCTCGGGGTGCGGAAAATCGACGCTGCTGAATATCTTGGCCGGCCTGGAGCCGGCAGACTCAGGGCAGATCCTTGTGGACCGGTCCCCCATCCGAGGTCCGGGGAGGGATCGGGCCCTGGTTTTCCAGGAAGCCGCGCTGTTCCCCTGGCTGAGCGTTCAGGACAATGTGGCCTTTGGTCTGAAAGTGATCGGAACGCCCCCGGCGGAAAGGCAGGCGAGGGTTGCGCAGTTCCTGAATCTGGTGGGTCTGGCCGGGTTTGAGAAGGCGTACATTCACGAACTTTCCGGAGGGATGAAGCAGCGGGTGGCTCTGGCCCGGGCCCTAGCCATCAACCCGGATGTTCTCCTCATGGATGAACCCTTCGCCGCGCTGGATGCCCAGTCCCGGGACCGGATGCACGACGAACTGCAGTCGATCTGGGCCCAGACCGGCAAGACCATTGTGTTTGTCACCCACAACGTGCGCGAGGCGCTGGTCCTGGGAGACCGGGTCCTGGCCATGTGCGCTCGGCCCGGAAAGGTGAAGCGGGAGTTTCGTTTCTCGCTCGGGCGGCCGCGCCACATGGAGGATCATACCCTGGTGGATGCGGCTCGCGAGGTTCTGGCGGAATTGCAGGATGAGGTCGCGAAAGCGATGCAGGAGGAGGTGGAGCATGAGAGACCGGGCCACTAGAGTTGGCTTTCTCATTCTCTTGCTGGCCGTCTGGGAAATCCTGATCCTGCTGCACCTCTGGCCTACCTATATCTTCCCTTCTCCCCTCAGCGTAGGCCAATCCCTGTGGGGCGGGTTCTCGGATGGAACCTTCCCGATTGCGATCGGGGTCAGCCTGAGGCGCATCGCCATCGGCTACGGCCTGTCGCTGGTCCTCGGCCTGCTGCTGGGATTGCTGCTGGGCCGGGTCCGGCTGGTCGACCAGGCCCTCGGAGGCGTGGTCCTGGGCCTGCAAGCCCTCCCCAGCATCTGCTGGCTCCCCCTGGCGATCTTGTGGTTCGGTCTGTCGGAGACGGCGATCCTCTTTGTGGTCGTCATGGGCGCGGTTCTCTCCATCACCCTGGCCACGGCAGACGGGGTGCGCAACACGCCCCCGATCTATATCCGCGCGGCCCGAACCCTGGGATGCGGCGGCTCCCGGCTCTACCGGGACGTGGTCCTTCCCGCGGCGCTGCCCGCCATCCTCTCCGGGATGAAGCTGGGCTGGTCCTTTGCGTGGCGTTCCCTGATGGCCGCAGAACTCCTCTACGTGAGCCTAGGCCTGGGACAACTCTTGTCTCTCGGTCGGGAGCTGAATGATATGAGCCGTGTTCTGGCCGTCATGCTGGTCATTGTGGCGATCGGCCTCTCGGTGGACCGGCTGATCTTCCGGCCGGCAGAGGAACGGACGCGGGAACGGTGGGGACTCCGGTCCCTGGCTTGATGGCCCGCCGTCCTCCCGCAGACCTTACGGTCGGCCCCTGATCGAGTAGGGAGGATGGGCAACCCATCCTCCCTCTCACACCACCGGACATGCGGGGCCGCATCCGGCGGTTCGTCGGGGAACATGCAGTTGGTGGTAATACGCGGTGAGCGTGCACAGACCCTGAGCCTGCCAGAAGGCATTGCTCAAGGCCATGTGAACCGCAGGTGTCTCCGCCATATGCCACGGGCTCTTGCCAGTGGCACCCAAGGCGGCGAGGTTGCGAGGGACACCCAGCGATATCAACTCCCGCCAGCGTGTCTTACCTCGTTTCCACCGTTTCCAGAGAACTTGTCTTAGTCGTCGGCGGAGCCACTCATCCAGCTGGATAAGCACACTCGGCATATCGGTTAGTCGGAAGTATCCCATCCAACCTCTCAAGTACTCATTGAGTTGCCGGACGATCTCTTCCATTCGGCCTGACCGAGTGCGTCGTGTCAACCCACGGAGCTTCGCACGAAGTCGTTGCACGGTCTGATCAGCGATTCGGATCAGCACCTCCCCTTTGCGATGAAAGAAGCTGAACCCCAGGAACTTCCGCTGAACAGCTCGTGCCACCGCACTCTTCTTCTCGTTCACCCTCAACTTCAACTTCTTCTCCAGAAACTGACGCGCGCTGTTCATTACCCTCTGACCCGCCCGCTCTGTCTTGACATAGATATTGCAGTCATCGGCATAGCGGACGAACCGATGCCCTCGCTTTTCCAGCTCTTTGTCTCCTGGCCCGAGTGCCCAGGGCGGGCAGGTCGTCTAGCATGATGTTGGCCAGCAGTGGCGAGAGCGGCCCACCTTGCGGCGTCCCCTCAGCTGTCTCCATCACCACACCGTTCACCATGACCCCGGACTGAAGATATCGCCGGATCAGCTTCAGCACCCGCTTGTCCTTCACCACCCGTGCCACACGCGCCATCAGCTTGTCGTGGTTGACCCGGTCAAAGAACTTCTCCAGGTCAATATCCACTACCCAGGTGTAGCCTTCTCGGATGCCTGCCCTGGACCAGCAGGCCAGGGTACCCTTGGGCGGCTGTCACGGCGTCTTGGGCCCGGCGTTTGGGTCGAAACCCATAACTGTGAGGCGAAAACAGCGGATCGAACAGCGACGTCAACGCCTGCGAGATCGCCTGTTGGATGAGGCGATCTATCACCGTTGGGATCCCTAACAACCTCACCCCTCCGTCGGGCTTCGGTATTTCCACCCGCCGGACTGGGCTTGGTCGGTAGATCCCCGCGTCAAGCCTGCCCTGGGGGCCAGTCCAGGGGGCGGCCCTTAACCCCAACCAGTGCACTTTTAGGTACGGGCGGAGGGCTTCGACCGTCATCCCATCCACGCCCGGCGCACCCCCGTTGGCCTCGACACGTTTGAGCGCGGCGAACAGGTTCTTGCGTTTAAACACCTGCTCCCACACGCCCTCACCACCTGCCTCGGACATTCCCTCGCTCGGTGTCGGAGATTGCTTGGCCCTCTGGTCAGGTCTCGTTGGCTTCACCACCTCCACCCTCCCAGCAGGTCCCCTTGCGGGGAAGGCTGCCTTTTACGCTCATCCCACGAACCGCTCAAGTTCCTGTCCTCCTCAACGTTCGGCCCTTCCCGTTGTGACGCCAACGGTACTATGGCCTCGGCTGACCCCTGCTACCTCAATCCAACCTTTCAGTTGGAGTTACCGCTTTAGCAGTAAGGCAGCAGGTATCCCCAGATAAGAGCACTGGCTTTCCCCGCATCCCTGCCCGGTCTACCGTTTCGCCCCTTGATGGCTAGGACTTCGTGGTTGCTCGCCCACCCTGGCCCGAGTGCCCAGGGCGGGCTCGTCCGGGCTTACGGCCTCTTACCGAGTTCGTGTCCCCTGGAACCCGGGGACCAGGGTTCCTCAGGTCGCGGGTTTGCCTCCGGCTTCCTCCGGACCCCGCCTCACGGCGACGCCTCCTGACCCGTGCGCTAAGGACGGGTTTGCCTTTGGCTACGGTTGGCGCCATCACCTCCGAGAAGGACTCTCACCTTCCAAGTCAGCGTTCATGCTGAGCGTACGAACGGCAAGGGGCAGGAAATCCTGCCCCTTGGCCAGAACCCACCGGCGGGGTCTTCAGCGGAGCTCAGGTTCAATGATTCCGTACGTTCCATCGCGGCGCCGGTACAAGATGTTGATGTGCTCCGTGTGCACATTCAGGAACACAAAGAAACTCTCGTGCCCTAAGAGCAACATCTGTTCGATGGCCTCGGACTCGTCCATCGGGATGATCTCAAACCGCTTGCGCCGCGCAATCACTCCCTCGGCCGGGAGTCCTTCTTCCGACGCCGTTTCGTCCGCGGCTTCGGCCGTACTCGTCCCATCGCCCCGACCGCGATAGTGTTTCCCCTTGTACCGATCCAGACGACGGGTCAGTTTCTCCAGGGCCTTGTCCACGGAAGCAAACATGTCCTCGGAACGCTCCTCAGCTCGAAGCAGGATGGTCGGCCCTCGGGCGGTCAGTTGCGCAACCTGACGATCGGAAGAACTGCGCGCCCCTTTCATGTACGTCAGCTCGACGTGCACCTTCTCGAGGTTGTCGAGGTGACGATCCAGCTTGGCCACCTTCTTGCGAACATACTCCTCCAGCTGGGGTGTGACGTCCATGTCCTTGCCCTTCACCGTGATGTCCAGGGTCATGAATCCTCCCTTCCGAGGTCTGGTCCGGTTGGCCATCGATCGCCAACGGCGGCACCCTGCTGCGGGCAGCGCTCTGGGACCTTGGCTTCCCGGGAGGCTCTCCGCGAGCAGGGTCTCCGGTCTGCCGGCTGGATCCGCGTTGCCCGGACTGCAAGGCTCCTTTCCAGGAAAGGCTGTCCGGTCTGGCCAGACCGAAGAGAACTCTGGCAGCGAACGACAGGGCCGCGGCAAAGCGCTCCCGCCGATTATACCCGTGGGCCATCGAAGGTCACCGGCCCAAGAAGGCCTAGCCCCCTGCGACGGGAGGCGCAAGAGAAAAAGCGGTGGGGGTTCAACCTCCCCAGTGAAACCGATCGCCCTGGCCAAGCCCTTGCGCCCCCCAAGACGAAAAAGCCGGTCCGGGGGAGATCCCGAAGCCCTCCCGGACCGGCCACTCGAACCAGAGGATTCGCCCACGGGGCAGCCAGGAGCCTTGGGCCGTTCAACCTCCCCGGAGGATTGTGCCCAGTTGCGACTGCATCAAAGTCAAGCCGGCCGGGCCGAGCAAGATGATCAGAATGGACGGAAAGATCAGGAACACAAGCGGCAGCATCATTTTCACAGGCGCTTGCCGTGCCTGCTCCTCGGCGACCTGGCGCCGGCGGACCCGCATCTGGTCGGATTGGATGCGCAGGACGCGGCCCATGCTCACTCCTAACTGCTCCGACTGGATCACTGCGGCCACAAAGCTCGTCATCTCGGTCAGCCCGATGCGGTCGGCCATATCCCGCAGGGCCTCGCGCCGCAGCTTGCCCAGGCGGATTTCCTGGATGACCCGGCCAAAGGCAAGGCCCAGTTCATTCTCCCATTCCTCATTCACCTTTCCCATGGCCGCATCAAAGCCGAGCCCGGCCTCCACGCAGATTGTCAGCAGGTCCAGCGCATCCGGCATTGCCTTGCGGACATGGTCCTGGCGGCGGCTCACTCGGCTCTCCAGCCAGAGGCGAGGAAAGAAATAGCCGATGAGAAGGAAAAGAACCGTCAAGAGCAGGGTGGTGAACCAGTGGTGTTGTCCCGGAGCGATGATGAACATGAGCAACACGATCCCGCCAAACCCGACGGCCCCCACGATCTGAAGGGCCCAGAAGATCGTCGGATCCAATCCGGCGGGGTTGCCGGCCATCTCCAACTTCTGGTGGATGGTGGTCAGGTTGGCCTTGGGAGTGAATCGCAGGGCCAGTTGCCCAAGGGTGCGCAGAAACGGCAGGACGACCCGGTCCTGGAAAGACTGTCCCATTTCGATCTCTTCCAGGGAAGCCATCCGGTCGCGCGCGACATATTCCTTGATCCGGTCTTGGAGGGGGTCGCCAGCGGCAGGCAAGCGCAGGCCGGCATAGACCAGCCCGGCGGCGATCAGCAGGATGATCACGATGACGATGGCGGTAAGCATAGCGTCACACCTCGATGGCAGCGACCTTTTGCACGGCAAAGAACCCCGCGAGGATCATCACGAGCCCAAGGATGAGCATGGGGATTCCGCATGTCCGCGTGTCCGGAGAAAAGAACGTCATGATGTATTTGCGGTTGATGAAATACAGAAACAGCCCCAGTGCAAAGGGGATGGCAGCCACCAGATAGCCGGTGAAGCGCTGTTGCGAGGTAAGGACTCGGATCTCCCCCTTGATGCGGATGCGCTCCCGAATCGTGAAGGAAATCGTATCCAGAATCTCCGCCAGATTCCCGCCTACCTCGCGCTGGATGTTCATGGCGGTCACCATCAATTTCAGATCCGCGCTCGGCATGCGGCGCAACAAACCCTCGAGCGCAGGTTCGAGGGAGACCCCCAATTGCATCTCCTGGACCACGCGGTGGATCTCCATCGATATCGGCGCGGGCATCTCCTTGGCTACAGCCTCGAGGGCCTGCATCACCGAGTACCCAGCTCTCAGGCTGTTGACCGTCAGGTTGATCATGTCCGGAAGCTGGTTTTCGAATGCATGCAGCCGACCTCCCTGCCGGGACCGGACATAAACCCCGGGGATGAACAGCCCAGCGATGACTCCCAGCAAGGCGAAGGGAATCGACCGGGCCAGGACGCCCGCCAGGATCCCAACAAAGACCCCCGAGATCGCAATCAGGGCAATGTATTCGGCCGGCCGAAGTTTCAGGTCGGCGCGCGCCAGGTCTCGGGAGATCTTGGAAAAAAGCCCCGACTTGGCAAAGCGGCTCTCCAGCAGGTCAGCCAGAGGGCTGGCTCGAACGACCGGGGCGGCGCCGTCACCGGGCGCGGCCGCCAGAGCCGTCTCCGTGTACTGGCTCAGCCGTTCCTCCACGACATCCTTCTGGCCTCCCAGCACGAGGGCAGCCAAGACCAAGAGCACTGCGGTGCCTGCCAGCACCCCCGCCAACAGTGTCGCGCTCATTGCGTCCGCTCCCTTCCCCCAGCCTAATAGCGGGGACGATCCCCGATCCCAAAGACGGAAGCGGGAAGGCGGATATTGGCGGCCTCGATGCGGTCCATGAACTTGGGCCTCAGGCCCGACGGCCGCAGCCGGCCAATGATCCGCCCGTCCTCAATGCCCGTTTGCTCGAAGACGAACAGGTCGGTCATCGTGATGACCTCCCCCTCCATCCCGTGGATCTCCGAAATATTGACGACCCGCCGTGTCCCATCCTGCAGACGTTCCTGGTGGACGATCAAATTGATCGCCGAAGAGATCTGTTCGCGGATGGCGCGGGAGGGCAGATCCATCCCCGCCATGAGAACCATGGTCTCCAACCGGGAAAGCGAATCGCGGGGGCTGTTTGAGTGCAAGGTGGTCATGGAGCCATCATGGCCCGTGTTCATCGCCTGAAGCATATCCAGCGCCGCATCATCGCGCACCTCTCCGACGATGATCCGGTCGGGCCGCATGCGCAAAGAGTTGACTACCAGGTCGCGTATCGTGACCTCCCCGCGACCCTCGATATTCGGAGGGCGCGACTCCAGAGAGATCACATGGTCCTGGCGCAGCTGGAGCTCGGCCGCATTCTCGATGGTGATGATCCGCTCGACCGAAGGGATGAACTGGGAAAGGATGTTCAGCAGGGTGGTCTTGCCGGAGCCGGTGCCACCGGAAATCACCATGTTGAGCCGGGACACGACACAGGCCCGCAGGAACTCCACCGCCTCGGCCGTCAGGGTTCCGAAGCGCAGCAGGTCCTCAATGGTGATCGGGATGCGAGCGAACTTGCGGACGGTCAAAACCGGCCCGACCAGGGAAATCGGTGGGATGACCGCGTTAACGCGCGACCCGTCTGGAAGACGGGCGTCCACGTACGGGCTCGACTCGTCAATGCGCCGGCCCAAGGGCGAAACGATGCGATCCATGATCCGCAAGACGTGATCGTCGCTTTCAAAGGTCATGCCGGTGCGCTCGATCTTGCCCTTGCGCTCCACATAGACATTCTTGCAGCCGTTCACCATGATCTCGGTGATGGTGTCGTCCGCCAGAAGCGGCTCCAGAGGGCCAAAACCGAGAATCTCCGCGACAATGGCCTCGAACAGACGCCGTTTCTCCGCCCGCGACAGGACGGTGTTCTCCTCCACCAGGATGCTCTCAAACAGCTCCTCGATGGTCTGGCGCACCTCCGCGGTCTGGCTCACATCCATGGAGGGATCCAGTTGGCTGAGGAGCTTGTTCTGGACACGAGTCTTCAGGTCGAAGTAGCTATCTCTCCCCTCCCGGCCCGAGGCGGGCGCGGCCGCAGTCGGACGGGCCCGCAACTCCGTCAGCCGCGAGGGGCTGAGGTCCTCGGCTTGAGGGGTAGCGGTTTGACCTTGTTCAATTCGCTTCAGGAGAGACATTTCTCACCCTCCCCTTCGGGGTTTCGGGACCCTGCAGCTAGGCCCTCGCTCCCAGAAGGCGAGGGCGGGCTGGCTTCTTGACTTCGGCTTCCTCTTCTTCTTTTTTCTCAGCCAGCCGGGTTCGGACCGTCTGCGCGAGCTCCAGGACGGCCCGCGCGATCGGCCGCGAGCGGTCACCCAGCATGAAGGGTTGGCCCTGATTAGTGGCCGGAATCATTGTCCGCTCGTCCAGCGGAATCTGGCCGACCACCGGTTGCTTAAGATTGTCCGACACGGCCTCGGCCGTGATGCCGTAGCGCTTGTCCACGCGGTTCATGACCAGCAACACCCTCCCGGCCGAGTAGCCGATAGCCTCCAAAACATCATAGAAGAGGCGCACATTCTTGATGGAGGGGATGTCCGGCGTGGCCACCAGGATCACCAAGTCGCTGGCATCCAGGGCGCTGATGGTCAAATCATTGAGCCCGCTTTGCGTGTCGACGATCACATACTGGTACAGCCCGGCCAGAAAGTGCAGCACCTTGCCGAACTGCTCGGCGTGCACCTTGTCGCCCTTCTCGGGGGAAGCGGGAGCGGTAAACACATGCAGGCCCGTGGCATGCGCCACGGCGACGTCCTCCACCAGATCCGCATCGATCTCGTTGGCCTGAGCCGCCAGGTCGGCCACGTCGTTCTTGGCCAGCAGGTTGAGGAAAACCGCCACATCGCCGTACTGGATCGAGGCATCCACCAAGGCCGACGGGGTATCCTCCGTCTGGAGGACCATCGCCAAGTTGCAGGCCAAGGTCGTCTTCCCGGTCCCTCCTTTGGGGGAGTAGACGGCGACAATCTTGCCCTCCCGCCGCGTCTTCCTGTCTTTCCCCGTATCGACCCCACCGGGGCCCGTCAGCATGCCGGTCGGCTTAAGGCTGCTGAGTTTGCGTATGGTGGCAACCAGCTCATCCGCGGAGGGCGGCTTGGTGAGAAAGGCGCGCGCGCCCGCCATCATTGCCCGACGAATGTAGTCGGACTCGCTTTGCACCGACAGGATCGTAACTTGAGCCCGCGGGGCGACTTCCAGGACCGCCTCCGTCGCGGCGATTCCGTCCATGTCGGGCATGTTGATGTCCATGATCACGACGTTGGGCTGGGTGTCCTTGGTAAGGCTGATGGCCTCCTTGCCGCTCCGCGCCGTACCCACCACCTCCATATCGGCTTCAAACTGCAGGAGCTTCCGGAGGCTCTCGCGCGTCTCGGCAAAATCGTCAACGATGACTACACGGATCTTGTCCGGCACGGTCCCCTCATTACTTGGTGGGCACCTGATCGTTCGTCAGGACCGGAATAAAAGCCTGATTCACGGAATTGGCCAGACCGTAGGGCAGCTTGGGAGGCAGAGTAATGTTGCGCGAGGTGATCAATTGTTGCAGGTCCCAGCTTGGCAGGTTCAATGCGGCCGTGTCCCCCGTCGAGCGAAGCGCCAAGCTCAGATCTCCGCCCGTCTTCATGACCAAGTTCACCGCCAGGGCATCCGAAGGAGAAAGCTCGAGAATGATGATATCGGGCTCCTCGGGGGCGCTGGGAGTAACCTGGGCCCCTGCCGCCCCGACTCCCTGCGCGGCAGGCTGCGCCGCAGTCGACCCGCCAGTGGTCACGGTCCCGACATGAAGCACGCGGGCATTGGGAACCAGGATCGCGCTCACGGGCCTTGCTCTCTGCGTCTCGGAAGGAATGGCAAACGTCCCCACCGTACCGGTCAGCCCGGAGTTGGTAACCAGTGTTCCGTTGTCGTATTCGTTCTCTTTCAGGGCTCCGGTCTGATCCACGTTGAACACCTCGAGCTTGTCCGGGAGAAGTGATTGGAAATTGGGATCCAAGTCCACAAAGAACAGCGTGGCCAGGATCGCCACGTGGTCTCCCCGCTGAGGAGCAAAGGCAACGCCGGACAAGCGGGTCAGCGGGATGGCAATCGCCAGGTCCCCTGGGGCAATGTCAAGGGCGATATCTGACCCCGCCAGGGTCACGCCCGCCATCGACTGCCCAACCTGGCTCGTGAAGATCGGCTCCCCGCGCTGGATGTCCACGCGGGCGCGCATGCCCATGATGCTCGCCTCATCCGTAACCAGCCCATTCAGCCGGTAGAGGGTGGGCCAAGGACCCATGGTTACGTTGTCCTGGGCGATGAAAGCCCCCGCGGGAATGTCCTGCGACGCGAAGACCACCTGGAACACGCTGATGGGCGCGGGCGTGGCCACGACAGCCGCCCGGCCGCCCCCGGAGCTCATGCGCGTCCACACCAGGACCAGCCCGGCGACAATCAGGAGCAAGATGCCGATGATAAGCAGCAAGCGGCGACGCATACATTCCTCCTCGGGCTAGCTGACTCGAGCGCGAGGCCTCAACGGGAATCCCCCCAGGCTGCAGGCTGGCCCAAGAGCCTTCCGCAATGGCAAATCTGGCGCACTTTGCCTGGAGCGGCGCCTATGATACATCGAAAGGTCCGATTGTCAAGCCAGCCCCGATTGGGACGGAAAGGGGCCTCCCTATCGGCGAGGCCCCTCCAGGCGGTTCAAACTCGCTGCAACAAAACTAGATGCTATGCACGATATTGCTAAATACGTTGCCAATAGCCGGGCCAAGCAGCGACAGGATCACAATCACTACAACCGCTACCAAGACAAGAATCAGTGCGTATTCAACAAGGCCTTGACCTCTCTGGCGCATGCTCTTGAACATCGTCTTATCCTCCTTTCTGTCAGAACTGTTCCTTTCACCTTGCACACATTATATGCGTCTGCCTCCCCTTGGTCCTTGCTGATTCCGTACCGAACACGTGCAGGGGAAAGGATCCGCGTGGGCCTTTGCGCCAGCCGATCGGAACGCGCAATAGCTCCTTTCGTGGGAGCCTGCTTTCCATCCCGAGGTGCAGGAACCGCGCCCGCCCGGCAAGACCGGCAAACGGTCGGACCTCATCCACCGATCCCTTCAGCGCTATTCCAGCGAGGCGGCGTGCCTCATCAAGGAAGTCGCGACCGGCAGGCGTGGGCAGGAATAGTTCGGTGCCGAGAGGCCTGGTTGGGTTCCATTCCATTCGCCAGATCTCGACCTAGCTCAAAGGGCGGGACGGGCGACCCTGCCCCACCACCCCAAAGCGGCGATTTCCCCCGGCCCACGACCGTTTCCCAGAGCACCAAGGCGGCGGGCCCCAACCGATCCAACATGGCAAAAGAGGTAGGCCCCGCCAGAGGCGGGGCCCACCCTGCGATCGGACGTCCCTCAACCGAGCTAGATGCTGTTGACAATATTGCTGAAGACGTTGCCGATGGCTGGGCCAAGCAGGGACAGGATCACGATCACGACGACGGCGACAAGAACGAGGATCAATGCGTACTCCACGAGACCCTGCCCGCTCTGGCGAATCCGTGCGAACATTGTTTCACCTCCCTTCTGGGTTTCCTAGCCTTCTCGCTTCGAGTTCAGTATATGCCGGGCGTACTCTCCCCATCTTGCCGAATCCTTGCGCAAGGCGTGCATACCCCGCCTGCCTTCGTTGGCCCGAGCCGCGCGCGTTCCCTGCCCCGCCCGATCCACTCAGAGGGTGTTGATGAGGTTGTTTCTGACGTTGCTCCAAATGTTTCCGACCGCAGGGCTCAGGACGTACAAAATCAAAATGACAACAGCGGCAACTAGCGCAAGAATTAATGCGTACTCCACGAGCCCTTGGGCCTTCATGGCAATTCGAATCAGCACGGAGAAGACCCCCCAGAATCCACCTGCCTAGGTCATGCTCTGGCCCTCCCGGATCCGATGATACCCCATACTATAGGATCGAAATCCGGAACCTCTCGTGCAAAACGGGTGCATTTGAGTGACCTGCGCGGGCCCCCCGTTCACTCCTCCAGCGGCACCTGCCATGCGGCTCGGGAGCCGTTCTCGGCGTCGCTTTGAAGGTCAAACGTCCCACGGAGCAGACTGATCCTCTCCTTCAGCGCGTTCAACTCGTAAGGATCGCCCTCCGCCTGGGGATCGACCCGCAGGGCCTTCCCATTCCATTCCGCGGAACAGCGGACGCGCTTGTCATCCAGATCCATGCTGACCTTAATTCGCGTGGCCCCGGAAACGTCCCGTGCGACCGCGACCAGATGCTGCACCGTCCGGAACAGGATGACCTCCTCATGGTTGGCAATTCGCCGTTCCGCTCCGGTGAAGATGAAGGAGATATCCAGCCCACTCTCTTCCCGCAGGTGGTCCAGATAGCGACGGCTGGTCGGTACGAGCCCCAGATCGTCGAGCATCATCGGACGGAGGTCGTAGATAAAATCTCGGATCTGTTGAACGACCCAAGTCGCCCGATCTTTGAGGGCGGTCAATTCCTCCTTGGCCTTCGCCGGATCACGGTCCATCAGGCGGGAAGCGATCTCGGCTTGAAGAATGAAGCTTGTGAGGACCTGCGCCGGCCCGTCGTGCATTTTTCTCGAAATGCGCTGGCGCTCCTCCTCCTGCGCCTCGACGAGGCGAATCAGGACCGGTTTGGCCGCCGGCGCGCTGGGAGCGGAATCCGGCTCCTTGCTGCGCAACACTTCCAGAACCCGGCCGATGGTCTTGCCGTATTCCTCATACAGGCTCATCTTGCTCTGGAGCCGTTCGAGCTCGCCCCCCATGTTGAACAAGCGTTGCTGCGTGTCCAGGGCGGTCTCATAGGTGGCCCGAATGTCCTCGCGAGGAACCGTTTCGAAAGCGGGTTGAAGCTGCTTGAGGCGCGCAGAAACCGCAGATTGCCGCTGGCGCAGCTTCTCCAACTCTCCGCGGTTCTGCTCGACGAGCATCTTGATTTCCTTGGCTTCGTTGCGTAACCTTACGGCCTCAGCAGAAAGATCGGAGATCAACGCCTCCAGGACCGTCCCGCCCTCCACCGGCGTGTTTGAGGTCATTTCCCTCTCCAGCCCGAGCCTTCCCTTGCCTGTCGGCATCCTCTCGACGAGCTGCGCCGCCGACAAGCCTCCCCGTCAACTGCTTCCCGGAGCACCTGTCGCCCCCTCGGTGTCCGCGAGTATAGCATCGGCCCCCCCGGGTCGCAAACGACGGGCCGGCGCGGCTCCCTTTCCGGAGAGTTTCCTCGCCACGGACCGCGCTGGCGGGAGCCAGAGGGGCAAGACCCTTCCCCGAAAGCCGGCAACCACAACCCGGGGAAATCCCCGCCGCTCGAGTCACCCTCAGGAACAGCCGTGGTGCCAGCGGAACACGGCCATGTTTTCCCCCCCCTGGCGGGGACTGTAGGTTCCTTGAGTCGTCCAAAGGGGAACGCACGACTGCGTCAAAGACGGGTAGAGCCCAGGGAAGGTAACCAGATAGTCTGTCCCCTGCCGGTCAAGATAGCTGCTCAGGGCCTGGGTGGTTCCGAACACGAGAGGCAGGTTGGGCTGGGTCAATCCTCCGAGGTCAACCAGCTTCCTCCCTCCAAAATAACCCAGGGCCCCGATGTCATGGGCCGCGACAACCGCTCCGGGGGGAGTGTTGGCCGCAACCCACTTTGAGGCTCGAACCATTTCCGTTTCAATCACGCCCACATCCTGGACATAGGCCTGGGCACCCAGAACAAAGAAGGACAGCGTGACCGCCGCGACGCTCCCCAACCACGCCCTGGACACGATCCACCCCCACCGCCCGAGAGCGGTGTTCCTCCAAATTCGCAACAGCCCAAAGGCGGAATAGCACACGAGCACAGGAAGCACTGGCATCAGGTAGCGACCGTGCTGGTAGGTTGCTGGCAGGCGCAGGGTATAGAGCAGGAGATGGGCAGCAGCCCACCCGAGCGGAAAAAGCAGTTCCCAACGGCGAGCCCGCCAAAGGAAAGCAACGGCCAGCAGTACGCCGGGCCAAAGGACAGCTAAGGGACCCGCCAGCAGCGCGGCCGCCTCAGGCACAATTCGCGAAAGGAACCCGCCCACCAGGAGGGAGTTGTACTCCTCCTGCTTGGCATAAAAGGTGTTGGGCCAGAGGTGACCCGAAAGCGCCATATTGAATCGGAAGTAGCCCAGGATCGGAAGCGCCGCCAGGAGCGACAAGTAGGCCACCGCGACCAGGCCTCGTGGCTTGGGCAACTCGTGGATTTCAGCCGAAAGGATCATGAAGGGCACCGCCACAACGGCTTCGGGGCGAATCCAGATTCCCAGCCCAAAGAAGAGACCCAGCAGCCCACGAAACCCAAGGAGGGCCAGCTGCGAGCCATGGGAGGAAACCCTTTCGACCGCCGCTAGGCGGGTGCTCAGCAGGAATCCCGACAGCAACCAAAAGGTTAGCAGCGGAATCTCCATGCCCGAGACGGCAGCCCAAATCAAGTGCCATTCGGTCAAGCTGAGGGCGGCCGCGAGCACTCCAACCCGTGGATCAAACGCCTCGGCCCAACGATAAGCTAATAGCCCGGTCAGGCCGAAGAAGAAGATCCCCAGCGCGAAAGTCCAAGGAATGGGGCCGGCTCCGATCCAACGGCCGAAGGCAATCAGCAGGGTCCACAAGGGAGAAGTGGACCCCGCCGAGGGCACGCCCGGCTCGAACGACCACGTCCCGGTGGCAACCAGGTTCCGCGCGTATGTCTGGTGAATCCAGGCATCGTCCAGCGGAAACCCGAGCAGCCCGGCGCGCCAGCAAACGGCCAGATAGACCGCCGGTCCCAGCACGGCGAGCAGCAATCCGATCCCGAGCAGCCGCTTGGAGTGTCTCATGGAGAGGGAAGGATTCGATAGATCTTCAACGGCTCGCCCTGAGGTCCGCCTTGGAACTCGGCCTCCTCAATCAGACGGGCCCCTCTGCGGGTGCCCATGAAAATGGGGACCAATCCGGGTGGAGCGTTGGCATCCAGGAGAAGGTAGCCGACTTGGTACCGATCGGCCACTGCCAGAACTGTGGCCTCATCTCCGTCCGGAACCACGACCGAAGACAATCCCGTGCGATAGTAGAAACAGGGGGGATTGTTCACCATGACCCTCGAGGCTGCGGGGGCATGCTGCTTGAGCCAATTCCCCGCCGTGGAGTAGTCATCATCCTGATGAGACCAAGCGGGCGACCCGGGCGTCGTCCCAACGACGCTCTTTTGAAAAACTACACCGGTCGTAACAGCCGCAACCAGGACCGCAATGATGGAGAAACTGAGGCGCGCACGGGGAACATTCCAGCGGCGCCTCGCCCCGATCCACGTCACCGCTCGATCGACGCCCAGTGAGGCCCCCAAGGCGAAGGTCGGCAAGAGGGCCGCACCGGAATGAAGGTAGCCCCCGCGAGATCCGGACCACGGGAAGAGGACCGTCATGGCGGCGAAAAGAATGGCGCCGTAGAGCACGGCCCAGCGGACCACCGCTCGGTCCCTGAGTTGGATCAGGCCGATGACCACGAACGGGAACAAGACAATCCACCCTTGAGTGAAAATGAGGGTCTGGAGATTCCAGCCCAGCGCCTGCCATCTCGCCAGCAGGATGGACACGACACCACTCGAGAAGAATCTGGCCGGGGTGAGAGCTGACCCCGGAAAGTGAAACAGGTCGTCGTAGCGGACCAACCAAAGGGTCCGAAACCCCGAAGGGGGGAACAGGCTCCCGAAGAAAGTCAGGTTTCTCCAATACCAAAAGGCTGTCACGACTATGTAGCCGACCAAGACCAAGCCGACTCGTCCGGCGGCGGAGCCCAGCTCACGACGCAGCACCACCGGTCGCCCGTTTCCCCCATCCGCCGGCTGGAGCCGATTCCTCGTCCCTTCAGCCTTCCTCCAGGCGAGCGCGGCGGCGGCCAAGGCCATCCCGACCAGCAGGAGACCATCCGCCCGCGCCAGGTGGGCCAAACCCGCCAGAACCCCGAGCAGCAGAAGGAGCAGAGGTCTGCGGGTCCTCGCGGCTTCGACCAGGGCGGGGAAAAAGATAGCCCCGAGCAACGCGTACGGCGCGACGGAGTCCGTGTCGGAAAGATAGATCGCATAGAAGCAAGGGAAGGCGGCCAAAAAACCAGCGACGACAGAGACCCGCCGATTCCGAGTGATACGCCACGACATCAGTGCCGTGCTCAGAGGCAGCAGGGCGCCGATCAGCCAGAACGGAAGCTGAGCGCCCCGGAACCCTTTGGAAAAAAGGAGGCTTCCGAGCGCGGCGATCAGGGAAGGCAGAGGCATCCAGTAGGTGTGGCTGGGATGGGGAACCCCTTGGGGGTCATCCAGGTAGTTCCACAGGTAGGGGTCTTGCAGCCCGGCCCCGCTCGCAAGGGATTGACCCGCGTTGTAGGAATAGCAGGCATCCATGTAGCCCGGCTGCTGGACAAAGAAAGCCTCCACCCCCACGACCAGAAGACCAACCACGAGGAGTATCCCAACCCACTTGAGCCCCAGGTTGGGGAGCGTGGCGGAATTCACGCCGAGGACCCCTGCTTCCAGGCGGTGCCCCATGGGCCGCCAAGCAGAGGGGCAAAACAAATCCGTGGGCCACCACCCCGACTGGCCGTCGCGTTCATGATGGGCGCCGGAGAAGGATCGAGGTCGAATCCTGATAGAGGGTCGTCCAGCCCATCCCTTCCGCGACGGGAACGATGGGCTGGTTCGGTTCGACGAGCATCATTGTGACTCCCCACCGATCGAGTATCTTTTGCCAGCCCGGGGCGGCGTCGGTGACGCTCAGGTAGTCCGTCAGAAAACTATCGCCGTAGAGATCGGTGCGTCCATCCACAAAGACCGGATAGCTGGGGAGAGCCCAAATCAGGTAGCCCCCCCAGTTGTAGGAGTTGAAGACCCGGCCCAATCCGGGTCGAGTGGACAGGTATCTGACGGCGCCCACAGGCGCCTGCACAGCGACTTCGCTCTGGTTCACCGCAGGCTGTGCCGAATAATAGAACTTAGCTGCAGCCGCTGTCAGCGCCAACACGAGAAGGGCCCAGTTGACAAGCCCAGGGCTCCACTGCAGGGGACCTCGCTTGCCCCACTGCGGGAAACGCTTTTCCAAAAGCGCTTGCCCGTGGCGAACGATCACCGCTGGCGCCACCAGGGAGAACAGAGCCACATTTCTCCCGGCAAGAAACCCCATGTAGCCGAAGGTCACGACCAGGAGGAACTCGTCCGCCCGCATTTGTATTCCCGAAAATCCCAGGGCCGCCAGAGTAAGAAAAATAAGCCACAGAAAAGGCTGGGCCTCTTTGAGATGAAAATTCGGCGACTGCCACTCCTGGATGAAGTCCTGGAGAACCTTCATGGAGACCGTCTTGAAAGGGTAGAACAGCATCTCGTAACCGAACGGGTTCAGGCCAACGGCGATCACGCAGGCCACAGTGATGCCTGCCAGCCAGGCGAGTTTTCTGCTTCGGACGGCTCTCCGCTCACGGGGAGTCGTGATGACCTCCCAGGCCTCGGCCAGAAAGAAGAGGCCGAGGAGAATGAACCCGACGGCGAAACCCCCATGCAGGTTGACCCAGAGGGCCGTGAGCGGAGGCAGAATCCAAAGCCGGTTCAGAGAATTGTCATGGTATTCCAGAAGAATCCAAAGAAAGGCGCCCGTCAAGGCAAACGACAGAAGCTGGGGCCGGGCGGACCAATAGACCCCCGAGGCGACCGCCGCCAGGATGAGGACGAATGCGACAAGGAAATGGTCTCCGCGCAGGCTTAAGAAGACAAAGAAGAACGCCAAAGTCACGAGCGCGGCTGTATAAAGATTGAGCGCCCCAAAGCTCCCAAGCTCGAACAAGCCAAAAAGCAGAACTTCCGCCAGCCATCCCGGATAGTGCCAGGCGGCACCCGCCCGAGTGTACGAAAAAACGTCTTCCCGGAGAATGGCCCCATGCTGCACAATCCATTGTCCTGCCCGCAAATGCCACCACGTGTCCGGGTCGATCGAAACCCGGCTGGCCATGGCGAAGATCGCAACAAAGGTCAGGACAATGACCAGTCTGCGTGTGGTCAAAGGGACGCTCCTAGGAAAGCCAAGGGAGATCCGGAGGGAGTGAAAAAACGGCCCAGACGAACCGGGCCTCTGGGAGAAATGCAAAGCCGGAGCGGACCAGCAAGTCCGGAATCAGATTTTCTCCAACGCCTTACCGTAGGCCTCGTAAGCTCTCTGCAGCCGGCCCAACCGGCTACTGGCATCCCCTAGGAGTTGCCAAAGACCGGAGGAGTCCGGAAAATCGCCCACGGCTTTCTCAAGATCATCAGCCATCTCTTCCACACAGCGCCCGGATTCGAGCAGCTTCTGATAGGCGGCGGCAGCCTCCTGCTCGCGCGATTCCTCCAGGCACTTGCGGCCTTGAGCGAGCAGCAGTGCAGCGTCCTCTTGGGTCATCCTCCGGGGCTTTTGTCTGGGGACAACAGGAGCCTTGCTCGCGGCGGCCCGCGACGGTTCTTTGCGACGGGGCTGGACTTTCTCCACAGGAGGGACAACGGCCGGTTCCACTACCGGGACCCATTGCGGTCGCTCGGGCGCACTCGCCACTTCTTCCTCGCCCACTGTCGACATGAACGGACCTGGCGCGGGCGGTGGGGTGGGCTTCTCTCCGGCAATAGGCGTGAGCGCGGGTTCATGCACCGACCCTGCCACTGGCACAGAGCGGACCGAGGAGACCTCCAATTTGGAGGATGGAACGCCTTGTTCCTCAGCTGGAGCTTGGGGCATCTGAGGCGAAGCCTCCGCGGGGTGGGAAGGTGGAGCCGCCTGGGCTGGGAGGACCGAGGTAACTTCAGTCTTCGCCAGGTCCAGTGCTGTGCGCAGCCAATCCGGAGGTGCCTGCTCGCCTGCCTTTTCAACCCTTGGACGGCTCTCAGGCAACGCTGGGCCCGCCTGGGGTGCCGGCTCTGACATTTCCATTTCCGGCTGGTTCGGCTCGGCCCCGGCCTCCACCGCCGGTCTCAGCCATTCTGGCAGGTCCTCCGCTTCGGCCCTCGGCCCGAGTTTCTCCTCGGTTGGCGGGTGTGGTCCCAATCTCTCCCCCAACCACTTGGAAATGGTGTCGCTGGCGCCGGGTTGTCGTGACTCGAGCCACGAAGGCAGTTCCCCCGTGCCCATCTCCACTTCCGCTGGAGTCTCCTCCTCTGGGACCGAAGAGGCCTCCGTGGCAATCCTCTTGAGCCAATCGGGGATTTCCCCTTGGGAGGTGGACGTTTCCTCCCCGCTCGAGGCGGGCTGGGCTGGCGGAGCCGACGTTGAAGCAAGCCATTCCGGGAGCTCGGCCTCTTTCTCTTTGGACGGTTCCCCCGCCGGACCAGGAGTGACCTCCGACTTGGCCAAATCTGGGAACCCAAGGGGCTTCCCCCCTCCCTGGCTGGCCTCCATGCGCAACCAATCGGGCAGCGAGCTTTCGCCGGCAACACTTTCCGGACTGGCTATTTCCGGCTGGAGCCATTCGGGGAGCTCCGTCGCTGGAACCGCCGGGGCCACCTCAGCGCTTGGGCCGGCTGACCCTGACTCCGGCGGTTGGGCCGAAGCCGAGAGCCGGGAGGCTTCCGACTCCGCCAGCTTCAGCCAGGATGGGGGCTGACCCGGAGAAGAGGGCGGTTCCTCCTCGGCGGGGACCAAGTTCCCCTCCTGAGATTCCCGTCCCGCCTCGCCAGCGGCGAGGCCTGGAGCCTCCCTCATTTCTGTCTCGAGCCATTCCGGAAGCTTCCCGCCGGTGTCGGATTCGCCCGCAGCGGCCAGATCAAAGGGGGATACGATCTGCTCAGACCCGCCCTGCGAGAGCCAATCCAAGCTGCCCTCTGCCGTGGGCGCTGCCCCCTCGCCCGCGCCCTCGGAGGAAATCTCGGGGTACTCCTCCGTCGTTTGGCCCGGTTGCGCCGCCTCGCCCTTTAGCCACTCGGGCAAGGCTTCGGCATGCTCCGCTGGCTGCGCTGGCTCTCCTTCCGGCTTGAGCCACTCAGGCAAGCCCTCCCCGGCTCGAGCCAGGCTCTCTTCGCCTCCAACCGCCTTCAACCATTCGGCAAAGTCCCCTGTCGGCTCTTCCTTTGGCGGCTTCGGGGGGCTCAGCCAATCGTCGGGCGTTGGGGGAGCCGGAGGCGTTCCTTCCGGAGTGGGACCACCCTTCAACCAGTCGGGGAGTTCCTGCCCCGTTCGCGCAAGGGCGGCTTCGGGTTCCTCGGGTTCCAGAAGCTTCTCGGCTTGAATACCGGAAGTGTCCGGAATCTCCGAGGCGGCTTCCCCAAGCCAATCCGGCGCGTGAAAGGGGCTCTCTTCGGCTTCCGCCCCAAAAGGACTCGCCGGCTCCAACGGCAAAGATTTGCTCGGCTCCAGCCATTCTGGAATCTCGACCTTCCCGGCGTCCTCCTTCTTGAGGCCAAGGCCCTCGGCCCAGCCTGGAGGCGGGCCCTTCTGTTCCTCAAGCGGAGGGGTCCAGGAAAGGCGATCCAGCAAGACAGCCTCGGCCGGAACGTCCGGCATCCTTCCATCCTCCGTGGGCGGGCGCACCCCGACATATGGGTCAAGGGTGGCCAGGCGGCGGAAGACGTCTTGCGCTTCCTGCTTTCGTCCCATCTTCCAAAGGATTCGAGCAAGGATTTGGTTCGCCTCGAGGCAGTAGGGAAGCTTGTCCAGCAGCCGGTTGCACACCTCGGCGGCCTCAGCGGACTTTCCCATCTTCCAATAAGCATTGGCAAGAACCACCAAGAGGTCAGGGCGCTCGGGATCTTCGCCAAGGGCGGCATTCACCTCCACAGCCGCCTGCGCATCGAGTCCCCCCTTCAAATACATGCGGGCCAAGGAGGCTCGCGTCATGCGTAACCGTGATGGCTCGACGCCATCCCGCCGACCTCGCAATCGCCGCACTTCCTGCTGGACGGTCGGGTTAGATGGATTGACCTCAAATGCCCGCTCCATATGCCATATGGCTCCATCCAGATTCCCGGCATCCTCCGCCATAATGGCCATGGCAACATGGGAAAGGAAATCGTCGGGGATAGCCGACAGAACGCGTTGAAAGACATCCGCGGCCTCAGCGTGCCGGCCCTGCTCAAGATAGGCCTTGCCCAGGAGACGGTAGGTTTCTACGTGCTTGGGGAATCGACCGAGGACATTCTGACAATGGGCGACGGCCTCGTCAAAGTGCCCATGATCGATCATGTCCTGTATTTCTTGCTGATAGGCGCGCAACGATATCTCGGCCATCGCCAGTCCTCATTAAAGTATGCACCATCTCAACCGAAACTGCAACTGCTGAGGAAAGATTGAGTCCAAGTTCACAATCGGTGAAGGCGGCGGACTCTCTCGATCTGGGCACTCACATCCTGTGGCGGCGTGCGCGCGGGGCCGTACGGGTCCGGCGGACAGGGCTCGTCCGCGAGTGCGCTCAAAGCGGAAAGGCAATTGGAGGCCAGGGCGAGCGGGTCATATCCTCCCTCAAGGACGAAGAGAATCCGCCCGTCGCAGAGTTCTTCGGCCAGAGCGACCAGACGTCGACTGAGATCATAGAAGCCCTGGCTGGTCACAGCCATCGAGGTCAAAGGATCGCTCCAGTGGGCGTCGAATCCGGCAGAGACGAAAAGCATCTCCGGTCGGAACGCCCGCCCCAGCGGCATGATGAGCTGCTCCTGAGCGAGATCCAAGGCCTCATCCCCGGCATAGGCAGGAAAGGGGACATTGACGATCCGCCCGCGCGCGTGGGGCGCCTCATCCTCGAATCCGCTCCCGGGATAGATTCCCCCCTGGTGGGTCGAGAAGTAGGCCACCCTGGGCTCTGTCCAGAATGCATGCTCCGTGCCATTCCCGTGATGAGCATCAAAATCTACAACCAGAGCCGATGAGATTCCTGTTGCCAACGCATCGCGAATGGCAATCGCCACGTTGTTGAAGAGGCAAAAGCCCATCGGGCGGTCGGGCTCTGCATGATGACCCGGCGGGCGAATCAGTGCAAATCCCCTTCGGGCTTCCCCATGAAGGATCGCTCCGGAGCAGGCCAGCGTTCCGCCGGCGGCCATGAGCGCAGAGTGAAAAGACCCTCTGGACACATAGGTCGGGGCCCCATCGACGATCGCCGGAGCCCGCCGGCATGCGTCCTTTAACCCCGCAAGCATCTCGTCGCTGTGAACGGCCCGGACTAAATCCAGCGAGGCTTCCTCGGGTTCAATCCAGTCTATCTTGGAAGCGACCGGTGAGGTGCGAAGGCCATCAAAGAAGCGAAAACGTTCCGGCGTTTCGGGGTGATCCGGATCTCGGTGCTCGGGCGAAGGCACGAGGCTACAGGCAATGGTCATCGGTTGATTCGCAGGCCAAGAATTCGGCACCTCATCGAATTATACAGTTAGTCGCTCAGACAGTCTCTCTTGCCCACCCCTCGAGGGCCAGCGGAACGAGGCCACGAGCAAGCTCTGGATCACAGAACCCGGGAGATGGGGCCTCGGGAAATCCCGACCCTGGAGCGAGCGTGTTGCTCGCCAGTCTTTGCCGGAACAACCAGGCAACACGGATCCAGGATCCGGCAAGGTTTCGGAGGATAGCCCGACTCCCGGCGGGATGCCAGGGTTCGGTGGAAAATAACCGTCCGCACTCCCCAACCTTGCTGGCGCAACCCCGGCTTCCAATGGGCCCCACAGAGGAAACGACCCGGGTATCCTCCCGGGCCGTTGCTTTGATCCCGCCCAACTGGATCCGGCTTTCAGCTCGCTTCGACTCCGATTTCGGGGGAGGGTTTCTTGCTTTGCCAGACCGACCAAACCAGCACCGCAACCAGGACCACCACCACGACCCAGCCGCCGATCCCCAGGTGGCGGTACTGCACAATGATGGGGGCAATGATCACCGACACCAGGTTCACCACCTTGATCATCGGATTGAGCGCCGGACCTGCAGTGTCCTTCAGAGGGTCCCCCACCGTGTCCCCAACCACCGCCGCCTTGTGACGCTCCGACCCCTTCCCAAGATTGTGCGCCGGATCCGAAGTCTCGTCTTCGATCAGCTTCTTGGCGTTATCCCACGCCCCGCCCGCATTGGCCATGAACACCGCCAGCAGCTGCCCGGACAGAATCACCCCCGCCAGAAATCCCCCCAAGGCCTCCACCTGCAGCAGCAGACCCACCACGATCGGCGTGACCACACCCAGCAGCCCCAGGCTGATCAGCTCCTTTTGAGCCGCCAGCGTCGCAATGGCCACCGGCTTCCGATAGTCCGGCTTCACCCGGCCCTC
>JBEKXU010000026.1:0-52954 GCA_049511715.1 Anaerolineales bacterium
ATCCTGCCTCCGATCCTTCCCGGGCGCCTGGGACAAGAGAGGCGGGCAAAGCATCGACCATATAGATGCCCGCGGTGATGCTGGCGAGGAAAAAGCCGAGGAAGGGGATGTCCTTGGGATTGATGAAGGCATGCCCCCACAGGAGGGGCTGGGTGGAGTAGAGCAGGGTAGCTCCCATGGCAGCCCAGCCGCCCATCCACTTGCGGGCGAGGAAATAGAGGCTGACGACGCTGAGTTGAAAGGCCAGGAACTCGCTGAAATGCCAGCCGTCGGTCTGGGACGAGACGGGGATGATCGCATGTAGCCCCTGTGCCAAGAGGGTGGTGACCATGGCATAAGCCGGGCCGTAATTGACCACGTTGGCGGTAGCGGTCAAATAGTGCGGGAGGGTGCCGTTTCCGAGAAGGTTGGCGTAGGCTCGAAGGGATTGTTTGGCATACGTGTAGATGCCGGATTCATCCCAGCTTTCCCCGTAATCGCGGACGATCAGGATGCCGACGAGGAGATTCAGGAGAATCAAAACGAGAATGGGCAGGTGCCGCTGGATCTTTTTAGGAATCGACGATCTCATATTTTAGAAACCCCGGGGCGCTCCCAGTCCATGTTGGCCGTGGGGTTAGGTTGCGCAGGTCGGGTCACTGAAGTCGGCCAGCGGCATGGGGGCGCCAACCTTGTTGCGGGCCCGGAGGTGGCCATCCGCGAGATGATTATTGCCTGCAAGTCGTGCCATGGTTACCCAGGGTACCATGAACTTCTTGCCGCCGGTGGAGCAGAAGGTTCCCGGGGAGCTGGGCATTCCTTGTCTCGTGGACAACTGGCCCAGTGGCTGCGCAACAGGCTAGGAGCCCAGGGCGACGCCTTTCATCTGGACGGCCGTGCCCGATTGGCTCCCTGCCAAGCTTGGGCGACTTCGGGAACTTGCCCCCAGGACGGTAGACCAGCCGGGGAGGTGAGGTGAAGTTGTCGAGCCTCGGCCCGTTCATGGGAGGCGAGGCAATCGACTTTTCCCTGTGGTCCTTCTCGTTGTCCAGCAAGTTGGTCGCCGTCGAGTCTGCCCCGTCGCGGGGAAGCGCATTCCGCGAGAGGGACGGGGTGCGCCCTCATGTTTCATGCGCCCGCAAGGGCATTCTCCGAAATGGCTAAGGGCATCCGTCGACCGACGAGGGAGGGGCTTTGACCACGGCCAGGATGGCTCCCTCCCGCGCGATAGTCTTGGCCGGAGGGACGGAAGGACACTGCCCCCCCCCGCCGAGAAGTACGACGAAATCATAGTGGGTGTCGGGCCTCAGGTCCGAGAGTGACAATATCTTCAAGTCGGGCCGGGTGTAATCCTCAAGGACGGGAAGAGGGGCAGTGGCAACAACCGTGGCGCCGTCCGGAGCGACCCGGTTGACATATTGGGCCGCCTCACGATATGAACTGGCCAAGTAATCCAGGTCGAACTTCCCGGATGCTCCCGCCACGCCTCCGACAAAGCTGTTGTAGTAAATGTACTGATACGGGTGAAGGGTCACATCGGCATAAAGGCCGGGAAGAATCAGCGCCGCCAAGAGCAAGACCCTGAGCCATTCCTTTTTCATCCTAGAGAAGAGTGCCTCCAAGGCTATTCCACCCGTGATAAAGATTGGAGGCACGAGGAACAATTCCTGGCGGAAGTTGTCGTAAAGCGTGCTCTTGTTGACGACAATGCCCGCCACAGGAAGGACAAGCCACAGGAGGGTGAGGGCGAAAGGTTCCCTCTGGTAGCCCAGGATGAACTTCCAGGCCGAGAGGACCAGTCCGGCGAGAAAGAGGACGGGGATGACTTCCGTGAGCTGAATCGACATCAGATAGGGGAGATAATAGACCGGCAAGTGGTTGGGTGGAAAGTGCTGTCCTTGGAAAAAGACTGACAATCCCGTCCACGGGTAGCGGGACATCAGGGTAACGCTGGTGAGGAAGCGCTGGACCGCATCGCCCCAGAGGTAAGGCCAAGTGAGGTAGCAGATGAGCAGGGCGCTGAGGGTGTAGGGAAGGAGGAGAAGGAGGGCTCTTCTCCAGGACTTGTAGAGGGCGTAGAGCAGCACGATCACGCCGGCGTAGGGGCCAGCCACTCGGATGGAGGTGGTGAAACCGAGCAGGCATCCAGCGCCGAGCACCCAGGGGTTGAGGAGGAATTTCCAGGGACCGTTGCGGGGCAGGGTTGTGGCCGGGTGCGTCCGTTGCCTGGAGTAGCGCAAGAAGATCCAGGCGAAAAGGAGCAAGCCGATGACGAGACCGGCGATGACATAAGCGATTTCCAGGCGGAGGAGGATGGCTTGGGCTTTGTGGACATAGCTGGTCACCGGCAGCTGGGAGGAATTCCTGGCCAGGCGGGAGAACCAGGAACCCAAGGGGCTGGTTTTGTTGGCTTCGTAGAGGATGACGACAGCGTCCGAGACCAGTCGGGTGAGGCCGCCGGCGGCGATGAAGAGCCAAGAGTCTAGGAAGAGGAGGGCGTAGGCGGCCGCGAGGTTCCTGAGGGGGGAGGGCAGAGGCTCCCGCAGGCGGGATGCTCCTTGGGACAGATGGCGGGCGTCTGGGGAGAGCGGATCGGGCAGGGCATCGACCATGTAAATGCCCGCGGTGATGCTGGCGAGGAAAAAGCCCAGGAAGGGGATGTCCTTGGGATTGATGAAGGCATGGCCCCAGAGGAGCGGCTGGGTGGAGTAGAGCAGGGTAGCTCCCAGGGCAGCCCAGCCGCCCATCCACTTGCGGGCGAGGAAATAGAGGCTGACGACGCTGAGTTGAAAGGCCAGGAACTCGCTGAAATGCCAGCCGTCGATTTGGGACCAGATGGGGATGATCGCATGTAGCCCCTGTGCCAAGAGGGTGGTGACCATGGCATAAGCCGGGCCGTAATTGACCGCATTGGTAGGGACGTTCAAATAGTGCGGGAGGGTGCCGTTTTCGAGAAGGTTGGCGTAGGCTCGAAGGGATTGCTGGGCATACGTGTAGATGCCGGATTCATCCCAGCTTTCCCCGTAGTCGCGGACGATCAGGATACCGACGAGGAGATTCAGGAGAATCAAAACGAGAATGGGCAGGTGCCGCTGGATCCGCTTGCTGGTCGCTGGTTTCATGCTTTTCGCCTGACGAGATGGTAGCGAAGAAGCGACTACGGATTTCTCCGGCGCAAGACTCAATCCCTCGGACAGAGGTCAGAATGAATTCCCTGCGCTCCAAATGTCTCCGGACGGAACCCAATTCCACGGTTGAGATAGGGAACCGCAGGGGAAAAGAGGAAGCGAGTTCGGGAACTCATTGGCAAATTCCTTCGAGCGATCCTCGCGGGCTCGGCGTCTTTCTCAAACTCGAGACAAGCTGCGACCTCCAGAGCGGGGCCGTTTGCCCTTGGCTCCGGTCTGGGGCCGGCAAAGCAATCGACAACTCCTCCGGCAGAAAATGCAACCCGCAAGTCCTGCCCTTCTCTGTGTCCCGCGGCCGGAGCCAACCGAGAACCCCAGGGCCACTGATCATGGATGACCAGCGGCTAGCTTTCTACGGGGCTCTTCCTGATTCTGCTTCCAGGGGCCGTCGAGCGAACAGGAGGATTGCAAAAAGCATCCCGGACTTAGGCCGGGTTCTCCTGCTCCGGTTTGGGTACCACGGTGACCTTGCGCCGAGGCCCCTCCCCCACGCTCTCGGTGTACACGTCGGGATGGTCCCGCAGCTCCAGGTGGATGATGCGCCGGTCGGCGGGCGGCATGGGCTCAAGGATCACGGTTCGCCCTTCTTGTGTGGCTTGCTCGGCCGCACGACGGGCCATCCGCCGCAGCTGTTGCTCTCGCCGAGCGCGAAACCCCTCGGCATCGATCACCACCGGAAGAGGGTGGCCCACTTCCCGGGCCACGATCAGGCGGGTGAGGTACTGCAGTGCGCCCAGAGCTTCGCCCCGCTGGGCCACCAGGGCGTTCAGCCCGCTTCCGCGAAGATCGACGCCGACGTGACGAATCTCGTCCTCTCCCTCCGGTTCCATCCACTGGACGGAGGCTTCTCCGCGCAGGTGCATCCGCGCGAGTAGCTCCTCCACCACAGTGCGCACCATCTCAAGCTCGGGGTCGGGCGGACCCGATGAGCGCAGGGTCAGGCGAACGCGCGCCTGTCGGCTGGGTGCTTCGATAGTTCCAGGCTCCCCGGAATCGAGCACATCCACCTGCACTTGGTCGAGGTCGAGATTCAGCTCCAACAATCCGCGCTGGATCGCTTCCTCAACGGTAGGGGCAATAATCTCGAGGCTGGCGCGACTCTCCATAGCTTAGTCCCTGGATCCTACGGCTTCTGGGCCTTGGCGGGGGCCGGGGGAAGGCCGAGGGCGCGCCGCCAGTCAACTTTTCCCATGGAGGCGAATTGAATAATGCCCAAGAGGTTCGAGGTGAAATAGTAAATCGAGAGGCCCGAGGCGAAGGTGAGAGAGAAGTAGCCCAGCAGGAGGGGCATGTAGATATTCATCATGCCCGTCATGGCGGCCGCCTGGTCCCCGGTGGAAGGGGGGGTCATCATTCGCTGCATGACATAGGTGCTGATGACAACCAGGATGGCAAGGATGGGGATTCCCACTTGGGGCAGGAAGGGAAGAAAAAGCCGCTCGGGCTGGGCCAGATTCATCCAAAGGAACTGGCTGTTGATCGGGATCAGCGCATACACCCGCGGAAAGAAGGAGTAGAGGTGACTGGAAAAATCCAGAAGTTGAAGAGGCGTCTGAGCCAGCTCGCGCAGAATGGCTTGGTAGAGACCGATGAGGATGGGGAACTGAACCAGGGTGGGCAGACAGCCGCCAATGGGATTGACCCCCGCCTTTTGATAGAGCTTCATCTGTTCTTGGGCGAGTTTTTCGCGGTCCTTGGCGTACTTCTTCTGCATCTCCTGCCACTCCTTGGATTGCTGCAAGGCTTGCAGCGCCTTGATCCCCTTTTGCTGCTGATAGGTCAGGGGGTAGGTGATCAGGCGAATCAGGATCGTAAAGACAATAATGGAAACTGCGAAATTCTGCCCCAGGAGACCGTAGAGAAACAGGAGAGCGTTCATCATGGGGTTGAGAATGATATCGTTCCACATGTCCGAAGTTCCTCTTTTTCTACTTGGCGGGTACGAACGTCCACAGCGGGGAGCCGTTCTTCGCTGAGAAAGCGTACAGAGGGATCTGCCCCCCGTTCGATGTGATGAGGATCATATCCGCTACCAGCAAGGTGGGACCGTAAAGGTTCCCTCCGGCGGTCTGTTGCCAGAGGGTGGACCCGTCTTTTTCCGAAACCGCGTACACGGTGCCGGCCTCGGTGCCAAAGTAGACTATTCCCTGGCCCAGGGCGGGGGTCCCGTAAATGGCCCCGTCCGGTTGAATTTTCCACAGCTCGTGCCCATCGGAGATAGAGACCGCGTGAAGGACGCCCCCCAGGTCTCCGAAGAAGGCCGTGCCCTGGTCCACCACGGGGGGGCCCCAAACCCATCCATCGGCCTTCGCGGTCCAGAGAATCTGTCCCGTCCGCTTGTCTAGAGCCACCAGTTGGTTGTCAAAAGCACCGACCATCAGGGTGTTTCCTGAGAGGGTGGCGCCGCCGGCCAGAGCGGTTCCTAGGTCCTTCGACCAGATCAGTTTGCCGCTCGCGGCCGAGAGGGCATAGACGTGATGGTCCAGCGAGGTCACATAGATCGCACTGCCGTCCGTTACGGGCTGCGCCCAAAGCCCATGCTGGGCCCTGAATTTCCACAGGAGAGTACCGTCCTTGGGGTTGAGGGCAAAGACATTGCCGTCCGCGGTGGGCGCGAAGATCCTATCCGGCGTGTCCAGCACGGGAGCCACATACAGGTCACTGGCAATCCCCGACTGCCAAACCAGACTTCCCGAGGAGGCATTCAGCTCGTAAAGGATCTTGTTGTAGCCTCCCACCAGGACCTGGCCCTTTGCGGTTGGAACCGGATCAGCGTAAAAGGTGACACCCGTTTGGGCCTTGGCCGGGAACCGCCAAAGCTCCTTTGCCGATTTCAAGTCGACGGCAAAGACGTTCTGTCCGTAGGAAAGATAGGCTATCTTCCCGATGGTCGCCAGTCCCGGCCAGGAGGTATTGGAGGTCACACCCGAACAGGCGGAAACCACGAGGGCGGCAAACACCAGCACCCCCAGCAGGGAGAATCGTTTTTCCAAACCATGACCTTTCACGGAAATAGGTCCGGGTAGAGGGAGGCGATCGGCGGGATGGAGTTGTTCCAAGTAGGTTCACTCCCCAGGCTCAGGGCCGGGCCACGTGGGGAACACGGAGCTTCCTGAGACAATAGGATCACGGCACGGGGTCGTAGCCCCCCCGGTTAAACGGTTGGCAGCGCAGAACCCGCCAGACGGCCATGCCCCCGCCGCGGATCAACCCGTACTTCGCAATGGCCTGATACCCATAATGGGAGCAGGTGGGGTAGAAACGGCAGGTGTTCACCGGGAGGAGCCGCGAGAAAGTCAGCTGGTACCCCCGGATCATAATCAAAACAATCAAGCGAGGGAGGTTGCGCCAGCCTCGGCCGATACATTCCAGAGGTGGATCGACATCCCAGCTCGCGTTCGGGTTATCCATTGTCTCCTGACACCAACCTGGCTTTCCTGAGCAGCGCCCGAACGGCCGTGCTCACCTCAGACAGGGTGGCCTCCTCAATGCGTGCCCGAGCGACCAGGAGAATGTCCCGGCCCGAAGCGACCTCGCCCAAGAGCGGCCGCATGGCCTCGCGCAACAGGCGGCGGGCACGGTTGCGCTGCACTGCCCCACCGACCGCGCGGCTGGCCGCCACTCCGACCCTCAGGCAATCCCGCTGGCCAGCAGCCACCACAAGAACAAGCAGCGGGTGGGCATAGGATCTACCTGTGCGCCTCACCCGCCGCAGGTCAGTCGTTCTCCGAAGGCGAAACCTTCGTTGCATCCGCTCCCGACGGCCGTTTTGCGCCGGGAAGACGAGTCCCGCCGGACCCCGATCTGCTGGGCCGCCCGCGCCCAAGGCTTGCCCTCGTGCGCCCTCGGTCCTTGCCTCGGCCAAGCCCGCTGGACGGACTCTCCCTCTGCCGGCTTAGAGCTTCCAGTTAACCTTCTTCACATGCACACGCTGGACGGCCAGCTGGCGCCGGCCCTTGGCGCGCCGCGCGGCCAGAACTTTCCTGCCTCCTCGGGAGGCCATTCGGGCTCGAAAGCCATGCACCCGGGCGCGGTGCCTTACCTTTGGTTGATAGGTCCTTTTGGGCATTTAGGCGAACCTTAAGAATGCGGATTAGGCACAAAAGCGAAACCCATTATACCAAGCCGCGTTTTGGGGGGCCAACCAAACCCTGGGGCCGGTCACCGGCCGCTGCTCAATCCCACCTTGGCGTAGGAACCTGAGAGCGCCAGGCTCTTGGCCAAAGGAGGAGGCGATAAGGAAACCAATAGCCACATTCAGACCGCTCTATCGAGCTGGCGCCGGCAGTCTCTCGTTCTTTGGTTCCCTCAGCGGAGGGATCCAGAACGCCCTGAAGCATTTTCGTCGCGAGAAACCGAACCCTTCTCCGGGCCTTCAGGATCTTGGAAGGACGGAGCTGTGATGTCGATCGCCCTTGGGAATGGGACCGCGGCCTTTGCCGGGACCATGGCTGGCCTGAAGGCGAGGATCCCATCTTGCGAGTCAAGGGTTTCCACCGGCGCTGGCGGCAGGCGATCTGGAAGTGCGTCGTGTTGTGGATGGGGACTGCCTCGAACCCGGGAAGCGTAAGGTCGAAGAACTTCCGGGCCGCCGGGATGTAATCGAAGGCGCCGAGATAACGCATGATTCGTTTGCCGGCGCCGGGCCCTTCTTCTTCCCGTAGATCTTTCACCGGTCCGCGGCCGTGACCCCGGCGTACCCGCGCCCAGCCCTCGGCATTGCCCTCCTTGACGGCGATGGCGGGTGGGAACACCTGCCCGTGCGAGAGGCCGGCCAGTCGGCTGGATCCCAGCGTGTGGTGGAGGGGAAAATCCATGTCCTTCCCCTCGAAAAGGATCGGCGAGCTTTGGCACCAGAGGATGGCATTGACGCGCAAGAGGACCACCTTTGAGGGACCGCGCGGAGGATCCCCCATGGGGGGCACGTTCCTTGGCCTGAGGCGCGGCCGAGGATTTGTCGCTTTTCTCGGGAAGCCTGCCTCGCAGGCCAAGCAGGGAGGAGCCTGATGGGCGGGATCCTAGGGGCTTCCGCAAGGTGACCAAGCAATTGGGGACTGCCTCCGCGTGGCTCAGAATCCCCACGAAGACCCAATGGGCGGACTGGCACGGCTGCTTTGCCAAGAGAAGGCGACGGAGGCAGTGTCGTGCGGGGCAGGGAGCAAGCAGCGTACTTCTCCAGAGGGTTGCCGCTAGTGTAGTGCGTCTGACGCTTCTTTACATTTGGCGATCTTGGCCAAGATCCGTTCCACGGGTGCGCTCCAAACGAAGACCTGAGGGTTTTGATTGTGATTGTCCAAGTACCCTTGGATGACATTGGAAAAGGACCCGCGGCGGATGCGCTTGTCGGTGATTTCACGGAACCAGCGTTCCACCAAGTTCAACCACGAACTCGAGGTGGGGGTGAAATGCAGATGGAATCGAGGGTGGCGTTGGGTCCAGGCCAGAACCTGAGGGTGTTTGTGAGTCCCATAATTGTCTACGATCAGATGAAGGTCCAATTCCTGCGGTGTCTCGGCATCGATTCGTTTGAGAAAACGAATGAATTCCTGATGGCGGTGGCGCGGCATGCAATCCCCAATCACCCGCCCGTCCAGCAGGCTCAAGGCGGCGAACAGGGTCGTCGTACCGTTGCGCTTGTAGTCGTGCGTTTGTCGGGCTGGCAGGCCAGGTCGCAAGGGCAACATCGGTTGGGTTCGCTCCAGGGCCTGGATTTGGCTCTTTTCATCCACGCACAACACCAACGCCTTGTCGGGGGGATTGAGGTACAGCCCGACGATATCTTGCAACTTCTCGACAAAGCGCGGGTCGTGGCTGAGCTTGAAGCTCTCGAGGAGATGAGGCTTGAGGTGATGTTGCTTCCAGATCCGGCGAACGCTGGCCTCCGACAGTCCCTGCGCCTTGGCCATACTCCGTGTGCTCCAGTGAGTAGCATTCGCCGGCGTGCTGTGCAAGGTCGCCTCCACCACCGCCTTGATCTTCTCCGCCGACAGGCGCGGCTTGCGACCCGGCCGAGGCGCATCTTTCTCCAGTCCCGTAACCCGCAAGGCCAGAAACCGTTGCCGCCAAAGCTGAACCGTGGGACGCGACACTCCCAAAGTCCTGGCGATATCTTGGCTGTCCATGCCCTCGTCCGCCAAGAGGATCATCTGGGCACGAAGAACCTTGCGGTGAGCCAGGCTGCGACCGCGTTTCCAGGCATCCAGGGTGGTGCGTTCGGACGCACTCAAAACAATGGCCGGGGACTTTCTACTCATCCACGACAGATTACACCCGGCCCAATATTATGTCAAGGTATTAGCGACGCATTACACTAGTGCCCCTGGGGGTACGCTAGTTGGCACGTTGCCGAAATATTGATATGTGTCAATATGTTGATCTGAGGATCGTCATTCGCAACCCAAAACGCTCAGCGGCCAGGAGGGTTTTCCTCCAAGGCATCTGGAGCGAAAGTCAGCATTAGCGATCCGCAGCAGAGCGTGACTTGGTCTTGATTCAGGAGATAGTAGCGGAATCGTCCTCGCCTGCGGACGAGCACTAGGCCGGCCTCATCAAGCTTCTTGAGGTGGTGGCTCACGGTCGGCTGGTGGACTCGTCCTCCAAGCCTGGCCACTAGATCGTTCACGGTCAGCCACTGGGAGCAGATTTGGCCCATGATCTGCAGACGGGTTCGGTCCGCCAGAGCTTGCGCAAAAGATAGTTGTTCGGCGTCCATGGCCATATTATATCGACAAGTGTCAATATCGTGCCGACAGCGTAACTAGCAAGCACCCCAGCATCGCATGCCCTGGCTCCACACCTGCGGGTTGACACCCGAGTGCGGTTCTGTACCCGGGAATTCTCCTCGGGGGAATCAGCTTGGGCAGGTCGGCCGGACTCCGGAGACCCATGCGAACCCATCCTCGCAACACGCAGGTTCCTCGGATGGGTTGGGGTTTCAGGGCCTCATGCTGAGCGATTGAACCAAACCGTCCAATTCCTCGAGGGAAGGCTGAAGCTGATGCGACCCCAACCCACCCAGCTAAGCGACCACAGCCCCAGTGTAGCCGGAGAAGTTGATCCTCAGCTGGTCAGGTTGATCCGGGTCGGTCGGGATCTCCTGGTCCGAAAGCTGAGAACAGGACACGGCCAGGATGGCCGAACCGTAGTACTTCCCGGCCCTTGTGAGGCCTCGGAAGGTGTAGATAAGCCAAGGGTTGTTAATCAGGACGTAGACCTGAGCGTATTGGGTGAGATGGCGCACACCCGTCCCGTTCCGGAAGGCGAGGAACGAGGCCTGGGCATGCAACAGTGGAGCCGCGTTTTCCAACGGCAGAAACGGGAGATCTGTGGACCGGGAGGACATGGCTGGATGGAATCGTCGCAAGGTTCTCAATTTCGGCTTTGGCCTGAGAGCTGAGATGGGAAAAACCTGCCACGGGATACACATCGAGCTCGGGGGTCACCCGGCTGGGATGCGCATATCCTGTGTAGGAGAACGGAACGTGGGCTGGAGAGATCCCAAAGGGAGACGCATTGGGGCCGAGGGAAGGACCCTCGGCAACTACGGCACCCGCTGCACCTACGGCCAGACCAGGATCCAATTGGCGATTGACATTTGCGAAGGAGGTCCCTCTTTGGGCTGGGGGAGCGGCTGTCGGAGTGATTGCGGGCTGGACCGCGGGTCAAGTGGACACCAGAACCGGCCGCGTTGCCTGGACAACCTCAGCGACATTGGGAGTTGGAGCCGCCACCCGTGCCCACAGGTTGCAAAGGGGAGAGGTCGAAAGACAGGAGCACTCACGAGCAGAGAAGACGGCAGGAGATTGCATCGTCACCTCGACCGTTTCCGCAGAAAACCGAGCCAGAGACGAGGATCTGTTCGGATCGCCGTCAATCTTTGGGAGAGAACCGCATTGCTTTCCGTTCTTCTACCGCCGGCCGGAAAGGCCCGGACTTTCCTTGGCCGTCCTTCCGGTCGCGGCGAGCTAATGGGAACCGGACGCCCGGGGCCTGTCCTGAGGCCGGGTGGCGGGCCGCAGCAAGGCACTTTTGTTGACGTGGCTTCCGTTGGGGGATTAAAATGCAGCACCTGATTTCTTCTGGTATCCCGGGCCCTGACCCTCTCCGGTCGCCGAGGTCCCGGCTGCGGGGTACAGAGGCCCATAGGGAGAGGAGATTTATGAGCCCTTTGCGTTCGGTCGTGGTTGGGAGTGCGCAGTACCGTGGGCGAGAGGGGCAAATCGCCTTCATCCTGCATCGGCTGAGCGGATTGGGCACCCTGCTGTTCCTGGGTCTGCACATTGTGGACACTTCGTTTGTGTTCCTGGCGCCAGCCCTATACGGCGAGGTGATAAACCTCTACCGCTCCCCGCTGGTCATGCTCGCCGAGATGGTACTCGTGGCCGCTGTGATTTATCACGGGGTGAACGGTCTGCGCCTCGCGGTCTTTGATCTCTTTCCGCGTTTTTGGCAGCCCAACTACGAGAAACCTGCGGTGTACGGAGCCCTGGCGACCGCGTTTGTGCTCTGGTTGCCGGCCGCAGTGATCATGGGTCGCAATCTCGTGGGATTTGCTTTTTTGGGATGGAAGTAGGAGGCGGGCGATGACGACCACAGTCGCCCCGATTTCTCGGGGACGCGAACGCCCGCACACTCTGGACGGCTGGATCTGGCTGGCGATGCGCTACAGCGGGATCCTGCTCATCCCTCTGGCCTGGATTCACGTCGCGATCCAGGACGTCCTGGTGGGAGTAAACCGGATCAACCTGAACTATGTGGCCCAGCGCTGGGCGCTGACCGGCTGGCGCGTCTATGATGTCGCCTTGTTGGCTCTGGCGTTCGGTCACGGGATGAACGGTTTGCGTCAGGTTCTGGAAGATTATCTTACAAGCGACGTCGCTCGCCGGGCCGTGCGCTGGGTGATCTTTTTTCTGTGGCTGGCGATTGCGGCCGTGGGGCTGGTGGCCGTCGTGGGCGGCGTCCGTTAAGTGGCGGAAAGGGGCCTCGAAGATGACCCAGCATCATGAGTTTGACGCCGTGATTGTCGGGGCCGGGGGCGCGGGACTGCGGGCGGCCCTGAGTGCTTCGGGTCTCATCCGCGTCGCCGTCCTCAGCAAGATGTATCCCACTCGTTCCCACACGGGCGCGGCTCAGGGGGGCATCGCGGCCCCACTGGGGAATATGGAAGAGGACCGCTGGGAGTGGTACATGTATGACACCGTCAAGGGCGGCGACTATCTGGTCGACCAAGAGGCGGCCGAGATCTTGGCCCGGGAGTCCGTCCTGGCCGTGTACGATCTGGAACACATGGGGCTGCCCTTTGATCGGACCCCCGAGGGCAGGATTGAACAGCGCCGCTTTGGAGGACACACCCGGGATTTTGGAGCGGCCCCGGTCATGCGCTCCTGCAAGAGCGCCGACCACACCGGGCACATGATTCTCCAGACCCTCTATCAGAGCTGCATCCGCCAGAACGTGACTTTTTTTGACGAGTTTTTCGTTGTGGACATCCTGATCCATAACCAGGTGGCGTGCGGCGTGGTGGCTGTTGAGATTGCCACGGGCGAGCTGCACATTTTCCACAGTAAGGCCGTGCTGATTGCCAGCGGGGGCTTCGGCCGGATGTTCGCGGTCACCTCCAATGCCCTGGCTTTGACCGGCGAGCCTGTGGCCAGCCTTTACCGAAGAGGATTGCCCCTGCAGGACATGGAATTCTTCCAGTTCCATCCCACCGGAATCTACAAGATGGGCATCCTGCTCTCGGAGGCGGCCCGCGGGGAGGGAGGGATTCTCGTCAATGACCGCGGAGAGCGCTTCCTAGAACGCTATGTGCCGACACTCAAGGACCTTGCCCCTCGCGACCTGATCTCGCGCTTCATCTACCAGGAGATCCAGGAAGGGCGTGGCATTGGGGGAAGGGACTACGTGTACCTGGACATCCGCCCGGAGACGATTAACCGCTACCGCAGCGCGCCGGGCGGGCGGACCGTAACCGCCGAGCAGCTTGAGCAGAAACTCCCCGACATCATTGAGATGATGCGCGTCTATCAAGGTCTGGAGCCGATGAGGGAGCCTGTCCCGGTCCATCCCACCGCTCACTATGCAATGGGAGGCATTCCCACCGATGTCCATGGGGTGGTCCGGGCGGGCCCCAGCCAGTTGGCTGTTGGCCTTTACGCCGCCGGGGAGTGCGCCTGCGTATCCGTCCATGGGGCCAACCGCCTGGGAACGAATTCATTGATGGATCTGATCGTGTTTGGGCGCCGGGCGGGCTTGGCCATGGCGGAATTCTGCCAGCAGGCGGACTTTCCTGAGCTGCCCCCGCACCCTGAAGCGGAGGTGGTCGCCGCCCTCGAGCGGATTCGGAGCGGCGGAGGCAACGAGCGGGCGGGGAGGATTCGCACGGAGTTGCAGCGGACCATGACGGACCGGGTCGGTGTCCAGCGCCAGGAGCAGGGCCTGAGCGAGGCCCTGGACAAGCTGCGTGAGCTTAAGGAGCGTTATCAGTCGGTGAGCGCGATCGAGGATCGAGGCACGCGATTCAATACCGACCTTCTGGAAACCTTTGAGCTCGGTGCGCTGCTCGACCTGGCGCAGGTCACGGCGGCCTCAGCCCTGGCCCGGAAGGAGAGTCGGGGGGCCCACTACCGGGTTGATTTTCCCCAGAGGGACGACCAGAATTGGTTGAAACACACTCTCGTGTATCGCAGCGATGGTGTTGGCGCCTCCCCCACGCGGGGCGACCTGCGTTTTGAATGGCGGCCGGTGGATATCACGCGGTTCGAGCCCAAAGCACGGACGTACTAGCTGGAAGCGGGAGGCGCGGCGATGAAGGTACAGGTGCGGATCAAGAGGTTCGACCCAGAGCGTCAGCCGCAGATCTGGTGGTCGCAACATGAGCTCGAAGCTGAGCCCTCCGACCGGGTCCTGGATCTTCTCGATCGCATCAAGTGGGAACAGGACGGCGGCCTCACCTTCCGCCGCTCCTGTGCGCACGGCATCTGCGGAAGCGATGCCATGCAGATCAATGGCAGAAACCAACTGGCTTGCAAAGCCCTGGTGAAAGAGGCGGGTCCCAAGATCACGATTGAGCCTCTCCGCGCGATGCGGGTGATCAAGGATTTGGTCGTCGACCTGCAACCCTTCTTTGGCATGTACCGCAGGATGAAGCCCTACTTGATCAACGATGAGGCCCTGCCCGCGGATGGAAAAGAACGGTTGCAGAGCCCGGCCCAGCACCTCCGATACGACGACACGACCAAGTGCATTCTTTGCGCTTGCTGCACCTCCTCCTGCCCTTCGTTCTGGGCCAATCCGGAATACATTGGGCCTCAGGCGATAGTCCAAGCCCACCGCTTTCTGTTCGACTCGCGGGACCGGGCAAGTGCAGAGCGGCTGTCCCTCGCAGGGGACATCCTGGGCGTTTGGCGTTGCCACACGATCTTCAATTGCACTCAAGCTTGTCCGCGCGGGATCAAGATCACCCAGGCAATCGGTGAGGTGAAGCGCGCGATCGCGACGGGCCGCCTGGATTGATTTCCGCTGTGACCCGGCGGACCGCGTCTCGACGGGCCGGAGAGGTTGGGCTGGCTCCGTGACGTCGGCCTGAGGCTCCACCGAAGTCCGTGTTGATGGTCCTTCTGCTCCGCTCCGGGAGGCCAGGGGGGCCTCCGCTTATGGAGCCTCCAAAAGAATTGACCAAAGAGAGGAGCCACCGGGCGGCGGGCAAAGGGGGGGGCGTCCAACCCAAACCGGTCCGTCCGAGGCTGCCTGGGTGCCGCAGAAAGGTCCGGCTGGGCTGACACCTATTCCGCATCCGGGCTTTCCCCCGGCCCCAGCGAGGAAATTCTTCAATTCCCGCGGAATACCGGCTGGCGCTTTTGGACGAAGGCGCGAACTCCCTCGAGGTGATCCTGGGTGCGGGAGGCCACCTCCTGCACCTGGCTCTCGTTCCCGAGAGTTTCGGATAGAGGGGCGGACTGGGCGAACTGCAGAGCGTGTTTGGCGAGAGCGAACGCTTGCGTGGGCCCACTCGCCAGCTTCTGTGCCAGAGAGGCGAGTTCGGAGGCGAAGTCTCGGTCGGGGACAATCCGGCTGACCAGTCCCATCTGCAAAGCTCGCTGGGCGCTGATCGGTTCATCCATGAGGACCAAGTCCAGCGCCTGGCCGTAGCCTACCAGTCTGGGCAGCCAGTAGGAAACCCCGCTGTCCGGACCCAGACCCAGCCGGCTGAAGCCATATCGCAGGACGGCCGATTCGGACGCGAGACGCAGGTCGCAAGAGAGAGCAATCCCCAGGCCTGCGCCGGCAACCGGCCCATTGATCCCGGCAAGCACCGGCTTGGGGAGGCTTTGGAGGCGCAGGACGAGAGGGTTGTACGTCCGCTCCATGTGCTCTCGGTAGGAGATCTTTCCTGCCGCCTCCTGCATCTCGCTCATTTCCTGGCCCGCGCAGAAGGCTCGGCCCGATCCCGTCAGGACCACCACCCGTAGCTCCTCGTCCCGGCTTGCCTCCTCGAGCGCGGAAATGGTCTCGCGGGCCATCGCTTCGTTCATGGCATTGACTTTCGGCCGGTTGAAGGTAATGGTCAGAATCCCAGCCGAGCGCGTGACCAGGAGGGTGAGGTACTCGGGCATGTCTTCTCCTTCCGGCGAGAGCCTTTTATTCTCGGCCTTCCCTTGAGGGTCCCAAGCAGGGTCAGGAGGCGGTACCCTCTCGAGGGGGCGAGCCTGACAGAATCCGGACCAGCCGCCACTTGAATTGAGGGTTGCTCCCCATGGGGAGAGGAACCGAGGCCGCGATCTCAGCTTTCGGAGCCCGAGGGGTCTTCCCTGTCCGAAGACTCCTCGCCCCAGTCCATTTGGGCCTCGACCTCCAGGGGCAGCCGCACCCAGAGCCAGAGGACTTGACCCTCGTCCAGGTCCAGGTGCCGAGCGGCGAGGATAAGGACATGGTCGATCTGGCCTTCCTCGGATGAATACTCCAGGAAGGCAGGCCTGCGATTCTTCCAGGCCCGATAGCATCGTTCTACGAGGGCCGGGCCGTTGAACGTCCGCAAGCGGGTCAGAGCGGTGCGATAGGAGACGGCCCCCTCGGCCAAGCCGAGCAGCCAATCTTGGCTGAGCAATTCGAAGGTCGGTGGAGGACCCTCAATGATGGTAATCTTTTCGGCCTGCGGGTTCATCTGGTTCCTTTTCGAAGGGCAATCATACACCCGGCACGCGAAATGTGGCGCCCGATCCGCGGGCAAGAACTGGCCAAGAAGGGGACAAACCCCTTGAGAACAGTCCCCGGCACGCCGTGGAGGAGATATCGGCCGGATTCGGAATTGGCCCAAGGGCTCCCCGGAAGCTTTTGCCCTCCCCGTGGTGCGTGTTGGGGTGAGCCGGCGCAGACGGCGCGGCTCTCTATGGGGAGGCGGGCGAAGGGCCGGGGTGGGAGGAGAAATGATCCTCCTCCGGTCGCAGGTCGAAGACAATCTTGATCGCGCCGTTCCTGCCCTTTTGTTCCCAGGTGCGTACCGCCTGCTGATATTGGGCCAGGGGGAAGCGGTGAGTGATCAGCCCGTCGACCCACAGTTCGTGCCGACGCTGGAGATCGATGACCCAGGCATAGTCGTGCTGCTTCTTGCCGGCGAACTCGCTGCTGCCGTGAGTGCGTGATCCAACCAGATTGACCTCCGCGTACCAGATCGGGTTTAGATCCACCCTCAGAATGGAGAGGTCAATCCCCACCATGACCACGGTGCCCGCCGCCCGAGCCCAGCGCAGGCTGTCGCTGAGAGTCGACCCCGTGCCCACGCAATCGTAGATGACTTCAAACCCTCCCATCAGCATCCCCCGATTCAAGGGGGCCTGGTAGGCCTGGCCGCCGGTGACCCGGGCCATTTGAAGGTAGAGATCGCCGCCCGTGATCACCTCCTGCGCGCCGCACTTTCGAGCCGCTTCGGCTTGATGCGGGTAGCGCGCCAGAGCGGTGAGGTGAACTCCGGGCGCAAAGGCCCGCACTGCCTGAAGGGTGAGGAGACCGATGATTCCGCTGCCGACCACCAGGACGTGGTCGCCTGGCTTGGGTGGACAGCGCAGGACAGCATGGACAGCGATCGACATGGGTTCAATCATCGCGGCTTGGTCGTCGCTCAGGTCGTCCGGCACCGGATAGACATCTCGGGCATCCGCCGTGTATCCGTCCGAAAAACCTCCTCCAACCCCGATCACTCCGCCCAGGTGCTCACAGAGGTTGGGCTGGTCGTTGGCGCAGAAGGGACAGGGTGGCTCGATCCCCAAAGTCCGGCAGGTGCTTCCGGTCAGGCGGCCGTCCATCACGACCCGCTGACCAGGCGCCAGCGGGCTGGCCTCCGCCCCGACCTCAACAACATCGCTGACCACCTCGTGGCCCAGGTAAAAGAGACGGTTCCCGGGCAGCGCGGCTGGCCCGATCGCCGGATCGACCTGAACGTTCAACAAGGAGAGATCGGTGGCGCATATTCCGCATACCCGATTGCGAAGGCGCACTCCCCGCGGCCCGGGCAGGGGCGGATCGGGTAGGTCGGCCACGCAGGCTGGCGAGAAGGGCGACCAGACGACCCCCGGCCATACCCGCTGCAGAGCTTTCACCGCCAGCATCTTGGGAAGGGTGCGCTCGACGTAAATTGTGCGCATGACCGCCTCATCCCTGGAAGGGCCCGTCAGGAGAAGGCCGACTTCCTGGAAAAGCTGGCGCCGGAGGATCCAAGGGCCCCTGGCGTGGAGAACCCGAAATCACGCGCCGGGCTTTGGAAGGGCTGCCCGGACCGCATGGCAGAGTTCACAGGTCGGATCGTCGCATAGCAGCGCGCCGGGATCTTCGCGAATCCAAGCCGTCGCCGAGTGCAGCAGGTCCCGCAGTGGCACCAGCTGCAAGCGAGCCGATCCCAGCCAACCTTCACATCCGATGCCGCGCAGCCGCGACTGGATGGCGTCGAAACCGCGCGAACACCCTGGGTAAGCGGGGCACTCGACCACTCCTTGGGGGGTCAGCGCCCAGCGGATGAATTGCTTCCGACCGGCGCGTTGCTCCGCAAGATGCAGAGCCACATTCGCCGTGTGCTCGACCCCCAGCAGGACCAGGTCGCCGTCCTGCGAAGCCAGCTGAGCGATCGGACCCCAGGGCTCCTGCAACTCTTGGGTTTCGAGAGCTGCATCCGCATTGATGCCGACGAAGGAAAGAATCGGATGAGTTGAGCGCCGCGCCTCTGGGGATTGGCGCAGAGCCTCCGCCAAAGGCCCCAGCGAAGGGTGGACGGGCAAGTCTGGGCGGAAGAACTCCGCCTCGGCGTTGGACTCAGCCGAAGTCCCGTACTGCAAGCCGTTGTTCGCTGGACCGACCGGGGGCACGATCATCGTTTGAAAAGTGAAGGCGGGCGAGAGCACGGCTCCTCCGCTGGAAAGCAGGGCGCTGACCAGCGTAGGGATCCCCCCGCGGATTTCGGCGACCCAGTTTGGGGAGCCCACCACCAGCGTCGGAGAGCCCGGGCTGAGGCCCAGATCCCTTAAGGCGTGGACCGCGTCACGGTATCCGAGGGAGGGAGACATCATGGTGCTCCGGGTCGAGGCCCAGGCCGACTGAGGGGCTTTCCCGGCCTCCTACTCCTCCGCCAGCTCGCTGCGCTTCTTGCCCCGGCCGAGCTGTACGGATCGCTGGTAGGCGGCCCAGATAGCGCGGGAGAGGGCCGTGCGAACGCCGGCCTTTTCCAGATAGTAGAGGGCCTCGGCCGAGGTGCCGCCCGGCGAGGTAACCTGGTTACGCAGGCGAGCGAGGTGTTGCGGAGTCTGCAGAGCGTATTCGGCGGAGCCCTTCACGGTCTGCAGGACGAGGGACTCCGACAGGTATCGCGGAAACCCTAGGTGGACTCCCGCGTCCACCATTGCCTCCATCAGCAAGAAGACGTAGGCGGGTCCCGTTCCGGAAAGGGCCGTGGCCATGTCGAGGTAATCTTCATCCTCGACGTAGACCTCCTGGCCCAGAGCCTGGAGGACCGCTTGAGCCTGCTCGCGCTGCTTGGCGGCCGTCTGGGACGAAGACGTCCAGACAGTCATTCCCTGTCCGATCTGAGCCGGAGTGTTGGGCATGGCTCGCACGACATAGGAGTGATTGAGGCCCTGAGATATCGCCGCCACGCGGGCACCGGCGACAATCGAAAGGACCAGGCTGTCCTTGCGCAACTGGCCGTTGAGCTGCTCGAGCACGCGCGGAAGGACTTGGGGCTTCACGGACAGGATCACCAGCCCTGCCCCTCGGACGGCCTCCTGATTGTCACAGGTGGGCCGCACGGCGTAGCGCTCCTTGAGTTCCGCCCCTCGCTCCGGCCTCGGGCCGGCGGCGGTAATCTGCCCTGGGGACACGAGAGCCCGCGAGAGCATCCCCTTGATCATGGCTTCCGCCATGATACCTGATCCGACGAAAGCGACCTGTGTCTCCTCTAGCATTTCACTCCTCCCATTTCCAGTCGTTGAGCAAGGCAATCGAGTCGTGATCCGTCAGGTCGAGGTGGATCGGGGTTACGGATACATATCCCTGGGTGACGGCCCAGAAGTCCGAACCCTCTTCGGAGATCCCCGTGGGCGGCGGGCCGCCAATCCAGTAGTAGGGCTTGCCGCGCGGATCGAGGCGGCGCACAAGCTCATCGCGGTAGACGCGCAGCCCCAGTCGGGTCACAACGACTCCGCGCAACTCGTCGTAGGCCAGGCTGGGAACATTGACATTCAGCAGGCTGTCCGGCGGCAATCCGTGTTCCATGACCAGTCGGGCGACACGGGCGGCGATCTTGCCCGAGGGGCTGAAGTCGCACGGCTCGACCTGATCCTCGGGGAGGTCGAGGGAAACCGCTATCCCTGGCACCCCGCTGATCACCGCCTCCATGGCCGCCGTGACGGTCCCCGAGTAAGTAACATCATTCCCCAGGTTGGCTCCGGCGTTGATTCCCGAGACGCACAAATCGACTTTCTCGGGGATGAGTCCGAGCAGGGCCAGGGCGACACAGTCCGAGGGAGCCCCGTCCGAGGAGTAGGCCGGGGTCCCGTCCGGCAGTTGAGTCAGCCGGGCCCGCAGAGGCTTGTGCAAGGTCTTGACATGACCGCTGGTGGACCAATTGTGATCGGGCGCCAGAACAGTCACTCGGCCCAAGGGTTCCAGAGCGTGCGCCAGGGTGGAAAGCCCCGGGGAATTGATGCCGTCATCATTGGTGACCAGAATGTGGGCCACGCTTCCCTCGAGTGGGTGCAACCGGTGTCAGGCCTCTTCTCGCTGGGGCGGAGCGAAAATCTCGTCCAACCGGGCCAAGACCTCCGGAGTGAGCTGGGACTGGACCTCTGCCGCTCCCAGGTTTTCCCGAACTTGTTCGATCCGTGAGGCGCCGGTTATCACCGAGCTGACCAGCGGGGAGCGCAGGCACCAGGCAATGGCCAGTTGGGCCGGAGGGAGCCCCAGCTCCATGGCCAGCTGAGTGAAACGCCGGGCCTTCTCGATCCTGCCCGGGGAGAGCGACTCCTCCCGCATCCACTCGTACCCCGGAACGGTCGCACGGGAGCCCGCTGGAATGCCCTCGCCGTACTTGCCCGTCAGAACCCCGAAGGCTAAGGGGCTAAAAGTCGTGAGCCCGATCCCGTATCGTTCCGCCAGACGGGCAAGTTCGTATTCCACACGCCGCCGGCGAAAGAGGTTGTATTGCGGCTGCTCCATGCTGGGAGGCTGGCAGTGCAGCTCGTGCGCGGCGTCAAAGGCAGAAGCAATCTGATCGGCGTGCCATTCGCTCGTCCCCCAGTAGAGGACTTTGCCCTGATCCACCAGTTGGCTCATTGTCCGCACGGTCTCCTCAAGGGGGACCTCCGGATCGAATCGGTGGCAGAAGTACAGATCGACATGGTCCAGCCCGAGCCGCCGGAGGGAGCCCTCGATCGACTCGATGATGTGCTTGCGCGAGAGGCCTCGGCCGTTGGGCCCCTTCATGGCCGGCCAAAACAACTTGGTCGATATCACCAGCTCATTTCTAGGGACTCCCCGGATGGCCTTGCCCAACACCTGCTCCGCTTTGCCCTCGGCGTACATGTCAGCGCAGTCGAAGTAGTTCACTCCTAAATCAAAAGCTTGGCGGATGCAACGCAGGCTGGTGTCCTCATCGACTTGGCCTCCGTAGGTCACCCACGATCCAAGGGAGAGCTCGCTGACCTTGAGACCCGAACGCCCGAGTCGACGGTAATTCATTGATGTCCTCCGTGGGCCCGGAGCGCGGGTCCAAGGGTGGCCGGCTGGCAGAGGAAGGGTACCCGCAGGACGAAGACGGCGCCTGACCTCGCCGCGCCAACGGCGGCTGGCGCTCCTGGAAAGGGGCTCCGTCCCGCCGGGGCCATTCCTCCTGTTCCGTACGGATGACGGGAAGGAGACCTGTCGCGATTATACATCCCGGGACGGGGCGAACCGCTGTGGGCCGGACCGGAATCGTTACGAGTCCGGCGGCTTCTGGCTCGGAAGGACGGCCTCCCTTCTCAACCGAGATCCCGAAGGGTAAAATGAGGGCCTGCTCCTTTTCCGCCGTGATCGGAAAGGGTCGCAGGACAGGGAGGCCCATGTCATTCGAGCCAACACGAGGCCGGACCGGCCGGGACGATGGACGAGTTGAAGAGGCGCCGAGGCCCGGCCGCCGCCCGGAATGGATCAGGGTCAGAGCGCCGACCGGAGAAACGGTCGAGGGCTTGCGCCAGCTGATGCGCTCCAAGGCGCTTCACACGGTTTGCGAGGAGGCCCGATGCCCCAACCTGGGCGAATGCTGGGGCCGAGGGACCGCCACTTTCCTGATCCTGGGAGATATCTGCACCCGGACCTGCGGATTCTGCGATATCAAGCATGGCCGTCCCCTGGCTCTGGATTTCACTGAGCCGGAACGAGTGGCCCAGACGGTCAAGACCATGGGACTTCGTCATGTGGTGATTACCAGCGTCAACCGCGACGAGCGCCAGGATGGCGGAGCGCCCATCTTTGCCATGGTCATCCGCCGCATCCGCGAGATCCACCCCGGTTGCTCGATCGAGGTGCTGATCCCCGACTTCAAGGGCCGCCTGGAGGCGCTGCAGATCGTCATGGAGGCCCGGCCGGAGATCCTCAATCACAATGTAGAGACGGTCCCGCGGCTCTTTCGCAAAGTGCAGCCGCAGGACCACTACGAGTGGGCCCAGGCCACCTTGAGCAATGCCAAGTCCTTGGACCCCGAGGTCCTCACCAAGTCCGGGATCATGGTCGGTCTGGGGGAGACCTTCTCTGAGGTGGTTGAGCTGATGCAGGCGCTGCGTTCGTGGGGCGTGGACATCCTCACCGTGGGTCAATACCTTTCGCCCTCACGCGAACACCTTCCCGTGGAGCGCTTCTATAGCCCGCAGGAATTCCAGGAGCTGCGGCGAATCGGTTTGGAAGACCTTGGCTTCCGCTGGGTGGAAGCGGGGCCGCTGGTCCGCTCCTCCTATCATGCCGAAGAGCAGGTGCGCGCCCTTTCCGTTGTCCACCGGGAGCTGTGGTCCAAGCCCGCGGGTGGACCCCGGGGGACCGGCGCCGGTTAGGCGAGGAGCCGTTCCCGGCGGCGGGAGGCTCGCGGCTTCCGGATCCAGTCGGCGATCTGGCGGTCGGTTTTCCCCATGGGGAAGTCTTTGAATTGAGCGGACCCGACCCAGCGAAGGGAGGGGGATCTTGCCCGAGCCGGCCGGGAAGAGGCGCGACATTCGAAAACATAGCGCGTGACACGGAAATGGCTGTAGGCGTGCTCAAGACGTAGCACCTGCTCCCCCGCCCGGATCCGAATCTCCAGGTCTTGCCACAACCGGCGCTGCAAACAGGCGGCCAGAGTCTCCCCGCGCTCTGGCCGGCCACCCGGGAATTCCCACAGCTGGGCGAGCAGGCCCTCGCCGGGCCGCTGGCGGATGAGGTAGCGGCCGCCGCGGCGCACAATCGCAGCACAGTCCTGATAGTGCGGCCTCGGTGCCGCCCGCTTGCGCCGCGGGCGGTCTTCCTGGACGCCGCGCCGGAAGGCAAGGCAGCGGCCTCGAAGAGGGCAGCCTCGGCAATAGGGCTGGCGCGCGGTGCAGACCATGGCTCCCAAATCCATTAGGGCTTGATTGAAATCGCCGGCCCGGCCGCAGGGAACAAGGCTGGCCGCGACGCGAGCCAAATGGCGCTCTCCGCGAGCCGAGCGAACATCCCCTCGATAATCCAGCAGGCGGGCCAGCACACGGCGCGCATTGCCATCCAGGGCGGGGGTACATTCCCCATAGGCGATGGAAGCAATGGCGCTGGCGGTATAGGCTCCCACGCCCGGGAGGCGGCGCCAAGCCAGAGCTGTCTTGGGCCAGTTGCGGTCCGGTGTTTCGGCAAGCCGGCGCGCCGCGCGGTGCAGGTTGCGGGCCCGAGCGTAGTAGCCCAAACCTTCCCAACTCTTGAGAACCTGCTGGAGCGGCGCGCGTGCCAGCATACGCACACTGGGGAACTGTTTCAGCAGGCGGCGATAATACGGCCGGGCGGTCTCTACCCGGGTTTGCTGGAGCAGGACTTCGCTCAACCAGATTGCGTAGGGGTCGTGGGAATGGCGCCAGGGCAGATCGCGAGCATTGCGGTCGTACCAGTTCAGGAGGCGGCGGGCGAGGGCAGCGGACGATGGGAAGGCGGCTAGGTTCATCTACAGCACGCGCACCAGCGATCCTTCTGCGGACTTGACGACCTCGATGCGGGTCGGAAAGGCGTCGCGGATTTCGTCCAGGTGGCTGACGACCAGGATGCGGTCGAAGTCCTCCTGGATGCTGTTAATCACCGCGATCATACGCTCCCGGCCCAGGCTGTCCTGCGTCCCGAACCCCTCATCGATAAAAAGCGCGCGCAGTTGCGCTCCCGCGCGCTGCGCCAGGAGTTTGGAAAGGGCGATTCGGATGGCGAAGTTGATTCGGAAGGCTTCCCCTCCCGAGTACATCTCGTACGCGCGCGTGCCCAGTTCATCCCCGATCAGAATTTCCAGTGATTCGCGCGCCTCGCCCTCCTTGGTCTCCCGCTGAGTATCCAAACGCAGATTCATGCGCCCCTCGCTCATGCGGGACAAGAGGGCATTGGCTGTTTCTTCCAGTTCCGGGACGGCCGTCTCGATGATCATGGTGGGCACACCCTTTCGGTTGAAGGCCTCGCGCAGTTCCTCAAGCAGGGCTAGCCGTGCGCGGCCCTCCTGCAGTTCCTTCGAAAGGGTTTGCTCCTGGACCTGAAGCTGTTCGAGCGTGGCGAGCCGCTGGCGCGCTCCCCCCACCCGCTCGTCCGCCAGCCGCTTTTCCAAACGGGCTTGGTCGAGGGTCCTGCGCTGGCCCTCTGCCAGGCGGACCTGTTCCTCGACTTGGCGGAGACTCTCACGGATCGGCGGCTGGGCCGCCTGGGCTTGCTGCCGGGCGGTCTGCCAGCGCTCGCGACGCGCTTCGGCCGAGCGGATTCGCGTGTGCGCTTCCTGAACGGACTGCAACGCCGCATTGATCTCGGCCCTCCGTCTCTCCAGCTCCGGCTTTCTCTTGGCGGCCGTTTGAAGTTCCGGCATCCTCGCCGAGAGAGATCCCAAGGCCTCCTGGAGGACGTGAATGCGCCCGGCATTGTTGCGGAATTTTTCGCGCAGGTCCTCCAGGCTGCGTTCCAGGTCCGCCGCCACCTGCTCACGGTGCGCGAGGGTCAGAGGCTGACCACAGGTGGGGCAGGTCGGATCGGCGCTGCTCTGCAGCAAGGCCAGGCGTTGCTTGATGGGCTCGGACTGAGGGGTGAGGGCCTCGTTCTCGCCCCGCAGGTGGCCCACTTCTTGATTCCAGCGTTGCTGTTCCTCACGCAGATTCTCTATTTCCAACTCGGCCGAGGCGATTTCTGCCGCTCGGCGCTCGAGTTCCGCCAGTTCGTTCTGGAGAGCCTCCGCCTGCCCTCGCGGGCGAAGGGCAGCCAGTTCCTGCTCGGCTTCGTGCAGCTCGCTCGCCGCCTCGGTTTCCCGCTGCACCAAGCTTTCCAGTTTCCGGGCGAGTTCCTGCTCGCTCGCCCGGATGGCCTCGGCCGCGGACCAGGCCTGTTCGGCGGCCTGGAGCTCTTGCCCCAGAGCGCGGGCGTTGGCCTCGGCTCGGAGGAGCTCCTGGGCGTACTCCTCGCGCCTGGCCAGTTCGGCCTGGATCGCCTCGCGTCTGCCCTCGGCTCGCTGCATCTCCTGCCTCAGGGCATGAATCGATTCCTTGGCCCGGTTCTCATACGTCTGCCATTGGTCGAGTCCCAAGATGTTGGCCAGGATCTGCAGGCGCTGGGAAGGGGGCTTGGCGGTGAACTCGTCCGCCCGGCCCTGGGCCAGGAAGGCCGAGTTCACAAAGGTCTCGTAGTCCAATTGCAGGACCGCAACGATCTTCTCCTCCGTTTCACGCAGGGTGTGCTCGGAAAGGCTCCGCCAGGATCCGTCGACCGCATCGCATACCTGGAACTCGAGCAGGGAACTTCCTCCCTTCCCTTCCTTTCGCCTCTGGCGGATTACCCGGTAGCGTGTGCCTTCCAGCTCGAAGACCAGGCTGGTGCGCATCTCCCGCTCCCCCAGGTGGATGAGATCATCCACGCTGCGGCCGCGCGCTTTGCCCCACAGCGTCCAGGTGATGGCATCCAGAAGGGAGGACTTGCCGGCGCCGTTTTCGCCGCAGAGGCAGGCGACATGCACCCCCTCGAAATCAATAGGATCCGGATGTCGGTAGGCCAGGAAGTTCTGCAGTTCGAGGCGCACGGGGATCATCGTGGGGCCCGCCCGGACACGCCGTGAAGGGGCACCCAGGCCAGGGTGAAGGCCACGAGCCGTTTCGTCCGCGGCCGAGGCTGGGCAGGCAGCTCCGGGTGCCTCTCGCAGGCCCGGACCTTGGGCTGGGGGTGCCCAGAGGGGCGCCGGAGTGTGGAGGCGAGCGGCCCGCTAGTTCTGCTCTCCCCAGGGGTCATGCGCACCTTCCAGATACGGGTGGGCCAAAGCCAGGAGCGAGGCGAGCCGTTCGGCCGCGACGCCCTTGGACTGGAAGTACTGCTCCAGGAGTTGAAGGGGGGTGAGCGCCTCGGGCGACGCGCTTCCCAAGCGAGCTCGATCCGGACGCAGGATCTCTTTTTGGATGGCCACATGGGCGCAACCGTCCAGCGCTCGCAGGACCTGCCGGTCATCAAAGGTGGCGACTTGCTCCGCCTTCAACCGGACCAGCAAGCGAACGACGGCCCCCTCTAGCTGGGGGCCTCTCGATTTGAGTTGATCGAGAAGCGACTGAGTCGGTTCCAGGTCGTCGGCAAGATCTGCCCGAATGGTTACGAAAGGTCGAGCCTTGACCGGAATAAATTCGTAGGTTGCCCGGCCCCGCTCCAAATCGACCCAGGCAAATCCTTTCGGCTCCTTCTCCTCTCCAAAGTCGATACGCTCCAGGGATCCCGAGTAGACCACCGGGGGCAAGCCGGGAACTCCGGCGGTCAAGTTCTGATGCTGGTGAATGTGCCCCATGGCGACGTAATCCCAGGCCGGGTCGGCCACCTCGCTGCGAGGGACGGTTACGTCGCGGCCGATCAGAACCAGGCGCTCTGATCCCAGCCGCGCCTCGCCGATGGAAAAATGTCCGGCCAGCACGCGGGGCATGGGACGCGCCTGCGCCTCCTCGCGGAAGGCCCGGAGAAACTCGATCAGGATGCTTCGTAAGGCCTGGTCCAGTTCTTCCAGGGTCTTGAGCCGGTGCTCCTCCTCGACCAGCAGGCGGTTTCGCATCGGGTAGGGGATCCAGGCCAGGAACACGGGTCCGCTTGCCGTGTTCACCACTTGGCTGCCGGGGGAATGGCCGACGATCACGTTGGGAACGTCGAGCACGCGATAGATATCCAGGCTGCTCGCCTTTTGGACGGTTCCAGGCAGATCGTGGTTGCCCACCAGCAGCAGCGTGGGCGTGGTTTGCGCCAGGCGCTTGATACGGCGCGCAAATTCTCGCTGCTGAGTGGGGTCGGGGTCCCGAGTCTTGAAGGCGTCGCCGGTGAAGACCACCAGATCGGCCCGATGCTCCAGAGCATAATCCACGATTTCGTCCAGGCGGTCGAGAAAGTCGCGGACCCGGGTGGAGGTTCCGGTCGAGGCGTCCAGCCGGCCGTAGTTCTCCATGCCGATGTGCAAATCGGAGAAGTGCAGCAAGCGAATAGGGGCCGACATAGCGGTATTGTATCAGCCTGCTGGCGCGCGGAGAGGTGCGGGATTCAAGAGGGAAGAGAATCTGGCCGGGAAGCTTCTTTGTCGGTCCCTAGGCCTTTCGGTAGACGCCCAGCCCGAGCAGCGCCGCGGCCAAGATCACCAGGGCAGGATTGACGCCGGTGAAGGTCAGCACGGCGAAGGTTGTGAGACTAATCAGGACTTTGTCCCAGCCTTGGACCAGGGCGCTTGGCCAGGCGGTGCCGGGAATGGCAAAGACCGCCTGCGCCATGTCATACGCCGTCCACAGCAGCAGGCCGACCACGACCGGGCGAACCGCGGCCAGCATGGCGCGGACGGCAGGGCTGTCCTTGACGCCGAAGAAGAAGATAACCATCAGAAGCATGAGCAGGGTGGTGGGCAGGACCGTGCCGGTGGCGGCCGCAACGGCGCCGGGAATCCCGTCCAGTTGGTAGCCGATATAGGCGGCGACCTGGGGAGCAATCGGCCCCGGCAGCGCATTCCCGAGAGCGACGGCATCCGCGAAATCGGAGGGCGAGAGCCATCCGGCGGAGATCGTCTCGCGCTGCATCAGCCCGAGCGAAGCCGGGCCACCTCCCCAAGAGAACATGGCGACACGGGTGAAGAGGAAGAAGATATTCCAGAGCAACATGAGGGTCTCCGTGGGCGGGTCCCCGCCGGACGAGCCGCCGGGCCAGGGCGCGGGGCGGGAACCGCGACGCGAATCGGGAGCGGATGAGTCCTGACGGAAGTACAGGGCCGGAGCGGGTTCCGGCCTCGAGAGGGAAAAGGAACCGCCCCGGGCGTCATGGCCTGGCCCCGATGGCACTTCAGGGCAGCTAGCCGGCCTCTCGCCTCAAGATCGACCGCAAGTACTGCCCGGTGAACGAGGCGGGAATCCCAGCGACCTCCTCCGGCGGCCCTTCGGCGACAATCCGCCCTCCACCCTCCCCCCCTTCGGGGCCCAAGTCGAAAATCCAGTCTGCGGTCTTGATGACATCGAGGTTGTGCTCGATGACGATCACGGTGTTCCCCGCATCGGTCAGGCGGTGCAGGACGTCGAGCAGTTTTTGAATGTCGGCGAAGTGGAGCCCCGTGGTCGGCTCGTCCAGGATGTAAAGAGTACGGCCCGTCGTCGTGCGGCTGAGTTCCTTGGCCAGCTTGACCCGCTGGGCCTCGCCCCCGGAGAGCGTGGTGGCCGATTGCCCGAGCTTGAGGTAATCCAATCCCACATCGTGGAGAGTCCCCAGAAGGCGGCGTACCACGGGGAAAGCCTGGAAGAACTGCAGAGCCTCCTCCACGTCCATGTCCAACACATCAGAAATCGATCTTCCCTTGTACTTGATCTGCAGGGTCTCGCGATTGAAGCGCGTACCCTTGCAGGCATCGCAAGTGATCCACACATCGGGCAGAAAGTGCATCTCCACCCGCTTCTGGCCATGGCCCTGGCAGGCCTCGCACCTCCCCCCTTTCACGTTGAAGGAAAACCTTCCCGCGGTATATCCTCGCGCTTTGGCTTCGGGAACCTGCGCCAGGACCTTGCGAATGTCGTCGTAGACCCCAATGTAGGTAGCGGGATTGGACCGCGGCGTGCGGCCAATCGGGTCCTGGGTGATGTTGACCGCCTTGTTGAAATGCTCCAGTCCTTCGATTCGGCGGAACGCTCCGGGTCGCCGGGTCGATCCATGCAGTCTGGCCGCGAGGGCCGGGTACAGAGTCTCGGCAATGAGCGAGGACTTTCCGGATCCCGATACTCCCGTCACGCAGGTGAACAACCCGACCGGGAACCGGGCGTCGAGGTTCTTGAGATTGTTGTGGCGCGCGCCCAGAAGGGTGAGCCAATTGCCGTTGGGACACCGCCGACCGTGGCAGGAACTCGGCTGCGAGGTTCCCGCGGCCACTTCCAATTCGTGCCTCAGGTAGCGTCCCGTGAGCGAGCGAGGGTTGAGGGCGATCTCGGCCGGCGTTCCGGTGGCCACGATTTGGCCCCCTTGCAGGCCGGCTCCCGGCCCGAAATCGACCACCCAGTCCGCCGTCTCGATGGTTTCGCGGTCGTGCTCTACGGCGATCACCGTGTTGCCCAAATCCCGTAGTCGCAAGAGCGAGTCGAGCAAGCGGCGGTTGTCGCGCGCGTGCAGGCCGATCGAGGGTTCGTCGAGGATATACAGGACCCCGACCAGCCCCGATCCAATCTGCGAGGCGAGGCGAATCCGCTGCCCTTCTCCCCCGGAAAGGCTGGGCGCCCCGCGGTCCAAGGTCAGGTAGTGAAGCCCGACGTTCAGCAGGAAGTCGAGTCGGGCGCGGATTTCCTTGAGAATCTCTCCGGCCACCGCCGTCTGCTCCGGGGTCAGGTCCAATCCCGAGAAGAACTCCTTGGCCTGGGCGATGGACATGGCCTGGATCTCGACAATGGTCTTGCCGCAGAATCGGACGGCGGCCGCCTCCGGGCGCAGGCGCGCCCCGTGGCAGGCCGCGCAGGGCTGGTAGGACATGAATTGCGAATACCACTGGCGCATGTCCTCCGACTGCGTCTGATGGTAGCGGCGCTCCGTATTTGGGACGGCCCCCGCGTAGGAGGAAATCCAGGAGCCTTGACCGCCGACGTGGTCGCCCCACTCCCACTTCACCCGTACTTCAGGATCGCCCCACAGAATCCCGTGGCGCACCTTCTCGGGCAGCTTTTTCCAGGGCCGGTCTAGGGGAAACTGGTAGCGCTGCACAAAGGCCTGGGCAATGACCCGTGCGGATTTCGAGGTGCGGAGCGGCCCCCAGCATCGGACCGCGCCTTCCAGGATAGATTTGTCGGGGTCGACAAATTTCTCCGGATCGAAAGTGAAGAGCTGGCCCAGGCCGTTGCACTCCGGGCACATTCCCAGGGGCGAATTGAAGGAGAACATGGGTGGCTCAAGTTCGGGAAAGGAGATGCCGCAGTGCGGGCAGGCGTTCTGTTCGCTCATCTCCAGATCCCGCCCGGCCTCCCCGGCGACGACCACGACCCCGCCCCCTACCCGCAGAGCCGTCTCCACCGAATCGGCCAGGCGGGAGCGATAATCCTCCTCCGCGGTCTCGGGCAGTTCCAGACGATCCACCACAATGTCGATATCGTGCTTGCGCGTCTTGGCCAGCTTGATCGGGTCGCCCAGATCCACGACGACCCCGTTGACCCGCGCCCGCTGGAAGCCACCGGCCCTCGCCTCCGCCAGAACCTCCTCATGGGTGCCCTTGCGCTTGCGGATGACCGGTGCCATCAGCAGGATCCTCTTTCCGGGCGGCAGCGCAAGGATTCGATCGACGATCTGCGACGAGGTCTGGCGAGATACCGCCCGCCCGCACTGGGGACAGTGCGGGGTCCTCACCCGCGCAAGAAGCACCCTCAGGTAATCGCTGATCTCGGTGACCGTGCCGACCGTGGAGCGGGGATTCTTGGAAACGGCTTTTTGTTCAATGGCGATCGCCGGGCTCAGTCCTCCGATGAAGTCGACATGAGGCTTTTCCATCTGCCCAAGGAACTGACGGGCGTAGGCCGAGAGCGACTCGACATAGCGCCGTTGGCCCTCGGCGAACAGAGTATCGAAGGCAAGCGAGGACTTGCCCGAACCGGAAACACCGGTGAAGACGATGAAGGTGTTGCGCGGCAGGCGAAGATCAATGTCTTTGAGGTTGTGCTCGCGCGCGCCGCGAATGATAATAGAGTCTGACGGCATTTTCGAGTGGGTTCCCTGCGAGCCGGTCCGCGCCCGTCGCGCGGATCGGCTCCCATTGTAACGACTTCGAAAGCCGCTGGGGAGGGGCAGGTCTCGGCCGCGGGCCGAGGGCGAGGGTCCGCGGCTCCCGGACGAAACGAGCGGGTGTGAAGATCTATTTTTCGTGTTCCCTAACGGGAGGGCGCAAGGACGAAGAGGTGTATGCCCTCATTGTCGACCATCTGCTGGCGGCGGGTCATGAGGTGCTGACAGCTCACTTGGCCCGGCCCGAGGTCATGGCGCGCGAGCGAGTGGTCCAGCCCCAGGAGGTATTTCGGCGGGATGTCGACTGGATTACCCAATGCGACGCCCTGGTGGCCGAGGTCTCCACCCCCTCGCACGGGGTGGGCTACGAAATTGCCTTTGCTTTGGGGCTGGGACGTCCCGTGTTGTGCTGCTACCATCGGGGGACGTCCGTCTCGAAAATGATCCTGGGAAATGATTCGCCCACCCTGCGCGTTGTGGATTACCAGCAGGGGAGCGACCTGCCGGAGAAGATCGACGGTTTTCTGGCCGATTGCCCGCCTCGGGCAGGCCGCCCTCCTGAGCCAAACCCCTGAGCCCGGCACCGCTCAGAGGCCAAGCGGACGAAACCTTTCCAGCCGCACCTCGCGCGCGGGCTCCATCCCCGTGCAGGCGGCCGGGTTGACCTGCGGGAGGATCGCTTTACGCTGCGGAACCTTGGCCCGGCGGACCGTGCCCAGAAGGATCTTGCGCTCCGGACCGGGGTGCCTCTAGCCACTCGCGGCCGCAGCATACCCCTCTGGGCCGTGCGGTTCACAGCTTCTGCCAGCCCTCGAAGCGGAATCAAAAAAAGATCCATCGTCGGAGCTTGAACCACCAGGCCGTGCGGTCGTTCTTGTGGCCATTCCACTTGGTCCGTCGAACGGCCCCGGTTTTCATCCATTCCCTTCAAGGACTCAGGGTGGTCCCCGGTCCCCGCTGGGATCGGGAAACGAGCCGCGTTGGCCTCATCCCGATGGTTCCCTCCGGCCGGCGTTTCCGAAGGGGTGGAAGGGCTACCGGGCGAACTGCATCCTCCTCCAGGTTCCACTGGTCAGCGGACCAGTCAGCTTGGGATTTGCGCTCGCGCTCGCCGTGGGAGATGAACACTGGGCAGGACAGAGGGGGCGGAGATCGCTTCAGCTGAGCACAGCCCGAAGATCGTCCGCCGGACTATTTCGCCGGCTGCATGGCTTGCTTGCGTTCCAGACGCGCCAAGCGGTGGAGCAGTTCTCTCTCCGCGGCCTCGCGTTGCCAGCCGGCGGGCAGGGAGGCCAGGGCCTCTTCCGCCCGGTGGGCCCATTCCGCCGCCTGGCGGAAGTCCCTCTGTTGCCACTCGAAGTACTTGGCTAGTTCCAGGCAGGGTCTGGGATCTCCGGGTGCGAGCCGGTGGCAGGTTTCCCAATGGGCCCTGGCCTGCTCGGGGCGCCCGGTTTGCTTGAGCAGGTGACCCAATCCCCATTCGCTGCGCAACATGTCTCCCTTGGGGAGATCTGCCTGCAGAGAGGATTGGAAGGCGCGTTGCGCCTCTTCTATCCTACCTTGTCGCCAGTACAGGTAGGCGAGAGTCAGTCCATCCCGCGGGTCGGCTAGGGAATCAAGCTTCCTGGAATAGCGGTCGAACAGGTCCCCCGCTAGCGCCACCAAGGAGAGGACGTCAATCGCGTTATGGTACAGAACGCGGTCCAGACCTCCCGCCTCGCCCGTCCGCAAATACTCCCGGTAGATCTCGGGGATGAGGGCGCTTTCAATATCCGCGGCTTGGCGCCTGATCCCCAGGGCGTGAGTCTCGAGACTGCTCAACGAGCAGGATTCCAGGCGGCGGCGCCAGAAACGGCGAGCGTGGATCAGCAGATCGAGGTGGGGCAAGTCGGATAGAACGGCGCGCCGGCGCAGGCGCAGCGTGGCGCGGGCCTGCAGGATCGGCAGATCAAACCCTCGCCCATTGAAGGTCACCAGCCCGCGGCAGGTCCCCAATTGGGTAACCACGGCCTCCAGCATCGCCGCTTCTTCGCCCGGGTCTTGAAGAAAGAACTGCCTCAGGAGAAAGCGTTCGGATTCGAACTGGCCAATTCCCACCAGGAAGGCGAAGGTACCGGTTCCACCGGAAAGGCCTGTCGTCTCGGTATCGATGAAAGCCATCTCACCTAGAGGAAGGCCTTGAGGGAATCCTGAGATGCTTTCGTCGGGGGAGATTCGCAGTCGAAGTTCGCGCAACGTGAAGCGGCCGTGACGATCGTCCGCTGGGTAGGATTTCTCAAGGAAGGTGTACTCGCCGCGGCCATTGGCCGCTTGGCGGATGGGCCAGTTGTCCGGCAGGAGGTGGCGGCCCGAGCGGGGCTGCGCTCTTGGCCGCGGCCGTCGGCCTGCCTTAGTCAAACGCTCGCGAATGCGGGAGGGCGAATCATCCATGGGGTGGTCGCCCAGTATACCCGGCGCGGAAAGAATGACCCAGGCGGAGGAGGGGCGAGCCAGGCGAGCGGGCCGAGGGCAGCCGAGGGTTCTGTGGATCTATTGCGTAGGACCGGTCCGGGGAGGCGGAGTCGCTCTTCCAGACCGGGTCACCCGGGGGACCGTACCGAAAAACCATGGCTAAACAGGCTCAAAAAAACTTGCCTGGGAGACATGCCCAAGCGGTTTCCCCCAACTCCGCGCCGTCTTCGCCCTTAGGACAGGCCTTCGCCGGGTTTGCCTCCCGGTCGCGCCGGAGGCGGCCTTAGGGATGGGCCTCGCCGTCCGCTGGACTGGGCTCCTCTCGAGTCCGGGATTGGGCGGCTGGCAGCACGACAGTAAAAGTCGACCCCTTCCCCGGGGTGGAATCGACCCAGATGCGGCCGTTGTGGACCTCGACAATGGACTTGACGATCGAGAGACCCAGGCCGCTCCCGGAGCCGTCCTCCACATTCGAAGCCCGGAAGAACTTGTTGAAGATATAGGGCTGTTCCGTGAGAGGAATGCCAACCCCGGTGTCTGACACCTCCAGAATCAGTTGGCCCTGTTCCGCGCGCGTGGTCACCTCGATGCGTCCGTTCTCATGAGTGTACTTGATGGCATTATCGACGAGATTGTTGATCATTTGCCGCAGGCGGATGGGATTGCCGGCAACGGCAGGCAATTCCGGCGAGAGATCGGCCACCAACTCGATGCCTCGGCTTTCGCAGCGAGAGCGGACGCTTTCCACGGCGTAGCCGGCCAACGCCGACAGGTCCACGAGGTCCTGTTGGTTGTCAAAGCCCGCCTCGATCCGCCCTAAGTGGACCAAATCCGTCACCAGAGCCGTGATGGATTGCGTGCTCTGCTGGATGCGGCGCAGGAACTCCCGCTGTTGGGAGGTGAGGGGGCCGCCGCGTTCAATCAAATCGATATAGCCCAGAATCGTTGTGAGCGGGGAGCGCAAGTCGTGTGAAACGGTCGCCACGAATTCGGACTTGACGTGATCCAGTTCTTTCAGGTGGGTGATATCGCGTAGGACAATGACGTGGCCTATCCCCTCGATGGGGGAAAGGTGAGCCAGGAACACACGTCCGTCGGGCAGGGTGATCTCTCCCCGCCGGAGCTGGCTGTTCGAGGCGCCGCGCTGGGCATACAGCGCGAGCAGTTCGGGATGGGGGATCGCCTCGAGAATCGGGTGCAGCAAGGTGGCATCCTCATCGAGCGCGAAGGCCTCGCGCGCTGAGCGGTTCACCAGCAGCAGCCGATCCTCGGGATCCGTAATGATGACCCCATCCTCAATCTCCTGAAGAATCGTCTCCAGGCGAAGGCGCTCGTCTTTGGCTTGCTCGTACAGCCGGGCGTTTTCCAAGGCTACCGAAGCAAACTCGGCCAGGGCCTGAATCAGGGTGACATGATGGGAGGTAAGCGGGTGGCCCGCTTGGCGGTTGTCCACCCCCAGCAGGCCGATATCCCGGCTCTGGCCTTTGAGGGGAACGAAGATCAAGGAGTGAACCAGGAAGGAGGTAGCGATTTTCTGGGGACTGTGCTCGTCGATCAGTATGGGCTCGCCGGAGCGCAGGGCCTCTCCGGCCACCGAATCCTGGACCCGGGCACGGAAGGTGCGGACAAATTGTTCGTCGAAGTTCTTGGCTGCCCGCATGTGGAGCTCGCCGCTGGCCTCATCCAACAGCATCAGGCTGCCCTCGTCCGCGCCGGTGAGTTCTACGGCCGCCTCGACGATGGCGGTCAGGGCCTCATCCACATTGAGATGTCGGGTGACGCGGCGCCCCAGTTCAGCGAGGGTCTCCAGCTCCTTGACCCGCGGCGAAGCCTCTGCCTCGCCTGGCGCCGTGCCCAGGCCAGGCACAGCAGCCAGTTGCCTCAAGGAATTCTCTGCTTCTTGGGCCAGCGAGGTCAGGGAGGCGTCCAACTCCAGAAGGCGATTCACGCGTTGGCCCAGCCGGGCCAGTGCGTTTGCGGCGGGGGTGGCCGGCGGGCCCCCGTTCCCGCCAGAGGTCGTGGGCTTGAGCAGGCGGGTGAAGGCCTGTTCCAGCGCGGCTTCGGATTGCTCCTGCAACCCGCCGCCGACGATGACTTCGGAGGCCCCCAGCTGGGGAAGGGCTGGCGGAGGGGGAGGGCCCCCCTCTTCTGTGACCACCAGAATCGGCAGGTCGGGCTGAGCGGCATGAAGCGCCTGGGCCGCCTCCAGCACTAGGTCCGGAGCTGGCAGCAGGTATAGGATCGCGGACTGAGCCGGGAACTTGCGCAGCAGGTCGATGGCTTCGGCCGAGGACTCGGCGATCAGAATCGGGCGGCCGTGCGCGGTAAACAGGCGCTCGATCAGCCCCGGCGGGAAGGCTTTTTGAGGATCCAGAAGCAAGACGGCAGCGGCGGCCATACCAGCTTAGGATTCTGCCCTAGCGCTCGTTTCCCCGAGTCGGGCTTCGAGCGACCGGAAGAGACGGGCGTTGGTGATCGCGATGGCGGCGTAGCCTGCAACCGCCTCTAGCAAAGCTTGATCGCTTTGATTGAATTCACGCGGCTGGCGGTTGGCGACCGCCAGCGCCCCTACCGTTTCATCCTTGGTCTTGATCGGCGTGATCAACAAAGCCTGGCAAATCTGCCCTACAGGAAGTTGGCGAAGACCACCGCGGCTCAGGCGGACCGACTCCCCGGAAAGCTGCAGCGCGGCCGCCACGCCGTCGTCCCAGGCCTGTCCGAGACGCGCCACGACCGTCGCAGGCAACCCATGCTGGGCCCGCAGAATCAAGTCCGAAGAGCCTTCATCCCGGAGCAGCAGCCAGCCCATTTCTGCCTCGGTAGCGAAGCGCGCCCCTTCGAGCAGGCGATCTGTCATCTGGTCTAACTGGTCCAGGGAAGTGATTGCTCGACCGATCCCGTGCAGCAGGGTGAGCCGCTTGACCTGTTCCTCTAGCTTTTGGTTGGTTTCTGCCAGCTGCTGGCCAAGCGCCTCGCGTTCCTTCCGCAGCCGCGTCTCGACCAAGGCTCTCTCGACCGCGGAGACGACCTCGGCCTCGCGCAGAGGCTTGCTCAGGTAATCGCGGGCGCCGAGCCGAAAGGCGCGCAGAGCCATGCTTTCCATGCCCACCGGAGCCGTCACGATCACCGGCGCCTCGAGCCCCTGGGACCGCAGGGTCACCAGGACGTCTTTCGCGGTGAGCCTGGGCAGGGTCAAGCTGGCGATGACGAGGTCGGGATGAAGCGTCACGATCTGCTGAATCGCCGAGGGACCGTCTGTGGCCGTCATCACCTCGTATCCCATCGGCCGCAGAGTATGGCGGGCCAGATCCTCCATCAAGTCTGGATCTTCGTCCGCGATGAGAATCTTCTCGGGATGAGCAGACAAGTCAGGCGCCTGACGAGCCTTGCCCAGGGCTTACGCTGGGCAGGAGAAGAGCCGACGCGTTCTTGGCGCGAAAGCCCACAGCAACAACTATCCCCCCCATCGCAGGGAATCGCATGGTTGCAGCCGATCTTGAGCCTAATATAGCACAATTTATCGGGCCTCATCGTCCCCGCCATATTCATTGCAACAGGGCGGTTGTTGCTGTTAGAAGATTGTAAGAACTGACTCAACCGTATTGACTTCCTCCATGGGCCCCCGCTAGAATCCGAGGAGGGGACAGGTGCCTGCCATGGATTATAAGGACTACTACGCGGTCTTGGGTGTTCCCAAGAATGCCAGCGCGGCGGAGATCAAGAAGGCCTACCGCAAGCTTGCTCTGCAGCATCACCCCGACCGCAATCCAGGGAACCGCCGGGCAGAAGATCGCTTTAAAGAGATCAACGAAGCCTATGAAGTTCTGGGAGATGCCGGGAAAAGGGCGAAGTACGACCAACTCGGCACGGCCTATCAGCAGTGGGAGCATACGGGAGGTCAGCCGGGTGGGTTCGACTGGAGCCAATGGGTGGGCGGGTCGCCCGGCGGAATGCGGGTTGAATTCGGGGACGCCTCGAACCTGTTCGGGGGTGATTTCTCCGACTTCTTCCGGGCAATCTTCGGTGACATGGCGGGTCGGGAGGGGGGGGGCTTTTCCGGCACCGGCCGTCCCGCAAGGACGCGCGGTCGGTCCCGTGGGACGGATACTGAGGGGCAGGTCGAGATCACCTTGGAGGAAGCGTTCCGGGGCACCGAGCGCACGGTCCAGGAGAACAGCCGCCGGCTGCAGGTGCGGATCCCCGCGGGAGCTAGCACCGGGACCCGCCTCCGCCTGGCGGGCGAAGGGCACCGGGTGAGGGGGGCCGAACCCGGCGACCTGTATCTGGTCGTGAAGGTTAGCCCTCATGCCCGGTTTCGGCGGGAGGGGGACGACCTGTACTTGGATCAGGGCGTCGATCTCTACACTCTGCTCCTGGGCGGCGAGGTCCCGGTACGGACCCTCGACGAAAAGACGATCCTGCTCAAGATTCCTCCGGAGACTCAGCCAGGCAAAAGGTTTCGTCTGAGCGGTTTGGGAATGCCCCGGCTCCATTCGAACGGGACGAGCGGCGATCTCTACGTGCAGGCACAAGCCGAGCTGCCCACGAATCTCAGCGACGAAGAAAAGAATCTCCTTCGACGGCTGGCACAGCTGCGCCGGAAAAAGTAGACCGCCGGGGCTCTCCTGTGGCGCACGGAGCTGCAGAGGCATTGCGGTACTCCTTCCTTTCCTTTTCTCCTCTTCACGGCCGAAGGCCGGCCGGACAGTTGAATGGCTCCCTGGCAAGCGGTTTTCCCTGAAGCCCGTGGGCCGACGTGGGGCAGGGCGCGAGCTCGACAACCCTTCCTGCGGGGAGTTTCATGCTTGGAGGGCTGGTTGGATTCTCGCAAGGCTCCCCAGGGACAGGCTGCGGCCTGATATTGCCGCGAGCCGGTCAACCCTCCCGGACAGGCAGGGCAGCCTGGGATGGGGGTCGGGTCCGGCTGCTGGCCGCGGAGGAGCCATCCGGCCCAGGATCTGCCACCTATGGAGGTGGGGCGGTCGGTCCGGAGCGAACGGTTTTTCCAGCCCGACGGCATCGACCCGCCGCTCGAGAGCGCCAGCGGTGGGTTGGTCTGGTCCCAGGAGCACGAAAATGTTGCGGATGTTTGGATGGCCCTGGGGTCCACTCTACGAAGTGACGAACAAGGAGAGGAGGTTCACCCGACCTGCCCGGCGGTGGGTTAGGCCGGGAACCGCAAGAGATCCTGTGGGGCCGCGCAGGTGATAAGGAAGGGAGGCATTCATGTTCGGCGAGCAGGACTTGAAGAGTCTCCTGGAATTCCAGAGCCCGTACCCCGTCTTGAGCGTCTATGTGAGCACCGATCCCACAGAAAAGGGAGTCGAGCCCATGCGGCGCAGGCTTCGCGCTCTTCTGCGGGAGATCGACGGGCGGGCCGAGCGGGATGTGGAAGCGGTGGAACGCTACTTTGAGCACGGGTTCAGCGGGACAGGCCGCAGTGTCGCCGCCTTTTCCTCCGCGCCGGCTGGCTACTTCAGGGCTTTCAGCTTTCAGATCGCGATCCGCAGCCGCATCCGGCTGATGCCCAGGCCCTATGTGAAACCCTTGGCGGATCTGATGAATGCCTACGGCGGTTGCGGGGTGGCGCTGGTCGACAGGCAAGGGATGCGTCTCTTTCATTTTCAATTGGGTGAACTGATCGGCCGACGGGATGTGAGCGGTGAGGAGGTTCACCGGCCCAAGGGGGGCGGGGCCTCGGCCGGGCCGGGCCGCAAGGAGGGAAAGGCGGGGCAGACCCGACGGGAGGAAGAGCTGACCCTGCGCAACATGCGCCGTTTCGCGGAGGACGCCGGGGAGTTCTTCCAGGCCGCCCACGTGCGGCGGATCCTCCTGGCGGGAACAGAGGAGAACCTGTCCCTATTCCGAGGTTGCCTCGCTCCGAGCTGGCAGGCGTCGGTTTCCGGGACCTTTGCCGCCTCCATGGCCACCCGGCCAGCGCAGGTCCTTGCCAAGGCGCTGGAGGTGGGAGCCCAAGCCGAGCAGGAGCGCGTCGCCCGCTTGGTGGAGACCGCGGTGACGGCGGCGGCCAAGGCAAAAGGCGGCGCGATCGGATTGGATGACACGCTGGGCGCTCTGCACGGGGGCCGGGTCCAGGTCCTTCTGGTAAGTGACGGCTATCGGGAAAGCGGGTTTGAGTGCTCCGGGTGCGGGTTTCACACCGCGCAGAGCGTCCGAGTCTGCCCCTTCTGCGGGAACTCTTTCCGTCTCATCGAGGATGCCGTCGAGCATGCGGTCCAGACGGTCATGCTGGCGGAAGGGGAGGTGGAGATCATCCGCGGCAATCCCGAGTTGGAGAAGGCAGGCCGCATCGCCGCCATTTTGCGATATTAGAGGAAATCCGTGAGAGCGCAGGCTGGCCTCAGAAGCGGCGAGGAAATCTCGAAAGAGGCGCGGAGCGGATTGATATAATGCAATCATGTCGGCTTTCCGCTGGTGGAACTGGGCAAGTCTGGCCTTGGGGGCGGCTCTCCTGGCCCCCGCCTCCTCGACTCCGCCTCCCACCCCCTCAACGGTGGGGGATGCCTCAGGGGCTATCTGCACGGTCAATTCCCAGATGGCCGACCCGGAGGATTGTCCGGCCTATGGCCCCGGGGCCCAGGAACTGCAGCTGCGCCAGATCGGGCTCGCCCCTCAGCGCCCGCTGCCGGTCCTGCCTTGGGATGCGAGCCTGGGCCAGAGCATCAACCTATCTTATCGCGCGGTGAGCAAATACAGCCCGTTGCAACTCTATCCGAGCGTGGCCGATGCGCTCGCGAAGACCGCGGCCGAGGTCTTTCACAAGGGTTTCGTTTTCATCTCCATTCATGATGAGATCATTGAAGGTCCCACGATCCTCTTCAATACGCCCAGCGGGATTGCGCGCGCGGACCAAGTGGGAGCCCGGGTTAATGTCAGCACCTTCCACGGGCTTCAGTTCTCTCAGACCCCTGACCGGACCTTCGGCTGGGTTGTGGGGAGCACGTATCCCTCGCCTCAGCCGGGGGCGGCGGCGGACAAGTCTCTTCCCTGGTTTGACCGCTACACTCCGGTGCAGGTGTATGCCACCCAGCAGGCGGGCGGGCTGAACTGGTATCTGGTCGGGGTGGGTCAGTGGCTCGACCAGGGGAAGGTCGCGCTGGTAACGCCCGATTCGACCCCGCCTCCGGGAGTACCGGCGGGCAGCCGCTGGATCGAGGTGAATCTTGATCAGCAGACGTTAGCCGCCTACGATCATGGCCAGCTGGTCTTTGCGACGCTTACCGCCAGTGGCTTGCCGCCTTGGTACACCCGGCCCGGCGTGTTCCAGATCTATCAGAAGCTGGAGGTCACGCCGATGAGCGGGTCTTTTACGGCGGACTTCTCGGACTATTACTACCTCCAGGATGTCCCTTGGGTCATGTACTACGACCGCGCGCGGGCCCTGCACGGGACGTACTGGCACAATGAATTCGGATCTGAACGCTCTCATGGGTGCGTCAACCTCACCATCGCCGACGCGCATTGGTTGTACAACTGGACAGATATCGGGACCTGGGTCCAGGTCTACGACCCCTCGGGAAAGACTCCCACCAACCCGTCGTTTTATTTGAACGATGCCGGCTATTGACCTATGGGTACTTGTCCTGGGCGTCCCGGCTGGAGTTCCGCGGCGGCTCCTTCAGCGGAGGCGAGTCCCATGAGCACAAGACTTGCACCTCCGGACGCAGGGGGACAAGGTCGCCGCCGGAGAAGAGCGCTCCGGTCCTTCTGGGCCCTGCGGGGAGCTTTCGATACCCCCGGGATCGGGCGGAACAAGCGAGGAAAGGTCGGTCTCGAAACATGAAGGCATCGCCCTATCGCTTTCTGGTCATGACGGTCGGGTTGGCGGCCGCACTGGCAACCGGTTTCATCACCTTTGCGCCCTCCACCGTTTCTCCGGGCGCAGTTCGCGAGGCCTTGGCGCGGCTGGTCAGCCCTACGACGGTTCCCGGGTTCCTCAGTTCCTCCCTGGGGGCCAGCCGGCACATCGGGATTGTCTCCGGGCATTTGGGGAATGACTCGGGCACCGTCTGCGCGGACGGCCTCACCGAAGCCTCGGTCAATTTGAATATTGCGCAGCGGGTTCAAGACATCCTGGAAAGGCAGGGCTACACCGTGGATCTCCTGGAGGAGTTCGATCCGCGCCTCAATGGGTATCAGGCTCTGGCGCTGGTTTCGATTCATGCCGATTCCTGCGAGTACATCAACGATCAGGCCACCGGGTTCAAGGTGGCCGGCGCCGTGGATGGCGGTGCGCCCCAGGCTTCCCAGCACTTGGTCGCCTGTCTGACCAATCGCTATGCGGCCGTCACCTCCCTTCCCTTTCGCGCGGGCAGCATCACGCGCGACATGACCCAGTACCACACCTACAGCGAGATTGACCGGAGCACCCCGGCCGCGATTATTGAGACCGGGTTCCTCTACCTGGACCGGAACTTCCTGACCCAGCATCCGGATGTGGCCGCCGAGGGTATTGCCGAGGGGATTCTCTGCTTCGTCCGCAATGAGCCGCTCGTTGGGAACCAGACGTCGCCGTGACGGAGCGGGCGAACTCTTGCGTGCAGGGGCCCAGGGGATCTGATTCCGAGCGGGTCCGGTGGTGCGCGGGCGTGGGCGGGACAGCCCATCCGTCGGGTAGGGATGGCAAACCGGGTTGCGCCAGGTGCGCTGCGAGGACAGGACCGGGTTGGATGGCCTCCTGCCTAAAGCGCCCCGGGTCGTCGTCTTCTGCGAAGGGGATTCTCTTCATGGACCCTAGGGGCATTCCGACTCCGGCCATCCTGCGAGCCGCGGCCGCGTCAGCCGGGGCGCCGCGGACACCCCCGTGCTTCCGCCTTGGGCTTCCGCGGGAACCCTTGCCCCCGTTCACGCAGGGCCTCGTGGCTGTTCTTTTCTCTGGCGGCAGGACGTGACGCTCCCTGGGAATTTGCCCGGGCCCCGGGACTTCTCCCGGCGCCAGTTTCTTCAAATCGCGGGAGCGGGTCTGCTTGTCTATCTGGGGCGGCCCCTGCTCCCGGATCTTTCTCAGAATCTTCCCTGGCAAGTGAGGGTGGCCTACCCCTGGGTCGTGGAACGGTCAGCCGCAAGCCTGACCGCCCCGGTGGTGGCCCAGTATCGCAAGGACACCCTGCTTGACGTGGATCAGATCGTCATGGGGAAGGATCCGGAATACAACTTGGTCTGGTACCAGATCGCCGGCGGGGGCTACATTCACTCCGGCGGCCTTCAGCCGGTTGAGACGCAGTTCAACTCGCCCCTGACCACGCTGCCCGAAGATGGGGCGCTGTTGGAGCTGACCGTTCCCTTCACGGATGTCCGTACGTTTCCGGACTACGCCTCGCCCATCCAGCGGCGGTTCTACTACAGCACCACCTACTGGGCCGCTGAGATCTCGCATTCCGCGGCCGGGGGGACTTGGTACCGGCTGGACGATGACCGCTGGCCGCAGAGCTATTGGGGCCGGGCGGAGCACTTCCGCTCGGTGGGCGCGGAGGAACTGACCCCTCTCTCGCCCGACGTCCCTGCCAGCGACAAGCGCATCGAGGTGTCCCTGGCCCGGCAGACGGTAACGGCGTATGAGGGCGATATGCCGGTGTTCATGAGCCGCACCTCCACCGGGTTTGTGACCCAGAAAGGGCAATCGATGACTCCCCCGGGGGACTGGTCGACCTTTTACAAGCGTCCTTCCCGCCACATGGCGGCGGGAGAGCCGGCCAGCGCCGAGGGATATGACCTGCCGGGAGTCCCCTGGGTCAGTTACTTCACCACGACCGGGGTGTCCTTTCACGGCACCTACTGGCACAATGATTATGGGACCCCGCACAGCCACGGTTGCGTCAATCTCCCCGCCGCCGCAGCCAAATGGATCTACCGCTGGAGCCTCCCGGCCGTCCCCTTTGGTGAGCACTTGCTCAAGGTCGGGCTGGGAACCCACGTCATCGTCACTTGAGAAGGCCCGATGGCCGCCGTCTTTGAAGGCTTGGTGTTCACGGAAGAGGGCCAGCCCCTGAGCACTACTTCGGTGGGCGGGGAGTCGTTCTACGTCATCGATGACCACGGCTTCCTCCATCACCTGCGCGCCCGGGAGCTGGATGGGGAGATCCTCCAGGGGCTGTGGGGGGAGCTGAAAGGCCACGAGCAAGAGGTCACCGAGCAGGCGATGAAAATGCTCGGGCAGGAGGATCTCTTCACCAAAGCGGTCCTGCAAAGAAACCTGGAGAACCCGGAGGCCTACCTGGATCAGGTCATGGAGCAGGGACTGCCGGAGCAGGCGCGGCTGTGGATGGGGATGATGGGATTCCGAGTGGTGGTCAACTATCGGGGAGAACTCGTGCGGATCGAGCAGCCCGGTCGCTCCGGGGAGGAAGAGTAGAGGTCAGACCAGCGCTGATACTCTTCTGGCGGGGAGTGAGTACAATGGTGAGGGAGAGGTGGAGGAACCATGGATCCTGAGATTGTTGACGTCAGCGAGGCGACGTTCGACTTCGAAGTGATCAGCCACTCGATGGAGACCCCGGTCGTGGTCGACTTCTGGGCTCCTTGGTGCGGGCCCTGCCGGGTGCTGGGGCCAACCCTGGAGCGATTGGCGCGCGAGGCGAACGGAGCCTTCCGCCTGGCCCGGGTCAATGTCGATGAAAACCCGGCTCTGGCGGCACGCTATGGCATCCAAGGCATTCCGGCGGTGAAGGCTTTCAAGGGCGGGCAAGTGGCGGCTCAATTCGTTGGGGCCCAGCCGGAGGCCATGGTGCGGCGGTTTGTGCGGGAGCTGGCGCCGCGCGAGGCCGACCGGGCACTGGCCGAAGCGACCAGCCTGCTGGTCGTGCGCCACTGGGCGGAAGCGGAGAAGGCCGCCCGCAGAGCCCTGGAAGACGATCCCGAGAGCAGCGCGGCGGCCCTGGCCCTGCTGAAAGCTCTCCTCGCCCAAGGCAAGGGGGCGCCAGCGGTCGATCTCCTGGAGCGATTCCCGCCAGGCAATGAGGTCGTGGTAGTCGAGCGACTCCGTCCCCTCGCGGCTTTGCTCAAGGTGGCGGAGGAGCAGGGCAAGGAATCGGAGAACGAAATGGGAGCGGAATACCTGCAAGCCGCCCGACTCATCGCGCGGGGCAACTTGGCCGCGGCCCTGGACGGGCTCTTGGATATCTTGCGGGGGGATAAGCATTATCGCGGCGGAGAGGCCAGGCAGGTCTTCCTGGCCGTGCTGGAACTGATGGGAGACGAGGACCCGCTGACCCGGGACTACCGGGACGAGCTGGCCTCGGTGTTGTTCTAGCCGGGGCGGCCTCCCCGGCGGGCGCGGGGGAAGTCCGCAGAAAAAAGCCGCCGGCACGCAATTGCGTGCCGGCGGTATTGATTCTTTGCGAGAAGGCGCTTCCGGCTGTCCCGATTTACGGTCCGGTCTTGATTTCGATCTCGAGCGTGCCCCAGGTCATCGGGTCAGTCAGCAGCCGGTAGGGATCGCTGGACCAGACGGCCTGCTGCTGGGCCGTTCCGCTTACCTCGTTAGCGCTGACGCTGAAGGCAAAGCCGTAGTACTCGCCCCCGCCGGGAGAGATCCCGAGCACCGACCAGGGAATCACGGCCTTGAGGTCCCACCCGACCGGAGTTACGGAGACGATCTCACCGATTTCCTCAACGATGACCTTGCTGCCCGCCTGGCCCTTGGGGTACCACAGGTAGGCTTCGGGTGCCGTCATGTTGTATCCGCCCGACAACCCCAGCTGGAAATCATTCTCGCTCAGGGACCGACGGCAGTAGTCTTGAGCCAGATTCGTGTCCAGCAGGATCTCCAGGCTGTCCCCCTTGTACATGTTGCCCCCGGTGGCCTCCTGCACGTAGCCGTTCGGGTCGACAATCTCGGCGCCCACATACAGGTTGGTGGCATCCCACTTGAGTTCGTAGCTCACCGTGTAGCCGCTCGGCACCGATCCGTAATTGGATGACTTAAAGACCAGATGGTTCGCCGTGTAGGGCAGAGGGGTATCAAAGAACGGGTCGGAGGCCACATCCCCGCTGCTCATGAGCGGCGTCGGATACGTCGCCGTGCTGCCGCCCGTGTAGAAGGCCTGGACCACGCTGCCGTTGGCGCTCGGGCGCATCACCGGGGAGGGAACGCGGCAGGTCGGAAACTGCGGGTAGCCATGGAGACCCTGATAGTAGGGCTGCTGTGGAGTGCCGGCAACGATCTGGACCCAAAAATCGTTGGCTCCGCCAGCCCCCACCCCGAAGCGAATCCCCTGGTCCGTGCTCAGCTCATAGTAAGCGGTATAGGTCCCGGCCACGGTGGGGGCGACCAGGTTCACCGACAGGGTCACGCTGGATCCGGGCGGGACGTCCGCAGTCAGCGGGACGGAGGACGGGCCGCTCATCTGGCTGCCGCTGACAAATACCAGTGAGTAGCCGGTATCCCAGGTGCAGGTGCCCACATTGGTGAGGGTCCAAGTCTTGGTGAAGGCAGCGCCTAGGGCCATCGAGGTCCCATCCGGGATCGACTCGCTGACGAAGTTGGCCAGGTTGGTCCCGGTGCAATAGGCGCTGGTTGCCGTGACGGGCACCACGGTGCTGGTGGGCACGGCGGTGGGCACGGCGGTGCTGGCGGGCCCGGCGGTCGCGGTCCCTGGGATCATCGCGAGCGCGGTCAGGACCAGGTTGGGCGTTGGAAGAAGGATGAAAGGTGTGGGCGAGGGAGCTACGGACAGGGTGCAGGCCGCCAGGACCAACGCCAGTGCGGCAAAGGCGAGCATGGATTTGCGTGGGAGCGGTTTCATCTTAGGGTTCCTCCTTATGCGGGTCTTCCCGCACGACATCTGGCAGGTGTGCGGCCTGTCCAGTTCGATCCGAATACCTCGGCCCATCTCGTGGGAGGCTCCCTGCCCGAAGATCTGGTGGGGCGGGTGGGAGTTGAACCCACATGGGGGATCACCCCGAGGGATTTTAAGTCCCCTGCGTCTGCCAATTCCGCCACCGCCCCAGGCCGACTATTTTATACTCAACACGGTCCTGGCCGCTCGCGGTGCGCTTTCCCGGCCCCACAGGATCCCCAGAGGTGACGCTCTGATTCCCTCATTGGTTCCGGTGCAAGAGGCATGCCAGGCCCTGTCTCTCAGGGTTGCCTCATCTTCGGCTGGGCTCACAGGCTCCCGGGGTGCACGTTCCGGGCCCGGCGGAGGTCAGGCGGCGCTTTCCGTTGGCAAGATGACTTTCAACGTTGTTCCCTGGCCGATCTGGCTTTGGACCTCGATTTCCCCTCCGTGAGCCATGATGATTTGCTGGGCGATGGCCAGCCCGAAGCCCAGGCCGCGCACTGTCCCTCCCTCGACCTTGGTGGTGAATCCCGGTTCGAACAGCCTCGACAGATCTTCGGCGGGGATGCCGGGGCCGGTGTCGGCGATTTCCACCTGGATGGCAGACACCTCGGACCCCTCTCGCCGTAGCGGGGAGCGTCCGGCTCCAACCTTCAGCACCCCCCCGCTCGGCATCGCCTCGACGGCGTTCCTCAGAATGGCGGAAAAGGCCTCCGCCAGCCCGGCCTGATCGCCGCGCACGCGCGGCAGGTCGGGGTCGAGCGAAAGGTCGACTTGGATTCCCTGTCGGCGCAGGTCCTCCGCAAACTGGGCCAAGGTCCCCTCCACCAGCGCCGGGATCGCCACGGGGCCCAGTTGGCTCCCGGCGGGCTGGGCGAGCTCGCGGAAGTGCGCGATGAGGTCCGCCGTGTGCTGGACGGTTTGCTCGATGACCTGCAAGTGGTGCGTCACGTCCGGGTTGTCTGGGGCGGTCCGGCGCGAGAGCAGGTACGAGTGAAGTGAAAGCGTGCTCAGGGCGTTGTTGATTTCGTGGGCCAGGCCCATGCCGAGGGCCGTGGCCGACTCCAGGCGCGCGCTGCTCAGCAGGCGCTCTTCCAGCTGGCGGCGGGCGGTAATGTCGGTCATGACGCCGTCATAGTAGCGGACGCTGCCGTCCGGTTCGTGGGCCAGGCGTGCCACATCGCGAATCCAGCGCGGCTTGCCCTCCCGGTCGAGCAGACGGTATTCCTCGCTCCAGTCCTTGCCCTGGGCGAAGGCGGCCTCGAAGGAGGTGCGCACCCGCTCGTGGTCCTCAGGATGCAAGCGCTGCTGCCACAGCTGAGGATTCTCAACCCACTCTTCGGGCGAGAACCCGGCGATGCCCCGAATCCCCTGGGAAACGAAAATGACTCCTTTGTTGATCTCGCCGCGGTAAATGGCGCCGGGAACGCGCTGGACGGTCCTCTCAAATCGGGCGTGCGCCTCCTCAATCGCCCCCAGCAGCCGCGCCTTTTCATAGGCGAGCGCGGCTCGAGCGGAAAACATCTCCAGCAGGCGCTGGTCCTCCTCGGGGAAATCCCGGGGGTGCAGGAAGTCGAGGATCAGGAGTCCGAACGGCGGGCCGTCCGTTCGCAGAGGCAAGTGGGCGCAGGCGCGGATGCCACTCTGCGCCACCACGGGGTGGACACCGGGCTCAAGCTGCAGGTCACGGAAATACCGGGCGCGGCCTGAGCGGAAGGTGGTCATGGCCATTCCGTCGGGACGGAACGGGGCCTCCGCGATCGAGGCCGCCACATTGCGGTCAATCACCGGGCGCAGGGTCTTGGCTGTTTCGTCCCAAAGGGCAATGCCGCCCCCGTTGGCCCAGAGCGCCTCGATGGCGACGTCCAGGGTCAGCTCCAGGACGCGGGCCGGGTCGCTGGTTGCCGACAGCGACAGTTCCAGCTCATACAGCCGCGTCAGCGCCCCCAGCCGCTGGGAGGCCGTCTGAGCATCCTGCTGCTGGTCCAGGGTCAGCGCGATTTGGCGGAGGATCATCTCGACCAGATGGAGCTGATCCCAGGAGGTCTCCCGGGTTTGCTGGGTGCGGCTCTCGCCAAAGACGAAGAGCCCCCAGACCCGGCTGGGGGACACGATGGGCAGAGCCACGATCTGCCCGACGGCCTCGGCCAGCGCGGGCGCCAGGCCGAAGGACAACGCCAAGTCCGGGTATTGCTCGGGAGGCAGAACCGTGGAGGGACCTCGTCGGGCCACCTCCGCCAGAACCGGCACCTTCTCGAAGGGGATCCGGCCGCCAGGAGGGACCTGGACCGGGGTCTCCTCGGTTGTGGCCAGCGCCGCGATCTCGAACTGACGACCCTCCTGGTCATCGGACAAGGTCAAAGCGAATTCGGCCTGGAGGTATTCCCGCAGCATGCGCGTCATCTGTTGCAGCAAAAGGCGGCGACCGCTATCCGTGGCCGGAATGGGTCCCTGCATGAGCAGGTGCAGCAGGTCCTGGGCCAATCCCTCAAATTGCCGAGCGCGCAGGCGCTCCAGCTGCAGATGGCGAATGTGTTCGATCAAAACGGCGGCGCTCTCGGCCAGAGCCGTGAGCAGCTGCAAGTCTTCGGGACGATAGGCCCGAGGTTTCAGCGACTGTGCCGAGAGGCTGCCAATCAGGCGATCGCCAAGGTGCAGCGGGGCGAGAACCGCGGAGCGGACCTGCTCCACTCCCCCGTAAAACCGAGGCCGGAAGGCCTCCACGGCTTCCAGGTCGTCCACCAGGAAAGGCTCGCGCTGCTTCCGCATCTGGCCGATGAGGCCGGAATTCGCTTCCACCGTGATGGGGGGACTGCGTTGCCCCTGATCCGCGACGTACGCCAGGGTAGCCCGCGGGGACTCCTCCCCGAAGAGGGCCACCACAAAGGAGTCAACCGGCATCAGCTTCTGTGCGCCTTCGTGCAGGGCCGTGTAGACCTCCTCAAGATCATTCGCGGAGGCGGCCGCATGCCCAATGCTCCGGAGCACTTCCTGCTGGCGCGCGAATTCCTGAGACTTCTCGGTGAGCTCCAGATGCTCCAAGAGGATTCCCAGATGGGAGGCCAGCGTGCTTAACCCGCTGAGGTGCTCGCCAGTCAGCGGCTGAGGCCATTCCGAAAGCGCGACCATCAATCCCCGGACCTGGCGGTCGACTTGCACGGGAACCAGGGCCAGCGATTGCGGGTTGGTCGAAGGGCCCAGCAACGCGGATAGAAAGATCGTCGCGGGGCTGGCCGTATTCGTCATTCGAGCGCGGATCTGTGCGGCCTGGAGCAACTCGGGCTGATTCCCGCGCAGGACCTGCTCCAGCAGCCCCTGGTTCGGATCGAATCGAGCCTCCCCGAATCCCTGGGGATAGCCGAAAGAGGAAAAGGGGTAGAAGGCCTGCCCCTTTTCCCGTGAGAGTAACAGCGTGCCGGCCGTCGCGCTGGGAAGAGCCTCCTGGAGAAGCCCGGGCAGAGTCTCGCGAAGCTGCGAGTAGGTGAGAGACTCGGCCAACGCGCGCGTGACCTGGGAGAGACGCAGGAGTTGGCTGGAGTACCGCCTCTCGGTTTCCAGAGCCTCCCGCGAGGAGGTGCTGGTCAGAGCCACGCCCCCGGTCGCCAGGATTCCAACGGCCAGGTACGCCAAGGAGCGGGTGAGGAAGAACGCCCAGGTGGAGAGGCTCGCCGGATTGGCCGCGCTAAGGGTTACCGACGCATCCAGGGCGATCGCGGCCACGGGAACAGGCCAGACCGCGAGGCGGTTGCTGGCCAGAGCCGCGTAGAGGATGGCCAGCGGATAGAAAAGCCACACCGCCTCGAAGACCGGGCGAATGGAAAAATCCGCGAGAGCCGCCAAGATCAGCTGGGCTAACACGAGGCTGTCCATCACCCAGCGGGATTTGCGGCGCGCTGAAAGCAGCCAGGAAATCGAGAGGGCTCCGTACGCCAGGAGCCCGGCCAGCAGGTAATAGTCCCTTTGCCGGATCAGAGGGCGGAGGGGAGTGAACCAAAGAAAAACTGCCGTGTCGCCGCTGAGGAGCAACAGGCCGAGCAGGTAAAGGATCGGAAAGCCGCGAAACCGCTCGCGGTAGGTCTCCATCGGAAGTAGCCCTCGAAGTCTGTTCCATTATAGCCAGGGCGGTAAGACCTGCCAAAGCCGTCGGACGTATGGACGCCCTCATCTTGCCCAAGGGGAGAGGAAGAGGGTATATTCCCTACCCGCAAGGAGGTCCTCGCAGGGGAGCGAAGATGAATCCACCCCCGGAACTCACCTGGGTCGAAGTCGACCTGGCAGCCATCCGCAACAACGTCCGTGAGCTGATGCGGATCGCCGGCCGGCCGCTGATGGCTGTGGTGAAGGCCAATGGCTACGGGCACGGCGCCGTCGCCGTGGCTCAGGCCGCTCTGCAGGCAGGAGCTTCCTGGGTGGGAGTGGCACGCTGCTCAGAGGGCTTGGAACTGCGCCGGGCAGGAATCACCGCCCCCATCCTGGTGCTGGGAGCGACCCCATCGGCGGAGGCAGAGGCCGCGATCTCCAGTCAACTTTCTCTGGCGCTTTATGATCGAGGCTTGGGAGAGGCCTATGCTCGCCAGGCCGCTGCGCTGGGCCGAAGGGTATCGGTTCACATTAAGGTGGACACGGGGATGGGGCGGCTGGGAATCCTGCCGCAAGAGACAGCCTCCTTCGGAAAATGGGCGCTGGAGGTTCCCGAACTCTTCATCGAAGGGGTGTTCACCCATTTCGCACGCGCCGACGAATCCGATCCCGGTCCTACCCTGGCCCAGATCGCACGCTTCCGTGAGGCGCTGGAGGCCCTGCAGGCCTCCGGGGTCCAGCCCCGCTGGACGCACGCCGCCAATTCCGCAGCCATGCTGAGGATTCCCGAGGCAAGATTTGATCTGTGCCGGGCTGGGATTGCCCTCTACGGCCTGAGTCCCTCCCGGGAGGTCCCCCTCCCCTCGAGCTTCCGGCCGGCCTTGGCCTGGAAAGCCTGCCTGGCCTCGAGCAAGGATCTTCCCGCGGGCTGGGGGGTCAGCTACGGCGGCGAATACGTCACCGCGGGTATCGAAACCATCGGGGCCATCCCAGTCGGATACGCTGATGGCTGGCGCAGGTCGGCCCCCAACCAGATCCTGATGGACGGCCAAAGGCTGGAAGTCATCGGCCGTGTATGCATGGACTACTGCCTCGTGCGCTTGCCTGCGGGCGGCGCGATCGGCGATGAAGTGGTCCTGATTGGCCGCCAGGGGGATGAGCGCATTCTTGCGGAGGACGTGGCGTTGCGATGGGGGACGATCAATTATGAGGTGGTGACGGGAATCGCCGCCCGAGTTCCGCGGGTCTATCTCGGTGCGGATTCACTCGGCTCCTAGCGTGGCACCATCGGCCTTCCCGGCGGGGATTGGCCGGGTCGCACGCGGTTGGGAACCATGAGCCGTTCTGGTAACGTCCCCCAACGCAAGACCGACCCCAGGCAAATCAAGGGCAGGCTCGCCGCTGCCCTTTCCGGCCGGGCTGATCACCAGGGTGGACTCCGCTGACTGGCGTAACCTTGGGGTCCACGGTTAACTCGGCTTGAAGAAGATTTCTCGCTCTGGGAGCTGTCCCGGGGCCAGGGAAGTGGATTGGGCGCTTGTCAGCCTGACCTGGAGGGGGCCACGGCCAGCCGGAGGGCGAGGTCTGTGACGGAGTTCATGGAACTCGCCCAATGCAGTCGGCGCAACACCCAAGGACCTTGGGCTGTTCCTGGCACCCGCTTTGCGGATGGATCGGTGAGCATAGCCGGCGCAACTCATGGCTCCCCCCTGGCGTCCGTGTGGGATAGGAGGGGCGGAGAGCGTCACAGAGCCCCTCTCGTGATGATTGGTCGGTCCAGGCGGGTCGTCCTCTGCCGTTGCCAGTCCTGTTGCCGCGGTTGCGAGCCGCGGGAAGCGTTTTGAGTCTTTGGAAGAAGCATGAAACCGCCGCCGAGTCAGCGGATCCAGCGCCACCTGCCCATCCTCGTTTTGATTCTCCTGAATCTCCTCATCGGCATCCTGGTCATCCGTGATTACGGGGAAAGCTGGGATGAGGCTGGCATCTACGGTTATGCCAATGAATCCATCCAGGCTTACGTCAATCTTCTGGAAAATGGCGTTCTTCCTCACTACGTGAACGTTCCCCCCAATGCGGAGAATTACGGACCCGCCTACGCCATGATCACCAGCCTTTTGGCACGGGGGATGCATATTATCGATCCCGCGTGGTCTCACATCGAAGGCTGGCATCTTGGCGAGTTTCTGGCCTTTCAACTCAGCGTCCTGAGCCTCTATTTCCTCGCCCGCAAGTGGATGGGCGGCTGGGCTGCCCTGGGAGCTACCCTGCTCTACTCCACCCAGCCCCTCCTGTGGGGCCATGCCTTCATGAATCCCAAAGACATGCCCTTCCTCGGCTTTTTCCTCGCCAGCATCACCGCGGGCATCTATATGGTCGATGCTTTGCCCGCCTCTCTCCTCCCAGGCGCCCGGGAAGGATCGGAGGCAGGATCCAACCTCCCGCGGCAGGAACAAGGCGAACCTCCGCCCTCTTCGCTGAGGAAGATCACCATTGCCTATACTGTCCTCTTTCTCGACTCTTTGCTTTTCCTGG
>JBEKXU010000027.1:0-42932 GCA_049511715.1 Anaerolineales bacterium
TTCACCGGGAATGGCATGCGAGCGGTCAGGCTGTCCAGGAAGGCCGTGGCGGTCTTGGCGGTCGCTCGCGAGTAGGCCTGGACCACGTCCCAGCGCGAAACCACATCCCTGGCTGTGAAGTGCTTGAACGCCACCCCCGGCATGGGCCGCACGTCCAGTGTGTCCACTTGCACCAGATCGCCAGGCTGGGAGATACCGTAGTCCTTGGGTTTGCGGGTCGCATAAACCCGCCTTCTTGCCCGCCGGTGCAGGCTCGCCTGCCGCCGCGGCGGTTCGTGCAGCCTTCCCAGGGCTTTCAGGCGCTTCAGTATCCTGCCCACCGTCGAACCGTCGAGGCCGAAGCCTTCCACCCCTCTCGTTGCAGCAAGACCAACAGGGTCTCTTTCCCCCAACGGGGGTACTCTTCCCTCAGCCGGTGGACGGCGGTTACCAGGTCCTCACTCCACAGCGGTCTGCGCACCCGCTTGGGCCGCCGGCTACGTTCTTCCAGCCCACGCAGGCCATCCCTTCGGATCCGCTTCTGCCACCGATACAAGGTCGCCCGAGACACTCTCACAATACGAGCTGCCTCCGCTCGGGAGAGGCCACGCTGGTGCATCGCTTGCCAAGCCTGGATCAGCCTCAGGCGTTCCTGAGCCTTGGGACTGAGTTCCACGGGCGCATGGCGGGCGACGCAGAAGAACGACCGGGGGTATCCTACAATGCGCATCGGGACCGTCCTTTGCGAGGTGTTGGCGCACCCCAAGGATGATCCCGATGTGTCTTTCTGTCTATTCCACCTGTCTCATATGTATCTGAACCTGCTCAGCAATGCGGCCTCACTTTCCCTTCGGGTGACGCCATCGACGACGGCGCAACGGCCTCTCACCGAGCCATCAACCCGCGAGGGGCCCCCCATCGAGCCGTTATAATCTCGCGGGAGGTGCACCTGGAACCATGACCAAGAAAGTCATGTTTGTGTGTGCGGGAAACATCTGCCGCAGCCCTTTGGCCCAGGGACTAATGCTCCTCAAGCTGCGCCAGATCGGCAAGTCCGAGGAATACTTGGTGGAGTCCTCAGGGACCAGTAATCGAGACGCCGGTTCGCCTCCCGATCCCCGCAGCCAGCAAACCGCAAAACTCCACGGGTTCCAACTCAGCAATTCAGCCAGGCCGTTCCAGCCCGCCTACTTCGACGAGTTTGATTTCATCCTGGCCATGGACCGGGAGAACCGCTCTCATCTGATGTGGATGGCCCGCAACGACCGGGATCGGGCCAAGGTCCACCTGCTGCGCGAGTTTGACCCCCAGGCTTTCGGCGATCTGGACGTCCCCGACCCTTACCACGAACAGGTCGAGGGATTCGAGCGCCTGTACCGGGTGCTCGACCGGTCGATTACTCACCTCCTCGAGCAGCTGGAGTCGCCTTGGAGCTCCCCAGCAGCCTGAAGGGTTTCCCAGCCCGGGAGGCTTGGGGCGGCGTGGCCAGCCTGGAGCCCGTTTCCGGCGGGTGCATCAACCACGCCCTTCGGCTGGAGACCCTGAGCGGGCCAATTTGCCTGCTCAAGATCAACCGAGACGCTCCACGGGATATGTTCGCCCGGGAAGCGGAAGGTTTACGGGCTCTCCGCGTTCCTGGAGGGCCCCGCCTGCCCTGCGTGTACGCCTGCGAGGAGCAGTGGATTCTGCTCGAATACTTGGCCCCCGGGGGCAAGGACCCGGGCTTCGGCGAGCGCCTGGGGGAACAGCTGGCACGCCTGCACGCGACCAGCGGTCCGGCGTTCGGATTTGATCACGACAACTACCTTGGGGTAACCCCTCAACCCAACCGGTGGTCGTCGGACGGATACGAGTTCTTTGCGGAACTGAGGCTGAGGCACCAGGCCCGCCTCGCCCTGCAGCGAGGACTGCTCTCGCCGGAGGAAAGCCAATCCGTGGACCGAATTGCCGATCGCCTTCCGCAGCTTGTCCCCACCCAGCCGCCCAGCCTCCTTCACGGCGATCTCTGGGGAGGGAACGTGATCGTCGGGCCGGAAGGGGAACCGGTCCTCATCGACCCGGCCGTCCACTATGGCTGGGCCGAGGCCGAACTGGCAATGACCAGCCTGTTCCGAGGGTTCCCCCCCGTCTTCTATTTGGCTTATGAGGCCACTCGGACTGTCGCCCCAGACTACCGCGAAAGGTTTCCGCTCTACAACCTGTATCACCTGCTCAATCACCTCAATCTCTTCGGATTCGCCTATCATTCTCAGGTGTCTTCGATCTTGCGGCGTTACCTCTAGACGGCGGTCATGACTCTTTCCTTCCTGCGCCCCCCGCCCACCGACATGCTCCGGAATTTCAGGCGCCTCTACCTGGATATCGTCGGATATGGAATCCTATCGGGGAGCATTCTGGCTTTCCTCTCCGTCTATGCCGCCCATCTTGGCGCGACGAGCTTCGAAATCGCGATGCTGACGGCCGGCCCGGCGGTAGTGAACCTGCTGGTCTCTCTGCCCGCCGGGCGATGGCTTGAGAAAGAACCAATCGTTCAGGCGACCTACCTGACCTCGCTTTGGAGCCGCGTCCCGTACATTCTCCTCGCCCTGGGTCCCCTTCTGCTAGGTCTGCCGGTTCAGATGGCCCTGATCATTGCGGTCAGTCTCCTCATCTCGATTCCGGGGACCGCCCTGGCAATCGGATTCAACGCGATGTTCGCGGAGGTCGTCCCTCCCGAATGGCGGGGGCGGGTCGTGGGATGGCGCAATGTCCTCCTGGCCATCAGCGTGACCCTCACTTCCCTGGCGTGTGGGCTCCTTCTTGACCTGATCCGGTTTCCGCTCAACTATCAGATCATTTTCGCTTTGGGGACTTTCGGCGCCCTGCTGAGCTCGGCGGCCCTCGGGAGGATTTGGAATTCTGCGACGGCCCCCCCACCCTCAGCTCGAGCCCGCCCTGTGGGGGATCTGGCCCGGCCCGGATCGGCTTCGTTCGTGGACGCCATTCGCCAGGCCGCGGGCCTGCGCTGGCTGACTCGCTCCCGAGGCGAACCCCTGCTTCGCCTGGATCTCCTGCGAGGCCGGTTCGGCCTCTTCCTCTTTTCCTATCTGCTGTTCTACATCTTCCAATACGTCCCTATCCCCCTGTTCCCGCTCTTCTGGGTCGACGGCCTGCATCTCTCCGACGGCGTGATCAGCCTGGGAAACGCCCTCTTCTACACCTCGATGACGGTGGCCTCCATCGGCCTGGCCGGTGCCAGCCGCCGCTTTGGCCACCGCGCCGTGCTGGTGGGTGGCGCGATGCTTTACGCGCTCTACCCGCTACTCAACGGCTTAGCTCGGAATGCCTTCTTGTTCTGGGTTGCCTCCCTGGCGGGAGGCGCCGTCTGGGCTCTGGTGAATTCCGGGTTGGTGAACCGCCTAATGGAGCTGGTGCCGGAGAAGGATCGGCCAGCCCACATGGCCCTTCACAACTTGGCCCTCAATCTGGGGATTCTGGTCGGCTCTCTGGCCGGGCCCCTTTTGGCCGCGGTGGCCGGCCTGGGGAGGGCGCTCCTGCTCTCGGCGGGGTTGCGCCTCTTGGCGGGGTTATTTCTCCTGGTCTGGGGATGACCGTCGTCCGCCGGGGCGACCGCGGGGAGCACGGGTTCAAACCCACAGCGGCCAGGGGATGCTGCGGCCCGGCCCAGGACGCGGATAGCGGCGGCTTCGAAGCAAGGCCTCAGCTCTTCGCTCCAGGGCTTCCAGTTCTTCTCGCGACAGATACGGCTGCAGGTGACTGCGCCAGCCGTCCGGCGGATGCAGGAGCCTGCGGAACGTGCCCAAGTCGCGGGCTAATTGCGGCGGGATCGCCTCGCCGGCAAAGTCCCAAATCACCGTTCGAAGCTTCGGTTCTGAGTGAAAGCAAATCCCGTGATCGATAAGCCAGAGATGTCCGGACCGGTCGAGGAGGACATGCCCGGCCTTGCGATCGGCGTTGTTGATCAGGCTATCGAACAAGGCCACTCGCCGCAGCCGCTCTGGGCTTGTCTCGTGAAGGGTGAAGTAGTTCTGCTCCAGGTCCAGATCTTTAAACTCCTGCAGCGAACCCTCTCCGTAAGGGCCATCCTGGCGCAGCACAGTGGCCGGCACAAGCTCCCAACCCAGACCTTGGCTTACCCAGAAGGCGGCCACCTCCCGGCGCGCCAGAGAGCCGGCGGGAAAGTCCCACAGCGGCCGTTCTCCTTCCGTCGGCTTGTAGACGGCCTGCAGGGAGTCCGGCGGGTTTGGCGAACGAAGGTCGGTGACGTCGCAGAGGAACGTGGAGTTGGAGCCGAACTCGAAGAGACCCCGCAGCTGGATGGACCCTCGGCTCAGGATCCTAAGGGAATGTCGCAGCTCAGGGGGAAGGCCGGTTACTTCTTGCGTGTCGGAATCGTTGCAGCGGTCCTGAGGCCGTTCAGTGCTTGTGTCCATTGCGCTTGGGGCAGAAATGGCCAGCCGGGTCGATGGGCTGACCGCAATTCCCACAAATGGGGCGGCCTCGTTGGGCCACCTCATGACCCCAGCGCCCCAGCTTGCGAACTTGGTCCCGCGTGCACCAGAACTGGGCCACCGAAGCCTCCTCGGCCTGCTTTTCGTCCTCCACCATTTCCCGGGCGACGAGCAGGAGGCGGTCCTCGATTTCGTCGTAGCCCAATCCCATATTGCCGACCTCAAAAGACACTTCCATTGGCTCCTGCAGTTGCATGTCTGTTTCCTGATACTGCCAGGAGGCCTCGGGCAGACTGGGGAACTTGCGGCCCAGCTCCTGCAAGAATTGCTCCACGCTGATAGCCAACATCTCCACCTGTTGCTTTTCAAGGTGCAGGGTGAGAAGCTGGTCCGGGCTCTTGGCCTGCAGGTAGAAAGTGCGCTCTCCGGGCTGGCCCATCGCGCCCACCGTAATGCGCTCCACAGGTTTGAGAACGAATTTCATTCCAGGCACAGCCCGCCTCACGGGTTGGATCGCGTCGCACCGCGTGGAAAGTATATCATCCCGTCCTGTGGGACCGCGAAGCTTGTGGCCTGCGGTCCCCTCCTCCGGCCTGGGGGGCACGAGGAGGAAAAGGCAGGGAGCCGCCCGCAGGCACGTTGAGCGCAAGGACCTCAGTCCCCTGGGAGGAGAAACGGACCACGCTGATTGAGCCGGGGGAGATCATCAGCCGCTGGTAGAGGTCCAGGGGCAGGCCGAGAACATACACCAGGGCCAGCCGGATGGCATCCCCATGGCTGAAGAGCGTCACGAGGGCACGGGGATGCTCTTTCTCGACGGTCCACAGCTCCCGGGTAGCTCGGAACTGCACCTCGAGCAGGGATTCGCCTCCGGGAAACGAGGCCCGCGAGGGCTGGCTGCGAACCCGTTGCCAGGTCTTAAGCCGCCGCAACTCCCGGAAAGACCGACCTGTGAAAGAGCCATAGTCGACCTCGCCCAATCCTCGGCGGCGGTGGACCGGCAATTGAAGAGCCTTCGCGAGTGGGGCGGCGGTTTCCACAGCCCGCTCCAGGGGGGAGGAATAGATCGCCCGGATTGGGTACTGTGCCAGACTCTCGCAAACGGCCTGGGCCTGCTCTCGTCCCTTGGGATTCAAATGGATCCCGGGCGTCCAGCCTGAAAGCCTCCGCCCGACAAACTCAGTTTCCCCGTGACGAACCAGGAAGAGAATCGTCAACTTCCTAGCCCTCCGATCCGTTTTTCACGGTACCCCGCGCGGGGCCCTCCGGCCGAATCCTCCTGACCGGTCCGTCCCCCGGCGAGCAACAACCGTTCCCACCTACGCCTTCGCGGGACACGTTGTCAACCCGCAGAGAACATCCTAGCCAACTCCTCGTCCGTCCGGCCAAAATAATGAGCCAATTCGTGCACCAGGGTTTCGCGGATTTGATCGCGGAGCTCGTCGGCCCCACGGGCGAGAGACTGGATCGGCTCCCAATAGAGGACAATGCGGTCAGGCTGAAGCACAACGGAATCGGCGTGTCGTTCGACCAGGGGAACTCCGACAAAGAGCCCCAGAAGGGTCTGGTCCCGGCCCAGCCCCAATTCCTCCCGCTCACGGCGGGTCGGTCGGTCGCGCACTTCCACCAGGACGTGGGAGGCCTCTGCACTCACGTCTTCCGGCAGAAGTGCCAGGATCGCTCTCTCCTGCTCCAGGACCATCTCCTCAAAGGCTTGGCGGGACACATGCATCGCCATGGCGGACCTCAGAGGCCTAGGCCCCTTTCTTCCCGGGGTCCGAACTCTCCGCCGATGCCCGGTCTGCCAGAGCCCGTTCCTGGGCCTCTCTCCAGCGCGTCAACCGGTCCTTCACGATCGCCTCGTATCCCTGGTCCGACGGCTGGTAGAAGCGCGATCCGAGCAATAGGGCAGGCAGGTACTGCTGGCCCACATGGTGCCCAGGGAATTCATGTGGATACTGGTACCCTTCCCCGTGACCCAGGGCGGCACCGTCACGGCTCGCGTCCTGCAGGTGACGGGGAACGTCCGTCACTCCTGAGGCCTCCAGGCGCTCCCGAGCCGCAAAGAAGGCTCCGGCGCTGTTGGACTTGATCGCCGTCGCCAGGTACAGCGTGGCCTCAACAATCAAGTAAACCCCCTCCGGCATCCCCACGTATTCAAACCCCTGGGCCGCCGCGGAGGCGACAACCAGCCCATTGGGATCGGCCAACCCGATGTCTTCCCCGGCCAGAATCAGCAGGCGGCGCAAGATGAAGCGAGGGTCCTCGCCCGAGTGGAGCATCCGCGCCAACCAGTACAAGGCGGCATCCGGGTCGGAACCCCGCACCGACTTGATGAAGGCGCTGATGGTGTCGTAGTGCGCATCACCTTCCCTGTCATACAGCAGGGCGCGACGCTGGATGGAGTCCTGGGCCACACCCAGGTCGATGTGCACCCCTCCCTCCGCTTCCCGCACCGTCGACTCGACTGCGAGCTCCAAGGCATTGAGGGCGTTCCTGGCATCTCCCCCCGCCATCCGTATCAGATGGGTGATCGCTTCCTCATCGATCCGAATCGAGCGGTTCCCGTATCCCTGCTTTGGATCCTGGAGAGCCCTCAGCACGATCTGGCGAAGCTCCTCCTCGCCCAGGGGCTCCAGCCGGAAGACCCTCGAGCGTGAGACAAGTGGTGCGATCACCTCGAAGTAGGGATTCTCGGTGGTCGCCCCGATAAAGATCAGGGTGCCGTTTTCGACCAGGGGGAGCAGCGCATCCTGCTGGGCTCGATTCCAGCGGTGGACCTCATCGACGAACAGGATCGTGCGCTGGCGCAGATGCTTCTTCCGCTCTCGGGCCCGGGTGATGACTTGGCGCAACTCGGGGATGCCAGCCAGCACGGCGCTGATGGTCTCGAAGGCGGATTGGGTCCGGTTGGCAATGATTTGCGCCAGCGTAGTCTTGCCGGTTCCCGGCGGTCCCCAGAGCAGGATCGAGGAGAACAGGCGATCGGTTTCGATGGCGCGCCGCAGCAGTCGCCCGGGTCCCAGGATCGCCTCCTGGCCCACAAAGGTATCCAGCGTCGCCGGCCGCATGCGGGCCGCCAAGGGTTCTGGCGGCCCGGGCGGTTCCTCAGCCGGTGGACCAAACAAGCTCATGCCGCTCTCCTGTGGAACCCTACGGTCTTCGGGGAAATCCCACAAGACCACCCCGGCTGCGCCCCGTCCTCACCTTGCCGGGCGGCCCCACGGCTGGCTACATCCTGTGGATCACTTCCAGTACCTGTTCCAGGCGTTGGATGGTGACCTCGGGAGTCACGGTCTCGGCATGTGCCAGGTTCGGCGGATCCTGCGGATCAACAGCATACCAGATGTTATGCATGCCAGCGAACTGAGCCCCAAGGATATCGGCGCCCAGCTGGTCTCCCACCATCGCCGTCTGCGCGGGCGCCAGGCGCCATTGCTCCAGGAAAATGCGAAAGGCCTGGGGATTCGGCTTGCGGATGCCGATCACGGAGGAGATCACGACCGGATCAAAACACCCCTCGTAGCCGGCGTTTTGGATCAGGCGGCGGGCGTTCTCCGGATCGGCCGCATTGGATAGAAGCCCCAGCCGAATTCCCTCGGCCCGCAGGCGATCCACAACCTCCCGCGCGCCTTCGACCGGCTGCCAGCATGCTTCATAGACTTCGTACATGCTTCTCAGGCTCCTCCGCAAGACCGTGCTGGCCGGGACCGGCAAGCCGATCTCGCGAAAGGTCTCCCCCAGGACCCACTCGGTGGAATACTCAAGAAAGTCCGTCGAACGCTGCCGTTCGTACTCCGCCATGCGCCTCTCGAAGCGGGGAAGAAAGGAGCCCGGGTCCGCGAGTGATCCCGCCTCGACCAGGGCGCGGACCAAGCGCGCATACGCCTCCTGGCGGGCCTGGCCCCGATTCCCCGCAAAGCGGATCAACACCGAGCCCAGATCAAACACCACTCCGCAGATCATTGGGTTTCATCCCACTGGGGGAATCTTGGCTGGAGGTCTTCAGTACCCGCGGGCGGGGTCAAAGAGGTTCAGGAGCGGCTGGCCCAACAGGTAGCGGCGAAGATTGACCACGAACAGATCGACCGCGCGGACGTCGTACTCCCGCGAGACGCCGGCAATGTGCGGGGACAGGATGATCCGCGGCTCCTCCCAAAGGGGGCTATCCGGAGGCAGCGGCTCCTGCGCGAAGACGTCCATCGCGGCGCCGGCTAGGATGCCGTCGCGGACGGCGCCCAGGACAGCCGCCTCTTCCAGGAGCCCGCCCCGGGACACGTCGATCAGAAACGCTCCTCGTTTGGCCGCCGAAATCGCCTCCCCCCCCAGCAGGGAGCGAGAGCGCGCTGTGAGTGGAGCCGAAACCAAGATGAAATCACTTTCCGCCAGCACTCTGGCGAGCGCCTCCGGCGGGTAGATTCGGTCCGGGAACTCGCCTCGGGGATCACCCAGCCCTTCCGGAGTGAAGCCGGGATCCTCCGGATGCATGGCGTCATTCTTAATGGCCAGCACCTTCGCTCCAAAGGCTCGGCACAGGCGCGCCACCTCCCGGCCCACACTGCCGTAGCCGATGATCCCCACCGTGGCGCTGCGTAGCTCGGTGGGTAAGAAGTGTTCCCATCGGTTTTTGGGCCACTCCTTGCTCGCCTTGAGCGCCGCCATCTCGGAAAGGCCATGCCCGAGGGCCAGCATCATCATGACCACGTATTCCCCCATTTGTGACGCCGCCGCCCCGGAAAGACTCGTGAACTGCACTCCCGCTCTGAGGAGCGGATGATCCCCAACTCGATCCAGGCCAGCCCGATGAAACTGAACCCAGCGCAGGCAAGGGGCAGAGGCCGGCTCGGGCAGGGCGTTCAGGGTGTAAAGCACTTCGGTCTCCGCGACCAGCGCCGCGGGCAAGTCTTCGGCTTTTCGGGCGACGTGTTGGTGTACCGTCAGCCTGGGTGAGACCGAGATGACCCGGTCAACCAACTCTTTGTCCAGAGGCTCCGTAATGAGGAGGTGAATGGTGGAAACCATCAGGCCGCCGCTCGTGAGTTGAGATAGGGCCCAAGAGGCCCTGGCTTCCTAGACCCGTTCCATCCCCGCGCCCGCCAGCCAGGGTATCCTGCCCGCGGCCGGAACCCGAACAGGCCCAAGAAGGGGTCCTCGTAGGGGAAACGTAGGGGAGACGAAGGCCAAAGCGCAAGCATAGGCAGGGGGAGGCGTGTTATCGTGCTAATCGAAGGGCGATGTCTCTTCTTCTCCTCCTTTTGGAGAGCCAGGGTCGGCGTCCCTGGCTCTCTTGGTTCCGGGACAGGGCAACCGGGGCCCAGCTTCCTGTAGCGATACCTCCGCCTTTCGCGAGTATACCATGCGCAAGAGGCCGATCGCGATGATGGGATGGTCGCCTCTGCTATAATCCTGCTTCGTGTCTCAGCCTTCCGGATCGAATCGTATTGCACGTGCCGCGGCCACCGTAATGGCCGCGTTCCTGCTTTCCAACGTCACCGGATTGATTCGGGAAATCCTGGTCTCCCGGGCCTTTGGTACGGGGACCGAAATCGATGCCTTCAACGCCGCGCTGAACGTTTCCAACATCGTTTTCTACCTGATGGCCGGCGGCGCTTTGGCCTCTGCCTTTCTGCCGATCTATACCGATTTCCTCACCCGGGGAGATCGGGACGGGGCCGATGAACTCGCGTGTGCAGTTGCCTCGTGGGTCGGCTTGCTGATGTTTGCGGCCAGCTTGCTGGCCTTCGCATTCGCCGCGCCGCTCGTTCAGCAGGTCGTCGCGCCCGGGTTCCTCCCCCAAGAGCAGGTCATCACGGTCCGGCTCCTGCGGATCCTTCTCATCTCCCCGACTATCTTTGGCCTCAGCGGCCTCGTGATGGGCATCCTGAACGCCCACCAGCATTTCCTGCTGCCGGCTCTGGCCCCCTCCCTCTACTGGCTGGGCATCATCCTCGGTGTGCTCTTCCTGGTTCCGCACATGGGAATCAACGGCTTGGCTTGGGGGGCCGTCGTAGGCGCTCTCATGCACCTGACGATCCAGCTTCCCGGGCTGCGAGGAATCCATCCCAAGTACCGGCTGTCCCTCGGTCTCTCCAACCCGGCAGTCGGCGAGGTCGTGCGTCTGATGGGCCCCCGCCTGATCGGCCAAGCCTCCGTCCAGGTAAACGTGCTCGTGAACACCATCCTGGCTTCCGGGCAGCCAGAGGGTAGCCTGACCGCCCTAGCCAAGGCCTGGATGGTCATGACGGTTCCTGAAGTCGTGATTGCCCAGGCGATCGGGATTGCCGCCCTCCCGACTTTTGCGACGCAGGCCAGCCATGGGGAATTAGGTCATCTGCGCTCCTCGCTGGCCGAAACCATGCGAGGGATGTTTTTTCTTTCGCTGCCAGCCTCGCTGGGTTTGATCCTGCTGGCCAGGCCCCTGGTGACCGTTCTCTTCCAGCGCGGAGACTTCACAGCGCATTCGACCGATCTCGTGTCCTGGGCTCTTATTTTCTACTCGGCCGGCTTAGTTTCCCACTCGATGATTGAGGTCCTTTCGCGAGCCTTCTACGCCGTTCACGACACCCTGACTCCCGTCCTGACCAGTCTGGGCTCGATGGCACTGAACGTCGTCTTCAGCCTGGGATTGAGTTCCCTTTTTGGGCACTGGGGATGGATGCCTCACGGGGGGCTGGCGCTGGCGAACTCCCTGGCAACCACGCTCGAGATGACCGCCCTGACGGTCATCATCTCCAGGCGCCTGGGCACTCCCCTGGACCACGCCACCCGAGGGAGCTTTGGGCGTTCGGCCCTGGCTACTCTGGGAATGGTGTTGGCGCTTGTGGCCTGGGGCCGCGTAACTCTGGGCAGCAGCTCCTGGATCGCTGGCCTGGGAGGCGTGCTGGTGGGCTTGGTTGGGTTTTGGCTCCTGGCCTTGCTGCTGGGATCTCCGGAGGCCCGGTCTCTCCCCTTGCTTGTCTGGCACTGGATCAGGCCCGCTCCGGTTCGAGAAGCCCAGTCCCTTTAGCCCATTGATCAGCGCCAGACGAGGCCCAGAATCTCTGCCACGGCCAAGCCCAGGACCGCTCCAGCGAAAACCTCGCCGGGCGTATGCCCCAGAAGTTCTATGAGTTGTTCTTCGTGCAAGGGATTCCCACTGGCCAGATCCGAAAGCATCGCATTGATGAGCCGGGCATGCTCGCCGGCCTGGCGGCGGATACCCGCCGCATCATAGAGGACAATGAGTGCCACCGCCAAGGCCAGCCCGAAGAGGGGGGAATCGAATCCCTGGGTGAGGCCAATGGAGACGGCCGCGCTGACGATCAGGGCCGCGTGGGAGGATGGCATCCCGCCGGCACCGAAGAGCAGGGACCAATCCCACTCGCGCTTCTGGAGGTACCCCACGGGGAGCTTCAGCAACTGCGCCAGCACCCACGCACTGAGAGCGGTAACTAGGACGTGATTGGCGAGCAGAGAGCCCATGCTCGGCTACTCGTCTTGTTCGGAGGGCACGTCCGGGCTGGGGCTCCCGCTTGCTTCCCGCTCGGGGAGAGGTGCAATGGAAAGCCGTCGGACCTTGAGTTCCGCTCGGCCCAGCAAGTCCGCGCAGTGCTTCGCAAGCAGCTGCCCCCTTTCAAAGAGCCCGATGGCCTCCTCTAAGGGAGGGGTCTCTGTCTCCAGGCGGTGGACAATGCTCTTGAGCTCTTCCAGAGCCTTCTCATAGCTCAGGCGGGTGACATCATCTCTCTTCTTTCGCGGAGGCATTCCACACTCTCCTCGCTTCGCTATTCGCTGCGGGCCACAACGCGGGCGCGGAGGCTTCCCTTTCTCACTCGGACGGCCAGGGACGTCCCCGGGGGGGCCTGCCGGGGTGCGGTCACCACTGCCCCATCGCCCTCCCGCGTCACAATCGCGTATCCACGTCTCAAGACCTCCAGGGGGTTGACGCTGCGCATTACATTCACCAGGCCCCCCAGATCCGCTCGCTGCAACTCCAGGATGCCTCGGTACCCCTCCCCGAGGCGATGGTGGAGGTCATCCACCAGCTGGCGTGCGGCGTCGAGCTGGGCACGCGGCGAAAGGCTGCGCAGGTACGCTTCCTGCGCGCCGAGCTCAGCCCGGTTCTCGCGCAACCAACGATCCAGATCACGGTCAAGACGGGACACCAGGGAGGACTGTTCTGCCTCCAATTCCAGCCGGTCCGGGGTGACCAGCTCGGCCGCGGCGGAGGGGGTAGGCGCCCGCCGGTCCGCGGCAAAATCCGCCAGGACTGTGTCGGTCTCATGTCCTACCCCGGTCACGACGGGAGCCCGGCATCCGACGATGGCGCGAACCACAACTTCCTCATTGAAGGCCCACAGATCCTCCAGGCTGCCGCCCCCCCGGACCAGAAGGATCACATCCGGAGCCGCGCGATCCGCGGCCCTCAATGCAGCCACAATCTCCGCGGGGGCGGAGTCACCCTGGACCGAGGCCGGCGCCAGCACCACCTCAGCCAGCGGGAAACGCCGCGAGAGAACCGTAAGGACATCCTGAAGAGCAGCTCCGCTGGCGGAGGTGACCACTCCGATCCGCCGCGGCCAGGCCGGGAGCGGGCGCTTGCGCGCAGGATCGAAGAGCCCTTCAGCCTCCAACTTCGCCTTGAGGGCCAAGAAGCGCGCAAAGAGCGCTCCCTCTCCAGCCGGGCGGAAAAGGTCAACGTAGAGCTGGTATTGCCCCCCCACCTCGTACAGGCTCGCCCTCCCGTGCACCTCGATCCTCTGGCCTCCCGCGGGGATCGACTGGCGAGAGGCTGATTCCCGCCACATCACGCAACGAACCGAGGCATCCGAGTCTTTGAGGGTGAAGTACAGGTGGCCGGATGACGGCCGGGAGACGTTCGAGAGTTCCCCCTCAACCCAAAGGTCCTGGAGGGATTCGTCGTTGTCCAGCAACGTGCGGACGTAGCGGTTGAGACCCGACACCGTCCACACTAAAGGGGAGATCAAAGGTAGTTGTTCCACCCAGAACCGAACCCGTGGGCCGCTCCACAGCAGGAACCCGCTCTGGCTACTCGGCTGGAGCCGAAGGGCTTCTGGGGGGTCGCGCTGGGTTCCAGCACGGCACTCCGGCCAAGGATTCCGATGGACGGCGGGCTCATCCCGCGGCTCCCGGCCATTCCGCATTCTACTCTGTATGCCAAAACGGTCTTCGCCCCCACGGCTCGGGTTACCAGGGCTGAGCGAAGGGTGCCGAAGGCGCAATTACCTCTTCGGGAAAATCTCTGCGTAGACACGGCCGGGGCAGGTGCCGCAGCCCGACGGGCCGCAGGGGGAAGGGGGGGCTAGGCCGTCACCGCGGCGCCCACGAATACCGGTGAGGGCTGGTTCTCTCGGGCGGAGGCGAGATGGAGGATGTGCGAGATCGTTCGGCCGTAGTCGTATCCCGCTGCACGGGCCGCACGCGCAAACCCTCCCTCCATAGTGATATCCGGGTTCGAGTTGACATCCAGCACGTAGGGCACGCCGTCCCGCACGCGGATGTCCACCCGGCCGTAGTCACGAAGCCGCAAAGCCCGATAGGCCCGGCGTCCCACGCTCACCAGCTTCTGACCCAGATCCGGATCCACATGGGCTGGACACTGAACGGAGGTGAGGAGATAGGCCTCCGAACCCGGGTCCCATTTCGCGTCAAAACTGCACAGACGCTGATGGTAGTCGTTGAAGACCGAATAGTCGATCGCGGCCAGGGGCAGGACATCAATTCTCCCGTTCCCCCACAGGGAGATGTTGATCTCCACGCCGTCGATGAAATCCTCCACGAGGGCTTTGCACTTCCAGGTTTCCAGGACATACTCCACACGGCGGCGGAGCTCCTCCGGCGTATCCACCACGGCGTCCGGCGTGATTCCATACGAGCAGTGCTCGGTCGCCGGTTTAACCAGCGCGGGAAAACGAGTCCACCCATTGCGCACCGGGCGCGAATAGACTGCGGCTTGGGGAGTGGGGATGCGATGCCTTCTCAACTGCTCCTTGGTGGTCACCTTATCGGTCGTGGCATAAAGTGCGGGACCGTCGGCTCCGGTGTAGGTGAACCCAAGAGCCTCCAGCACAGGCGGGACCTTTTCGTACGCATTGGGTTCCCCATCGAGCCCCTCACACCAGTTAAAGATCACGTACTCTTCTGGACGAAAGCCGCGCAAGGCCCCGGCCACGTCCCGTCTCACCGGCACGGAGATAGCGCCAATGCCCAGAGAGTTCAGACCCAACTTCATTCGCGACACCGCCTGCTCGGCCGCCTCCCAATCCCCCGTGGTCCAATCGCTCATGATGTTGTGTAGGATGAGGACCCTGCTTTCCAGTGGCCGGGCGCCGCGCTCGCGTCTCATAAGACTCCTCAGTCTTCTCCTTGAACCGGGTCTAGCCCTTGAGCCGTTTTTCCCTTGGTTTCATCCTACCATACAAATGAGCGCCGTCAAGACTTATTGCCTTAAAGTTACCAGCCTTGTCCTTTAACACTTCAGGGGCGGTTCACGCCCCTGAGTCTCTGCTCGGCGACCACCTGCGTTCCCTCGAGCGAGTCGCAACCTCCTTCTGCACCTCCCGCCTGCCCTCGCGGAACGAGTCACGACGCTCTGTCAAGTCTCCGAACCCACACGACGAGGTCGTCGCCCGGCCGATAGAAGTCTGCGATGCGTGCCGCCTGATCGCAGCCAACGCGTCGATAGAAATCATTCGCTGGCGCATAGGGCGGAGTGCTGCTCGTCCAGATGGCAATCAACCGTCCACCTTCCTTCCGTACCTCTTGCTCGACATGTTCAAATAGCGCCCGGGCGATTCCCTGCCTCCTCTTCGTGCGGTCGGTGCAAATCCAATACAGGTCGTAAGCGCCCTCCGTGAGCGGCGTCGGTCCCCAGCACGTGAAACCTACGACGGTGTTGCCCAGGTGCGCAGAGAGAAAGTTGTATCCGCAGTGCGGATCGCTTTGCGCTTCATCGAACAACTCGAAGACGGTGTTGATTTCTTCGAGCGTGAATATTCCGGCCTCGCGCGCCAGATGGCCGATTGCCTCGCGGTCCTCGACGCGGGTGAGACGAACCTCAAGGGTGGGATCGGGCGTCGCTTTCATGGGCAAGTTTAGACTCGAGCGCCTGGCGATTTCTCAGGCAGACGATGGTTGCGCCTCCACGCTGGTCCGGCCCGGGTCCCTTCGCCCCTGCCGCTTGAGGCCGGCCTTCAAAATGGAATGGAGCAGATTCTCGTAGGTCCATTCCTCGGCCCGGGCGCAGAGCACAAGATCGGAGACCGAAGCAAGTCCGGGCAAAGCATTGATCTCAAGTACCTGGGGTTGATTCCCGTGCCGCTCGTCCAGTCGAAAGTCGACCCGCGCAAAGTCCAGGCAGCGGGTCAGCCGAAAAGTCTCCACGCTGAGACGCATGATTTCGGCGCCCAGCTCCCGGCTCAGAGGCGCTGGGCACAGATACGGGAACTCGCTTAGCGGCAGGGTCTTGAGGGCATGGCTGTAGAAGGGATCCATCCCGGAAAGGCGGCCGTGATCGATCTGAAAAAGCGGGAAGATATGCACTCCCCCCCAGTCCAGACCGCCTCCCGCGGTTCGCGGCAAGTCGCGAAAGCTCGGGATCGCACGCCCTTCCCAGGACTCCTCCAGGTTGCCCGTTAGGCCACAGGTCACATCGGCTCCGGGAACGTACTCTTCCACCAGCACGGGTTCCCCATAGGCCTGGAGAAGATCGGTGAGCCGGACCCGCAGTTGCTCCTCGCTTTCGACGAGCGAACGGCTGTCGATGCCGATGCCAGTCCCTTCCCTGGCAGGCTTGACGAAGAGCGGCCAGCGCAAGGAAGGATCCAGGGGCAGGTCGGCGTGCGGGAATTCCTGAAAGGCCGGCGTAGGCAGGCCCGCCGCCAGGAGAATCCGCTTTGTGGCCACCTTATCCAGGGTGTTCGCCAGACACTGAATCCGTCCCCCCGTGTAGGGCATTCCCATCATCTCCAGCAGAGCCGGGACCTGGGATTCTCGCGAGTCACCGCGGTAGCCCTCGCAGGTGTTGAAGCAGATGTCAATGCGGTGGCGTCTCAGCTGTCGGGGTAGATCCAGATTGCCCTCCAGGGGAACCACTTCATACCCGCAGGAGCGCAGGGCGCGGCAATACGCTTCCACATTGACTTCCGCGTCAAGCTCCTCCAGCGCATCGGAGGGGCGACCTCCATTCCTTGGCGCGTTGGACTTGAGGTTGTGGAGCACCGCTACCCGCAAGGGACGAGGAGACGCTTCCATGGAGGAACCAGTCCGAGCGCCCCCGCTCCGCGCCCGGTCGACCCTGTGACGGGACACCACCCGGTAATCCCTCCTCCGAAGCACCCCGGCGATCATTCGCGGACCCAGAGGCCAATGCCAATGCCCCGCGGCCCTCGGCTGGCCCCGGATTCGTTCCCCGTGATTTCAGATGAGTTCCCGGACCTCTACAAATCCGTCTCGGGGGGCCTGGGGAGGACATTCTTGTTCTCCCCGATTCCCAGTGGTTTCCACTTCGACTCGTCCTGATTGAGCCGATGCGGTTGTGCGCCCCTCCGATGGGTTTGCGCAAATCCTGGAGGCTCCAGCCCTATCGACTGGCCGTCCAGCAAGCCGGTGATCCCCTCCTGGCCCGGTTCCGGCCGCTTTTCCTGGCAATACCGGCATCCGGCGGGATCATGCGGGTGGTACTCCAAGGGCTCCTCGTAGCTCGTCAGGTATCCCTCAAAGTTGCGCAAGACCACCTTGTGGTCCGACATGCTCAACAGATAGTTGGGCATGAGAGGAATCTTGCCTCCTCCTCCAGGAGCATCAACCACGAACTGGGGGATGGCAAATCCGGAGGTATGTCCGCGCAAAGCCTCCATGATCTCGATCCCCTTGGCCACGGGAGTCCGGAAGTGCCCAGCGCCCCTGACCTCATCGCACTGATAGAGGTAGTAGGGCCGCACGCGGATGCGAACCAGGTCCTGCACCAACTGGCGTTGGATATGGGGGCAGTCGTTCACTCCGGCCAACAGGACCGACTGGTTACCCAGTGGCACGCCGGCCCGGGTCAACCGGTCCGTGGCCGCCGCGAGCTCAGCCGTAATCTCGTTGGGGTGATTGACATGGATATTCAGCCAGACGGGATGATAGCGCTGCAACATTTCGCAAAACTCTTCATCCACGCGCATGGGCATGAACACCGGCACCCGGGTACCGATGCGGATAATCTCAATATGGGGGATCTGGCGCAGTCGGGCAATGATTTGCTCCAGCAACTTCGGCGCGAGCGTGAGCGGATCGCCACCCGAGAGAAGGACGTCCCGCACCTGAGGCGTCTTCTCCAGGTACTCGAACATGGCCTCGTAGTCCTGCCGCGAGAACTGCGCCGTTGGGTCCCCGACGATGCGCGACCGAGTGCAATAGCGGCAGTAGGAGGCGCACTGGGTAGTTACCAACATCAAGACGCGATCGGGATAGCGATGAACCAGGCCGGGCACAGGAGAATCACGGTCTTCCGCAAGAGAATCTTCCATCATGGCCGTGAAGGCGACCATCTCGGCCTCGGTCGGAATGACCTGGCGCCGGATGGGATCGTCCGGATCCTGAGGGTCGACCAAGGAGATGAAATAGGGGGTGATGTCTACCCGAAACAACCCGCTACCGGAAAGCGCCTTGCGTTCCGTCTCTCGCAGGGGGAAAACCTGCTCCATTTCCTCCACGGTATTGAGGCGGTGGCTGAGCTGCCAGCGCCAGTCTGTCCACTTGTCCTCGGGCACCTCCGCATAAGCGGCCGCCCGGCGCGAGGGAAACACTCGCTTGCTCATCGCACCTGTCTCCCGGCCTCGGCCGCCGCAACCCGGGTGCACCGGAGCAGCCGGGCCCGCCCCATTCAGCCTAGCGAGTCGGAACGGGAGCCTCCGGGCTCATGTGAACAATCTCGGCAATCAATTGGGCTCTCAGCTTGGCATCCCGCGTCTCATTCAGCCGCTTGCGCAGTTCACTGACCTTCGCTCTGCGAGCACGACGCCGCCGCAGTTCTCGGTCTCTCTCGGTCTTCGGCATTCACCCTCCTGAAATGGACAGCGACCGCTCGGGTTGAAGAGGGCTAAGTATATCCCCATTTCTCGGCCGACTGCACAATGGACCGGCTTTCTCCTGAGTCTGGCTCCGGCCCCCGAACCTGGGTCTGGCCGGTCCGGCGCCCGCGGGGGAAGGTACGGATCCTCGAGCCGATGCGCTGCCCGCTCTCTCTGAAAGAATCGGGGACCGGAGAGTCCTTGGTATAATCGCAACCGAACCGCAGCCTTTCCTGCCGCCGACCCCTCGGGCCGAAGCGAGGGACTGGCAGGTCTGGTGGCGGCCCCTTCAATAACGGGCATGGATTGACCCGGCTCCTGAAGGCTCCAGGAGCCGGGTCGTTTTCGAGGATGCCATGGATCTCAAACAACTCACCGCGGAGATGAACCAATTTGTGACGGCCAAAGGGTGGTACCTGCCGGGATCGTCCCGGCCTCAAACACCGCGCAATCTGGCCAGCTCCTTGGTGATCGAAGCCGCCGAGGTCCTGGAGCATTTCCAGTGGGGCGATGAACCCCGTCCGGGGATTGATGAGGAGCTCGCCGATGTGGCTCTCTACCTCCTGCAACTTGCCAGTGTCCTGAGAGTGGACCTGGAAAAGGCGATCCTGGCCAAGTTGGACCGCGATTACTCGCGCGCCTGGCCAACGGACACGGGAGCAGAGCGGTGAGGACGCCGCAAGCCCCGGCGCCGGAAAGGTTCAGGATCCTGGCTGTCAGCGACGAGGTTTCAGACAGCTTGTACGGGGGACCGCTGAACCAGCTCGTGGGGCAGATCGACCTCGTTCTGGGCTGCGGAGATCTCCCGGCCGACTACCTGGAGTTCCTGGTCAGCATGCTGAACGTGCCGTTGTACTACGTTTTCGGAAACCACGATGCCTCCGGTTGGTGGCGCGCCAATGGAACTCTGACTCTTGAGCCCCAAGGTTGCTTCCCCCTGGAGGGAAGGACGGCGAACTTTCGCAACATACTCCTGGCCGGGTTGGGGGGAAGCATCCGCTACGCCCCGGTCGCCCGCAACCAATTCACCCAGCGGGAGATGTGGTCCAAGACCCTCGCCTTGGCCCCCCGGCTATGGTTCAACCGCCTGCGCTATGGGCGATTCCTGGATATTTTTGTCTCGCATTCTCCTCCCCAAGGAATCCAGGACGGCCCAGACGCAGCCCATGTTGGCTTCGAGGCCTTCCGCTGGCTCCTCCGCTGGGCCCAGCCGCGTTGGCACCTGCACGGCCACACGACGCCCGTTCGGAACCGCCCGACGCCGCGGTCGAAGTTCGAATCGACCGAGGTGATCTTCGTGCCGCCCTACCAGTTGCTCGAATGGAAGACGGGGAATGACTGATCTGTGGGACCGTTCCCCGAGCGACTTCTTCAACGCGCGGCGCCGAGCGCTGTTGCAGCAGATCCTTGGATTCCTTCGCCGTCGCCCCAATCGCCTCCTGTCTTTTGAGGAGGTGCGGGAAAAACTGCACCTGGGTGGACCGATCTACCGAGGGGTCCAAACCGTCGTGGTAGCGAGCATCATCGGAAGCTTGAATCGCTACCACGATTTCGACCGCGCTTTTCTGCCTACCCAGTCCCACACTGCCGAGCGCTGGATGCGCGTCGACCGGGCTTGGTACCGCGAGGGAGCCCTGCCTCCCGTCCTGCTCTACAAGGTGGGGGAAGCCTACTTCGTTGTGGACGGAAACCACCGGGTCTCTGTGGCCCGCGAACAGGGTCAGGAATTCATCGACGCCGAGGTGCGAGAATATCGGTCGCGGGTTCCCATTTCTCCGGAGATTCAACCCGAGGATCTGGAGCGGCTGGGGGCCGAAGTAGACTTTCTCGAGCGAACAGGGATCGATCGACTACTCCCGGGGGTCAAGGTCCAGGTAACGGTCCTGGGAGGACTGGAGCGCTTGTTGGAACACATTGCCGTGCATCGCTATTTCATGGGCCTGGAAGCCCGCCGGGAGGTGAGCGAGGCGGAGGCGCTGGTGCACTGGTACCGGACTCTTTACCTGCCAGTGGTCGAGGTGATCGAATCGAGCGACATCTTGAGCGCCTTCCCTGGCCGCACCCCTGCTGACCTCTACCTGTGGGTAATGGACCACCGGCACTACCTTCTCGAATCGGAAGAATTCAAGCACAGCGGTCCCGGCGAGGCCGCGCGGCACTTTGTGGAGCTGCTGGCCAAAGGGCGCCTGCACCGCCCGGATTAACGTTCGGCGCCGGAGCCACCGGCCACCGGTACCCTCCCCGGAGGGCAAGGATGTTGGTCTCAGTCTTCGGGTCATCCCGTCCTGTCGAGGGCAGTCCTCTTTATGAGGAAGGCCGCCGCCTCGGGGTCCTTCTTGGGCAGCGAGGTTGGCAAGTGGCCACGGGCGGATACAATGGGTTAATGGCTGCGGTCAGCCAGGGCGTCGCCGAAGCCGGAGGCGCGGTGCTGGGGGTCACCTGCCAGCCCTTTACCCAAGCGGGTCTGCAGGCCAACCGCTGGGTGCAGAAGGAGATCCGCTTTTCGACTCTGGCGGAACGCTTGCACTTCCTGGTAAGCCAATGCGACGCCGCGGTTGCCCTGAGCGGAGGGATCGGCACTCTCAGCGAGGTCTCCCTGGCTTGGAGCCTGGTCCAATCCAGGGAAATGCCAGCCCGGCCCCTCCTGCTTATCGGCCCCTCCTGGAGGACCGCCCTGCAGGCTTTCTTCCAGGCAACCGAAGGTCTGATCCGTCCGGAGGATCAGCTCCTGCTGACCCTCTGCCCCACCCCCGAGGAGGCCCTGGCGCAACTTGACCGCTATGCCACTCGGGCGGGGCGGTTTGCCTGAACCCAAGGAGGTATGCAGCGATGGCGGAAGAACGCCTACCCTCCCGATCGGAGGACTTTTCGGAATGGTACAACCAGGTCGTCCTGAAAGCCCAGTTGGCGGACTACGCTCCGGTTCGAGGCTGCATGGTGGTGAGGCCGTACGGCTGGGCCCTGTGGGAGGCCATTCAGCAGGGGCTGGATCGCCGCTTTCGAGCGACCGGGCACCAGAACGCCGCCTTTCCCTTGTTTATTCCCAAGTCATTTCTGGAGCGGGAGCAGGAACATGTGGAGGGATTCTCCCCTGAGCTGGCCGTGGTTACCATTGCCGGCGGTGAAGAACTGGAGGAGCCTCTTGTCGTGCGGCCCACATCAGAGACTCTGATCGGCCACATGTACGCCAAGTGGATTAAATCCTATCGCGACCTGCCGGTCCTGATCAACCTGTGGAACAGCGCCGTGCGCTGGGAAAAGCGAACCCGGCTTTTCTTGCGGACCACCGAGTTCTACTGGCAGGAGGGGCACACAGCTCACGCCACCGCAGAAGAGGCAGAGGCCGAAGCCCGCCGGATGCTGGATGTGTATGCGGACTTTGCAATCAACGATGCGGCCGTCCCGGTGATCCAGGGCCAAAAAAGCGAGAGCGAGAAATTTGCAGGAGCCTTGCGATCCTACTCCCTGGAAGCCATCATGGGGGACGGCAAGGCGCTGCAGTCGGCGACTTCCCACAACCTGGGAGAAAACTTTGCCCGCGCCTTTGGGATTCAGTACCTGGACGAGAACAACGTCCAACACTATTGCTGCACGACCTCTTGGGGCCTATCCACTCGGTTTATCGGGGCGATCATCATGGTTCACGGCGATGACCAGGGCCTGATTTTTCCTCCCAAGCTTGCCCCCTATCAGCTCGTGGTCGTGCCCATCTTCCATGACGAGCAGGAACGCAGCAAGGTTCTTGGGCAGATCGACTCGCTGCGTGCCGAGTTGGGCGAGTACCGGGTCACCGTTGACCTGCGGGAGGGTCTCACCCCGGGATACAAGTTCAACGACTGGGAAATGCGGGGAGTGCCTCTGAGAGTGGAAGTGGGGCCGCGGGACGTGGAGCAGCATACAGTCCTGCTGGCCCGCAGGGACCACCCCGGCCGAGGCGGAAAATTCTCGGCTCCTCGGGATGGCCTCGCCTTGCGTGTAGGCGAGACGCTGGCCGATATCCAGGCCTCTCTGTATGATCGGGCATTTCAATTCCGAAAAGCCCACACCTTCGACCCTCAGGACTTCGAGGAGTTTGCTCAGGCGGTTGAGTCTGGCTTCGCCTTTTCATGGTGGTGCGGACGGTCGCAATGCGAGCTTCAGATCAAGGACCGAACCAAAGCCACCGCACGCTGCATTCCCTTTGATCAGCCGGGCGGAACGGGATCCTGCATTTGCTGTGGAGAAAAGGCCGAAAAGAAGGCGGTCTTCGCCAGGGCGTACTAGCCGTTGCGAGCCGTCGCAGCGTTTGGTCCCATGCCCTCGCTCAACCTGACCCGTTGGCGCGAGGAGTGTCTTCAACTCGCCCGCCAAGTGGATCGGCCACAGGAATTTCAGTCTTCGTTGCGGGCCGCTTTCGCCTCCCATTCCCATCGCTCGCTGCGCCGGGGTCCTTCGCTCGCCGCCCAGGGAGCGTTGCCCTCCTGGAATGTCCCGGCCATTATGGTTCACGAGCTCGAGGCGGCCCTGGCTCCCGTCTTCCGTGAGCGGCAGACCCAATCCCTGGCGCTCGCCGATATGCTTTGGGAGAAAGGCTACTATGAAGAGAGGCTCCTGGCCGTCTTCATCCTTCAGGCGGCCGCAGAACCGGACCAAGCCCTCTTGCGAATCTCGAACTGGGCCCGATCTCAGGAAGATCCTCGCCTCATGAAGATCCTGGCCGAAAGGGGGATGGACCCCCTGCGCCGAAGGCTACCGGACCACCTGGAGGCCTTGGTGGCACAATGGATTGATGACGGGCAGGTTTCGGTCCGCCGCCTCGGCTGGACGGCGATTCGAAGCTGGCTGGAATCGGACCCGGATCGTGCGGCGGAGGTCGCCCTGCGCTACTGGCCATTGGCCTTGCGCGAGCGGGACCATGAGTGCCAGCTCGAGTCCCGCCAAGCGTTGGTGGCGTTTGCCCAAAGCCGGCCCTGGGAGGCCATGCGGCTGATTGAGGATTTGCCTGCCGGCGCAGTGATCTCCTCGCAACGCCTGTTACGGGCCGCGCTTCCCTTGCTCCCACCCCAGGTGGCCGAGTTCTTGCGGACTACCCTAAACCGCCACCTGCACAGGGGCTAACCCATGAAACGACCTTGCCGTCCCTCCCCCGGGCTGGCCTCATGAGCACGGCCCACATCACGGCTTGCACTCTCCAGATCTCGCTCCCTGGCTGTTCTTCGCTCAAGCAAAAACGGGGAATGGTCTTGCCTTTGATGGCTGCGCTGAGGCGGCAGTTCGGGCTCGCCATCGCAGAAATCGACGCTCAGGACCTGTGGGGCTCTGCTGTTCTGACCTGCCTAACCGTCAGCACGGAGAGCGCACAAAACCATCGCGTCTTTCAATCTGCCCTGCGCTGGATTGAGCACAACCGCCCGGACGTGGAGATCGAGCGTTGGTCTCTCGAGGAGCTCTAGGGTGACCTGCGGACCCGGATCGACTCTCCAGAGGGTTCGGGCTAATCCATAAAGGGCCGCGCGTTGGGCCCAAAAAGGGGCTTCCTCGGCACGAAGGAGAACGCGGCCCAGCTGGGCACGGTTCCTAAGGAACCGATCGCTTGGCCGCCTCCCAGAGCTCATCCAGGCGTTCCGGGCCGAGATGGCCCAGACTTGTCCCCCGGGACTTGGCCTCCGCTTCCATGATCTCGAAGCGCTTTCGGAACCGCCGGCTGGATTCCCGCAGGGCGGATTCCGGGTCCGCCCCGAGCCAGCGAGCCAGGTTCACGGCCGCGAAGATCAAGTCACCCACTTCTCCGCTTCGTTCGCCAGGAGTGGTGGCCAGCTGAACCTCGTGTAGTTCCTCTTCCACTTTCTGCTCAACACCCTCGATTGACGTCCAATCGAAGCCGACACGGGCAGCGCGCTGTTGATAGAGGTAGGCTTGCAGTAGCGCCGGCAGGCCCGGCGAGACTCCGTTAAGAGCTCCAGACTGCGCCTCCCCGCGTTCGGCGCGTTCCCCAGCCTTGATTTCCTCCCAATTCCGGAGGACCTCCCCCACCCCCTCGACCTGGACGGATCCAAAGACATGAGGATGGCGCCGGTGGAGCTTTTCCTCTATTCCCCGGACCACGTCGACCATGCGGAACTCCCCAGCCTCGGTCGCAATCTGCGCTTGCAGGACTATCTCCAGCAAGAGGTCCCCCAGTTCCTCGCGAAGCGCCGAGGAATCCTCGAGATCGAGTGCCTCAAGGACCTCATAAGCCTCCTCCTGAAGATTCGCCCTCAGGGATTGATGGGTCTGTTCCCGGTCCCAGGGGCAGCCTTCCGGCGCGCGCAAATGGGCCACGGTCTCCTGCAGCCCTTCCAGGGAACTGCTCGGCAGAGGCGGAACATAGAGAGTCGACAGGTGGTCCAGGTCCTTCCGGCGATCAATCTCAAACAGGGGCAGATCCTGCACGCGGGCCTGAGAAGTTCCGGCCGACTGAACCAGGCGCACGGGGTGGGACTCGGGGTATTGGTTCATGAGAACCAGCTTGACGTCGCTGGCGACCCCCGCCGAATAGAGCTGAGCAATCAGGCCATGAGCCGATGGCGGGAAGGGTGGGTGGTGCAGGGACGCGAGCTCAACGGCATCCGCGATGAACAGTTGCGAAAGGCCGTCCAACCCGAGCAATTGCAGCGTCGGCTCCAGGAAACTCACCCCGGAAAGGATGCGGGCGTCGAGGCGCTCCTCACGGGCTCCCTCCAGGACCAAGCCAGTGACGGCCTCGCCCATGCGGGGATCTCCAGGAACCGCGTAGACGACGCCCTCCGGGCGGCGGGCAAGTTCAAGGACCTTCTCCGCGATTCGCCGGTAGACATCGCTAAACCGGCCTTCTTCTTCGTAGACGGCGTCGAAGGATCTCCAGGCGATCTTCGGCAGGGACTCCACCGTGGGGTGGCGGGCCGTCCGGACCCAGACCTCCGGGCAGCTGGTAAGAAGATCCCACGCCTCCTTGGTGAGCAGGTCGGGGCTCCCCGGGCCCAGTCCAACGATCGTTACGCCTTGGGCCATAGACCAACTCCTCCCTCGGCTCCCCGGGCGGGCCCAGGGGGCATCCTGGAAAAAAAGTGCCGGGGAAATCGAGCCGCCCCGGCCTTCTGCTCTCCGCCCTTCTCGCGGTGCGGAGCCTTCTAGCGCTTCGTGTAAGTGGGCGCCTTGCGGGCCCGCTTCAGCCCGGGCTTCTTGCGCTCCTTCATTCGGTCGTCGCGGGTCAAGAGACCCTCTTTGCGGAAGGCTGGCCGGTAGGTCTCGTCGAGCTTGAGCAGGGCGCGGGCGATTCCCAGGGAAACGGCATTCGCTTGGCCGGTGACTCCTCCGCCCTGGACCATCACGGAGACGGTGACGCTCCCCTCCCGACCCGCCAATCGCAGCGGAGAAAGGACCTGCTCCATGTCTCCTAGTCTTGGGAAGTATTCCTGGGCCGGCTTCCCGTTGACCGTGATTCCCCCCTCCGCCAGGGCCACGCGCACCCGCGCCCGGCTGGTCTTTCGTCGACCGATTGCCTCGTAGTATTGAGCGGACATTCGCTTTCCTCCCAGAACGTCTGACGCCCGGCCGAACTAGGTCAACGGTTTCGGCTTCTGGGCGGCATGGGGATGGCTGGGACCCCCATAGACTTTGAGCATTTGGATGATCCGGCGCCCGCGCTTGCCGTGCGGCAGCATTCCCCACACCGCCGCGCGAATGACCCGGTCCGGATGGCGGGCCAATTGGTCGCTCAGGCGGATACTTTTGAGCCCCCCGGGATATCCCGAGTGCCGGTAGTACACCTTGTCCGTCAACTTTCTTCCGGTGACTCGCACCTTGGAGGCATTGACGACAATGACGAAGTCCCCCAATTGCACCCCGGGGGTGTATATAGCCTTGTGCTTTCCGAGGAGGATCTGGGCGGCCCGGCTAGCCAAGCGCCCCAATATCTGGCCCTCCGCGTCCAGCACATACCAGTCGTGGGTTACCTCGGATGCTTTCGGTACGAAGGTCTTGTCCACTCGTTCACTCTCCAAGATCGCGCCTCAGGGCCGCCCGGTGATCCCTGGCCGCCCCCAAATAATCCACGCCCATGAGGCACAAACCTCTGGCCGGCGCGGCAGGCCCCCCCCTGCCTTGCTCGGGCTCTCGCAACAGTCCCAAGAATTCGTCTTCGCTTATCCTTCCCTGACCCAGCCGCACCACGGACCCCACCGTCATCCGGACCATGCGAAAAAGAAAGGCGTTTGCCTCCATCCAGAAGGACAGTTGCTTATCGTCCGTTTCCCATTCCGCACGTCCCACGCGACGGAAGGTATTCCCCCCGCATCTGGGGGCGCTGCCAAAGGCGCGAAAGTCATGCTCCCCCACCAAGGACCGGGAGACCCGCTGCACCCGCTCCAGGTCGAGGCCGGGCCACACCTGCCAAGCGAAACGATCTAGAAGCGGGTCCCTTCCCGGCGCCTGGTAGATTCGGTACCGATAACGCCGACCGGCCGCGTCGAAACGAGGATGAAAATCCGGGCGGACGATTTCCACCTCGCGACAGGCGATTTCCCTAGGCAAGGCTGCGTTCAACGCCCGCGCCAGCTCCCCGGTGCTGTGTGCCCACTCAAGGTCGAAGGCAACCACCTGTCCGACAGCATGAACCCCGCTGTCCGTGCGCGCCGCCGAGAGGATGTGCCTTGCCCGCCATCCCAGGCTGCGAAGGGCCGTCTCGATCTCGCCTTGCACGGTCCGGTGGCCGCATTGATACTGAAAACCCTCAAATGGGCCCCCATCGTAGGCGAGAATCAGCTTGAAACGACTCGGCATTCCTTTGCCACTCCCGGCCCAGGGATGACCCTTCCTGCAGCCGGGCGCCGGACTAACCTTCCACGAACTCGAGCAGGACCATCTCGGCAGCGTCGCCCAGGCGCCGCCCCAGGCGCAGAATCCGTGTGTAGCCGCCTTTGCGCTTCTCAAAGCGGGGTGCGATTTCGTCGAACAAGCGGCGCACTGAAGCGGCCTGCCCCAGCCGCGCGGCAGCTATCCGGCGAGCGTGGACTTTCTTGCTTTCCTCGGCGTTTCCGACCTTGGCCACAGACACAAGCTCCTCCACCTCCTTGCGGATAGCGAGGGCCTTCGCGCGCGTCGTGCGGATCCGGTCGTGCTCGATGAGCTGATTGACGAGCGTGCGCCGCAGTGCGCGACGCTGCCCGCTGGGTCGGCCCAGTTTTTTGCCCGCTACCTGATGGCGCATGAGTTACTCCGTCGTGGTGGGACTGGCCTCGGTCCCTCGCAGGAAGCCTTTCTCCTGCAACTTTTGCCGCAGTTCCTCGAGGCTCTTGTCGCCGAAATTACGAATGGAGAGGACCGCTTCGTCCCCTTTCGCCAGGAGCTCCAGCACCTCTCCGACCGTGGTGATTCCGGTCCGCTTTAGCGAGTTGAATACTCGCACGGAAAGATCGAGTTGCTCGATGGGAGTCTCCAGGATCTCGCTGGCAATCTTAGGAACCGCCACCTCGCTCGTCCCAGCAGCCAGGCTCTCTTCGCTCACGCCGGCCAAGTCACGGAAGTGGGCGATCAGAATCTGCGCGCTCTGGCTCAGGGCCTCCTCCGGGCGCAATGTGCCATCCGTCCAAATCTCCAGGTCCAGTCGGTCGAAGCTCGTGTCCTGTCCCACGCGAGCCCGGCCGACATCAAAATTCACGCGCCGAACCGGACTGAAGATCGCATCGATAGGCAATTCGCCGATGGGCAGCCGGCCCCGTTCGTCCGAAGGAGAGTACCCTCGTCCTCGTTGCACATTCAACTCAATGTCCAACTGGGTCTTCGGGTCATCCACGGTGAACAGGTAAAGCTCCGGGTTAACGATCGTTACTTCGGGAGGAGCGATGATGTCCGCGGCCGTGACCGTGCCCTCGCCGTTCACTTCCAGCCGGAGCCGCGCGGTGTCGCCGGACAGCAACTTCAGCCTGAGCTGCTTGACCTGCAACAAGAGCTGGGTGACATCCTCTTTGACACCCGGGATGCTCGAGAACTCATGCGAGATATCCGAGACACGCATGGACACGACGCTGGTTCCCTCCAGGGAGGAGAGCAGCACCCTGCGCAGGGCATTGCCCATCGTGATTCCGTAGCCGCTTTCCAGCGGACTAATGACAAAGCGCCCATAATTCTGGGCCATTGCTTCCCGCTCGATCTTTGGCATGACCAAGTTGGATGAAATTGCCACGTTTCCCCTCTTCTCTGACGCACCCTGTCGGACCGCGCGTCAGAACTCCGGGATCACAGCCTTGGCATCCGCCGCGCCCCGCGCGACCGCTCGGGCGGCGGCTATCGAGAGTAGAACTCCACGATCAGCTGCTCGCTCAAGCGGATGTCGCTCATCTCATGACGCTCCGGAAGCTTGACCACCTTCCCCGCCAGACGAGAACTGTCTCGCAGAAGCCACTCGGGAACGGTCCGAGCCTGCGCAACCTCCGCCAAGGACTTGAAGTACTCCCGCTGGCGAGACCCTTCCCGCACCTCAACCTCGTCCCCGGCCCGAAGTACCATGGAGGGAACATCCGTGCGCCGCCCGTTGACGTTGAAGTGCCCATGGGTCACAAGCATGCGCGCCTGAGCTCGACTCTCCGCATACCCCAGGCGGTAGACCACATTGTCCAGGCGGCTCTCCAGGGTTTGCAGGAGGTTCAGCCCCGTCAGCCCCCGTTTCTTGAGAGCCTCCGAGTAGTAGCGTTGAAACTGGCCCTCGAGCACGCCGTACATCCGCCGAGCCTTCTGCTTTTCGCGCAGCTGGCGGCTGTAGTCGGAAACTCTCTGTCGTCGGTACTGGGATTCCTTGCCATGCTGACCCGGTGCGAAACCCCGCTGTTCAAATGCGCATTTGGGAGTCAGGCAACGCGTGCCTTTGAGAAACAACTTCTCCCCTTCTCGACGACACAGCTTGCAGACAGGTCCCTTGTATTTCGACATCCTTGCTTATCCTTCCTGACGGCCCCCGCTAGACACGACGCTTCTTCGGCGGGCGACAACCATTGTGAGGAACAGGCGTTACATCCCGGATCGAACGAACCCGAATACCCATCCCCTGGATGGCGCGGATCGCGGCCTCCCGGCCAGGCCCCGGCCCATTGACGAACAACTCGATTTCCTGCATGCCCATATCCATGGCCACCTTGGCGGCCTGCTGGGCCGCCTGGCGGGCGGCAAAGGGCGTGCTCTTCCGGGAGCCCTTGTAGCCCGCGGTCCCGGAACTGGCCCAGGCCAGCGCATTTCCTTGGGTGTCCGTGATCGTGACAATCGTATTATTGAAGGAGGCGTGAATGTGGGCCTGGCCGTAGGCTACGGTTCGCTTGGCCTTCTTGGCAGACCGACCTGCTCCTCTTGGTGTTGGTGGCATCGTCCCTCAACTCCTCAGCAAGAACTCAAACTAGCACCCACTCTGGTGCGCCCTCCGCGATGGACAGGCAATTACTTCTTCTTGGCCCCTCGGCGGCGGCCCCGACCGGCCACAGTCTTCTTGGGACCTTTGCGCGTACGCGAGTTGGTGCGCGTGCGCTGGCCTCGCACAGGCAGGTTCCGCCGGTGTCGCAGTCCGCGATAACATCCGATTTCCACCAGGCGCTTGATATTCATCTGCACTTCCCGGCGCAGGTCGCCCTCGACCTTGTAGTTCCGGGAAATGAAATCCCGCAGTGAGGTGACCTCGGCCTCGGTCAGATCCCGCACTCGTGTGGCTGGATCCACCCGAGTCTCGCGCAGAATGGTCCGGACGGTCGCCGGCCCGATCCCATAGATGTATGTCAGGCCCACCTCCACACGCTTCTCACGGGGCAGGTCTACTCCTTCAATGCGCGCCATAGTCGTTACCCCTGTCGCTGCTTGTGCTTTGGATTGTCACAGATGACATACACTTTGCCCGAACGGTGGACAATCTTGCACTTCGGACACCGCTTGCGAACCGAAGATGACACCTTCATTGGTCCTCTTCCTTTCCGGAACCATGATCCAGCGGAACTCACGATTATACCGGCCGCCCTGAGTTCCGCGGAGCTTCACGGAAGGGTCAGGATCCAAGGCCCCTCTTCCGTGACAGCCACCGTGTGCTCAAAGTGGGCGGTCAGGGAACCATCTGCAGAAACGACCGTCCATTGGTCCCCAAGCACCCGGGTTTCATCAGTCCCTACCAACACCATTGGCTCCAGAGCAATGACCATTCCCGGGCGCAACTGGGGCCCTCGCCCTCGTTCTCCATAATTGGGCACCTGAGGCTCCTCGTGCATCGCGTGACCGACGCCATGCCCGGTGTAGTCCCGCACCACGAACAGGCCATTCTTCTCCACATCTTCCTGAATGGCCGCCGAAACGTCCCCCGTTCGTTTTCCGGCAATCATCTGGGAGATCCCGACTTCCAATGAATGTTCGGTCACCTGCAGAAGCTTCTGCGCCAGGGGGCTGGCCGCCCCCACAGCCATGCTGAAGGCCGAATCTCCCACATACCCGTCCAGGACAGTTCCGCAGTCCACACTGACGATATCCCCCTCGGCCAGCTTCCGTTTTCCAGGGATCCCGTGGACCAGTTCCTCATTGATCGACACCGTCGTCACCGCCGGATACGGATAGGGCCCAGGATACCCCAGGAAGGCCGGCTGGGCGCCGTGCTGGCGGATTACCTCTGCCGCCGCCTCGTCGATCTCGGCCGTGGTGACTCCCGGCGCCACGATCTTCCGGGCCGCTGCCAGGGCCAGGGCATTGATCCGCCCGGCCTCCCGCATGACGGCTAACTCGCTCTTGGACTTCAGGCTGATGCCGCGCTTCCAGGGCATTCAGCCCGCTCCCATCCCTTGCACCAAGGCTTCGGTGACCTGGGTGATCGGCGCATCCCCATCGATCTCGACCAGCACTCCCCTCTGGCGATAGTACTCCACCAGGGGAGCGGTCTGCTCCAGATAGACCCGGATCCGCTGCCGGACTGTATCTTCCCGGTCATCCTCGCGTTGATAGAGCGCCGACCCGTCGATGTCGCACTTGCCCGCCACGATCGGCGGATGGAACTTCTGGTGATAAACGTGCCCCTCCTGCTGGCAGGTCCAGCGCCCGGAGAGCCGCTCGACCAAAGTCGACTCCGGGATCCTCACATAAGGGACCCGTTCCACCTTGCAGCCCCACTGCTCCAGCAGCATCTGATCCAGGGCCTCAGCCTGCGCCGGGGTTCGCGGGAATCCGTCCAGGATGGCCCCTCGCAGGCAATCCTCCCGCTTGAGTCGTTCACGGACCATGGCAACTGTCACCGTGTCGGGAACCAGTTGCCCGCCGTCCATGTACCCCTTGGCCAATCGTCCTAGCTCTGTTTGGGCCCGGATCTGCTCCCGAAACAGGTCACCGGAAGAAACGTGGGCCAGTCCCAGGATCTTGCCCAGGACCTGCGCCTGGGTTCCCTTTCCCGCGCCGGGGGGTCCCAGCAGGACGATGAACCTTGGGCTCCCCGCCATCAGCGCACCAGCATCGATTCGTCATACCCTCGCAGCTTGAGCTCCGCCTCCAGGTTGAAGAAAAGGTCCCGAACGACACCGACCACAATCAAGAGCCCCGCGGAGGATACCAAAAGCAGCCCCGTATTTCCGCCAAAGGGCACCACGATTCCCACCAGATAAGGCAAGACCGCCACAAAACCCAGAAAGAGGGCGCCTGGCAGCGTGATCCGGCGCATCACGCGCGTCAGGTAGCGCTGGGTCGGGGCACCCGAAGTCACTCCGGGGATTTGCGCACCGGCGCGCTTCAGGTTCTCGCCGTAGTTCTGCTGGGAAAAGAGAACATCGGTATAGAAAAAGGTGAACAGCACCACTAGGAGGAAGTACATGGCCCCATACCAGCCGCTGCTTCCCCCGAACACATACACCGCGCCGGAAGCCAGGCTTTTCACCCAAGAGGTGGTCGAGTTGACAAAGAACTGGGCGAGGACCGCCGGGAAGGTGAGAAACGATTGAGCAAAAATGAGCGGGATCATTCCGGCCATGTTGACCAGCAAGGGCAGCGTGCCCTTAACCGGCATGGCTTGACGGTGACCGATCCGCCGGCCCGGGTACATCACGGGGACATTTCGCCTGCCTTGCTGCACCACGACGATCACAAAAACCGTCACGGCGATCAAGCCCAGGTAGAAAGGCACCAGATAGACTGCGGTCGCCTGATTCGCCAGAAGCGACCCGAAGTTGGTCGGGATGCGGGCGACGATGCCCGCAAAAATGATGAGCGACAGCCCCTGGTTGCGCACCCCATACTCAGAGATGAGCTCTCCCAGCCAAATGGCAAACATGGTGCCAGCCGTCATGGTCAGAAGCATGGTGGTCGTCGGCAGCAGATCCGCCCCCGTGAAGCCGAAATGCTCGACGATCGGAGTCCCTCCCGCTAGGCTCTGGAAAAGCCGCACCTGACCGATCGCCTGAAGACAGGCCAAGGGCACAGCCAAGTAATAAGTCCAGCGCTCCATCCATTTGCGCCCTTCCTGCGGATCCTCTCTCATCCGCGCCTCCCAGGCAGGCACGATCGGGACAAGTAGCTGCAGGATGATCTGCGCCGTAATATACGGGTACACCCCCATGGCCAGCACAGAGAAATTCGAGACCGTTCCGCCCGAGAGAAGGTCCAGGAGGTTCACCAGCGTGCTACTAGCTCCCCCGCCGGCAAAAATCTGCGCCAAGGCCTGCCGATTGACTCCCGGGACGGGAACATGGGCGGCCAGTCGGTAGACCACGAGCAGCCCCAGGGTGATGAGCAGGCGGTTGCGCAGGTCGTGAGCTGTCCAGAGGTGACGCAAGGCAGAGCGGCGCATCGAAGTAGGCTCCTAGAGCATCCCTTGACTTGCGGGCGCGACGATCTCGACCGTCCCCCCAGCCGCCTCCAGCTTGGCCCGCGCGGAGGCTGTGACCCGTTGAACTCTCACCTTGAGAGGGACTTTGACCTCTCCCCGCCCCAAGATCACCACCGGTTTGCTCGCGTCCTTCACCAAACCCAGTCCAACCAGGCTCTCGGCCGTGACCAGAAATCCGGACGGCACTTCCTGAAGTGCTTCGAGATTGATCTCGCTATACTCCACCCGTTGCAGGGGAGTGAAACCTCGCTTAAAAGGAAGCCTGCGGAAGAAGGGAAGGTTCCCACCTTGGAAGTAGACCGACGGGCCTCCCCCCTGGCGCGCCCCTTGGCCCTTGGTTCCCCGACCAGCGGTCTTGCCTTGGCCGGCGGCCGTTCCCCGGCCGACCCGCTTGCGACGATGGGTGGCACCCGGTTTCGACTTCATTTCGTGCAACCTCATTCCCTCTTCTCCTTGGCGGTATCGCCGGAGGCCGGTTCCACCTCGACCAGGTGAGAGACGGTCTGGACCATTCCGCGCACTTGCGGGGTGTCCGCGAGCTGGACGGCGTGCAGGCGACGGTGCAGCCCAAGGGCCCACAGGGTCGCCCTATGGCGCGGCGAGCACCCAATCGCGCTCTTCCTGAGAGTGACCCGCAGCCAGCGGGCGGGCTGCTTCTTGCTCCTTCTGGTGCGCTCAGGTTGAGTCACGTTTCCTCCGCTCCCAGAATGGCTTCAACGTCTCAACATCCTTGCCTCGGATTTCGGCCAGCCGAGCCGGGTCGGTCAGCTGGTCCAAGGCCGTCATCGTGGCGTGGACGACGTTCAGCACATTGGCCGATCCGAGGGATTTGGTCAGGATGTCACGAACGCCCGCCGCTTCCACGACCGCCCGGACCCCGCCCGCCGCGATCACCCCCGTTCCCGGGGAAGCTGGCTTGAGTAGGACTTTCGCCCCTCCGCATTTTCCAATCACTTCATGCGGTATGGTTGCGTGGGCCAACGGGATGGGGTGCATGGCCTTCCGGGCCCGGTCGGTGCCCTTGCGAATCGCATCGGGCACGGCACGGCTCTTCCCCACTCCGATGCCCACCCGTCCCCGGTTGTCGCCGACCACCACCACCGTGCGGAAGGAAAAATGGCGTCCCCCCTTGACCACCTTCGCGACGCGGGAAATGTCGACGACCCGCTCGTCAAGCTCCTCGGCCCCTTCACCCAAGCGTTCCGCCCTGTTCTCTTGTGCCATGCCCTACTCCCGTCTCAGAATTCCAGACCCGAAGAGCGCGCCGCCTCGGCCAGCGCCCGCACGCGGCCGTGATAACGATACCCGCCACGATCAAAAACGACCTTGGAGATCCCCCGGGCGTGGGCCCGTGTGGCGATCAGTTTCCCCACCTCGCGGGCCTGGTCCGTCTTATTCATTTTTTCCAGCGAGGTCGCCAGCTCGCGATCCAGGCTGGACGCGGCCGCGAGGGTTCTTCCGCTCATGTCGTCGATCACCTGAACATAGATGTGCGCCAGGCTACGAAAGACGCTCAGCCTCGGCCGATCCGAGGTGCCGGACAGGTTCCGGCGCACATGCACATGCCTACGTTTGCGCGCATCGCTTCTGGTCTTGGTCGCCATAGGCCCGCCTATTTCGTGGCTGTCGCCTTTCCGGCCTTACCCGCCTTGTGGCGCACCCGCTCGCCAACGTAGCGGATCCCCTTGCCCTTGTAGGGCTCAGGGGGTCGAATCTTGCGCAGGTCGGCCGCAACCTGCCCCACCCGCTCCTTGTCGTATCCGCTGACCTCAATAATCCGGGTCTTTTCATCCACCGAGAAGACAATGCCCTCGGGTGGATCCACGACCACTGGGTGCGAAAACCCGACGGACAGAACCAGGCTTTTCGCGTTGATTTCTGCCCGGTAGCCGACGCCTTCCACCTGCAACTTCCGGTTGAAGCCCTTGCTGACCCCCAACACCATGTTTTGGACGAGAGCGCGGGACATTCCATGGAAAGCCCGGGTGCGGCGGTCCTCGGTCTGGCGCTGAACCTGGAGCGCATCGCCCTGGCGGGTAAAGGAGATCCCCGCGGGAAAAAGACGGCTGGTCTCACCCCGGGGTCCCTTCACCTGAACCCGATTCCCAAGCACTTCAACCTGCACGCCAGCTGGGATTTTGACCGGCATCCTTCCAATTCGCGACACGTCGACCTCCCTAGCATCCTGCCAATTACCAGACCTTGCAGATCACCTCTCCGCCCACGCCCAGTTTTCGGGCGCGCACGCCAGTCATGACGCCCTTGGGGGTCGACACAATGGTGACACCCATACCCGACAAAACCCTCGGGATCTCGAGCTTGGCCGCATACACCCGCCGTCCCGGCCGGCTGACGCGCTGGATCCCGGTAATTACCGGCCTGCGCTCGCGGCGCTCCCCGACGTATTTCAGGTAAATGTGGAGGGTGGACTGCGGTTTTCCCTCCTCCGCGACCACCTCATAGCGGTCGATGTAACCCTCCTCTTTGAGGATCTGCGCCAGGGCGACCTTCATCCGGGAGGAGGGCAGGCCCACCGCGGCATGCCCGGCCAGAAGGCCATTGCGGATGCGGGTGAGCATATCGGCGATTGGATCAACCACAGTCATCAGAGTCTTCTCCTTGCAACGATGGAGATCAGCTCGCGCCTACCAGGAGGCCTTAATGACCCCCGGCAGCTTGCCAGCCAAGGCCTGCTCCCGGAAGCAAATGCGGCAGAGTTGAAACTTGCGGATGTAGCCTCGCGGGCGGCCGCAGATCTTGCAGCGGTTCCGGACGCGAACCGGGTACTTCCGCCGACTTTCCCGGATAATGATGGACTTCTTGGCCATAATTCAGTCGCCTCGTCGAAAGGGCATGCCCAGGAGCTGTAGCAGGCGACGGCCCTCCTCGTCGCTATGGGCCGTTGTCACGATGATCACCTCGAAGCCGCGGACCTTGTCGATCTTGTCATAGTTGATTTCCGGGAAGATCAGTTGCTCCCGGAGGCCGAGGGTGTAGTTTCCTCTCCCATCAAAGCTGTCGGGGGAGACCCCTCGAAAGTCACGAACCCGTGGCAGGGCCACATTCACGAGCCGATCCAGGAAGGACCACATGCGTTCGCCGCGCAAGGTCACGGTCACCCCGATCGCGCGCCCTTCGCGCAACTTGAAATTGGCGATGCTCTTGCGCGCCTTGGTCACAATCGGCTTCTGCCCTGTGATGGTCGCCACATCCTGAACCGTGGCCTCCAGGGCCTTGGGGTTATCCAGCGCCTCGCCCACGCCGACGTTCACGATAACCTTCCTCACTTGGGGCACCTGCATCGGGTTCCCGTACGAGAAGTCGCGACGCAAGATGGGGACGATGTCCGTTCGGTAATGTTCCAACAGGTAATGAGCCATCAGCCTTCCCTTCCTGTGCCGCTACGCGTCCATCGCCGCCTGACAGTGTTTGCAGACGCGCACCCAGAGGTCGCCTTGCTTCTGGCGGCTGATGCGCGTGGCCTCCCCGCACTTGGGACACACCAGCAAGACCGCCGAGGCGTGAAGAGCGGCGGGAAACTCCACTACCCCGGGGGTCAAGGCGCTGCCCTGAGTCTGGACCTGACGCTTGTGTTTCTTCCGCAGGTTGACGCCCTCCACAACCAAGCGCTCCTCCCGCGGGAGGACATGCAGGACTTGGCCTCTCTTTCCGCGATCTTTCCCGCGGATCACTTGCACCGTATCACCCTTTTTGATCCTCACGGTCCGCTCCTGATTCCCCCTCGGCCTTCTGCGGGCACATCGCTCCCCTGTCCCCACGCCCCCGACCGGGGCTCTAGAGCACCTCGGGGGCCAGCGAAACAATCTTCATGAACCCCTTTTCGCGGAGTTCACGAGCCACCGGGCCGAAAATCCGAGTTCCTCTGGGGTTCTCCCCGTCGGCGTCCAGGATCACCGCAGCATTGTCGTCAAAGCGAATGTAGGACCCGTCCTCACGCCGGTATTCCTTGGCCGTGCGCACGATGACGGCTTTGACGATCTCGCTCTTCTTTACCCCACCCTGCGGGTTCGCCAATTTGACCGTCGCCACCACGACATCGCCCACCCGGCCGGTCTTCCTTCTTGAGCCGCCCTGGATATGAATGACCAACAATTCCCGCGCTCCCGTATTGTCGGCAACGGTCAGCCGGGTTTCCTGTTGGATCATGTTGCACCTCCGGCTTCCTCCCCGCCGGCGGGAACCTCAATGACAGTCCCGTGTTCGAGAATCGTCTCCACCACCCACCGCTTCCGTTTCGAGAGCGGGCGACTCTCCACCAGCTTGACCCGATCGCCCGGTTGGCAGTTCAGCCCGTCCTCGGCCACCAGCTTCTCGCTACGGTGAACTACCTTGCCGTACAACCGGTGGCGCACGGTGCGGTCCACTCGAACGACCACCGTTTGCGTCATTTTGTTGCTCACGACTGTCCCAATGATGCGCCGTCGATCGTTCATGAGGCCCTTCCCTTGTCCTGAGCGGCCGCCCGTTCCCGTTGTCGCAGAATGGTCGCAATCCGGGCCACATCCCGGCGCACGAACTTCAGCCGGGTGTAATCGCTCAGCTGGCCTTGAGTAAACTGGAAGCGCAGCTTCATGAGTTCCTCGCGTGTCTCCTCCAGTCGCGCGCGAAGCTCGGCGTCGGTCAGGGAGTGCAGCTCGCTCGCCTTCACTCCGCCTCCTCCACCCGCGCCGCCCCGAGTCGCGAGATGCTCTTGGTCCTCAGGCTCAGCTTGTACGCAGCCAAACGCAGAGCATCCATGGCTGCATCCTCGGGTAATCCCCCAATCTCAAAAATGATGCGCCCCGGTTTGACCACCGCCACCCAGTGGTCGACGGCACCCTTGCCCTTGCCCATGCGGGTTTCGGCCGCCTTGCGGGTGATCGGTTTGTCGGGGAAAATGCGGATCCAGATTTTCCCGCGCCGCTTCATGGAATGCACCAAGGCGCGGCGGGCCGCCTCAATCTGACGCTGGGTCATCCATCCCGGCTCCAGGGCCTGCAACCCGAATTCGCCAAAGGAGAGTTCGGTACCCCGAGTTTCATGCCCCTTCATCCGCCCACGCATTTGTTTGCGCCATTTGACACGCTTCGGCATCAACATTGCGTCACCTCACCAGCTCCTGAACCCGCCGATCTCACTCGCTGACGTACGCACCGTCAATTGCCTGCGAGGGCGCCTCTTCCTCCTCGGCATGGCTCTCGCCACGGAAGACCCAGACTTTCACCCCAATGCGGCCGTAGGTGGTCAAAGCCTCGGCCCGGGCAAAATCAATGTCTGCCCTGAGCCACTGCAAGGGAACTCGGCCTTCCCTCAACCACTCCGTGCGCTTCATCTCGCTTCCCGAGAGACGGCCGGCGCACATGATCTTGATTCCCTTGGCCCCCTGACGCATGGCCTGGGAGATCGCTCGCTTCATGGCCCGGCTATGTCCAATCCGGCGTTCCAGCTGGTGAGCCACGTTGTCTGCCACCAGGGTGGCTTCCAGATCAGGCTGGGCAATCTCCTGAACTTTCAGATCCACCTTGCAGCCGGTCAAGCTCTCCAGATGCTGGCGCAGCTCCTTAACCGATGCCCCTTTTCGGCCAATGAAGATTCCGGGCTTGGCCGTCCACACGAAGATGCGAACCAGATTGTGATTCCGTTCGATCTCCACCCGGGAGATGGCGGAACTGGAGGCGTCCTTCATGATCAGTTTGCGGATGGCCATGTCCTGGTGGAGTTGGATGGGGTAGTCCTTGCCCGAGGCAAACCAGCGGCTTTCCCAGGTCTTGTTGATCCCCAGCCGAAATCCGATCGGATTGACCTTTCGACCCATATCCTCTCCTGGCCGTCGTCAAGGGCTGTTCTCACACAGCCCGCTCTCCGACGAACGATGTCCTATTTCTCTCCAACCTCACCCAACACAATGGTGACGTGCGAGGAACGCCGCAGAATCGGCTTGAAGCGGCCGCGAGCACCAAAACGCCGCCACCTACGGGTCGGACCCTCATCGGCGTAAATTCGGGTGATCACCAGGTCTTCCCGCCGCATGCCAACATTTTCCTCCGCGTTGGCCATGGCCGAACGCAAAAGCTTAGCCAGGTCGCGGGCGGCCGCTTGAGGCATGTTCTGCAGCATAGCCAAGGCGGGCTGCGCGGGCTTTCCGCGCACGAGTTCAATCACCCGACGCATCTTCTGGGCGGAAGAGGGAGCGAATCGCAGTTTGGCACGAACCTCATCCACCGCTTTCCTCCTTGACGGGGGTCACCGTAGTGGTCGCTTCCTTGGTCACGTGACCCCGGAATGTCCGGGTCGGCGCGAATTCTCCCAGACGATGTCCCACCATGTTCTCGGTGATGTAGATGGGAACGTGGCGGCGGCCGTCATGGACCGCGACGGTATGTCCCACCATTTGGGGGAAAATCGTGCTGGCGCGACTCCAGGTGCGGATCACCTTCTTTTCACCCCGCTGGTTCATCGCCTCGATCTTCCGGAGCAGCTTCGGCTCCACATACGGACCCTTCTTGAGAGATCGTGACATCCTTGCCTCCGAACCTAGGCTTCCCTCGCCCCCGGGCCGGGCGCTGGGCTACTTGCGCTTGGCCGTGCGACGCCGCACGATGTAGCGGTCGGTCCTCTTGTTGTTGCGCGTGCGTTTGCCCAGGGTGGGTTTGCCCCAGGGGCTCTTCGGACCGGGCAGCCCAATCGGCTGCCGGCCTTCCCCGCCCCCATGGGGGTGGTCGCGGGGAGACATGGCCGAGCCGCGCACGGTGGGCCGGACGCCCCGGTGACGGTTGCTGCCCGCCTTGCCCAGTTTGATGTTGCGCTGGTCCGGGTTGCTCACCACCCCAATGGTGGCGGAACAGGTCAGGCGCACCAAGCGCACTTCCCCCGACGGCAGGCGGACCTGAGCGTACTCCCCTTCCTTCGCCAGGAGCTGAGCGGCGGTGCCAGCCGAACGCACCAGTTGGCCGCCTCGCCCGAGGCTGATCTCTATGTTGTGGATCAGCGTTCCCACCGGGATCTGAGAGATGGGCAAGGCATTCCCGGGGCGGATCTCCGCCTGGGGCCCCGACATCAGCGTATCCCCCACCTTCACTTCCAGCGGAGCCAGGACATAGCGCTTCTCGCCGTCCGAGTAGGTGAGCAAGGCGATCCGGGCGCTCCGGTTGGGATCATACTGAATGGAAGTGACATGGGCCGGGATGCCCGGCTTGTCGCGCTTGAAGTCCACCAGCCGGATATGCTGCCTCTCCCCGCCCCCGTGATGGCGGACGGTGATGCGGCCGTAGGCGTTGCGGCCTCCGTGCCTCCTGCGATGGATCAGCAGGGAGCGCTCCGGTTTGGTGCTGGAGATTTCCTCAAAGGTTGGTCCCACCTTGCCTCTGCGGCCGGGGGACGTGGGTTTGAATGTTCGAACCGGCATCGCCTTAGCCCTTCACGCCTTCAAAGATTGGAATCGTGCCCTTGGACAAGGTTACGATGGCTTTCTTGTAAGCCGCGCGGCGGGTTCGCACCTGCCGGTTGCGCAACGAGCGCGTTCTCTTGGCAGGGGCCACCAGAGTGTTGACCTGGGCCACTTCGACGTTTTCGAACAGGGTCTCCACCGCCTCCTTGACCTGGGCGCGCGTGGCATGGAGCGCCACCTCGAACACGTACTGGTGGTACTTGGATGCCAAGCGGGTGGACTTCTCGGTAATAATCGGACGGCGCAGCACCTCATAAATCGACGTCATGCCTCCCTCCCCGGGCTCAACCAGACATCAATGACCTTCAGGGAATCCTCCGCCAGAACCAGCTTGCGGTAGGAGAAGAGGTCATGGAGGTTGAGGTAGTTGGCCCTCAGCGTCTTCACATCCGGAAGGTTACGGGTGGAGAGCTCGATGTTCTGGTCCGCCTCATGCAGGAGCACCAGAGCATCTTCCGTGCCTGCCATCGCACGCAAGGCCGTCACCATTTCCTTGGTGCTCGGCTTGGAGAGAGAAAGATGATCGACCACCACGATTTCTGCCTCGGCCGCCTTGGCCGACAGCGCTGACCTCAATGCCGCTTGACGCATCTTCCTCGGCATGATCAGCGTATAGTCGCGCGGCACGGGGGTGTGCACCTTTCCGCCACCGCGCCACTGAGGCGCACGCGTAGAGCCCTGGCGGGCGCGCCCGGTGCCCTTTTGCTTCCAGGGCTTTCGCCCACCGCCGCTCACTTCCCCTCGTCCCTTGGTCTTGTGGGTCCCCAGGTGAGCATTGGCCTGCTGGCGGACCAGCGCCTGATGCATCAGGTCGGCCCGGATGGGAGCCTCAAAGATCGCCGGAGGCAGCTCGATCTTGCGCAACTTCTCGCCCTTCATGTTGACCACGTCGATCTTCATTCCCGTCGCTCCACTTGCCGTTGCTCGCGCCCAGAAGCGCCCCCGCTACTGCTTGCGGGCCTCCTGGATGGAAATAATGGACCCGCGCGGACCCGGGACGCTGCCCTCGACTCCAAGCAGGTTGCGTTCGCCATCGACCACCGCTACCCGCAGCGATTGGCTGGTCACTTGCCCGGCGCCCATGTGCCCGGCCATCCGTTTTCCTTTATAGACACGCCCAGGGGTGGTCGTCGACCCGACCGCACCGGGCGCCCGGTGCCGGTCCGATTGACCATGGGTTTTGGGCCCGCCACTGAAGTGATGACGCTTCACCCCCCCTTGAAAGCCCTTCCCCTTTGAGGTGCCCACCACATCGACCCGCTCGCCCACGCGGAACACCTCCACCGTGACCCGGTCCCCCTGGCGGACCCCTTCCTGCGGGGAAGCGCGAAACTCGCGCAGGTAGCGCAGGAGCCCGGACACGCTCTTCTGCAAGTGGCCTCTCTGCCCGGCGGTCAGCCGCCGGCTTTTCGCCTCGCCGAATCCAAGCTGGATCGCGGAGTACCCGTCGCGCTCCGCGGTGCGCACCTGCGTCACGAAACAAGGCCCAGCCTCGATGAGGGTCACCGGAATCATGCGTCCGGCCTCATCAAAGATCTGGGTCATGCCAAGCTTCTTCCCAATGATCCCCTTCATCCATTGTCTCCTGAGGAGCGGTTCCTTCTCGGACTGTCAGCCAGGGAAGGGCTGCATCATCCGTTCTCTCCAGCAGTCTGCTGCAGTCGGCGGCGATCTCGCCTCGCGCCGCCGGGGGCGCAACACTTGCCAGAGGGGTAAAACTCAGGCTAGATCTTCATTTCCACATCGACGCCCGCTGGAAGGTTCAGTCGCATGAGCGCGTCCAAGGTCTTCGCATCAGGCTCAACCACCTCGATCAGCCGCTTGTGGGTGCGAATCTCGAAGTGCTCGTGGGTGTCCTTGTCAATGAAAGGACTTCGGCGAACGGTGAATCGCTCGTGTTCCGTGGGCAGCGGGACCGGACCCACGACCTTGGCCCCATTTCGCTCCGCGGTGTCCACGATGCGCCGACACGACTGGTCGAGCACCCGATGATCGTACGCTTTGAGGCGAATGCGAATTTTTTGCCGCGCCATGCCCCCGCCCTAGTCTAGGATATCCGTGATGACTCCGGCGCCGACGGTCAGGCCGCCTTCCCGAATGGCAAACTTGGAACCCTTCTCCAGCGCCACCGGCACGATCAGCTCCACCCCCAGGTTCACGCTGTCCCCCGGCATCACCAT
>JBEKXU010000028.1:0-42285 GCA_049511715.1 Anaerolineales bacterium
CAGCAGATCGAACTCGGCTTTGCGATACCCAGCGTCGTCTATCTGAGGATGCAACAATTCCGTCATCACCTCGCCGTGCGATTCATGGAGATACTGAGACAAACTGATGCGATTCTTTCACCTACAGCGCCTTGGGGACCAACGTATGAAGACACTTGGTTTGCTCGTGCCGAAGGAACAACTGATGGGCGTGAGGTGCCGCTAGACTGCCTGACTTCCCCATACAATTTGGTCGGTATGCCAGCTCTCTCAATCCCGTGTGGGACCAATTCTGAGGGCTTACCGATCGGTCTGCAAATAGCCACTCGCCCTGGATCAGATTCTCTTGCACTTAGTATTGGTTGCCCATGGCAGTCACGCCATCTCGAAAGCCGGTCTCTAGTTTCCCAAGTCGGATTCTATCCGCCTGGTGGTTGGCGCCTTTACCGATTCAGAAAGCACTCAGAAAATGTGTGGCCCTGCGGATAGCATAGGTATCCTTGCTAATATGATCCGGGGGATTTGGAAGCGTTTCTTGAGTTAGGACGTGTGCCGGACGTCATGCTGGATCGTGCAGCCAAGAAGCATATGGGGCGGAGAGCTGGCTAACGTCCTTGCATCTGCATTGCGCGAGGGGTAGTTCAATGAGTGCTCTAGTAGGTCAATAGCTTATTGGAGTTGGCAGCCCGAGGGCGAAACGCTGATCAAGGACACCTGGTGTAACTAATGTCTCAATATCTTGTGCGCCGACTGATCACCTTTATCCCGACTCTGTTTGGGATTTCCATCATCATCTTCTTTGTGATGCATCTGATCCCGGGGGATACTATCACAGCGATGATCGGGACGTCATTCAAGTTGACCGAAGCGCAAACGGCAGCTCTTCGAGCGTACTTCGGACTGGACAAGCCCTTGCCAGTTCAGTATTTACGTTGGCTATGGGCGGCACTCCAGGGCAATTTTGGCTATTCGGCCCGAGACGCTCTGCCCGTGCTCCCATTGATCCTTGATCACTTCCCCCTGACACTCGAATTGTCAGTATTTTCGATGGCGATTGCACTCCTATTGGGTGTTCCTCTGGGCATTTACGCTGCGGTGAAACGCGATACGACCATCGACTTGGCGGCACGGACATTCGCGTTGGTAGGTCTCGCGATGCCCAACTTCTGGTTGGGAATGCTTATCATTCTCGTGCTATCGCTCTACCTAGGTCTTGCACCAAATGCGGGGAATTACGTTGGGTTTTTTGTCAACCCACTGGCGAACTTGAAAGAAATGATCTTCCCGGCAATAACCTTGGGTTTCGCAAGCACAGCGGATGTAATGCGGATGGTTCGGTCGTCAATGCTGGAGGAGCTTGGTCAGGACTACGCCCGTACGGCACGCGCCAAGGGCCTGTCCGAACGGGCAGTGTTCCTTCGACATTGTTTGAAAAACGCTTTGATTCCCGTCGTCACAATCGTTGGACTTGAGACCGGTTACTTGTTTTGTGGTGCAATCATTGTTGAATCGGTCTACGCGTTGCCTGGAATTGGATGGCTCCTACTCAACGGAATCACCGAGCGGGACTACCCTGTAATTCAAGGCACCATTCTCTTCATTTCGTTTTGCTTCGTCTTGGTGAACCTGGTAACTGACCTCGTGTATGCCTGGGTCGATCCCCGGATTCGGTATGAGTGAGTCATGCCGGGGCCGATTCGATAGTCCTCGGCATCGCACGAATTCCTGGAGCACCTAACCATGAGCGCAATCTTGAAGTTCGTTCGCTATCGCAGTGCATTCGTAGGATCAGTCATCGTTGCAATCTATTGCTGTCTAGCCATTTTCCCAGGGCTTGTAGCACCTTATTCGCCCCTAGACCAGCATCCAATTGATCGGTTACGGCCGCCCAACGCAACCTACTGGCTTGGCACAGACGAGTTCGGTCGCGATCAGCTAAGCCGAATTATATATGGGGCCAGAAACTCGATGGGCATAGCGCTTTCTTCCATTGCGATTGCTCTGTTTTTTGGGACAGTCCTTGGGATGATTGCGGGTTATTTCGGCGGAGCGGCAGACAGCATCATTATGCGAATAATGGACATGTTTTTTGCCTTCCCCTCCCTCCTCCTGGCGCTGTTCATCGTCACCGCCCTCGGGCCGGGGGCGGGAAACACGATCCTGGCGATCGCTCTTGTCTATCTTCCGATATTCGCCCGCGTCGCCCGGGCTCCGGTTCTCACGCTCAAGGAAAGGGAGTTTGTCCAGGCGGCGGTGTTGATTGGGGCTCGCGATTCTCGCATCCTGGTACGTCACATATTGCCCAATCTTCTTGCCCCGCTCATTGTGACAGCCACCTTGGCGTTATCGTGGGCCGTGCTAACCGAAGCAGGTTTGAGCTTCCTTGGATTAGGAACGGTGCCGCCCAACCCGTCCTGGGGTAGTATGTTGAGCGATAGCAAGACCTTGATGGAATTCGCACCTTGGACGACTATCTTTCCGGGATTGGCCATTCTATTTTGCGTACTGGGTTTCAATTTCCTTGGCGACGGCCTACGCGATGTTCTCGACCCGCGCATACGCGCGTAGTCTTCCTTTTTGGTCCAGACCCCGCCTCCGAGAATGCCTTGTCAAAAAAAGTACCGGCGATTATGGGGGCGCATGCCTTAGGAATCCACTGAGGGACAGGAAGAACCGACTCCATCATGATCCGGCTGCAATCCGCGTGTTGACATCCTGCAAGGAGAAGACGCAACCTAGGCTTAGATCATCTCGATTATGAACCCCACGATCGCCTTGGGGTGGTGAGGGGCAAGATTGCGCACCGAATTGGCACTGACCATCTTGAGGTTGCGAGCCTGGCAGTCGGAAGTGAGCATGCCGTCAATGAACCTGTGTGGCTCGATCGCGAACCAACGATCTGGTGAGTGCGGGCCCAACAGCCGGACACAGGCCCCCGTTGCTGGTGCGTCCTAGCCGATCATGCTTGGGTTGGCCGGCCTGCAACCCGGTCAAGAAAAGCACAACCGAAACCCAGAGGCGTCGGTTCGTGTCAAGGTAGCGGCATCTGAACTCGGCCCACAACAGACGAGGAGGCGATGGGGATTTCTGTCAAGTTGGCAGACTGCTACCACCCCTCCCAGAGGAATTCTTTTCGCCTCTGTCATCCCAAAGTTCTAGCCAATCAGCTGTCAGTGAACTCGCCTATCCGTTGCTGCACCAACTGACCAGGGCGGCGCGAATAGCTGGGTTGTTGAAAGAGGAGAGCCAGAGCATATCCAGAATAGGATCATTGCTCTCAAGCCCACCAGATTGGCTGTAAAGGAGGGTATCGTCAGGTGCCAGCTCTCGGCAGTGCTGGGTGGAATAGTCCCGAACCCCAACGGAATAAAGAATAGTTTCGCCACAACCACGATTTGACATCCTTGCGACATGGTAAGTTGTTGCGAGGGGACTGCAATATGCCCGTGTCCCTTCATCCTATTCCCACTGACAGAATGGCTCCAGTGCGACACCGCTGCTGGGAATGCCCATCAAAGGAGTCGCGGCCGAACTTACCTTAGTAGGTTCGCGCCACTTGCGGGTACACTTCCTCTAGCTTGCCTCAGCAGAAGTGCCTGGTTAGGCTAGTTCGGTGAGCCGAATATGGAGAGGCGAAAACGATGAAGGCTAACCCCAAACCGAAGATCGCCGTCGTCGGGGCGGGCGCAATTGGCAGCCTGATCGGCGGGTTGCTGGCGCGTGCCGGAGAAGATGTCACGCTGATCGGACGACGGGCCCACGTTGAAGCCATGCGCGAGAACGGCCTGCGCATCGAGGGCGTGCTGGGCCCCCTGACCATCCCGGTCCGTGCGGCCGAAACCCTGGACTTCCGGCCGGACCTCGTGCTGCTGGCCGTCAAGACCCAGGACGTCGAAACCGTCTGTGACCAAGCCCAGGCGCATATCCAGAGCTCCACGATCGTCACCCTGCAGAACGGGGTGAGAAGCGACGACATGGTCGCCTCCCGAGTGCCCAAAGAAGACATCGTGAGCGGGGTCGTGATGCTGAATGCCCAGTTTCTAACCCCTGGTCACATCACATACGCGTATGCCGGCTCGCTGCTCATCGGCGAAGCGTTTGGCAATAACGGCCAGAGGGTGCGGGAGATCCAGGCGCTGCTCAGCCGCGCGGTCCGGACGGAGATCAGCGACAACATCCGGGGCGCCCACTGGACCAAGCTGCTCCTGAACAATCTGGGCAACGGGCTCGAAGCGATGACGGGGCTGACCGTCAGTGAATGCATGCGCCACGCCGGGCTGAGGAGGATCGGGATCCTGGCGCTCAAGGAGGGGCACCAGGCCATCGGAAAAGCGGGCATCCGCCTCGCGCCCATCCCGCGGATTCCGGCGCCGGCCCTGGGATTTATTATCCGCTCTCCCGTGCCGGTTTCCGCCTGGACGCTCAGCCTGTCGATGGGATCGCTGAAGACCCTCAGCTCCACCCTGCAAAGCCTGCGCCGTGGCCGGTCGACCGAGATTGACTACCTCAACGGGGAAATTGTCCGGCTGGGGCAGCAAATGGGTATGGCCACCCCATACAACTCCAAAGTGGTTGAGATCGTCAAAGAAGTGGAGAAGACCGGCCAGTTCCTAGCCCCCGACGAGCTGGTCCGCCGCTTTCCATGACGCCGGCGGTGTGCCAGGTCGTCCCCCTCGTGCTCCATTCGTGGAAACCCCTTGGCAAGGGCCGGAGCGCATCGGTGCGCCGGTTGGATTCAATGAAGCGGGAATAGAGGGAAGGGGGGAATTCGGGCCTTGGACGGTCCGCGATAAAGGAGGGAGGGGCCGCGCGCCAGGGCTGTGGCGCGGGCTCCCGCCTGCGGGATCTCAGGCACGAGCGCTTTGCGAGTTTTCGAATGCCTCCAGCGTTTCTGGTATGAGCCAGATCAGAAACGCCAGCGCTGCGGCGTTTTCAACCCACCACCAGCCGAGAAGGGCATGCAGGACCAGCCCAAGCAGGACGGTTCCCGCCAGGAAAGCGCAGGTGATGGAACTGACCGCGTCGCCCGCCAGGGCCTCACTCGGGATCTGGCTCGAAATGCGGCGCTTGGCCGCGGCCAGGCAGGGCATGATCACCACAGCCGCCGCCGCAATCCCAATCCCGAGCCTGGAGCTCTCGGATTCTGTACGGACGAGCAGGCCGTAGGCGGCGGAGATCAGGAGGTAGGCGCACAAGAGGGCGAGCGCGATCGCAACCCCCCGCGACGCCCTTTGCTCGGCTTTCTGGACCTGCTCCAGAGCCTCGCCCCGGGTCTCCACGAGAAGACGCCAAAGCAGCAGCGCCCCGCTGGCCAGTTCGATGAGACTGTCCATTCCGAATGCGATCAGGAGCAAACTGCCCGCCGCGATTCCCGCTGCGAGGGAGACCGCCGTTTCCACAACGATCCAAGCGAGGGAGAGGAGTTCAACCTGGACTCCCCGGCGCACCAGCGAGGCGCGCGTCGCCTGGCTCACGCCTCCCTGCGCTTGGGCTCGAAAAGGGGGATGAGCAGCGAGGGGATCCTGGTTCGCTGCACGACTTTCGGCGCAACGCTGCGCGCCCAAAAGGCATCCATACCCGCCTTACGGTGGGTGCTTAGGAGGATCAGATCGGCTCCGGACTCCTCGGCGATCTTGGCAATCGTCGTCGCCGGATCGCCGCGCGTCATCTCGGCGGAGGCCTTCAGACCCGCGCCCTGTAAGCGTTCGAGCTGGGCGGCCAGGTCCCGCCTCGCGTTTTCTTCTTCCATGTCGAGAACCGCCTGCACGGTGGCCGGCATGAGATTGCCGGTCGCTGCATCCTCCCCGGCCAGCGTGGAAAAGGTCGGGGTCACGCACAGGAGATGGACCTCGGCGCCGAAGATGCGGGCGAAGGATTCTGACATCGGCAGGCTCTCTTCGTGGATCCAATCGGGGTCCAGCGGGACGAGCAGCTGGTCGAGTTTGAAAGGAGGGCCGCCCGGTTTGATCAGCAGCAGGGGGATCTTGCCCCTGGCGACGACCTGCTGAGCGATGCTTCCGAAGAGCACGTCGCGGATTCCGCCGCGTCCGTGCGTGCAGATGACGATCAAATCGGGCTGGATTTCCGAGGCCGCGTGTTCCACGATGCTGCGGACCACGTCGGAGACGGGGGCCGTGTGGACGTGCGTCTCCACGCCCACGTCGGGAGGAAAGGCGCGCCGGGCGGTCTCCTTGAGATAAGCTTCGGCCTCATCCGGCTTCGTCAGGTGAGAGTCGCGGTGAACCTCCGCCGGGGCATCCTGTTCGATCACGTGTAGCAGGGTGACATGTGACTTGAGCTTTTGCGCCAGGTATGCCGCGGGCCCAAGGGACGCTTCGGAAAGTTTCGAGCCATCGAGGGGAACGAGGATGTGGTTAAACACAGCGTCCCTTCCTAGAAAATGATCTGGTACAGCAGGAAAATGTTGAGTGCCACGATCAACGCCGCGGCGATGCCGGCGGCGACCGTGGTGACGGGGTGATTGGCCAGAACCCCCATGACCTTGCGCCGCGCCGTATACACCACGAGGGGAATGACGGCCGAGGGAAGGCCGAAGCTCAGCACGACCTGGCTGAGCACCAGAGCGCGGGTTGGGTCCACCCCCAAGGCGATCACGATAAAGGAAGGCAGCATGGTGGTAACGCGCCGGACCCACAGCGGGATCTTGAAGTCGACGAATCCCTGCATGATGACCTGGCCCGCCATGGTCCCTACCGTGGAGGAGGAATGGCCGGAGGCCAGAAGCGAGATAGCAAAGATGGTCCCGGCCGAGGCTCCCAGCAGGGGCGTGAGCGTCCGGTAGGCCTGTTGAATCGTGGCGATGTTGCTCATCCCATGCGCGTAGAAGGTGGAGGCCGCCATAATCAGCATGGCCATGTTGACTAGTCCAGCGAGGGTCATCGCGATCACGACGTCCACCCGCTCGAAGCGCATCAGCCGCCGAAGCTGCTGGGGGTCGTGGGTGACGATGCGCCCCTGGGTCAGACCTGAATGCAGGAAGATCACATGCGGCATCACGGTGGCGCCCAGAATGCCGGCCGCCAGGACAATGCTTTCGGGCCCCGAAAGCTGGGGAACGACGCTATGGTATACAACCTGGCCCAAATCGGGCCGGTCGAGGACGGTCTCAACGAGAAAGCAGACTGCAACGACTCCGACCAGCCCGGTGATCAACGCTTCCAGGGGACGGAATCCCTGGTTCTCCAGCAGCAGGACGACCATCGCCAGCCCGCCCATCAGGAGCCCCGGGACAAGCAGGGGCGGCCAGCCCGAGAAGGCGGCGAACTCGTTGAACAGGCCGGGAAAGAGCAGGTAGATCCCGAGCGCCGCGCCGAGGAATTCCGTCAGGTCCGTGGCCATGGCCACGATTTCCATGACGATCCACATGACCAGGCGGCCCCAATTGGGGTAGTGGTCGCGCATGGTCTCGGCCAGGTTCCTGCCGGTGGCGATGCCCAGCTTCGCGGCCAGGTACTGGATCAGCATCGCCATCAGATTGCTGGCCAGGATCACCCACAGCAGCCGGTACCCGAACAGGGCGCCGCCCTGCAGGTTGGTCGCGTAATTGCCCGGGTCGATATAGGCGACGCAGGCGATAAAAGCGGGGCCCATAAACGGCAGGAGGCGTCCGAGCAGGTTCTTCTTGCTCCTGCCTTCCAGCACTTCATGCGCCGATCGCAGGGTGCCGGCATCGCTTGAACTTTCGGAAAGGGGTGGCTCTGGGCTGGTCACAATTGCGATTCCCTGTGCTCTAGAGGATTTCCACAAAGACCTGGCTCGTAACAGGGGGACCGAGGATGGACTCTTTCTTCCGCCCCCGGACCTTCAGATGCATGGTCTGGTCGAAAGGCGACACCGCCAGCACTTTCAGGCGCGCCCCCGGGACCAATCCGAGCTTCTCGAGGTAGCGCAGGATCTCGGGATTCCTTTCCTGCACCCGGCAAACGGTGGCTGCCTGGTCCGGCTGCAGCGAGGAAAGCGAAACGCTCTTGTCCGCCGGCATGACCAGATCGGCATTCGGGATCGGATCGCCGTGCGGGTCCCGATCGGGGTCTCCCAGGGAGGCCGCCATGCGCCTTTCGAAGTCCTCGGAGATGGCATGTTCAAGCTTCTCGGCCTCGTCGTGAACTTCATCCCAGGAATACCCCAGGGTTTGAACGAGCCACGCCTCCAGCAAGCGGTGGTGGCGGATTACCTCCAGGGCAGCCCGCCGGCCGGCGTGGGTAAGCGTGACGCTGCGGTACTTGCGGTAGGAAACCAGTGCCGGCCGGGCGGACGAGAGCCTTTGGATCATGCCCGTCACCGAGGCCGGCGCAATGCCCAAGCGCTTGGCGAGGGCCGTCGTGCTGGCGGTCCCGCCGCGTTCGCTGAGCTCGTAGATCAGCTTCAGATAGTCCTGAATGGAGTCGGTCAGAGATTCCGGCATCATTTCCTGCAACTCCCTTGGCGGGTCGGCAGGGAGAAGAGGCCACGGCTACCAGACGTGCGGGATAAAGCGGTATCTTACCCTGGACTCATATTCGGCGTAGCCGGGTAACTGCTTCACCAGCATTCGCTCTTCCAGCACGGCCCGTCTCCCGAATAAGGCGACGGCGATGAGCCCGAGGATCAGCCCGTAGGCGGAACCGAGCAAGAGCGTGGTGCCCAGCACGAAGATCAGGATCGCGCTGTACATCGGATGGCGGATGTGGCGGTACGGGCCCGTGGAGATCACGGTTTGGCCGCGCTCGGATTGGACGCGGACGGCAACGGACGCGTAGGAATTCTCCCGGAAGGTCAGGAACAAGAGACAGAACGAGCTCAACAGGAGCAGGCCGCCGACCGCTTGAAGCCCCACCGGCAGGGCGGACCAGTGAAAACGGCCTCCATCGAGTGACGAGAAAACCAACCATGCGATGAGGATGCTCTCGGTGAGCGTGAAGAGCGCCTTGTCCCAGGATTGCTGGTCGGACGTTCCCAGATGCAGCCGCTCCTGCAAGAGTCCGGGATCGTGCCTGTAGAGCCAGATTTGCACCCCAACGAAGAAACTGAAGAACAGCAGGAGCCAGATCCATCCAGCGGGCCAGGCCAGGGTGCCGGCCGGAAGGAAAAGGGCCAGTCCAAAGATGGTGAAAATTCCAACGGTCTCAGCGACCAGAAGCTTGAGGTTGATGGTCATGCCGAGCCCCCGGTTTTACTTCCTCTTGCCAAACTAACTCAAGAGTTAGGCGTGCCTAATTTTACCCCACGGCCTGAGGGGGGTCAAGCCGCCAGGTGAGCTGCGGGAGGCCCCGGGGGATTCTTGAGGAGCCAGAGAGGGTAAGGGCTCAATTTGGGGGTCGGATTGGCTATCCGGCCAGGAACAACGAGCGTATAAGGCGAACCGGCCCATCGCGGTCAGAAGGCGCACGCGCGGGGAGGTGTCCTACGTCCGGGAGGGGGTGCCGAGCGGAAAGCAGGGTTTGTTCGTACTTGATCGGCACGGCCATCGGTCCCGTGGGCGGGACTGGCGGATGGAGGGCGCGGGAGAGGCTTGGGCGAAAGCGCGCTCCGAGAAGTGGGGCGCCTTATGGGAAGAGCTCCTGCAACCAACCGGGCCCTCCGGACGCGCCCCGAGTCACCGCGTCCAGCCGCAGCAGGGGAAATAGCCTGTTTCTTGGAGGCCTTTGCTTGGTTGATTCCAGTTCATTTGGCGTTAATCACTCTTCGTTACCATGTCCCTGGTTCTCAAGAAGGAGCACTCCACGTGCTCCGATCGCTCCTCTCGGGGTCCGGGGTTCGAGGCAACCGTCCTGGTCGGGCCCTGAGCGGATATGGCAGACGTGGAAGGGAAACCTGGTGCAGCGGCGGGTTCCCCGCCGGCCGGATGTGTTGGAAAGGGGAATCGGCTGTTGCCCCGCCAGCCAGGTCGTCCGGATCGACCCGGTGGACGCCCTGGGCGGCGAGTCCATGAGGCAGTCAGCATCCGGAAACTTTGGAAAGGACAGATGGAATGAAGAAAGTATTGCTTTCAATCGGTGGGATCATGATGATTGGGGCTCTCGTCTTAACAGCGTGTGCCAGTCAAGCCACCCCGACCGCCTCGCTCGGCGGGGGGGCGCCCAGCGGGAATGGTGGCGGTACGCCCAGCGGGAACGGCGGCGGGGGCACAGGGTTAACCAATGCGCCTCTCCCCTTGGCGGCGCAGTTGCTGATTGGTACGATCAAGCTGCAGGGAACGGCCAATGCTGTCGACGCTCAGGAAGCGGCGAATCTGGTTCCGCTCTGGCAGTCCTATGACCAGTTGACCAGCAGCACTACCTCCTCCGCAGACCAGATTAACGCCGCCGTCACGAAAATCCAGAGCGTGATGACGCCCCAGCAGGTGCAGGCCATCACAGCGATGAACCTGACCCGCCAGGATGAAATGAGCACGATGACCTCTCTGGGACTGGGTGGTTTCCGCGGGGGCAATGGGACTCCGGGCTTTCGCGGCTTCAATGGCACTCCGGGATTCCGCGGCACGCCGGGTGCGGGTGGCTACTCCGGCGGTTATTCGGGTGGCTATTCAGGAGGCGGGGCAGGAGGCACACGCCCGACACCGGATGCAACTCAAATGGCCGCCAGGGCCAATTTCGCCAACCGAATCCCGACCCAGTTGGTAAATGCCGTGATCAGCCTGTTGCAGAAAGAAGCATCGACATCCAGCTGAGCCGCGATCTCTGGCCCGTGCAGTCGCATTCTCGCGGATCGACACGAGAATGCGATTGCCGTCATGAGTAGGAAATGGAGCAACATCCCGGGAACCGCCGCAGCGGTTGGCCAGGCAGGGCAGGGTCAGGAAATCACAACCAGAACTATTCGGGTGGCCGGGCTGAAAGAAGGTGGGTTTCCGCGGAGGCGGCTGGCATGGCCTGGACGGGTGAGCGCGTCCTCGCAGCGGGGAGTGGTCCGCAGGCGCTTACGGTTGTGAAGGGCTGAGGTTTGGACCCAGCCGGCGTCAACGCATGATCGCCGAGATGGGTGGGCAGGAGACAGTTCGCAGCTGGCGCAGAGGCCTTGGTGCGCGAATCAACCTGTGGTCCGAGCCCATCCCCCGGACAAGCGCCATCGAAGGTGATGGGCGGTGAGTGGGTCTCATCGCCGGGCACATCGCGCCGTACGGACTGGTTCATGTGGCGCTAATGGCGATGCAATAGAATGTACCTAGCCGTGAAAGGAAGGTTTCCATGAAACCTGTTTGGAAATGGGTCATTGGCATCGTGGTCGTGTTGGTGGTCGTGGCCGCCGTGGTCGGAGGCGTGATCGTGGTGAGGAATCACCTTGGGGTCCGGCCGATGGCTTTCCAGATGCACCGGGCTCTGCCTGGGCAGCCCTTGGTGCCGGGTCGGACCGTGCGTCCTGCCCAGCCCTCGCAACCCGGACAGTTGGCGCGCCCGTTTGGCAATCGCCTTTCTGGGACACCGGGGTTTGGACTGCGCAGCTATGGCATGCGCGGGTCCGGGATGATGGGCGCAGGGATGATGCCCATGGGCGGGCTCTTGGTAGGTGTCGTGGGCGGCTTTTTCGCGGGGTGGTTCTCTTTGGGTATCCTGGTACTGCTCGTCCTGGCGATTGTCCGGCTGGCCCGGCCGTACCGACCGCCAGTGCCCGTGCTCGTCCCGGCGCAGGTGCCGGCGCAACCCGTCGCCGCGATGGCCAGCTGCGCCAACTGTGGCAAACCGGTCCAGGCTGAATGGAGGAATTGCCCCTACTGCGGCAAGAAACAATAGCCTTCCCCACTTGGGAAGGGACATCGCCTCCGGAGGTGCCGGAGGCGATTGCCTTTAAGGGGCAAGAGGGGGATCGTTCCGCCGGAACGGGGGAGCGCGGAATTCCATCCCAGTCGCCGGGCCGCCGCATTGGCCGTTGCGGTTCCTGTCGTGGATGAAGGTGATCCTGGAAACAGCAGCCGCGGCAAAGGAAGAACGTCAAGGTCCCGCGCGCCCGGTGCTCGGCGGACACGGCAAGGCGCTTGATGAGGAGATCGAGCCCCGTTGTCAGGCGCGGGGTGGGACAGGGAGTAGTTGCTAACCATTCCGTCGGCCGGTTTGTGACAGGCCGGCTGGGCGGGGCGTCCCTGGAGGCGGAGCTTGGCCCGGTTTTCTCCGGGCCGGAGCCCGCAAGTTGCTTTTCCCTTTCCCGCTTGGGGAAACTGCGGGCGATGGTTTGGATGGGCCTCGAAGAGCAGGGGGCGTGTCTAGAGTAGAAGCCCGCAGACCCCAGCCTTTCAGGGCGGCGGACAAAGCATCCGCCGCCTTCTCGTTCCGAGGAACCCTATCCGCCACTGAGACCGCTCACCGAGCGGGAGAGAAGCTGAAGTGCACTTCCTTTAATTGCCCGTCCACCTGGAAGGGAACCTTTCCCCCCACCTCGTAGAAAAGGTAGGCCTCTCCGACCAGGATCCCATCGCCGATCTCATTGGCGGGAAGGGATTGGGTAAACAGGACCGCGGAGGGGCAGCGTCTCGGGTCGTAGTTGGTGTCGGAAACTGGAGGGGTGTAGTCCAGGTAGCTCCAGGGATTGCTGTTCTGCCCGTCATTCACCAACGCCTCCCCGGCGGACGCCCCCTGCCACAGGCGGTTTCCGTCCGAGTCAACCCGGAGGAATTCGGGGTGCTGGCTGAAGATTTGGGAGATGACCTTGAACGCGTACGCATCCACGGCGGCCGGAAACCCATAGTCTGTTGCCGCGTGGTAGTTGCCGGAGGCGCCGGGGAAATCGGCCAGGGCGAGAGGGGTGTGGTCGCCCTTCGACGCGCGCTGCAGAGATTCTTCCTGATACCAGATGGTGACGTCGGACTGGGCGTCCACATTGGCCTGGCCGTAATTCACCCGGACAAACGGGTTGTCCGCGGGCGGGTTCTTGGGATCCACGGCGCCGAACACATCCGTGCACTCGTTCATCATCGTCGTCGCGACGTCCCATACCGCCGGCACGGAGGTGGGCGGGTGAGCAGGGGTCTCCGACGGTATTTCGATGACGGGCAGTCCGCCTGCTTGCGCCGTGGGAGAAGCCGCCTTCGCGCATCCGGAAAGGACGATTCCGAGAACAGAGACCATCACCAAAGAAACCTTCGTCTTCATATTCTTCTCTCGCTACGCCTCGATGAGCACCAATTCGTTCCCAGTCCCCGGCCCGGGGTCTCGGATGGAATACGTTCGGGACCTGGTCATCCTTCTCTAGCAAGCCGATCGGCGGGTCATCAGCGGATCGGACGGGCAGCGGGAAGGAACTTCCTCTGGTTCCCCGCTCAGGGCCGGCGGTACGATGCCTCGCCCTTCGCGAGACATGCAACCGTCGACCGGGATTCCTTTCTCAACCTGAACTTCATGCGGCCCTGGAGAAAGATCGCCGCGGTCGAGAAACATGCTGCAGCAGCATTATAGGAGCAAACCCGATCGGCGGCGGGATGCCTGTCTGACCCGGGAACCGATTTTCGCGGCCGCGCGCACGATCGGGATCCCGAGGACGACGAAGTGACCGCCTCTGTTTCCTTCCATTCATTGTGGCAGTCCTGGCGAGTCTTTCTGGCAAGGGCCGTGGTGCGCTCTGGTGATCCCGGAGACGGCCCGAAAAGCGTGTCGACTCCTCGTTTGGAAAGATCCGCGTTGCATCGCGGCCAGCTAGCGGAGTGGGAGGGGTCCAGGTCGGGGGAATTGAAGAGCTGGCAGCGGGGAGGAGGCCTGGGCACCGTGTCCGGTCCATGCAAGCGGGCAGCGGAGGCAACCCCGGCATGGCAGCGGCTGCTCCTACCTTGGGTTGGCGGCCCGGGCGCGATACAATGGCGAAACCCATCCGTCAATTTGCGGGCCGCTGAAGGAGGCCAGGACGAAGGTATGAAGACCACGGTGCTGGACGAGATCCCGGTTGCCTTGGATCTGGACAACCTGGAAAGGCGTCTCCATCTGGAATCCGGGAGTGACCGCGCCAGGGAGTTCCGCGAATTGGCCGATCAAGCACGGCCTCTGGGGAGACCCAAGGCGCTCTTTGGAGAATGCTTTGTGGAGCACAGGGAGGCGGATAGTGTCACGCTGGATGCGGTGACCTTCACGAGCCCGGCTCTTCGCGCGCACCTGGACCAGGTGGAGCGCGTGTTCCCTTACGTTGCGACGTGCGGAAGGGAAATCGACCAGCTGACCGTGCCGGCCGACGACTTCCTGGCGAAATACTGGCTGGATGCCATCAAAGGGGCGCTTCTTGAATGCAGTCGCACTTACCTGCGGGCCTACCTGGAGAGGAAATATGCCCTGGGAAAGACGTCCAGCATGCACCCTGGATCGGGAGACGCCAACGTGTGGCCCATCGAGCAGCAGGTCGAGCTGTTCTCGCTTCTGGGCGACGTGGAGGGGCAAATCGGCGTCATCCTGACGCCCAGCTTCCTGATGACCCCCATCAAGACCGTATCCGGGATCCTTTTTCCAACCGAGACGGACTTTGAAACTTGCCAATTGTGCCACCGTGAGAGCTGCCCGTCCCGGAAGGCGCCCTTTGACGAGGCCCTGTGGCGGTCGGTGTTCGGAAGGGCCGAACCCGGTGCGTAGGTTGCGGCGGCTGCCGTCGGGGAACACGGCCGTCAACAGCCTGCCGATGTGGCTTCAACGGCTTCGGAGAAATGGAATGGATGCCCATCTGCCTCCAGGCAAGATGGTCATGTCCGCGCGGTGGTCCTGCAGGGGGCAAGAACAGGATCCCGGCGTGACAGCGGATCGCTGAAGGCCGCGGGAGAGGCGGCCCATCCTGGACCCGTTCCCCGGTCAGCGCCCCTCGCATTCCGTGGATCGGAGGCGTGCTGGTTGACGCGTCCTCCCTGGCATCGTAGACTGGTCGGAACCAGCTCGTGTTCCCCGTTTCTGTCATTTCTGCTGTTCCGAAAGGGAATCCCGAATGACCGCCCATGAACCTGGTGTTCGGCCGCACCTCTCGACCTTCCGCCAGCTCCTGCTGAGCTTCTTCTGGTTCTCCACCAACATGATGTGGTCGGCCATCCTGATCATCACCATGCCCAGCCAGATCAAGGCGGCGGTTGGAGATACTTCCAAGGGCAGCGTGCTGGGGTTGGCGCTGGGGGCCGGCGCGATCATCTCGATGGTGGCCGCGCCGGTTTTCGGAGGCCTCTCGGACCGAATCCGCCTGCCCGGCGGCCGGCGCAAGCCGTGGATTCTCATCGGGTCGGTGGGCAATGCCGCCGGTTTGGTGGGCCTAGCCTACTTGATCCGCCCGGGGCAGCCCGAATCGGTCCTGGGCTGGACGGCGGTCTTTCTTTTTGTTGAGCTGTTCAACAACGTCGCGACCGGCCCGTACAGCGCCCTCATTCCCGACCTGGTTTCGCCGGAGCAGCGCGGCTCCGCGTCCGGCTGGCTCGGGCTGATGACCATGCTGGGGACTTTCGTCGGGGGCCTGATGGGCTTCTTGATCGGCCCGATCGGCATGCCCGGGGTTTACTTCATCATGATCGGCGTGATCCTGCTGGGGGCCGTGGTCACGCTTTTCGGCGTGAAAGAATACGATCTCCCCTCCAGCACGCCGCCCTTTGACGTTGGCAAGTTCGTGCGCGGCCTATATGATCCCTTCCTGCATTCCGATTTCACCTGGGTATTCCTCACGCGCCTGCTGGTCACGATGGGAATCTTCACGGTGCAAGAGTTTATCCAGTACTACCTGGGCGACGTGATCGGCTCCCCATACATCCTGGATGGGCTGGGAAAAGTGGCGAGCACGGCCGAGACGGCCACCTCCTTTTTCCTGCCTATGGTGCTGCTGGGCGCGATCATCACCACCCTGCTGGCCGGCGTGCTGTCCGACCGGTACGGCCGGAAGCTGATGGTGTACCTCTCCGGCGCGCTGATGGGGACGGTGTGCCTGGTGTTCATCCTCTTCCATTCCTTCACGTTGGCGGTCCTGATGGGCGTCGTGTTCGGACTCGGATACGGCGCGTATGAAAGCGTGGACTGGGCGCTCGCCTCGGACGTGCTCCCCTCGATGGACGATTACGCCAAGGACATGGGCGTGTGGCATGTGGCCCTGGTCCTGCCTCAGGTCATCGCCACGCCGGTGGCCGGATTCCTGCTGGACAACTTCCAGCAGGTCGGCAAGGCTCAGCACATCCCCAATCTGGGATACACGGTGATCTTCCTCTTGGCCGTGATCTATTTTGTCCTCGGTACGGTGTTCGTCAAGCAGATCAAGAAAGTTCGTTGATCGCGGTCTTTCTCGGGCCAGAAACCTCGTCCCGATGGACCTGGCGGGGTGGAAGCGGGCCCGGGAGCTGCCGTGCCGGCTGCGGCCCATTCGCCCTGTGCCCAGGCCCGCGACGGCCTCCGACCCCAACCGGGGTTACGGGGTCGGAGGAATCGGGAAGATCGCCTTGAAGATGGGCGCTGGCCGAACCGGGGGATCCGCTGTCTGAAGTGGGTCGAAAGGGTTTTAGCTGACCCGAAGCACCGCTTTTCCGGGGAACCGTCTTTCCATGAGGCGCTGGCAGACCTCGGCCACTTGCTCCCAGGGGGCCTCCACTTCAATGTGCGGGCGCAAACGTCCATCCTGGATCAAAGCCACAAGACGGGCCAGGCCGAGGGAAGCCGGTTCATTCTTCAGTTCGCTGAGCACCATCAGGCCGGTCAGATAGGCGCTGGGGGTTTGCACGACCGCGCGAAGGTTGAGGGGAATCTCCGGCTGGGTCAAGGCGGCATAGGTCACGCAGATGCCACCCGGAGCGAGCATGGTTGCGACCGTGCTCAGCGTGTCGCCGCCCACTCCGTCGCAGATCAAATGATAAGGCCCGGAACTCCTGGCCGCCTCCGGATCGCCCACCACCACGTCGCCGGCGCCCGCCTCCCGGACCATCTCCGCATACTCGGGATGCTGGGTGAGCCCCACCACGAACGCCCCCGAACGATAGGCCAGTTGCACGGCGAACCCGCCCACGCCGCCGGAAGCACCGGTGACGAGAACGCGGCGCCCCAGTAAGGAGCCGGCCTTTTGGATTGAGAAAAGAGCCGTCAGTCCCGCGACAGGAAGCGTCGCAGCTTGGCTGAGTGGGACCGGATCCGGGACTTCGGCCAGGGCGTTCGCAGGGACGGCGACGCGCTGCGCCCAGGCGCCTGAGGGAAGGTACCCGACCACGCGCCTTCCGGCTTGAGGCCCGGAGCCGTCGGCGGCCGGCTGCATCACTTCGCCGGCCAGATCCCAACCCGGGACATAGCGCTCCTGGGAAGCCAGGGCGCGGCGCACCTCCCCGCGGTTCAGCGAAATTGCCTCAACGCGTACCAGGGCCTGGGATGGACTCGGCGTGGGCTCCGCCTGATCCCCCAAGGCGAGGTGGCCCTTGGCTTGCGGATCGGTCACAATGGCTTTCATGCTTTTCACTCCCATCTCACCGGTCGGAAGGCTGGCACGGCTTTACGCCCTGCGAAGACCTTCGCGATGATCGTGGCTTCCCCCCGTCTTGTCGGCTCTCGCCGCAGGCGTCGATTTGCCGTGGGCGCGTTAAGAAATCCGGTCTGCATGCCCCAAGCCTCAGGCCGGGGGAGCCCTGCGCGGACCCCAAAACCAAAAAAATAAGGACCGACCGGCTTGCTTGACCCGGTCGGCCTGTGAAACTGCTCCTCACGAAGCGGGCGGGAAGCTGAAATGCACTTCCTTGAACTGTCCGCCCGACGTGACGTAAAAGAGGTACGCCTCGCCCGTCAAGTTTCCGGATCCGTCGGTGTTCATCGTGGAGTTTTGATAGGCCAGAATATAGCCGTTGCAGTACAAAGCATCCTTCCACCAGTAATTCCAACCGGGCCGGTTCACGTCCGCAAATGGACCGATATACCCCTCGCTATTCGGCAGGATCATCCTCATGCTCGCGATCTTCCAGCGGTCGTAGTCGGCCAGCTGGGGGACGGTCGCGATCGCAGCCCCGATCAGGGACTCACCGTAGCTGCCGGCGATGGGCATTTCCCCGGTGGCGTTGGTGGCTCCCTGGCACTCCGACACCAGCGTTTGGGCAATATCCCAGACCGACGGAACGGCCGTCGCCGTCGGGGCCGGAACGGCCGTCGGCGTCGGGACGGCGGTTGGAAACGCGGCTTGGGTGGGGACCGCCGTCGGGGCCGGCGCGGCGGTCCGGGCGGCTGGCACGACTCCCTGGGCGCATCCGGACAGGACCACGGCAGGGACAACGACCAATGCCAGAGCAAGCTTGGCGTTCACGCTGTTCTCTTCCTCCGCCTGGTGGGGCGATAGTTTGGCCCTAAGGATCCGTCCCCATTCTGCCCTTGGGAGCAAGAAGACCAACGGGGGCCTTCTCTATTGAACCGGTCGTCGGGCGATCTGGCGGCTCAGGGCGCGGGACGGAAGCGGAAGCGCGCTTCCTGGATTCCCGGGTCCGATGGTGACGACGTTGATCCGATCTTGCTTGAGGCCTCTCTCCCGTTCGCAGGTCCGTCCCGCGCCTTACATTCGCAGGAGGCTCTCGGCGGTGCCGTGCGCGATGCGATTCTTGTCGGCTGGGCTCAGGGGCAGCTGCTCCAGGAAATTCCGGGCCGCCGCCATGGATCCGTAGGGATAGTCCGCTGAGAACATGATGCGGTCGACCCCCCCTTGGAACATGAGGTCGAGGAAATTCGCCGTGAAGTTGAAACCGCTGAAGGTGTAGTACAGGTTCTCGCGCAGATAGGCGCCGATTGGACGCTCCAATTTGGTGAGCTGTGTGGGCAAATTGTGGTCCAGCCTGGGCAGCATGAACGGGAGCGCTTCGCCCAGATGGCCGATCACCAGCTGCAGATGCGGGTAGCGGTCGAAGGCTCCGCTGAGGATGATGCGCAGCACGTGGACGGCGGTCTCGATATGCCACCCCCAGCCTGAGGCGGCCAGCTGGGCGGTCACTTCCGGAGCGAAGTTACCCACATAGGAGGCCTGGATGACGGCCTGCGGAGGCGGCGTCGGGTGCAGATAGATGGGAACCAGGAGGGCTTCCGCGCGCTCCAGGATCGGCCAGAAGAAGGGATCGTCCAGGTAGCGGCCCCGCGCGTGGCCGTTGATTGCGGCTCCCTTGAAACCGTAGTCCCGCACGGTGCGTTCCAGCTCGCGGGCCGCGATCTCGGGGGCGGCCGTTGGAAGTGTAGCAAACCCTGCAAACCGGTCCGGATGGGGCTGGATGGCCTGGCCCAGGTAATCGTTGGCCTGGCGGGCCGCCGCCACCGCGTCAGCCGCTTCCAGTTGCTCCACACCGGGAGAGTTCAGCGAGAGCACCTGTACGTCGATGCCTGCGGCGTCCATGTCCGCGATCCTGAGGTCGCCGAGATCCAGCAGTTGATCAATGAGGTGGGGAGACAGGAAGGAAATCGGAGATTGGGTGCGGCCTGCTCGGAACCGCTCGCCGAGTTCGCGTCCTGGACCTTCCATAAATCCGGGGGTCGCATAGTGCTCTTCCAGCGTGATGGTTCGCATCTTCTTTCCGGCTTCCGCTTGGGGCATCATCGTTACGTCCCTTCCCCCGACAAGAGCAAACATTCATCGCGGGCGACGCTGGTTCGCTCGCCGCAGTGATCTGCGTTTCGCTGATTATCGGCCTGACAAGGGTTTTTTTCAACCAGCGATTTGGCCGATTCCGGAACGCGGATCGGCGCAAACGACACCTCGCGGCGCGCCCCGCGGCAGCCTGGCCCCGTATCGGCGCAATCCCGAATTTGATTCGGGCTTATGGCTTCTGCAGTCGAGAAACCGACGGAGCGGCGCAGGGGGGCCCTTGCGGGCAGGGAGCGGGAGGAAAGGCTCCGCTGCTTATCCGCTGCGGCAGCGAGGAAGAATCGCTTGCGCCCGGTGAAATCAGGCGGCAGCCGATTCGTTCTGAGAGGTCCGCACGTCAAAGGCCGGCGGCTGCTCCAGAGTCCGTTTCACCTTGCAGTGTTCGGCGGCCCGGATCACCGCGGCCTTGTACTTTTCGGGGAAGCTGGGAGGAAGCTGAATGTCCAGGTGGACGGTCCGGACCAGGTCGGTTGTTGGGTCGTAGACGGCGCGCTGCTCGAGTCGGATTCCGCGAGTGTCGATTCCCCTCTGGCGGCAGAACCCGAGCACGAAGATCCCCGCGCAGGTCCCGAGGGATGCCAGGAAGGTGTCGAATGGGGTGGGTGCCGAACCTTCGCCCCCTCCTTCGGGCGGCTGATCTGTCTTGAGGGTGAAGGAGGCAAAATGGGCATCCACGCGCGCTCCACCGGGGAAGTCGACCATCATATCCATGGAAAAGTCCTTTCCGCTCGCCGGAAGGCTCAGCCTCTGGGTTTCTAAAGGATATCATGCATGGGAGGCGCGCGAGTCCCCACTCGCAGTCCAGGAGCTGCACTCTTCCCGGCTCATGTCGGCCTCGGCAGAACCCGGGGCCTGCGACGGACGACGCCGGCAAGGGCAGAGAATACGGTCGCGCACGGTCCCTCTACGCCGCCGGCTGCGCTGCCTTCGGCCCCTGCTTCAGGAAATGGTCTACCATTTGCTTGAGGTACGGCATGGGCAGCGCCCCGACTTGCCGCTGGACGACCTTCCCGTCTTTCACCAGCAGCATTGTTGGAATGCCCTGCACCCCGAAGCGAGTTGCCCACTCGGGATTCTCGTCGGTGTTCACCTTGGCTACCACGAGGCGGCCCTCATAGTCCCTGGCGATCGCCTCCAGGCTGGGGGCAACCATCTGGCAGGGCCCGCACCACGGCGCCCAGAAATCAACGAGCACGGGGAGAGGGGATTTCAGCACGGCCCTCTCAAACGCTTCATCGGTGACATGGATCGGCTCATTCATCCTCCACCTCTAGGAATACGGCCTATGGGATTAGGTGCACCAGCAAGACAAAAGGTGACAAGGATTTCGCATCGCTTCAGCGCATGGCAGGAGGAGGAAAGAAGAGGTCACCGGCCCTTGGAAACGGCCCCAATTCCCTGGAAGGGGTGCCTTCTCTCCCCGTAATCGGACGAAAGGGTCCAGAACCAGGGCGTCCCGCTCCTTTCTTTCGTGAAATGAAGTTGCCTGACCCGACTGCCATTCGACTTCCTGGTGTGCCGGGACCATGGCCACGAGGGAGGGTCCTCAGTAGCTCGTCACATGGCGGGGGATGATGAAAAGGAGACACCGTGATGCTCAAAGGAGGTCGAGATGAATGGGCAGTTGCGTGTGAATGAGTCCGGTTGGGACCGGGCTGTCGTCGGCTGTCAGGACCCCCGAGGAGTGGGGGCGGGCGAACTCACCGACCTTTCAAGAACAAGGCAAGGGGCAGAGAATGCAACCTTTCCACCCTTGGCTCATCTAAATAATTGAAATATGATGAAATAGGGCCTCGTTTTCCTGGGGAACACCGATTCAGAACGGGAGTCGCCGGGGCCTTTCCCGAAGGCTGAGTCGGGGGAACCCGTGGCGCCAGCCCTTTGTTGGCATCTGGTTTCTGAGGTTGTGAAGACAGCGCGACCTGTTCGGGGAGCATCCGGGTCGTGGAGCGCATGAAGCCCAGTCTCGTCACCGGCGTCCTGCAGGCGCGGGGTCGTCAGTATCAAGACGGTAGGAGCTCTTCTGCACCCAGGCGAGCTTGGCCGGCAAAATGATGAACGCGGCTATCCTCGCGCTGACGACCGAGGAGAACGTCCAATCTTTGCGGTTCGAGATCGCCTACGCTGTCTTGAGAGGGAACCTCTTTGGGAAGGGACGAGGTTTCCCCTGCCCTTGCCGAACATAGCGCGGGTGAGGAGCGGCGTGATTTCGCCTGTGGAACGGGAATCATGTCAGACACGAAACAGTTAACCCTACCGATTACCGGGATGACCTGCGCCAACTGCGTCGCCACCGTGGAGCGGAATCTGAAAAGGCTCGACGGCGTGACCTCGGCCGTGGTCAACCTTTCTTCGGAGCGCGCGACCGTGGTATTCAACCCGTCTGCGGTGGGGTTGCCGGATCTGGTTGCGCGCGTCGAACGCGCCGGCTACGGAATCGCCACGGGGGAGGCGGATCTTCTCATCGAGCGCCTGGCCGACGATAACGACGGCCGCCGCCTTGAAAAAGCCTTGTCCAATCTGGACGGTGTCTTGGAAGCCCGCGTCAACCTCGCCACGGCCAAGGCTCGCGTCAAGTACGTCCCAACGGTGATCAGCCAGGCCGAAATCCGCCGGGCGGTGGTGCGGGCCGGGTTCGAAGCGGCTGAGTTAGGCGGCGGGGCAGAGGACGCCGAAGCGCTTGCCCGCCAGCATGAGATCGATACCCAGCGCCGCCTGCTGACGATCGGGTTGATCTTCACCATTCCGCTCTTCCTGTTCTCGATGGGCATGGACCTGGGCCTCCTGCCCAAGGCCTGGATGGGAAGCACCTGGGCGATGCTGCTCATGTTTGCGCTGGCCACGCCGGTTCAGTTCTACGTGGGCTGGCAGTACTATGTGGGCGCCTACAGGTCGCTGCGCAATCGTTCGGCCAACATGGATGTGCTGATCGCCATGGGCTCGTCGGTGGCGTACGTGTTCTCGATTTTCATCCTGTTGCGCGTCTTGCCCGGCCACGTGTATTTCGACACGAGCGCCGTCATCATCACGCTGATCCGGGTGGGCAAGTTCCTGGAAGCGCGCGCCAAGGGCCGCACCAGCGAGGCCATCAAGAAGCTGATGGGCTTGCGCCCCAAGACCGCCCGGATCATCCGCGGCCAGGCCGAACAGGAAGTGCCCTTGGATGAGGTCCGGGTGGGCGACTTGGTGCTGGTCCGCCCGGGCGAAACCGTCCCGGTGGACGGCGTGGTGGTGGAGGGTCGCTCCGCCGTGGACGAGTCGATGTTGACCGGAGAATCGCTTCCCGTCGAGAAGGGTCCGGGCGACCCGGTCATCGGCGCCACGCTCAACAAGCTGGGCCGGCTCAAGTTTGAGGCCACCAAGGTGGGCCGCGAAACGGCGCTGGCGCAGATCATCCGCCTGGTGGAGGACGCCCAGGCCAGCAAGGCGCCCATCCAGAGGCTGGCAGACCAGGTCTCGGCGGTGTTCGTCCCGGGTGTGCTTGGAATCGCGGCGGTCACCTTCCTGGCGTGGTATTTTCTCGCCCCGGTCGACCCAGCCGTCTCGCAGTTCACCCGCGCCCTGATCAATATGGTGGCGGCGCTGGTCATTGCCTGCCCGTGCGCCATGGGGCTGGCGACTCCGACCGCGATCATGGTCGGGACTGGCAAGGGCGCCGAGATGGGGATTCTGTTCCGCAACAGCGAAGTCCTCGAGCGGGCGGGCAAAGTCTCGGTGGTGGTTCTCGATAAGACCGGTACGATCACTAATGGGCAACCGGCTGTCACCGATATCGTGGCCGGCAGCGGGACGAGCGACGAGCTGCTCCGCCTGGCCGCATCCGTGGAGAAAGGCAGCGAGCATCCGCTCGGGGAAGCCATCTGGGCCGAAGCCACCCGGCGCGGCCTGGCGCTTGCCGAGCCGGCCAGTTTCAAGGCCGAAGCCGGGGCGGGCGTTGAAGCCGAGGTGGACGGCCGGCGCGTGACGGTGGGTAACCTGCGAATGATGAAAGAGCACGACTTCTTCGTCAACGGGTTGGAAAGAGAGGTTGACCGCCTGCAGGCCGAAGCCAAGACGGCCATGCTGGTCGCTGTGGATGGCACGGTGCGTGGGGTGATCGCCGTGGCCGATACCGTCAAGGACGGGTCGAGGGAGGCCATCGCGGACATGCATCGCATGGGGCTGAAAGTCGCCATGCTCACCGGCGACAACGGCAAGACCGCCGAGGCCATCGCGAAGCAGGTTGGCATTGATCTGGTGCTGGCGGAGATCCTTCCGGAGGGCAAGTCTGAAGAGGTCAAGAAACTGCAGGGAGCCCTCGTCCAGGGCCAGTCAGGGATTCACAATGTCGTCGCCATGGTGGGCGACGGGGTCAACGATGCTCCGGCCCTGGCGCAGGCGGATGTGGGTCTGGCCATCGGCACCGGTACGGACGTGGCCATGGCGGCCGCCCCGGTCACGCTGATAAGCGGCGACCTGCGCGGGGTGCCGCGGGCGATCTCCCTTTCCCGCAAGACCCTCCGCACGATCAAGCAGAACCTGTTTTGGGCTTTCTTCTACAACCTCATTTTGATCCCGGCCGCCGCGCTGGGTTTCCTGAACCCCATGCTCGCCGCCGGTGCGATGGCCTTCAGCAGCGTGTTTGTGGTCAGCAACAGCCTGCGCCTGAGGGGCGTGAAGGTCTGATCATTGCGATAGAAAAGGAGGCAGCATGGAACGCGATCCTGTGTGCGGCATGATGGTGGATCCCAAAACCGCGGCCGGGCAATCCCAGTACAAGGGCAAGACGTACTATTTCTGCGCCCCCGGCTGCAAGAAGGAGTTCGATCGGGCCCCGGAAAAGTACTTGAGCCAATCCGGAAAGAACCGCGCGGACAAGAGCGGCGGTTAAGGCAGCGAAGGAACCTCGCGGCAGACCGTTCCTGCGAAAAAGATTCAAAACCGGGAGGCTCGCCTCCCGGTTTGTATGAAACCCCCCGGCTGCTTTCCCGGGCGGGGTTTGGCCTGCGCTCGCCTCCTCCCAAGCGGGATGGGGCGATCCGATTTAAGGCAGGTTGTCTCCCTCCTTCTTATCTGTCTCCACCTCCGGACGCAGAGACCTTGATCCTCTCCATTCGCGGCGGCCAGCCGGACGGGTCGTTGGCCCGGCCCGCATCGGCCGCTGTGGGCTTGGGTCGCGGCCGGTGAAACTCTATTGCGGGACGACAACTCAGCCGCTCCCTGCCTCTCCGGAGGATGGCAAGGGCTTGGGCCGGTCATCAAGGCTTCTGGAGGCTGCCCTGCGGCGGTTTCTTTCTGCGGAAGAAACAGGGGGATGGACACAGCGGACCGGCCTGTCCAGCAGGAAGGCGCGCCTTCCGATCAAGAGCCCCGGGGATCCGTTCCTGCCGGGTCTGCGCCTGGCAAGTTGGGACTTGCGGCAGCCCCTGGTCGAGAGGGCACCGCCGGGGTCCTAGCTGAAGACGAGGGCTGGCCGGCCCCCTTTCAACGATCTTTGTTGCCTCTCTCCAGTTCAACCCCGCTCATCCACAGGAAGCGCAGGGCACGCAGTGGGGCTGGCTTACGAAGCCGGGTCACTGATTTGCGCAGCTCTGCCCTCCTTTTTGAGGAGGATTGGCAGCAACAAACCCCCGAACAAAAGCAGCACGAGGGTCCGCAGCGGCACGGTGATCCATAGCCCCCATGAGAAACCGCGCGACAGCAGCAGCGGCCATTCCAGGAGGTTGATCAGGGTGAGCCCGACCGCGATCACGAATCCCCGCTGACCGGGGAGACCGAGCAGGATGAGCGGCAACAGATACAGAACCCACTGCGGGCTCCATCCGGGCGACCAAAGCAGGAAGATCACCCAGGTTAACCCCAGGAATTGGACGGCGGCCTGATCAGAACTCGCGCGAGTTTTCAGGAAAGCGACCAACCCGAGGGCCCCAAAGAGAATCAAGGTCAACCAGGGGGGAACTTGAGCGGGATGCCCCACGGGAAGGGAGGCGCTCGCGGCCTCGAGCCGGTCCGCCTCAGGGCCAAAGTTGCCGGTGTTCATGTTGCCGTCGAAGAGCGCCCAGGGCGTTTCCCAGGAACCTTTGCTGGTCTGGGCTCGGAGCGAGGCAATGGACATCGCAGGCGAAACGGCGATCAGGGATCCCAGCACAACGACCACGATACCCAGCGTGATCACAGAAATGATCAACGCGCGCTTCCAGCCGAGGAAACGCCAGGCCACAACCAGGACCAATCCCGGGAACCATTTGGTGAGGACACCCACTGCCAGCGCGAGTCCGGCTGTGACGTCGCGCCGCTCCAGGAGGAGCGCGAGGCCTCCCAGCATGGCCAGCAGCACCAGCGGGTCGAAGTACCACCATCCATACGGCAGTGCCGCGAGGATGACGAAGAGCGTCCAGCTTGCCGGCCCGATTCCCCGCCGGCCCTGAAGGCGCGCCTCCAGACGGGCAAAGATCATCAGGCTGCCCGCGAGTGCGAGCGAAAACAGCGTGGCCACCAAGTAGTCGTACGCCGGCTCGTGGCCCCCCGCCACGCGATACAAGAGCTCTGACAGGAAGGGGAACACGGGCGGGAACTCAACCCAGTAGTTGATGAAGGGCAGTCCGGGCAGCTGGGCCAGTTCGTAGAAATGGGCCAGGTCCCCGTAGCCGCGCAGTCCCTCAATGGGCAGCGCCGCCAGGAGAATCAGGCGGCTGAGGAGGAAAAGTCCGCCGAACCACACGATCCTTTGCTGGTTGTCGGGTTCCTGCATCAGCAAATCCTCGGGAGCGTGAAGAGAATAGAGCCGGAGACTCCGCGCAGGGCGGCAAGAAACGGGAGCAGGTCCCACCGCAATCCCGCCACCCATAACCCCGCCGCCGGAGCCGGGCATAGACCGAAAGGTAAGAGTGCCGGCGGGTCAGCCCACATCGCCTGGGGGAGGACGGACATCAGATCTGCCTCCCCGAGGACCAGCATAACCTCTCTGCCTTGCGCTGACCCCGCTCGGCGCCTCGAGTCCCGAAGCGCGGCGTTCCCGGCACCATAGCAGAACCCCCAACAAACGCCCTCAGGACCCCCCGCGGGCAGAGCGGATCGGAGGCCCGAATCGAGCAGGGATCAAGTTTGCTCGTCCGGAAATCTTTCGGCACTCTGTCCCGAATCCAGAGGGTTCCTCAGGCGCTCCATCCACCGCTCTGGGTTACGGAGCGGTTCGAACCCGCCGTATTTGCTGTAGAGACCATGGGCATCTTGGGTCGCCAACACCATCCGCTTCGGGTTCATGAGCTCCAGTTGCCCGACAATCGTCTGGACAAGCCACTTGCCCAGCCCCTTTCCCCGATGAGGCTCGAGAACGAAGACATCACAGATCCACGCAAAGGTCGCTTGGTCCGTGACGACCCGCGCGAAACCGACCTGGGCACCGCTGGCGGCGTAAAGGCCAAAACACAGAGAGTGCTCAATACCTATGGCCATGGTCTGCAGGGAACGGCCCTTGGCCCAGTAGGACGATCCCGCCAGGTACCTGTGGATGGTGCCGATGTCCAGCTTGGCCTTGTCGCTACTGAGGACGTATTCGCCTCGCTGGCGTTCGAATGGCTCCATGATCCTCCCCGTATCCTTCCAGGGAATGGGTTCTTTAGCGGGCCAGGGCATACTCCGCGGCCGCAAGGGCGTGGATCCGGGTCGTGTCAAAAACCGGGACAGGGCTGTCCTTCTCGCGGATCAGCAACCCGATCTCGGTGCAGCCCAGAATGATCCCTTCCGCCCCCGACCGGATGAGCTTGTCCATGATTTCCCGGTATTGCCTTCTGGATTGTGGACGGATTTCGCCCAGGACCAGTTCGTCGTAGATGACGCGGTGGATGACCTCCCGGTCCGGCCGGTCCGGAACGACCACCTCGAGTCCGTGCTTTTGGATCAGGCGCCCCTTGTAGAAGTCCTCTTCCATCGTGAAGCGTGTCCCCAGCAGCCCGACCTTGCCGACGCTGGCGGCGCGGATCTTCTCGGCCGTGGCGTCGGCGATATGCAGCAGAGGGATGGTTATTCCGGCCTGGATTTCGTCGGCCACCTTGTGCATCGTGTTCGTGCAGAGCAGGACCAGCTCGGCGCCCGCCCGCTCCAGTCCCTGCGCCGCGGCAACTAGCTGGGAAGCCGCTTCGGCCCATTCGCCATCGCGCTGGCACACCTCGATTTCCGCAAAGTCCACCGAGTACATCACGCACTTTGCCGAGTGCAGACCGCCGAGTCTTTCCTTGACCGTTTCATTCAGGATGCGGTAGTACTCGATCGACGATTCCCAGCTCATCCCGCCAATCAGCCCGATCGTCTTCATGCCGCACTCCTTCATCCAAGGAAGAGGCTCCAGCTGGCCCCGCCCGCTGACCAGCCCGATTCTAGGCCGACTCAGGATCTCTGCACGGTGAAATGGAAGGAAGAGCCGGCCGAGCTGGCGCCGCCCCTCCAGGGTCCGGTTCCCTCGCGGCAATGGGATCCCGGCGGGGGTTGAAGCCAGCAAGGGTCGCGAGTCGGGTAGCGGGAAGGATAGTCTTTTTCCGCATGGCAGAGCTTGACGGCTAGATCGGCACAATCCGAACTATCAACATCCGTGCCAAGAGAGAGAGGGGTAATGGCTGATGGGGAAACAGAGTGAGGCCGAGCCGACCGCCGAGGCGCTGGCCACCTGCAGGGTCTGGCAGAAAGCGGTGGAGGGGGCACGGGCAGCCCTCCAAGAGGCCTGCCGCCCACAAATCATGCCGCGTTGAGGCGCGAACCGCGACTGCGGGCCATTTTGCTACGATCTTCTTCGCCTGGCTCAGGACCCCTGGATCTCTCTCGCCCGCCTCCTGGCCTGCATGATCCTTGTCAGCGCGTACGTGGCGACTGGGCCGACGGCGCCTGCGATCACGACGATGATAAATACCCGCGCAAGGCTCAGGTGCTCTGGGCGCAATATCGATCCGACAAACGGATACAGAGCGGATTCCGTCAGGATTCCGACGGCGGTGGCGAGGGCGAACTGGCTGGCCTTCATTCGAGTAATTCCGGCAAAATAGCTGATGCAGTTGAACGGCGCGGCCATCGTTGCGCGCATAAGAACGACTGCCAGCGGACCCCCTTCCTGAACATACTCCCGGAAGGGAGCCACCAGTTTATTCTCCAGGATGTTCTTGAAATACCTTCGGCCGACAAACCGGGTAGCGAAGAACACGAACAGGGAAGAAATCATCTGCGCTATCCAGACGAGGTAGAACCCCTCGCCAAATCCAAAAAGCACTCCGGCAGCTATTTCAATCAACGGCATGGGGAGAGGCAGCGGAGGAATTGCCGTACTGACGAAAATCAGCCCGACCACCGCAAAGGGGGCCCAGGCCCCGAAGGAATCCATGATGCGGTCCATTCGCGTCAGCAGCCGCCGGTTGAGAAATTGCCGGGCGTGAAGGATGAGGTAGACAACTACGCCTGCCAGAACCACAATTGCGAGGATCTCGAGAGCGCGCCAAAGAATGCGGTGACCTGGAACCGTGGCCCTCACAAGCCCTTCCATTCCACAGGGATTGGCGGCGAAGCGGGGAGCTGCAGCCGCCCTCCCGGCATAGTTTACATGCAACAGTCGAGGTTCGCCCGGAAAAGCTTCCAATCCATGGTAGGGGGTCATGATGAATTTCAGATGACCTCGGACCTTAAGCTCCTATGCACCCTGGGGGCAGATCAATGGGAATTTGGCCAACCCCCGTTGAGTACGTAGGCTGAGGAAACAGGAGGGCTCGCGCGGGGGGCCTGGAGTGCCAGGTCCTCCATCATAAGAGCCGATCCGCCTCGGATGATCCCGACGCACCCCGGTATGCGGAAACATGGTTTCCTAAGCTCCAGGTCCTTCACTCCCTGGCGAAACAACGGAGAACCTCGACCGGGTTCCCCCTGCACAGCGCCAACAGTCAGTTCTCCCCAGGCGGCGACTTGACCGAAGAAATGAACACATCCTCCAGGGTGGGCGCGATCCACTCCATGGAATGGACCTGGATGCTTTCGTCGGAGAGCAATTGTTGGACAGCCGCTCGGTATTCCTGGGCGTCCGGAACGACGGCATGGATTTGGGCTCCGTACAAGGCTACCTCGTCCAGCGGGATCCGGCGATTCTGCTGGGCGGCCTTCAGGACCCGCATCGCCGTTTCGGGATCTGAAGTCCCGATTTCAAGAACCTGACCGCGCATTTTCGTGCGCTTGAGCTGGCCGACGGAATCGAGCGCTACCAGCAGCCCGCCGCTGATAAACCCAACCCGCTGACACAGCTCGGCTTCGTCCATGTAATGGGTGGTGACCAGGACGGTCACGCCGTCCTTGGCCATCTGATAGATCAGTTCCCAGAATTGGCGGCGGCTGATCGGATCCACTCCGGCGGTCGGTTCATCCAGAAAGACCACTCTGGGGTGATGAACAATGGCGCAGCCCAGTGCCAATCGCTGCTTCCAGCCCCCGGACAGGCTGCCGGTGAGGACGTTCTCCCGCCCTTCCAGGCCCGCCATGTGCAGGATCTCTGGAATCCGACGCCGCAGGTCTTCGGAGGACAGGCCTTGGACGCCGGCGTAGAAGCGGATGTTTTGCTTGGCGGTCAGGTCGTTGTACAGGGTGAATTGCTGCGACATATATCCGACGTGAGCATGCACCGCTTTCGTTTGTGTGGCCGAGTTGAAGCCCAGGACGAAGGCGTTTCCGGAGGTCGGCTTGAGCAGTCCCAGCAACATCCGGATGGTCGTCGTCTTTCCGGCCCCATTCGGCCCGAGCCAGCCAAAAACCTGCCCCGAGGGGACGCTGAAGCTGACATGGTCCACGGCCGTGAATTGTCCGAAGCGCTTGGTCAGGTCCTGCACCAGGATGGCGGGTTCAGAATCCCGCGGAAGAGGTGGCTGGGCGTTCATGGGACACCTCCCGGCGTCCGGGACGAAGGCCCGGGGATTGAGTTCTGTTGAGGGCCTTGCGCCCTCCGCCGGATCAAACTAATAAAGGCCTCTTCCATGCGCACTTCAATCTCGCGGGGGGCATCGAGTGAAATGCCCTGGGAGGCCAGGGCGGCCTCGATTTGGGGTTGGCGCAGGGGGACATTGTCGACGAAGACATGAAGCTTGTCGCCGTAGGTTTGGACTTCCAGGACCCCGTCTATCCCGGTGCAGAGCGTGAGGGCCGGAGCGAAAACGGAGGGCGTGAACTCCAGCAAATGGCCGGGGATCGTGGCTTTGATGTGGGCCGGGGAATCGTCCACAATCAGCCGCCCTTCATAGATCAGTCCAACCCGGGTGCAACGCTCGGCCTCATCCATGTAGGGGGTGCAGACGAAGATCGTCAGTCCTTTCTCGGCGCGCAGGTTGCCCAGCAAGCTCCAGAACTCGCGCCGGCTGACCGGGTCCACGCCCAGGGTGGGCTCGTCCAGCATGACCACCTGCGGTTCGTGGATCAGGCAGCAGGCGAGGGCCAGTTTCTTCTTCATCCCGCCCGACAATTTTCCAGCCAGCCGTCCCCGGAAGTCGCTCAAGCCCGCAAAGGCTAACAGCTCGGGGATGCGGGCGCTCTGCTGGTCGACGCTCACGGAGTGCAGGTCGGCAAAGAAGCGCATGTTCTCAAGGACGGTGAGATTCGGAGGCAGGGAGAACTGCTGGGCTATGTACCCCACCCGCTCCCGGACCTGATACATGTCGCGCATGGAATCAAACCCCAGGACGCTGCTCTCTCCTCCGGTTCGGGAAAGCAGACCCAGGATGACACGCGTCGTGGTGGTTTTCCCTGCCCCGTCCGGACCGATCAGGCCGTACGTCTCGCCCGGCGCAACTTGCAGTGAGAGACGGTCGACCGCTCTCATGGCCCTGTGGTCGATTGGGAATTCCTTGACAAGGTCCTTGGTTGATATGGCGAATTCGCCCATTCTTTCACCAAGTTCAATCCAGCCGCATCCGAAATCTCTTGGAGGCAACGAAGACCACGACCAGGGTGTAGAGGACCAGGACCAGGGCGTCGCCCCACAGGAAGTTCAGGCCGATCCCCTTCAGATAAATGCCGCGCGAGATGCGGATGAAGTAGGTCAAAGGAACCAGGTCCCCGATCAATTGGGGGACCAGCGGCATTCCGGTCCTCGGATAAAAAAGGCCCGTCAGCAGCAAGCCGAACAGCATGAAGACCAGGCTTGAGGCTTCCGCCTCAAACTGGGTCCTCGCCCGCGTTGAAATCACCAACCCGAGCCCCAGGCAAGAGGCAATGAAGAGCAGCGCCAGCCAGAAATACAGGAACAGACTGCCCTGGAAGGGAACTCCGAACCAAAAAACTCCCAAGGCCAGGCTCAACCCCAAGGCCAGCAGGCATAGGATCGACAGAGGAATCAGCTTGCTGAGAATCAGCTCCAGCTGCCGGATGGGCGTGGCCAGCATTTGCTCCAGAGTCCCCCACTCCCGATCTCGAACCAGGAAGATGGCCGCCTGTTCGACCGCCAGAGTCTGCAGAATCATTCCGATGATCCCAGGAATGACAAACCATCGGTCGTTCATCGCAGGGTTGTAAAGGACCTGGGTCGAGGCCGTGATCGGCAGGGCGCCTGCGGCCGCCGGTGCCGCTGCCAGCCCCCCGGCCCGCGCCAGGCTCTCGGCGGACAGGTTCGCGCCGAAACTCTGGGCCACCAAGCTCGCCGCGCTGTCTGCGGAGCTGACCGCAAACTGGTCCGAGCCGTCCAGTAGCATGAGGAAACTGGCGGAACCCCTGGCGATGCCGGCGGCGAAATCCGGGGGAATGACAATTCCCGCTTTGACCTGCCCGCGGTCGATCGCCTGGAGGATCTGATTCGGACCATTCAGGTAGACCGTCGCATCGAAATACTGGGAATTGACGAGCGCCTGAACCAGCGCGCGGCTCTGGGCGTCGTGGCTCTGGTCCACCACGGCCATCGGGATGTGGTAAACGGTCCGGGACGCGGAGTAGGAGTACACAAACAGCTGGACCAAGGTCAATCCCAGAAAGAGCAAGAGGAAGCGCCGGTCCCGCAGGATCTGAATGGTTTCTTTGCGAATGAGCGCGCCTAAACGTTGAAAGTTGATGGGCATGCTGGCCCCGCTCAGTCCAGTCTCTGTCTGAAGGCCAGGGCGCCAAGGGCAAAGATGGCCAGCGTCACGGCGGTCAGGGATAGCACGGGAGTCCACAAGTCATTCAACCCGACCCCTTTGGTGATAATGCCGTTCACAATCTGCAGGAAGAACGTCATGGGCATGGCGTAGCCCAGCAAGCGCAAGAGCAGCGGCAGAGCAGAGAGCGGAAACAAGAAACCACTGATGAAAATGACGGCGATATTCATCAACGAAGCCAGTTGGTTCGCCTCAACCTGACTCTGGGAAACGGAAGAGATCGCCAGCCCCAGACCCAGGCTGCCCGCGGCAAAGAGGCTGGCCAAGGCCGCGAACAGGAGGATGCTGCCCCGGAACGGGACGCCAAAGATCAGCATTCCCACGGAAAAAGTCAGAGCCAGGTCGAAGACGGCGAGCGCCAGGTTGGGGATCATCTTGGCCACCATCAGCTCGATGGGGCGCAACGGCGTGACCAGCAGCGCCTCGATGGTCCCCATTTCCCGTTCGCGCACGACGGAGAACGCGGTTAGTTTGAGCGCGATGCCCCACAGGAGAAACGCTCCAAAACCGGGCACAATGAACCACAGGGTTTCCAGGTTCGGGTTGTAGAGGATCTGGATATCGGCATTCAAAGGGCTGAGGGGTTGGTCGGTCAGGCCGATCGCGTACTGCTGCGAAATGGCCGCGGCACTGTTGTAGGCCGACTGGGCAACGAAAGAATCGGAGCCGTCGACCAGCATGAGGACGTTGGCATCCTTCTGTTCAACCTGCGTGGCAAAATCCTGCGGAATGACGATGCCGATGCTCGCCTGCCCGCTGTCGATCGCCCGGGCCACACTGGCCTGGTCCGGAACCGTGGCGACAATATCGAAGTCGCCCGAGTCGGTGAAGGCGTTGAGGTAGTCCTGGCTGGCCGCACTCAAGCTCTGGTCGGCCACGACCATGGGGATGTTTTGGACGTTGGTGTGAATGGCCACGGCTAGGAGGATCAGCTCCAACCCCGGCCCCACGATCAGTCCGACAAGGACCAGCGGAAAACGCCAGAGCTGGATGAATTCCTTCTGTGTGACGGCCCAGGTGCGCCTCAGCATCTCCATTCCCCTCTAGGACTCCGCCGGGGCGGGGGTTACCAGGAGCCCCTCGAGAACGAATTCGATAACAAATTCGCGTGCCTGCGCCAGTTCCGCCGGGGAGGAAGGATCAAAGGTTGGCAAGTACATTTTGACCATGGGCAGGAGGGACAAGAACAACGCGGGGAAGAAGAGTGCGCTGCTTAGCTGGAGGAAGAGGTTGGGGTTCGAGCGCAGCAACCCGGCGCTCTCTAGTTTTTCGAGAACTGGCGCAAACTGGTCGACGTCGTCGAAATCCCGCTGGGAGACGATCTTGGAAAAGGTCTGCCAGCCCTCGGCCATCTCCCACATGTAGATACGCAGGATGGTCGGGTGTTCCAGGAGATAGTCAAAATACCAGCCGACATACTCTCCCAGCAATGTTCTGATATGCTCAGAATCGAGCGCAGCCTCAGCCTTGCTTAGGGAGCCGAGGGCTTCGTTTTGCATGACGCGGGTCTGGTCGTCGGCCCGGCGAATCACCTCGTCATACAGCGCCAGCTTGTCGCCGAAATACTGGAAGATGAGGCTCTTGTTGTAGTGTGCCTGAGTCGCGATGGCATCAATGCGGGCGCCGTCAAAACCGTGTTCAGCAAACACCTTTTCGGCTGCGTCCAGGATGGCCGCCCGGGCACCTTCTGCGTCGTGCATCCTTCCGCGCTTGATTCCGGGCTCAGGCATCGTTTCCTCCCTCCTAACCGTTCAGTTGCATTTCTAACTAACTGGTTAGATCATAATTCGCAAATCCCTTGTTGTCAACGGCTTTTCAGAGCCAGGAATCCCATCTGAGCCTTTTCGAGGTGGCTACCCAGCTTGTCCCTGACCCAAGGGATGTTTCTTGAGAAACGAGAGGCCGTCATGCTGAGTCGTTATGATTCCAGCTTCTCCAGGGCCGTTCTCCCGGGAGTCTTCCGAAATCTTCCATTCGGCCATGCAAGACTGAGGAGAGGTTCTTGCGCGATCCTCACGTCGCGGGATTCGCACCAGGGTGAAGGCCCCCAGAATCGCAGCCTACGTTGCCGTGTTGATAGGCCAACGCCTCGTGGTAGGGTGCTTCGGGAGCAATACATCGCCTACGATGGATCGCGCCGGAACCGACGATGAGCGACTTGCCCTTTTGGCTCCTGCTCCCTGTTTTCTGGGGCGCCTTTGTCCTGGTTTGGCTGGTCGGCTGGATCTACAACCTGGTGACCGGTCCAGGCACTTTGAGGAGGTCCGCGTGTATGCCGGTCTGGGTTCTCGGGGACATCGTCGTCTACTTGATGATCCGCCTTGGGCTGCTGAGATCCCTGAATCTGATCGGCTTTTCTCCTTCGTGGGCAAAGATCATCGGGCTCTTCCTTCTGATCCCTTCCACGAGGCTAACGGTCTGGGCTCGCTTTTCTCTCGGGACGATGTGGTCCGCCTGGCCGGAAGCCAAAATGGCCACCAGCTTCGCACCCAAGGACCCTACCGGGTCACCCGCCATCCCATCTACACCGGTATCCTAGGGATGCTTCTGGGCTCCTTCCGCGTCAGGGGAATAGCGTACTAGATTCTGCTCGCTGTGGTCGACTTCGGCTTGGTTTGGTTCAAAGTTCCTGCGGAAGAGAAATTGATGCCGGAGACTTTCGGTGATCAATACCAGCGGTATCGGCGGGACGTTCCCCAAATCCTTCCGGGAATGCAATTCTTGAAGAGAATCCATGGAAGCGACAAGGGGGAGTAGTGGGAAACGGGTGCGGGACTTGGGTGAGAAAGGACCAGGGGAACGGACAAATCTCTGTTCCAGGATGCCGATGCCGTGGATCAGCACCTGCGCGTCATAGGCCGGTGCTTCCGCGAGCCTGCGGGGAGGACAAGAGTCGCATCCGATTGAGCGCTCCCCAGATGCAGGCCTTGGCTGCTCTTGCCCAACCGTCGCACCAGGGTCAAGTCGGAATGACGATCCGCGGTCTCAGCGAGCCTATGAGGCTGGTCCAGAGCACCATTTCGGGCCTCGTCACCCGTCTGGAACGCAAGCGACTCCTCATACGCCGGCCTAACCCAGCGGACCACCGCTGTGCGCGCGTCATGCTGGCCGAAAGAGTGGAATCCTGCCTGGCGAAAGACGTATCGGAAAAGCGCTTAAGCCCTCTGGTCTCAGTGCTGCAGCAGGCCAGCCGCGGAGACGGGGCAAGGATCGTGGACGGCTTGACGATTCTCTCAAAGCTGCTCACAACTTCCTCACAGCCCACGGATCAGCCGTCTTGACTCCCCGCCTTCTCTGGATTCCTGAAGAGGACCAGGCCCCGGCAAGTTTCGCCGTTGAGATCCTGGGGCCCTGGTTTCTGAGCCCCTCATCTCTTCCTCGGTTGGGCTCCTTTTCTTCGTTTCCCAAAGTCCTCAGCTCGCGAGTCTTCAAGCCGGTGGGGCGTTCCATCCTTAGGCGGCTGGTTAGGATGGGGGTCACCTCGTGGGTCGTCGGATCCAAGGGAATCCGATCCGCTCGTCAAAGGGACCCGTATTCGATATGGCATTCCTGGGCTGGCCGTCCATTCTGGGGGGTGAGAAGGCGAGCGGGTTGTCATCATGTCCCCGCCTGCGATCGGCAATGATCGAATTGCAAATGCCCAGGGATGGGCGCGTCCTTGAGCAGAGGTGATCTTGCTGATCCGGCGAAGGCGATAGGGGGGCCGGTGTGCGGGAGGTTCGATTCTCTGCGGGAGATTTCGGTGCCCTCTACAAGAACTATCCTGATTCCTTCCCCTTACCACGAGAAGGCAACGCTGCGCTTGCCGAGGATCTGGTCGTCGAAGATCAATTCCGCCCGCTTGTCGGCCATCCCAAGACAAACATGGAGCGGCAACAGATGCTCCTCACGGGGGTGGCAATAGCGTGCGGAAGGCGCCTTCTCCCATTCGATCAGGCGCTGTTCACGTTCGGATTGGGGGATCGGACCGGTGCAGGTCTCGATCAGCCAATCTTGGAAGCCGTCATTGGCCGGATCCGGGGTACTGGGACCGGCCCATGAAAAGGCGCGCATGTTGTGAAAGGAGAATCCAGATCCGATTACCAGAACATTCTCTTTCATGAGTCCTCGCAAAGCCTTGCCCAGGGCAATGTGGGCGGCCGGGTCCAGACCGCGCACGAGCGAAAGTTGAAGGCAGGGAATATCGGCTTGCGGGTACATCAGTTTCAGCGGGATAAACAGGCCGTGGTCAAAACCCCGCTGGGGATCAATACGATTGGGTACCTTGTTCTTTCCCAGTAGTCCGGCAATCCGATCGGCATATTCAGGGCTTCCCGGAGCCGGATACGTGATTTCATAGGCTTTGTCGGGGAAACCGTAATAGTCATAGAACATGGCAGGCTCTTGCGCCCCCAACAAGGTCGCTGAGCTTTCCTCCCAGTGGGCGCTAATGACAAGGATCGCCTCCGGTCTATGGAGCCGAGATGGAAGGCGGGTCATGAAATCTACCATCGCTTTGTGGCCGGGGTCTCCGAGAATTGGCAAGGGGCCCCCGCCGTGGCTGAAATAGACGATTTGGGCTCTGTTCTCAACGCTGTTCTGATTCATCGTAGGAACCTTTCCGGTGTGGTGTTTCTCATGCGGGATTCGGAAGGCGCGTTGCTAGAGAATACTGATCTTGTTACCTCGGACCGCCACGCCCTTGGAGCTTGGCCACGCTTCGCCTGCTTGGCGATGATTAGGCGGCGCGTGCGCGCTTGGCCAAGCGCCGCTGGGCCGGTCCAGACATCGCCAGGTAGCCGAGGGCGAGCAGGCACCCAAGGGCGAAGCAAGCGCCCCAGAGCGTACGCGGGCCAAACTGCTGGAAGATCCACCCGCCCAGGATCGGGCCAAGGAAGAACGAGAGACCAACGGCTCCGCCGTATATTCCCTGGTATAGCCCACGCAGGTCCACCGGCGAAAGGTCGGCAACCACGGAAGGGGCGACGGTTGCGCCTGCGATCTCCCCTAGCGTCCAGACTGCAATCGTCAGGGCAAACACAGCCAGTGATGCGGCAAACGCGGTGAGGCCGTAGCCGATCCCCAGGAGCAATCCCGAGAGCGCGAGCGATGCGAAGCGCGGCCAACGCGTGAGAATATGGCTGGCCGGGATGCCCAGCAGCACGATCAGTGCGCCGTTGACGGCAATCGCCAGTCCATAAGCGTCCGGCCCGAGACCATGCAAGCGCATGTCCACCGGCAGGGTCACGTTGCCCTGCATATAGATGATCCCAAACCCGAGGGCCAGAGCCGCAAAGACCAACATCAGCGGCTCGCGCCCGAGCCGCGCAAGCCGGCCCTCTTCCCCCGTCCTGGCGCCCTCCTTAGCCCTCGACGGCCGAGTTTCGCGCACGCCCCAGAGCACGATCATCCCGAAGACAAATGTGGTCAGCGCATCGCCCAGGAACAGCAGGAAGTAGTTCCAGCGTGCCATCAACCCCGCGATCGCAGGGGCAAAGGCAAATCCGAGGTTGATCGCCCAATAGATGTAACCGTAAGCGCGAGGCCTGCCCTCGGCTGGAACGAGGTCGGCGACCATCGCGTTAACCGCCGGGCGGTACAAATCGGTGAAGAAGCCCTGTAGCAGCGTGAGCGGCCCGATCACTGTGAGCGGGCGTGCCAGGCCGAGCAGGATCATATTGACCGGCGCTATGAGGAAGCTGATCAGCATGACGGGCCGCCGCCCGAGGCGGTCGGCCAGCTCGCCGCCGACCAGAGCAGCGCTGAACGATCCCGCACCAAAGAGAGAGACGACCAGCGCCGCCTGACCTATAGAAAGCCCGCGCTGGCTGGTCAAATACAAGGTCAGGAACGGCACCACAAACCCGCCCAGGCGGTTGATGAAGGTGCCGATCCACAATAGCCAGAAAGTGTGCGGCAGGCCTAGGGCTTTGAGCCGGGATCGAAATGGGGTCCCCATCGGAAGTGGAATGGTATCACGGCAGTGAATGGGGCAGTAGGTTGAGACCAGGCACTGTCCTGTGGAGCTTTCGCGGGCGTTCCGGAGGCCGACGCGACCTCCGGGCCCGCGATGTTGATTTCCCAGCGTCGGTCACGGGCGCATTTGCCCGCGGCGGCCGAGGGTTTACTTGGGCTTGTTCCCTGGAACCCTCAACTGGGCCACGCTCTGCGACTCAGGGCGCAATCCTTTGAGCACCCAAAACGCAATGACGCTTCCTCGCCTTAACTTCCTTGGTTTGAGTCCGCCGCCTGGAACACATTTTCCGGGGCCGAGTTTCGGCCTGGCCCGATGGAACATGTCGAGGTAGCTTTTGACCCTGAGATGCCGGCGGGTTTCCTTGACCGTCTATGGCTGAACGAGGCCATCTCTCCTCGCCCCCTGCAGGAAGTGCCCGGCGAGCGCGCTGGCTCCTGGAGCCCACTCGGCGTTGTACAAGGTTTCGATAGCCGGAGGCGCCTGCCAACGAGAACAGGCGAGAGCCTGCCGGGGGGGTGAAGAGCAGAATCTTCGCTTGGCGAGGGAGCACGATTCGCCGCTGCCCGAACAGTGGGTTCGGCTCGCCAGCCGGGGGCACCGCGAGATATGGAGGGAGCAACGAAATGGCAGGACACCGGGGCAATGCCTTGGGACGAGTAGAATCCTTGGCATGATCTCCCCTTGAAGGGTGCAGACACGCAGGGCGTCCCAGCGGCGGATCGTCAGCCTCTGAGTCCGCTGGAGGCACAGATTGCAAACAGCCGGGAGGCGTCCAGGCACTGGGAGGGCGGGGCGCAGGGAACCCGAAGGACGGTCACGGGTTCTTCCTGGTAGCGGCAGTCAGGCTTCCCGGAGCGGCCTCGTACGCTGTCCGAGTGGATGTGGGTCGATGAGCGGGTCGGCGGGCTGTAGATTCCTGCACAGGCGCACGCCGCCAAGCGTTGGAAGGATACCGGGCATGTCCTGCAGGGTGGAACACAACGACGGAGAAAGGTGACCAATGGACCCGATTCAGGCAATCATGGAACAGTTGACCCTGGAAGAAAAGGCCGCGCTGTGCACCGGCGCCACCGCCTGGACCACCACCCCGCTGGGGCGCCTGGGCGTTCCTGCAATTCGTGTCTCGGACGGGCCGCATGGCCTGCGCCGTGTTCCGGATGAGCCTTCGATGGCGCCCAGCAGCAAGCCGGCAACCTGTTTTCCAACGGCGTCCTGTTTGGCCTCCACCTGGGACACAGGCTTGATTCATCAAATGGGGCAGGCATTGGCCGAGGAGGCCATCGCCTTAGACGTAGACGTGGTGCTAGGGCCAGGGGTCAACATGAAGCGTACGCCGCTTTGCGGCCGCAACTTCGAGTATTTCTCCGAAGATCCTTATCTGGCCGGAGAGCTGGCGGCCAGCCTTATCAACGGCGTGCAGAGTCGCGGCGTGGGCACCTCGCTAAAGCACTATGCCGCCAACAACCAGGAATACCGGCGCATGACCATCAGTGCACAGGTGGACGAGCGCACCTTGCGGGAGATCTACCTGCCGGCCTTTGAGACCGCGGTCAAGAAGGGGAAACCTTGGACGGTCATGTGCGCGTACAACCGCCTCAACGGCACCTACGGCTCGGAAAACCGCGACCTGTTGACGGAAATTCTCCGGCGGGAGTGGGGCTTTGAAGGGTTCGTGGTCTCCGACTGGAGCGCGGTCCATGATCGGGTCGCTGCCCTGCGGGCAGGGCTCGACCTGCAGATGCCCGGCCCCAGGGACCGCGACGTTCAAGCCGTAATTGAGGCCGTGCGGAGCGGACAACTCGATGAGGGGATCCTCGACGAGGCCGTCCGCCGTATCCTGCGAATTGCCTTCCGAGCCGCGCGGAGGCCCAAGAGCGCCTCGTTTGATTTGGGTGCGCATCATGCTCTGGCGCGCAAGATTGCTGGAGGGGGGATGGTCCTGCTCAAGAACAACGGCATTCTTCCCATGAAAAATATGCGCCAGATCGCCGTGATCGGGCGCGCCGCGCAAGAACCCTATTTCCAAGGCGGCGGCAGCTCGCACATCAACCCGACGCAGTTGGACGTACCCTTGGCGGAGCTGGAAAAAATGGCGGGCGGCGCCCGGATCACGTACCGTGAAGGCTACTCTTCCGACGGCAGCGGCGGGCCTGCCTTGATTGCCGCCGCGGTCAATGCCGCACAGGGGGCTGAGGTGGCCTTGCTCTACATGGCCCCGCCGCCCTTTGCGGAAGCGGAGGGCTATGACCGGGCCGATATCGATCTGACGAACCACCAGGTCGCCTTGATCCAAGCCGTGACGGCCGTCCAACCCAAGGCGGTGGTCATCCTCAACAACGGGTCGGCGGTGGCGATGAGCGCATGGCTCGGTGGCGCGGCCGCGGTGCTGGAGGCCTGGATGATGGGGCAGGCGGGGGGCGGGGCAATTGCCGAGGCGCTCTTCGGGCTGATTAACCCCTCGGGCAAGCTGCCCGAGACCTTCCCGCTCAAGCTGGCCGATACGCCTGCCTACCTCGACTATCCTGGAGACGGCGAGGTGGTGCGTTATGGCGAGGGCCTCTTCGTTGGCTATCGCTACTACGAAGCCCGGGAGCAGCCGGTGCTTTTCCCCTTTGGCCATGGCCTGAGCTACACGACATTCGAATACAGGTCGCCCGAGGTTTCCAGCGATCTGTTTCGGGATGTAGAGGGCCTGACCGTCTCTGTGAGGGTGACGAACACGGGGCCCGTGAGGGGCGAAGAGGTTGTGCAAGTTTACGTGCATGATTGCACATCGGGCCTGATGCGGCCTCCCAAGGAATTGAAGGGCTTCGCCAAAGTGGAATTGCTGCCGGGTGAGACCAAGACGGTGGCCGTCTTTCTCGACGAGAGGGCCTTCGCCTACTATCACCCGGTCCACAAGCGGTGGATCACGGAGAATGGCGAATTCGATATCCTGATTGGCGCATCTTCGGCGGATATCCGTTGCAGGGTTCCAGTCACACTCAAATCGACACTCGCGCTGCCCTGCCTGCTGGACGGCTGGTCGACCGTTGGAGACTGGCTGCAAGACCCGCGCGGCAAGGCCGTCTTCGATCCGCTCTTCCGGGAGGTGATGGGGTCGCTCCGCCCCACCTTCGGTAGCAAAGAGGAAGGAGGGATCAGTGAGGAAACGATGACCTGCCTGCGGAATCTGCCGTTGCGCGATCTCCTCCGGCTGCCGGGCGTCGAGCTCCGCACATCCCCGGAGGATATAGTGGAGAGCCTGCTGGAGCAGGCGCGCAGCTAGGTGCGCTGGTTCCGCGCAGAGCACCCTGACCGCAGGTGGCCACTTGAGGGCGTGCACGATCGGCCTCAATCCCGAGCTGAGCGACCCCGGACTCTTGGGAGTGGAATTCTGCGATCAAGCTCTGGGGCCGTGGCTTGCTGTCCGCTCGGTGCCCTCGCCAGACTAGTGCGAAAGGCTCCTTTGAGGTGCCTCCCTCTTGCTTTCCCTACGGACAGCGACCCTCGATAGTTCTCGTATTCCTATGCGGATTGTTGGAGGTGGGAAAAAGCCTTCCCCGGATTGCTCCCTCTTGCGGCCCGTGGATGTCTCGGGTCCATTGTGCCGGTCATGTCACTAGTGTTCCGTAAACGACATCAGACTTAGTCGCGTGTTGCTTTGTTGACGCGCTGCAGGATATCTTTTGAACTCTTGGTCCAGACAAACCGCTTTCCGGACTCATTCCAGTGATGGAT
>JBEKXU010000029.1:0-39704 GCA_049511715.1 Anaerolineales bacterium
TACATCCATCACTGGAATGAGTCCGGAAAGCGGTTTGTCTGGACCAAGAGTTCAAAAGATATCCTGCAGCGCGTCAACAAAGCAACACGCGACTAAGTCTGATGTCGTTTACGGAACACTAGGAGCCTGCGGGGAGGGCCGACCCGGGAGCGAGATTCCCCATGATCGAAGTCGTCGCCTTTGACGCGGATGACACGCTGTGGGACAACGAGCGGTTGTACCTGGAGGCGCAGGATCGTCTCCAGGAGATACTGGCCCCGTATGACCGGGAGCGACAGGCGTTGCGCCTGTTGCAGGCGCACGAGACGGAGAACGTCAATATCTATGGGTTCGGGATCAAGAGCTTTGCGCTCTCGATGATCGAGGTCGCCACCGAGATCTGCGCCCGGAGCACGGACGTCGCCATCATTCAAGAGGTGTTGCAGATTGGCAAGTCCATGCTGTCTGCGCGGATAGAACTCATGGAGGGGGTTGAGGCGGTGCTCAAAGATCTTGCGAGCCGCTACCGCCTGATGCTGATCACCATGGGGGAAACCTCTGAGCAGGAGGCCAAGATTGAGCGTTCGAAGCTGGGCAAGTACTTCAGCTACAGCGAGATTGTTGGGGAAAAATCTGCCCGTCGGTACCTTGAAATCCTGGGGAAGTATGGAATCCGCCCGCGGAACTTCGTGATGGTAGGAAACTCGGTCCGATCGGACATCCTCCCGGTGATCGAAATCGGCGGTCGTGCCGTGCAGATCCCGTATGCCCGAACCTGGGCGCGTGAGAATGTCCCCGAGGAGGGAAGACGCGGGTTGCATTTTGAACAAATTCCCAGCCTGAAAGAGTTGCCCGCGTGCCTGGAAAGGCTCTCCGCCAGATGAGAACGGGTTCCGGGCGGTTCTCAACCAAGACAGGACCTGGAGCGGGAGGCGCGCAGACTTCCTCCGCGACGGTGAATTAGTGAGGATCGGGCGCTGTTTCTTCAGTCTTCCTCGCTCTCTTCCTGGCCCGAGCACATGGAGCTATCGACACGAATGGTGAAGGTCACCCGGTTTGGGGAGGTCGTTCGTTTCGACCTGGCCCGGACTCTCCTTGGGAAAGGCCGGTATTGGACCACCGCTTATTACTTCGACGGGACGATGATCGACACTGGCTGCCCTTTTTCCGCCGAGGAGCTCGTACGGGAGGTTGCCGGGATCCCGGTCGGAAAGATCCTCAACACGCACTCGCACGAAGACCACTTTGGCGCCAATCGCAAACTCCAGAGGAGCCACCCGGAGATTCAGATTTTTGCCCACCATCAGGCGCTGGAGGTGATGAGCGATCCGCGCCGTACCCAGCCTCTCCACCCCTACCGCAGGGTGTTATGGGGTTGGCCGGATGCGTGCCAGGGATCTCCTCTGCAGGAGGGGGACACGATCCGAACCGCTCACTCGCAGCTGCAAGTCCTCTATACCCCCGGCCACAGCCGGGATCATCTCTGTTTCCTCGAGCCTGCGCGAGGCTGGCTCTTCAGCGGGGATCTTTTTGTGGGCGGGAAAGACCGCGCCCTTCGATCCGAGAGCGATATCTGGCAAATCATCGCCTCGTTGCGACGGGTCGCCGGGCTAAACCTCTCCCTGCTGTTCCCCGGCAGCGCGCGCGTGCGTGAGAATCCCCAGGCGGAGATCGGCGAGAAAATTGCCTACCTGGAGGATCTGGGCAGCAAGGTCCTGGACCTCAATGCGCAAGGCCGTAGCGCAGGGGAGATTGTCCGCGAACTGTGCGGCCCGCCGATGCCGATCGAGTACATCACGCTCGGCCATTTCTCCCGCAAGCAGCTCGTGCTCTCCTATCTCCGCAACCCGCCCCTCACGCCCCCCACAGAATCAGCCGCAGCCTTGCGGTTGATGTGAAATGGACCGATCTCCACGCCTAAGACCCTTGGCATTCGCTTGGCCGATCTGTTGGAGCGCACTTTGCACCGCGCGAACCTTCTTCTCCTTCACAGAAGGCCTCCTATCCAAGCGTCTTGGCTTGCGGGTTTCGCCCGGAGATGACTTGCTCCGTTGCGACGCAGGAGGGCCGCCCAGTGGGGATCTACGAACAGGTCGCCAATGCGTAGCACCTGACCCGCATGTGGCCAGGGCCTCGCTCGGGGTTGTCCCAAGTTTTCGAGGCCGGGCATGGGCCAGGGGGCGTCGCTTACTATGCGAACCGCGGCATGCGGGATATCTGAGCATGCCGCTTGACATCGTGGCGGGCACAAATGCGTGTAGCCTGGCTGAACCGGAAGCTCGAATTCGAAATCCTGGCGAAGCTCCTCATGACCTTGCCGCATCGATCCAGGGACTTGGTGGAGGCGTAGATTGGGGACGGTCTCTTGGGCGACATGGAAACCTAGGAGGGTTTGCCGTGGCCGGATTCTGCGCTCATCCGGAAGGGCGTGGCCCGCGCCGGAGCCTGCTGGCGTCGGAGAAGGTGGGGAACGATGCCCCTTACGTAACTGAGATACCCTTTGGGGACCTTGCCGAGGTGCTTTCCAGGCGTCTGTCGGATGCCACGGAGAGGCAAATCCCAGAACTCTTGCTGTTCGAGGACCGACAGGTGGGCGCGGTCGCATTGGCCTCGACGAGTTTATGCTTTCAGGAACTCAGGGCAATCGTCCCCTTCAAGCGCGCCTGGGACATGCGGATGGGGGGAGCGCCAACCGGGCTTAAGTGGAACCTCGGGCCTCCACCAACGCGCGACCTTACCGAGCGGGCGGGGCCGCTTTCCCCGCCATGGAGGGGGCCTCCTCGAGACGGAATTCCCACTCGCAGTAGCAGTCGCCGATCCGGTCGGGTGGGGCCTGCAAGCAGCGCGTGATGATGCGCGGGTCGACCGCCTGCGCAAAGAGCGAGTACTCGGTCACGCCCACTTCCTTGCAGGGAAAGGGAGCCAGCCCCTTCTTTTGCCGGGCATGCTGAACACGGCAGTCAACCATGCGGAACCGCAAGATGTCCACACTGACCCGTCGAGTCTCCTGGCGGTTGACGGTCGCATACAGCCGGCGGTCGAGCGCCCGTTCCAGTGATTCGAGCCCACCGGCGGCGGGGAGGCCGAAGGCCTCCATGATGCGCCGAGCCTCGACAGGCGAGAACTGCTCCCACGCCCGGTTATCGAGTTGCATGGCCGTTTCCAGACCGAACTTCTCCTCGACGGCCAGGAACCAGCACCCGTCGTGTGCTAGCCAGTTCTTGGCGTAAACCTGCACCAGACGTATCAGCTCATCGCGAGATAGACTATCCAGATTCATGTCCGCCTTTGGCCTTGGGGGCGCAGACCCGCCATGTCCGGCGACCCTTGCCCTTGGGTTAGTGGCTGCACAGGCCGAAGCCGCTAGCGCGCCGAGGGGCTGATCGTGGGCAGTGAGTCGCATGGGCCGTTCATGTTGAGGTCGGAGCTCTGGACCCAGCCCTTGATTGGCCTTTGCGGGAATCCGCTGAGCAGGTCCACGCGGGCAAATCCGGTGGAGGTTTTGCCAGTGACCGCAGCGAAGTCTCCGGTCTGCATAGTGGCCAGTACGACCGATCCGGTTGTGGCGAGGTAATGGACCGTGGTGTCTGCCATGGCCATGTCGTAGCAGACTCCGACTGTGGGGACCCAAGGCTCGACCGGAACCTGTGAGCATGGCCCTTGCAACCGGATCGAATTGGTGTTCTCAACCCAGCGCAGGCGAAAGACGCCCATGTTCGCAGCCTGCGCGACGCCGGGTTCGAACCCCAGCCAACCGTTCGTCGTCCATCCGCCGACCGGCTCGCTGTTCCCAGAACTCAGAGTGCCGAAAACGGGCGCCAAGGGGCCGGGCCGCTCGTACACCGTGGTGTTCGCCACGGCCACGACCTCGCACTCGGCGGGCGTCGGCGTCGGCGCCTTCGTGCTCGTGGGAGCAGGCGAAGGGATCGCTGTGGGAGCGGTAACCACGGCTGGCGTTGGAGTCGGTGGAACTTGGCTCGGCCCCGCTGCGAGGCCGGAGGGACCGCAAGCCACAAGGATGGAGGTGAGTGGCAAGATAGCCCCCAGGATTGTCCTCGCTCGCATTGTTCCTCCTCGGTTTGCTCCAGCCCACGGGGTGAGTGACGCCTGATCCCGGAGGCCGGTACTGATAACAGTCATCGCAGTCTGCATACCACCCAAGTGAGCATACCGCCGGTCGACCGCTTGTCCAGCGATCGCCTGGGACCTCACTCGATTCTAACTGAATGTCCCCTTGGGTTCCAATTGTGCCACCGCGCGCGGCATTCCTTGGCGCCCGGACCAGGAAGCTTCCCGGGCGAGTGGCGGGACGGGTAGGCCGTCGTATGAGAGGGCTGCCCTGCTCCCGTGGTCCCGTCGGGGCCCACAATGGGCCTCCGCCAAATGGAAAAACACCTGCCCCCGTCATGCCTCTATGTTTCACCTCTGCCTCTCCAGCCATCCGGCCTCCCGCTCACCAGACCCAGGGGAATAATCGGTATCGCACGTGCTGGGCGTACTCCGAGTAGCCAGGCAGCTCCTGCTGCAGCGTCCGATCTTCCAGAGCAGTGCGCACGGTGATCAGCACAGCGATCAACCCTGCAAGCACCAGGGCCCAACCTGAATTCAGAATCAACGGGATACCGATCATGAAGGCAATCAGGCCCAGATACATGGGATGCCGCACCAGGGCATAGGGACCGCCCGTAATCACATGCTGGCCTCGCTCTTCCTGAATGCGGACAGTTCGGGACATGAAGGTGTTTACGGAACTGGTCCACCAGATCAGGACAGCGGCCAGAAGGCTGACCAGCCACCCCAAAGCCTGCAGGCCCAGGGGAACCGGAGCCCAGTGGAAGCGTCCCCCGTCCAACCCACAGAGGATCAGCATCCCAATAAGCAGCAGAGTGTATGAGGTGAGGATAAACATGTCCCAGCCCTTGGTGTTCGCTCCGACCTGCATGCGCTCGTCCAGCTGACTGGGATCGTGGGTCAGGGTCCAGGCTCCGTAGAAGACCCCAAAGGCCGTGTAGGCAAACACGAAAAGCCACGCCTGGAGCCAATCCAGCCGGCCGGCGGGAATAAACAACAGTCCCGCCAGCACGAGCACGAAGGCGAAAAGCAGAGCAAGCAAGGACGGTAGTGACCGATGGGTGCGCGAACTGGCGGGCATCGGTTGTGATGGTTCCGGTCCGTTCATGGGGTCCATTCCCACTCCAGGACTATGGGCATTGGGCAGGGTTCCGGAGGCCTGCCTTTCCCCTTCACTGCTCATCTTACACCCGCCTTTGATGACGTCGGCCGGATGGATTGGCAGTTTCCTGCCGGTCTTCTCCGGGGGGAACCGGGTTAGCGGCATGTCCCAGAAGGTCAGTCCGGTCCCGGGCAAGCGTGTTCGGGGCCCTTCCCGGCTCGCGCCCCTTCGCTGCCCTGCGGATTGAAAAGAGAGGACCAGAGCCCAACGGATCGCAACGGTCTGACATCTAAGGTTCGTCGGATGGAAGCCGAAGGCCGTTGGCTAGGTGCCTTAATCCGAAGGTCTATCTTGCACCTCCCTTCCGCATGGGCTCACCAAGGCGCGTTCGAGTCGGAATCGGCCGGATCGGCACCCTTTCGAAGGTCGGCTGATCCCTTTCATCGAGGCCTACCAGACCACCGTTTTCGCCGGCGGGAGGACACCGAGATCATTGAAGACCCGGGAGAGCTCCCGGACCCGGCTCGCTGCGCAATTCCTCCAAATCGGTGTGCCAGTGGAAAAGTTGGGCCGCCAGGCTCCGGACATGCTGCAAAACGACCACACGTATTTCATCCTGACCCCTGGCTCAGACCGGGGCCAGGAAGCTCCCCGGGTGATCCGGCTGGCCTCCGCCCCCGGCCGGGGATGTGCCTTCGCTGATCCTGCTCATCAACGGTGGCTCAATTGCCTGGCCGGATGCTGTTGAGTTTGCCGGCGCCAGACGCCCCGAGCTGGTAGCTGGAGGGGCCGGACGCGCTGCGGGTGAATTTCCGCTGACGTCTCCTGGGCAATCCCTAAATATGCGGGTTGTCAAACCTTTGAAGAGTCGGCTGGTTCGCAACGAACCCCTACAAACAGCCGGACCAGTCTATGCGGATGGTGAAAAAAATATACGGGAGACCTAGGCATGAGCAATCAGGAGCAGAGCCTGGCAGAGAATACCTACCGCAAGTGGTTGAAGGACGTATTCGGCAGTCGGTTCGATTGGTTTGAACTGAAGGAAGAGCCAAAGGCATATCTCAAGTAGCGTGGGCTCGACCAGGTGCTGTGGATGGAAAAAGAGCACAAACTATGCTCGGGTCCGGCACAATGGCCTGAGCGTGGTCATCCTCCAGGCCGGGGTGATCCTCCCGATGCTGGTGACGACCGCTTTCGTTGGAACCCTGTGGGCCATGGTTAAGACCATCGGAACCGTGCTGGGCGCGGTCGTGGCATGCTTAACCGCCTCAAGGGTCTTTTCACTCACAGGGAGCGATGCAGAGCTGGTCAAAGCAGAATAACAGCGCTTCCACCTCTGGGACAGGTCTTAGGCAGGGAAGACCCACGTCGAGGATCTTGCGAATTCTTGCGACCGGATCGAAGATGTTAGCCGTCTGGCTGTCAAGACCCATGTCACCGAGTTTGTCAAAGAGACTAGAGGTCATTTCAGAACCTGGCAGGGAACTTGCCCTTGACGGGGCTTGGCCAAGATGGGACTAACCGACAAGCAATGGGACAAGATCCGTGTGCATCTACCCGAGCAGCTGGCAAGCCCCAAAGGGGGACGTCCCAGGATCCCGGACCGACAGTGCTTTGAAGGCATTCTCTAGGTCCTTCGCCCAGGCTCCGAATGGAGCCTGTTCAGCGGCTCCTGACGGGGCGAGCTCCCGCGGCAGCATGGGACCTCCAGTACGGTGTGACGCAAGCTGCGAGAATGGGAAACCAGCGGAGTATTGCTGGATCTGTGGTGGGCCTTTCTGGCCGACCTTAATGATGCGCAGAGGATCCGTTGGGATGAGTCTTTCGGCGACGGAAGCTCCCCCGGCTAAAAAGGGGGCCCGGCCGTCGGCAAGACCGAGGGGAAAGGGCACAAAGCGGCTGGTTTTGGTCGATGGCCAGGGTACTCCGCCAGCCTCGGAACCCGCCCCTGGGGCTCGGGCCGCAGAGTAGCCTCCGTCGGGAGGATACCTGGACTCGGCCTCCCCGTCGGAAGTGAACCTGTTGGGGAAGACCCTGAATACTGTCTCGGTCGGGCATGCCCATCGGCTTCGGCGGCCACGGCAGCGATCCGACCGATTGGTCGTGGACCGGGGCTACGACAGCAATCATCTGCTAGTGCAACTCGTGAGACGAGGCATTGAACCGATCATCCCGGCCCGTAGCAACAACCGTCGGGCCGCCCATCGAGATGCACGGAAAATGCGGCGGTACAAGCACCGCTGGATTGTGGAAAGAACCTTCGCTTGGTTGGGATACTTCCGCCGCTTGTTGGTCCTCCACGATCACTCGCTCCTGGTCCGTGCTGGTTTCTTTCATTTGGCCTGCGCCATGCTTACCCTCAGAAGGGTTTTGAAATAGCTTCTAGGCAAAGACCGTCAAGTTAGCCGAGGCACCTGCCAGGGCCCTGCCAACCGCAAGCCACGGGGTTATCAGGGACAACCAGGGAAGGGTTGCATTGCTTCGCCTCTCAACTTGGGTCCTTCCTTCCAATGTGTGCAAGGGTAAAGTTTGCCATCACGCGAGATGACTGCTTGGGCCTGATTACGAGCTTGTGCCTTCCGGCTCCTTGAGCAGCCGTAGGAATGCTTCCACGACGCGTGGATCAAAGTGCTTGCCCTTTTGCTCCCGGATGTATTCGAGAACTCTCTCCTCCACCCAGGCGGGGCGGTAGGGCCGATCGGAGCGCAGGGCGTCCCAAACGTCAACGATGGCGAAGATCCGAGCCGAGAGGGGGATTTCCTCCCCTTTCAGCCCTCGTGGGTATCCCGTGCCGTCCCACTTTTCATGGTGGCAGTAGGGGATGTCAACAGCCAGCTTCAGATACGCGATAGGCGATAGCATCTCATAGGCTAAGGTCGGGTGCTTGCGCATGAAGCCCCGTTCCTCCTCGGTGAGGGGGCCTGGTTTGAGCAGGATCGAATCGGGGACGCCCATCTTGCCGATGTCGTGGAGGAGAGCACCGCGACGGACATGAACTAAGGCCTCTCCCTCCACCCCAAAGGCCCGTGCGAGGCTCTCAGCCATTTCGGTCACTCGCTGAGTATGACCCTCCGTTTCGTTATCGCGCAGGTCGAGTGCTCGGGACCAGCCCTCGATGGTGGCGTCATAGGCTAGGGACAGGTCCAGGTTTGACCGCTGCAAGTCCATGAACAACTCTGCAGCATCAATGGCCAAGGCGGCCTGGCCTGCCAGGATTTTCAGGAACTCTTCCCATTCGCGGTCCGGTTCCAACGGCAGGCGATGAAAGATCTCCAGCACGCCCTTGATCTTGCCCTTGGCGATCAGCGGAATGGCGTAGTAAGCGGCAAAGCCTTCCGCCAGCAGGAGGGGAGCACGCCGCAGGCCATCCGGGGCGTCGCTGAGGGCGGGGATGCGGACAGGGCTTCTGTTCAGCGCGGCTTGCCCAGCATAACCTTCGCCCAGGCGCAGGCGGGTATGCTTGAGAGCCTCGGTGCGAAAGCCGCGGGCCGCCACGTGCTCCAGGAACTGCGAGTGCGGGTTGAGCAGGAGGACATCGGCCGCATCCACCTTAAGCTGATTTGTGACCTGATCCAGGAGAACATTGAGGGTTAGACCCAGGTCGAGGCTGGCGGCGATAGTCGTGTCGATAGTGCGCAGGGATTCAAGTCGGACGAGTTGCCTCTCGAGTTGCTCCTGCCCCCGGCGGTGGGCTTCCCGCGTGCGCAGTGACTCGATCCCATATCCCAGGTCGTTGGCGAGCTGGGTGAGCAACTGGATCTCTTCCGCATTGAAAGCATTCGGTTCAGCCGCATATATACAGAGGGTACCCAAGGGCTGGGTGTTCTCTGACCCCAGAGGCAATGCAATTGCGGAGGCGAAGCCTCGCTCCAGGGCCTGCTGCCGCCACGGCGCAAAGTTCGGATCGGTGGCAATGTCCCTGGCGATCACTGGGCTGGCGGTGCGGATCGCGGTGCCAGCCGGGCCTCGACCCCGTTCCTCGTCCGCCCACGTAAGATGCAGATTCTCCAGATATCCCTGCTCGTATCCTGCCTGAGCAACCGGGCGGACTTTTTTTTGCTCGTCCTGATCGGCGAGACCCACCCAGGCCAGGCGATATCCACTCTGTTCTACCAGGATCCGGCAGACGCTCTCGAGCAGGGAAGACTCCTCTGAAGCATGAACCACCGCCTGGTTGCACAAGCTGAGCGTGCGCAGGGCCCGGTTCACCCCATGTAGCTCCTCTTCCGCCTTCTTGCGCTTTGTGATTTCCCGTCCATACACGTTGACATAGCCTGCCTCCGTAACGGGAGCCAGAATGCAAAGGAAGACCCGCTCACCATATTTGATCTCCACTTCTCTGTTTTTCCCCGAACTAAACACCCCTGCGTTCCAGGTCTGCCATTCTGCGGGCATGGCCTGCCCAATTCTGATCTTCCACATTGCCAATAGTGGCTCGCTCGATTGATTGGCATAAAGAAGGACACCGTCCGCTGATATCCGCAATACTGGATTTGGGTCCTCCGCGGGGAATTTGGAGAGGCTCCGGATCTGCTCCTCGTTCCGTTTGCGCTCGGTGATATCTCTCATCGAGAGGAGGATCTTGTCCAGAGTCTCTTCATGTCCCTGGGCAGCCGACCAGTGCAGGCTGATTACCCGCGGCTCACCGGAGAGTGTATGGTTGATCCCCTGCCATTCAAATTCGGACATGCCTTCCGCGATGTTTACCAATTCTTCCTGCAAATCTTCAATGGCTTCACCTAGGATCAAACCCAGATTGTTGATGATTTCTTTCTTGTTCTTGGCCCCGAACAGTTTGAGGGTGGCCTTGTTCACCTCGACGATCTTGACCTGTCTCATACAATCCAAAACCATCGCCGGATGACTTTCAAAATAGGCGCGGAAATCCGTGACACCTTGCTTGCGCAGGTCTTCAATACTCCGCTTCACCGCCGAGAAGTCTTCCTCCCAGAGTGAAATGGGCGAGTCTTCAAACAGGCTGCGATAACGCTCCTCGCTCTGGAGCAGAGACTCCTCTGCTTGTTTGCGCTGGGTGATATTCTCGAATACGGCTGTGAAGTATTCTTTTTGGGTACTGTGCACAGAAATGGAGAACCAAGTTCCCAAAGATTCTAGATACATCTCGAATTGTTCCGAACGGCCAGTTAGAGCGACCCTCCCATAGATCTCGAATAGCGCCGGATCAGATTCTCTTATCCTCGGGATAACTTCGGTTACTTTCTTGCCGACAACGTTCTTCAGTCCCGTCAATTTCTCAAAGGCCGGGTTGACAGCCAGATAAATGAAATCCTGTGGCTCTCCTTGCTGATGAAGCATCTGGCAGTAGGCAAATCCATCCAGCAGGTTCTCGAACAGTGAACGATAGCATGCCTCGCTTTCCTTAAGTCCGCGTTCGACAGGTGCCCGCTCACTCATATCGCGGACATGGCACTGGATGACCTTCTGATTTCCCACCCGGTAGACGTTGCTGACGAATTCCACAACGCAGCGATTGCCATCCTTGGTTTCGAGCGGTAACTCCTCGTAGCGGATAGGCCCTTCCCTCTGTATTCTACGAAGGGCACCCTGGCTGGTGAAGACGTTCTTGAAAGGACCAATTTTCCAGAGTTTCTTACCGATCAGCTCGCGGTGAGAGTAGCCAAGCAATTTTTCGATGTAGGGGTTCGTATCGGTGATTTTCCCCGTCGGAGCCTCTAACAGAATGATGCCGTCTGGCGCGGTTTCAAATATCCGCCGGAATTTCTCTTCGGAGCTGTGCAAGGCTGCTTGTACCGAACCGCGTGCGTACGTTTTTGGGTTGGGTGATGCTGCACCGTGCCCCACTCTGGTGATATCAACGCTCGGCTTCTTCTTTCTCGCTCCCCGATCGGGTGGGGTTTTCGTCATTCTTTTCATAAACACCTCGAGTTCTCTCACCCACTAATCGTCTGAATCAAGCCGCGAGCATTTGCCCAAAACACCACTAAACAAACAGCGCCTTATGTCGCCAACTCAAGAAGGTGTCCGTGATAGGGTAAGCGAGGTTGATCGACGGAACGCCCGTGGCCCGGTTGGTTTGATAGGTGCCGGTGCCGAAGTCCCTCATCTGCGGAGTCTGTTGGAAGTACTGTCCATCCGCAATGTTGATCTTGTCGGTCATAGGAATTGCGCTGGAGAGCACGTAGGCAACAACGTCCGCGACGCCGAGATTGGCGATGGACAGGAAAGGGGGCTCCGGGAGGGCCCAGAGCTGGTTGCACATGCTCGGAGTGGCCTCTCGGATTCGTGGCAAGAGGGGGAGGGTTCTGAGCAACCCCTTCGCTTGTGCGATAAGGAGCTGCTGGTCAGAAGAGGCGATGTTGCCAACCCTTAGCGCCCCAGGAGAGCCATCTCGCGCGGCATGGCGCCGTTGGTCGATTCCGGTGTGAAGGATGAGGGCCAGTGCGGGGAGGACCAGCAGGATCAGACGTACACGCAGTCTGGAGAACCACGTCCGGAGCATATTCCCTCCGTTGGTTGAGCTGGGAATGGGCTCTTAACGCATGATCAGTTTACGGCCTTCTTGGCCTGACAATCTAGAACCAATTCGATACGGTTTTGGTGTCGAGTGTCACGTAGCAAGCCGTCGGTTTGAGGCCAAAAATGATACACCGCTCGTTGCAAACGGCACAATCAGCGCGCTCGATGATCTGCAGGGGCTGGATATCAATTCAAAGTGGCTCAGGGGAAGGAATGGCTCATGGGTCCGCAAGCTCCCAATCCCGTCATCTGCCGTTAATCTATACCGGGTCCGGGACATCTCATCCTGTCGGCAAGAGAAATAGGATGGAAGCGGATCCTCGCATGCTGATCTGGGAACGCGGCTCTTGACGCACAGCGGTTCTCCCTGGTAGACCTGTGGGATGCCCTTATCTTTTGGTCGGTCAGGTCCGCCCCGCTTGGCTCTGGGAAGATCCGTGCGGGCCGCGCAACGAGTAACCCGGAAAACACTCTGACCTGGGGAGAGTCTGGGCCTCGCCGACTGAGCCCTCTCGGCTACCCCACCGCGAGAGGCGCGAGCGCCTAACTCGGCGAGGAAGCTGGCAATCCGGCGCCCTTCCTGGAACAGCTTGGGCGCAAAAGCATTGCAAGTGGATCAAGAAGCACATCTGAGGGAGGGGAAGAACTAGGGTATCCAAATTGGGTACACACCAGGTCGATCTTGAGCCCAGAATAAAGCCCCTACTCTGGTCGCGGCAGGGGGGGGCGAGTGGGTCCAGCCAGAGCGGATTCCGATATTCGAGCCGTCCCAGGGTGAAATGAAGGTGCAGAGAGTCGGCTGTCCCTGCCAGCCTCCATTTGTGCGGTAGGCGTGCCATTTGGTTGGCCGCCACCCCGCGCCCAGCCAGGGACGCATTGAGACTTTTCGATCGTTCCGGGATTTATGACATCGGCACAGCCCAGTAGTGAGAAAGGGGGCCAGAATGTCCTTTAGCCCGCCCGTTGCTGCCTGCCCGGCGCTCGAGTACCAGGCGTGAGGTGAGGGTAGGCACCCCAAGAAGAGATGAAGAGAGATTCCCATCTTCCCTTTCACCATACGAAGGACTGCAATGAAGCTGCTCAAGCTAAATGTGGACAAGCACAATGCCAGGGGGGACTGCCTTACGCTGTTTCGTGCGCGGCATGACAAGGACTGGGAGATGCGCTCAGTCGCGGCCAAGGCGCTCGGTCGGCTGAGAGCCCATGGGGCCGTTCCCGCGCTTGTCCGGGCTCTCGACGACAAGAACAGGCTTGTCCGCCAGCTCGTGTCTCGAGCACAGGGCAGGATCGGAGAGGAACGGCCGGTGGGGGCGTTGGTGCGGACCTCGCAAGATCCTGATTCCCGTAGAGACCCTTGTTTGATGTAGTCCTATGCCCGAACGGGCCAGTCGGTTTGGCGCTGTGCTCCAACGGTAAGGAGGTGCTGTGCCAGAAGAGCACTGCAGCTTTGAAGAACCCATCGCGATGGTGGACAGCAACGAGTACCAGACGAGTCACCCAGTCGCCGGGGGGCTGACTCTCGTCCTGCGCGGCGTGGCCAGAAAGGTGGCTGGCGAATGCCTGTATCTGCGCTTTGAGGTTGAGGTGCGTCTCTCCCCGCTTCGATTCTGGGCGGCAGGTGCGTCGTTGGCCTTGCCTCCAACTTCTTTGAGAAGAACAAGAAAAACCTGGCGAAGCGGACCGAGATCATCCTCTGCGAATGCGCTCACCACATTCTTGGGCATAAGAAGGGATGGGAGCACAAGGACCGGGGCGAGGAGGCAGAGGCCTGCACCCTTGACCAACGGTGGCTTGCTGAGTGGGTGACTCCATAATAGAGGAAAGTGGAACACGTGTTGTTCGAGCTCGCAATCCAGACCCTGGCCGAGGAGTGGGAACCTTTCTTGCAAGGACCCCTCACCTAGCCCGAAGGGAGACGTGTGCTTGCTACCTACCTCATCCGCAAGGGAGTATCGGGTTGTTGCTACTTGCAGGGCATAATCGCAGGATTTCCAGGATGGATGCAGCAAGCAGCTGGCGGAGGGCAGCGGGAGCTGGGACAGAACAAGAGATCTCCGGGCTACCAGCCCGGCGTTCTGAGGTTCAGACAAAATGCCGGGCATCCCTGGTCGGGCCCTCGTTTTCCTCTCTTGTATGCTTGGGCCATTTGGCAGCCAAGGTGGGCGAACCGCCCCGGTCTCGCGATTGAAACTTCCAGAACAGCCGTAAGACCAGGCGATGCCAGTGGAGGAACGGTTTGGGGTTGAGGATAAGGAAGGTTTGCTTCCAATTGCGGACATGACCGGCAAGGAGGGCGAGCCACGGCGATCCGATTGGGTGGACCGTGGTTTCTGAACGAGGCGATGGAGGAGGATCAGCCAATGACGCAGGAGAGCGTTCTCGGCGACGAATTGGGCGCTGCTGCGCGCGACATCACGCGCTGTGGTGAAAATAATCGAATGACGAAAAGGCAGGGTGAAGTGGAGAAAAACCTGACCCAGAGAAGAAATATGGAGCGGATGAGTCGGACAAATGGCTTGACAATGGAAGACACGCGGATTGATCCCTCGACAGCCTGATAGAATCGGTCGAGAGAGTTTATTGCATGTCCGACCCGAGTCCATTGTTGGGCGGATGAGGTTCTTGGCAAGGACAAGAGAATGAGCCCGGGCGGGGCTCCGCTTTCCCGCTCCAGTTGCGAGACGGATTTTCTGCTTTTCTCCGGCAGCATCAGTATATCCACCTTGAATCCTCGGGTATAGGTTCGTCTTTGCGACCCTATTGTGCTTGTCCCTGGACTGACTATACTAGGTCTTAGCTAAATGCCTGGTGTTTTTTTGGGGGGGGACCTCAGGACACCGGCACGGCCCCTGGCGGCGTCCTCATCCTTCGCATCGATCCCTTCGAGATTGCCTCCCCGCAGGCGGAATCCTGGCTCGCGCCCGCTCACATAGACGGCCTGTTGCTTGTGCAGCGCGATGCTGGTCAAGGCTTGTACCTGAATGAGCTGTGCCACGTGTCCTTGACGGCTTTGTGTCTCAGATCCTCCCTCTCGGACGGGACTCTCCCGGCGGCGTGGGATATCCGGAGGGTGGCAGGAATCGACAAGTGGCGAGACTAGCGGAGAGTGCAAGTCCTGGGTGAGCTGCAGCGGATTCCGGATACGAGCCCGGTGACTAATAAAGTTGTTAAGATCCTTGTGGTCGAGGACGACCCGAACGACGTGGAGCTCACTTTCGACGTGCCCAAGGCAAGCAACCTCCTCAACACCATCCATGTCGTGTGGGATGGAGCTAGGGCGTTGGTCTTTCCCTTCGACCAGGGAGCCCATTCCGTCCGAAAGGGCGGGAAGGGGCCCAAGGTGGTCCTGCTCGATCTGAAGCAGCCCAAGATGGACGGCCGAAGGTTCTCGGGGGCGATGAAAGCCGATCCTCGGACGCGCGTGATTCCGATTGTCATTCTCGCCTCCTCCCGCCAGGAGCGGACATCGTGAAGAGCTGTGCTCTCGGGGTCAACAGCTACCTCGTGAAGCCGGTGGGTTTCGACCGGTTCACCGAGGCGGTGGGGACCCTGGGCCTATACTGGCTTCTTCCGAACGAGCCACCGACGGGGCAGTATTCCTCGGCGAGGGGCCAGCCCACGGGCTGGCGCCATGGCGACGGAATCGGGGAATCGAGTGTCGCAGGGGAGGTGGCGTGACGACTCCACTTCGTGTCTTGGTCCTTGAAGAGCGGTCTGCTGACGCCGAGATGATGATCGCGGAGTTGCGGAGATCAGCCTTCGATGTGGAGTGGGAAAGAGCGGAGACGGAGAATGAATATCTCGCCGGATTAGAGCGCGCCCCCGATCTCATCTTGGCAGACTACCGCCTGCCCCAGTTTGATGGAATGAAAGCGCTCGACATTGCTGTCCGGCAGGGACGAGACACCCCCTTCATTCTTGTGGCCGGCACTCTTGGGGAAGAGCTCGCGGCAGAGGCGATCCGGCGGGGCGCGTCGGACTACCTCCTCAAGGATCGGCTGACTCGCCTCGGGCAGGCTGTGAAGCAGGCGTTGGAGCAGAAGCGATTGCGGATTCAGACCCGACGCGCAATTGAGGCTTTGCAACTGAGCGAGGAACGCTTCCGGCGCCTTGCCGAGAATGCCCCGGACGCCATCTTCCGATATCGGCTCGTTGCTAGCCCTGGGTTCGAATATGCAAGCCCAGCAGCGCTGGCCATTACCGGATACGCGCCAGAGGAGTACTACGCTGACCCCCAGCTCCATCAAAGGCTAGTTCCTCCGGAGGACCGGCGTGTTCTTGATGGGATTCTCAAGGAAAATTCGCCCAGATCAGAATTGACCAGCATGAGATTGATCCGGAAGGACGGGTCAATCATTTGGGTTGAACCCGGTATTACCGTCCTTCGCAATGAGGAAGGAGCTCCCATCGCGCTCGAGGCGATCGTTCGAGACATCAGCGAGCGGAAGCGCGCGGAGGAGGCGCTTCGTGCGAGTGAATCCCGCTTCCGGGCGGTGACCCAATCTGCCAACGATGCGATTATCACGACCGACAGCGCAGGCAACATTGTGGGCTGGAACCATGGCGCGGAACTCATGTTCGGCCACACAGAAGCCGAGATCATCGGCCAGCCTGTGGCTCAAATGGTATCGGAAGAAGACCGCAACCGGTATGTTGTGGGAATGGAGCGGGTGCAGGGCGCTGAAGAGGCGAACATCATCGGCAGAACCAGTGAGGGGGAAGGAGTGCGCAAGGACGGAAGGAAATTCCCGCTCGAGGTTTCCTTGTCAGAGTGGGAGACTGAGCAGGGCCGATTCCACACGGCCATCGTCCGTGACATCAGTATCCGCAAGCGGTCGGAGGATGAATTGAGGCAGCAGCTCGCCGGGCTGGTGGCGATACAAAGGGTCTCGGCTGCTATGCGCACGGCCCAGACGCTCGACGAAATGCTGCCCCGCCTGCTGGACGAGACCCTGGTCGCCCTCAATGCCGAGGGGGGCGAGATCTGGCTCTGCAATCAGGCGAGGGACGAATTGCGGGTTGCCGTCACCCGCGCCTGGTTTGGCCAGCTCGATCAAGCTCCGATAAGACCAGGGGAGGGCATCGCCGGGACTGTTTTCGCGAGTGGGCAGGCGCACTTCTCCGCCGAATTCGCGCGCGACCCACTCGGCCAAGTGGCCGGCCGCATGGCGATCCCTCCTGGATGGGGCGGGGCATGCGTTCCCATCCGTACTGGCTCCGAGACCCTTGGCGTTCTCTTTGTCGCGGTGCCCCTGCCGCGGGAGGTCAGCTCGGGGCAGATGAACCTGCTTGTCTCCCTGGCTGAGATGGCGGGCGCCGCCGTCGCGCGCATGCGCGTGCACGAGGAGACGGTGAAACATCTGGAAAAACTGCAGGCGCTTCACACTGTCGACCTGGGCATTGCGGGCAGCCTCGACCTGCGCGTGACCCTCAGCATTCTGCTTGAGCAAGTGATCTCGCAGTTGCGAGTGGATGCCGCCGACGTGCTTCTGCTCCGCGAACCCATGAATGTACTCGAGTACACCGCAGGGCGAGGCTTCCGCACACGCGAAATCGAGCATACCCGTCTGCGGGTGGGGGAGAGCTTCGCCGGGCGAGCGGCACAGGGGCGGTCCGCTGTTCAGGTAACCGGCCCCGCGATGGTCCGTGATGACCGTCGCTTTTCGCCCCTGTGGGCGAAAGAGGAGTTTTCGGCCTATGTCGGAGTGCCCTTGATCGCCAAAGGCCAGGTGAAGGGGGTGCTGGAAGTCTTCCAACGCGCCCAGCCTGCAGGATGGGATGCAGAGCGCGCACCCGGTTCCGAGTGGTTCGACTTCCTGGAAACGCTCAGCGCGCAGGCTGCCGTCGCCCTGGACAATACTCAACTCTTCGATGAGCTCCAGCGGTCCAACACAGACCTGTCGCTCGCATACGACGCCACGATCGAGGGCTGGTCGCGGGCCATGGATTTGCGCGACAAGGAGACGGAAGGCCACACTCTGCGGGTCACTGAAATGACCGAGCGGCTGGCGAAACAGATGGGCATCAGCGAGACCGAGATCATGCACATGCGCCGCGGGGCGCTGTTGCATGACATCGGGAAGATGGGCGTGCCCGACGGAATCCTGCTCAAGCCCGGGAAACTCACGGACGAGGAGTGGGAAGCCATGCGCAAGCACCCGCAGCTTGCCTATGACATGCTCTCCTCGATCACCTATCTCCACCCTGCGCTCGATATCCCGCATTGCCACCACGAGAAGTGGGATGGGACCGGATACCCCCAAGGGCTGAAAGGGGAGCAGATTCCGCTCGCGGCGCGCGTGTTTGCGGTGGTTGACGTGTGGGACGCACTAACCAGTGATCGGCCGTACCGTCAGGCTTGGACGAAAGAAGAAGCGCTGGCGCATATCCGGGAGCAAAGCGGAAAGCACTTCGACCCGCACGTGGTAGAGCAGTTCCTGCCGCTGGTGACCGGGGTGTAGAAGGCATCCTCGGGGAGTTGCAGGGGCCCTACCTTTTCATGTGTCTCTCGCGTCAAATGGACTGGGCTTGGAGAGGGGGTGACATTCGCTTCAGCCCACGGCCCCGAAGGAGCGGGAGCGCCGTGTCGTGGGCTTGCTATCAGAATGCCATGTTCGGGTAGGAACGATCTTCAAAGAGGAAGGGATGCCAGGTTTTTCCGATCCAAAGGGAAAGTACTTCACCGAGGTGATTCAGAAGCGTGCCATTCCGGCTAGAATTCAAACGACACGCCAGATGATCCAAGGGAAAGTGCATGTCCATCCCGACCAGCGGGTGATGGATGAGCTCGATGGCCCTCAGACTTTCCTGGCGGTCACAGAGGCCCAGGTGTTTGACGAGCAGGGCAGACCGGTCGGCACCGTTCCCTTCTTGTCCGTCAATAAGACCCAGATCGTATGGCTGGCGCCCTCGGAGGGCTCCAGGGCGGAGGGTGCAGGATGAGCGCAAAACCATCCTTTACGCCGACGTCGGTGCTCGGCCCGGGTGAACTGGAGCGGCTGCTCCCCTGGTTAAGGGACCAGGTGGCAGGTAGCCTGGATGCCTCCCTGCCTCCGGGATTCGCCCGGGAACTTGCGGCTTCCGAGATCCTGGCCCAGGTCTACTCCCGGACCCGTCTCACCTTGAGTGAAGCCAAGCGCAACGAGATTTTCTCTCGAGTGATGAGAGACCTTTTCGGATTCGGGCCCCTCCAGGCCCTGCTGGACGATCCGACGGTGACCGAGATCATGGTCAATGGCCCAAAGAGCATCTTTGTCGAGCGACAAGGAACGGTGACCCCCGCGGCCATCGGCTTCGAGAAGGAGGAACAGCTGCAAGGCGTGATCGATCGAATCCTGTTTCCCCTGGGACTGGCCGCGACCAGCGAGGACCCTCTGGTTGAGACGCGGCTCCCCGATGGATCTCGGGCCACGGTTGCGATTGCCCCGGCCGCCGTCAGCGGGCCCTACTTGAGCATCCGCAAGTTCATGAGGGAGCGACTGACTCTGGAGAACCTAGTGGCCCTGGCGACCCTCACGCCGAACATGGCTGAGTTCCTGCGGGCTTGCGTGCGCGCCCGGCTCAATCTCCTGGTCTCAGGCGGACCGGGTGTCGGCAAGACCACACTGCTCAATGGCCTGGCCGGGAGCGTTCACGAGTCGGAACGGCTGATCGTGGTGGAAGAGGCGGCCGAGCTCCATTTGCCGCTACCCCACGTAGTTCGGCTGGAGGGTCGGATGGCGGGAGCGCAGGGAAAGGGAGAGATTTCCCCGGTAAGCCTACTGCGTGGGGCCTTGCGGATGAGGCCGGACCGTATCGTGTTCGGAGAAATCTGCGGTGAGGAGGCAGTTGTGCTCCTGTACGCCATGAACATTGGGCACGATGGCTGTCTGATGACCATCCAGGCGAACTCGCCCCGCGAGGCCTTGGCCCATTTCGAGACCTTTGCCCAACTGGGCGGATTTGATCTGCCGCTCAAAGTCTTGCGCGAGGAAATCACCTCCGCGCTGGACGTTGTCGTTCAACTCTCCCGATTGCACGATGGGAGTCGCAAGCTCACCTCGGTTTGCGAGGTGGCCGGAATGGAGGGGGAACAGGTGGTGCTCAACGAGCTCTTCAAGTTCTTGGAGGAAGGGCGCAATCTGCAGGGCAAGGTCACCGGACAGCTTCGCGCCACCGGCAAGCGACCGGTTTTTGCTGGCCGACTTGAAGAGGCAGGGTATCGCATGCCGACGGTCATCGGGTCAAGCAGACTGGAGGCACAACCGCTTTCCGCTGGGAAAACGTAGGTGCCCGCTTGCGGAAGCAGGCGCCAGCCCAGCGGCGAGGGAACGTAGGCCCGGATTTGCTGGCCCGCCTTCGTTCGGGGGGCCCGCGTAACTATGGCGGGCTTGGCGCACGGGACGACAAGACACGGCAACTGGCGTAGGTGCTGCGGAGCAAAGAACGGTCTTGAAGGGAAGGATACCAACCAACTCCGACGATTCTGCCTAGATTTGCGCGACGGTTTTCTCGGCCGCTTGCGCTCGCGCTGTCAGACAGAGTGATGCCTCGGGTGAGGCGCATCCATCTGGCATCCTCTTCATAGCCAACAGTTACGCGTACTTCAACGGCGAGATTGACAAGGAAGTGGAGGGTCTCGAGCCGCCGAGCGAGATGTCGAGCGTCGCTGGGGCCAGGCTACAGGCTGGAGGATCACTGGAACCATTGGGCGGCGCCACGCGGCATCCGCGTGGGGGACTGGACCTTTGTGGTATTGCAGGCCCAAAACGAACGGCCAGTAATTGACCCGCATGCCTTGTACAAGTTCACCCACGAGTACGACGCCGTGCTAATGGCCAGCGGAGCCAAGACGGTTCTTGTCATGACTTGGGAACGTTCTGATAGCGTGGCAATAGGCCTCATGACAGCCAACTCGACGATTGCGTAAGATGAGTTCGGTGCGTAGTGGCCCTGGAGCGAGGACGTGACGGATGGGGTTTGTGGCCAAGACGGCGAGGTTTTCCTCGACTCGGGGGAAGTCAAAGCTTGCAGGGGAGGGAGGATCCTACAGGCAAGCGCGATCGGCTCTTGCGTGGTGGTTGCGGCGTATGACCCGGACTCCGCGGTCGGCGGCATGGCTCATGTGATGCTTCCGGGGGAGTCCGGCGGCCAGGATTCCTCGACAAAAACGAAGTATGCCAGAGATGCAGTAGAAGAGATGATGCGGATGATGTCAGACTTGGGGGCGAAGGAAGCCCGAGTTCGGGTATCTCTCCTAGGGGGCGGTAATGCCTTGGGCGACGGCCACGACAGCCCCGGCCCTGACATCGTCCGATCCCTGGCCGAGATCCCAGGCAGAAAGGGCATCACGCCGGTCGCGATGGAAGTTGGGGGTACGCGGAGAAGATTTTGCGCACCAGATGTGGCGCGCGGGCGCGAAACACCCACAGAGGGCGAATCGAGGCAGGGGATGCTTTGGGAAGCGAAGAGATGCGGCCTTGGTTCGGCCGACAAGCGGAGCAGGAGTTCGCCCAAAGAGGTGATCTCATGAAACGTGAGACCAAGGCGGATCTCGTGCAGGAGATCGAGCGGCTGCATGGGCGCATTGCCAAGCTGGAGGCCACGGGCGGTGCGCGTGACAAGGGGGAAAAGATGGTTGGCGAGGGGCAGTATCGCGCCATATTCCAGACCTCCCTCGACGGGTTCTGGATCAACGACACGGATGGCCGGTTTGTCGATGTCAATGATGCGTACTGCCGGATGACCGGCTACCGCCGCGAGGAACTGCTACGAATGCGCATATCCGATGTGGAGGCTGTGGAGAAGCCGGAAGAAACGGCCCGGCATATGAGGAGGGTACTCGAACAGGGATATGACCGCTTCGAGACGCGGCATCGGCGCAAGGACGGCGCGATCATCGAAATCGAGGCCAGCGCGAGCTATTCGGACGCTAGGGGCGGGCAGTGCGTGGTGTTCCTCCGCGACATCACCGAGCGCAAGCGGGCGCAGGAGGGATTACGCGAAAGCGAACGCCGGTTATTCTCAATCTACGATACCGTTGCCGATCTGATTTTCAATCTGGCGGTCGAGGAGGATGGTCACTACCGCTTCGCCTCCGCCAACCCCGCGTTCTACAGAGTCACCGGCTTGCCCGAAGAGGCAGTCGTTGGCAAAAGAGTGGAGGAAGTCATTCCCGAACCATCTCTCAGCATGGCGCTTGGGAAGTACCAGCAGGCCATCGAGGAAAAGGCCATTGTGCGTTGGAAGGAGATCTCCAATTACCCGACCGGGCGACTGACCGGCGAGGTAAGCATTGCGCCTGTTTTCGATGACCAGGGGCATTGTACGCACCTGGTTGGCTCGGTTCATGATGTCACCGAGCGCGAGAAGGTGGAGGAAAAACTGGCCGCTTCCGAGGCCGAACTGCGCGCGATGTTCGCCTCCATGCAGGATGTGGTGCTGGTGATTGACAACAATGGCGTGTACCGGAAGATCGCCCCCACCAACCCTTCCCGGCTCTACCGCCCGCCCGCGGAACTGCTTGGCAAGACACTGGCCGATGTTTTCCCGGTGAAACAGGCAGAGGCTTTCCTGGGCACTGTCCGCCAAGTGTTGAAGACCGGTCAGACCGATCATATCGAATATGAATTGCTGATCAACGACCGCTCCTTATGGTTCTCGGCTTTTATCACGCCGATGACCGCCGACAGCACTGTCTGGGTGGCGCACGACATCACCGAGCGCAAGCGGGCGGAAGAAGAAAGGCAAAGCCTGGCCAAGTTTCCATCCGAAAACCCGTACCCGGTCTTGCGTATTGCTCAAGATGGCACATTGCTCTATATCAACGAGGCGGGCTTGGAATTGTTGCCGGACTGGCATTTGGCTATTGGGCGAGCAGCATCTCCGCTGCTCAGTGCCCCCGCTTTCCAGGCTTTGGACAGCGGATTGCTGCAAGTACTGGACCTAGTGCATGGCACGCGAGTGTATTCGTTCTCCGTCGCACCCATTGTTGCGGCTGGCTACGCCAATCTGTACGGTGGGGACATCACTGAACGCAAGCGGGCGGAAGAGCAGTTGCGGGAAAAAACGGCGGCGCTTACGGCAGAGATCGCCGAACGCGAGCGCCTGCAGGACGAGTTGAGGGCTCTCTCTTTGCAGGATGAGTTGACCGGGCTGTACAACCGCCGGGGCTTCATGATCCTGGCCGCGCAGCACTGGCGGCTGGCACTGCGGGTCCACGAGGCATTCGTGTTGCTTTACATGGACGTGGACGCCCTCAAGCACATTAATGACACCCTCGGCCACGCACAGGGTGATCAGGCCCTCCGTGATGTCGCCCGGCTCTTGGGACAGACTTTCCGCCAATCCGATATCCTTGTCCGCATCGGCGGCGACGAGTTCGTCGTCCTTCTCGCAGAATGTGACCTGGTGTGCTGTCGACACGCAATGGCCCGGCTGAAGAAGGCCCTGGATCAGGCCAATGGCAGGCCATCAGGTCCCTACGCCCTCTCGTTGAGCATTGGGGCAGCATGCTTCGACCCGGACAATCCGGCGAGTCTCGGCGACTTGCTGAAACAGGCCGATGCCGAAATGTACGCGCACAAGCAGCGATTGCACAGGGGACAGGATGATGTGAGGCAGGACGAGCCCCCTTGAGATGGCGGCAGAGATTCTTCTCTTCGAGGGCAGCCCCGGCCCTGAGATCGTCCGATCCCTGACCGAGATCTTGGGCAGAAGGGGGATCGTGCCTTTCGGGACGGAAATTCGCGGTGCGGAGAGAAGAAGGAGCCCATTCCATGTGGCGGGTGGCCGCATATCATACACTCCAGGGGTAAGGAGGTGCCGTGCCAGAAGGACACTACAGGTTTGATGAACTCATCGGGATGGTGGACAGCAATGGGTACCAGACGAGTCACGAAGTCGCCGGGGGGCTGACTCTCGCTCCACGCGACGTGGCGGACAAGGTGACTGGCGAGTGCCTGTTTCTGCGCATGGAGGTTGATGGTGCGTATCACCCGGCTTCTGTTCTGTTTGGGAGGTCCCTCATTGGGTTTGCCTCCGACTTCTTTGAAGAGAACAAGAACAACCCGGCGAAGTGAACTGAGATCATCCTCTTCGCGTGCGCTCACCACCTTCTAGGGCATCCGAAGGGATGGGAGCGCGAGGAGCAGGGGAGCGGGAGGAGGCTAGCTACCTAGCCCAAGGGTGGCTTTCTGAGTGAGCGACTTCACAAGAATGGAAAGCGGCACACGCGTTGTTCCAGCTGGGCGCACCGACCCTCGGCGAGGAGCGGGGGCCTTCCTTGCGAGCGCCCCTCACCTATCCCGAGAGGAGGCAAGTGCTGGGTCCTTGCCACATCCGCAAGGGACCACGGGGAGGTTGGCAATTGCCGGACATATTGGTTGGGGTTCCAGGATGGATGCCACACGGAGCCTCCACAGGGTAGCGAGGGCTAGTACAAGAACCAGAGCTCTCCAGGCTGCCAGCCCGGCAGTCCGTATCCCCCGCGCCTGCACGTGTTCCGTGCGTAATCTCCAAGGGCAAGAGAGGAGATAAAATCCTGCCGAAGCGGGCCCCGTGCAGCTGGTGGCTGACACCCGAGGGTGGTTCCGGTCGCGACTCGAGGTTGGTCGCCAGTGTCTGGGTGGAACCTGCGCCAAGCCACGAGCTTAGACCTATGCAAGCCAAAACCCCATCCCGGGTTTTCGTGCCTTCACTCTGCGGAAGGCAAATTGCCGCCGGATTCGATGCGGGCCACCTGGTCATCGGCCGATTGCGCGAGCAAACCGTTGCGGGGTACGTCTCTGGTTCCAGGGCTAACAAGTCTGTCGCCCCCATTGCCGTGGCGAGGACTGGCAAATGCGGACCAAGGAGGTCGATATGTCGACTGAATTCGACGACCGAGGTAAGCGCTTTACCGAGGTAGTGCACAAGGTCCCCACCAAGGTCGTGATCCAAACCGTGGGGGGGCGTATCGAGGGGATGATTCATGTTCATCCGGAGCGCCGCCTCAGCGACGAGCTAAACGAACCGCAGCCATTTATCCCTGTGACCAGCGCGAGGGTCTCGGGCCTGGAAGGCAATCGGTTCGTGCCATTCCTCGCTGTTGCCCGGAGCCAAGTCTTGTGGGTGATGCCTGTGGAGGAGAGCGAGGAGATCCATGAGCACCGATAGAATTGGCCAGGTGCTGGTTCCGGCCGAAATGATCGTGCGCCTGCGCCAGTGGCTGTTTGAGCAGGTAATGCAATCGCTGGAGACCTCCCGCCAGCTAGCGGCCGACGAGCCGGCCGTGCGCCGCCTGCTAGAAGATGCCTACACGCGTTCGCAGGCCCTGCTTCCAGTCATTCAGCGTGATGCACTCCTGCGCGAGGTGCTCGACGGGGTCATGGGCTACGGGTTGATCCAGCCCCTTCTGGATGACCCAACCGTGTCGGAGATCATGGTCAATGGCGCGAAGGCGGTCTACGTTGAGCGCGAAGGCAGAATCACGCGGACCGGGATCGTCTTTCCTGACCAAGCGGCGGTGCTTCGCTTGATCGACCGGATCATCCTGCCGCTGGGGCGACGGATTGATGCTGACAGCCCGACCGTTGACGCGCGCATGCCGGATGGCTCCCGGGTCAACGCGGTGATCCCTCCAGTCGCAATCGACGGCCCGGGCGTTACGATCCGTAAGTTTTCACGAAAGAAGCTCTCGGTCGAGGACCTGATTCAACTTGACACGCTGACCCCGTACATGGCCGAATTCCTGAGGGCCTGTGTCCTGGGGCGCCTCAACATCCTCGTAGCGGGAGGCACCGGCTCGGGCAAGACCACCCTTCTCAATGTGCTCTCCGAGTTCATCCCCGAGCAGGAGCGGATCATCACAATCGAGGATACGGCGGAACTGCAACTTCAGCAGGAGCATGTCTTTCGCCTGGAGGCCAAGCCCCCGGACACGGAAGGCAAGGGGGAGGTCACCATCCGCCATCTCGTGCGGAATGCGCTGCGCATGCGCCCTGATCGGATTGTGGTCGGCGAGGTGCGCGGCGGCGAGGCCCTGGACATGCTGCAGGCGATGAACACCGGCCATGACGGCTCACTCACGACGTTGCATGCCAATGGTCCCCGCAACGCGATCTCACGGCTAGAGACCCTGGTGCTGCTCTCTGGTCTGAACCTGCCAGTGCGCGTTGTGCGCGAGCAGATCGCCTCCTCGATCGACTTGATCGTCCAGATCGCGCGACTGCGCGACGGCTGCCGCAAGGTCACCTCCATTACAGAAGTGATTGGGATGGAAGGAGACATTGTGGTTCTCAGCGAGCTCTTCAAGTTCGTGGAGATCGGAGTGAGGGAGAACGGCGCAATCCTAGGCGAGTTTCAGCCGACAGGAATACGCCCGATGTTCGATCAGCGTCTGATCGCTGCCGGCATCAGGCTGCCTCCCGAGGTGTTTGGAGGGGGAGGGGCAAATGTTCTTGCCACCAATCGCGCGCGGTCGGGGACACGATAGGAACAAGGCTTCCGACTTGCATGCTCAATCTTGAGAGACCGGATCGAACGGGGAAGTCCTCAGGTGCAGGGTCCCCCGGGGGGCGAACTCCCATACGAAGTGAGAACATGGGATAGCTCCAGGTCAAGGTTGGTCTGGGGCGGTTGCAATCGCTATTCGAATCTGTCACCCCTCAACCAGTCAGGAAAACGGTCACTATGTGAGTCCGGATCTAGTAGTGGGCTCCAGGCTTCACCCGGACGCGAAGCCTCGGCGATCCAAGGTCTTCCAAGAAGTGCAAAGTGGAACGACAAGATCGGAACGATCCCCTTTGTTGACCAGGCCGCTTTCCCGCGGACGATCGTGGAGAGGGGATCGCCTCCCGGCGCGACAAGGCGGCGAGGCTGGTTTCGCCCCATAGCCCCTCGAGCCCGCAGCCGCTAGGATGATCCGGACCTTCTCCTCCGCCGATTGCTTTATCCGCGTAACACGGCGGATTGTCCGGACGGCGGATTCTATGCTCTCCTTCTTCTCAGCCATTCTGCCTCGCGTTTCGCTATGCTAGGGTCGAGAAGTGTGTCTTAGCAAATCGCGCCACCTGTCCCATTTGGTCTCACGATGTACATCGGCCGACAGCCTGCGTTTCTCTTTCAGTGTTGGCCTCATGGCCTGAAGGCCCACAGCGCTCATAGGCCACATTATGGGTTTCTCGGCCGTCTTGTGCACATCAAAGTGACTTTTCCCCAGGTCCAGCCAAATAGAGACGGTTGGTTTCAGTGGCTTGACGCCTTCTCCAGATCACCCTGCATCCGGCCTTTTTCTGGCAGCCCGGTTCTGTTCACACCGAATCCCATTGCGATTGGTAATCTTTCTGGAGTTCCTGCAGCACAGTGTCGGGAGGCTGTTTCCCTAGATCGTCCTCGAAACCCAAAAAGCCCATTTTGTAAAAGTGTCCTTTCCAGAATTGCCGAGCGACTTCGTTCAGTGCATCGAGGCTGTTACTCTCCCACGGAATGTTCTCCAAAAGGTCGTCTCGGCCCTGATTGCCTTTCGTGTGCTTCCAGGAAGAACTACTGCTGATGCGCTGTTCAAGGCTGGCCCCGGGGTCCGCCAGCAAATATATGGAAAGACGACGGTCCCAGTTGGGGCCGGGCAACATCTCAAGGAATCTGCGATTTGCAAGGGTGGCCAGGCCAGCAAGAGTAAGTTGATACGCCTCATCCCAATTCAACCTCTCGGAACCGTCGAAACGGGTTTCCGCAGCAGCCAATGCAGAACTAGGTCGAGGATATCTCATGAACTGGTGGAAGACTTCTTTTGTTCCAATCACTACATCCAAGTAAGTAGTCCCAGAAGTATCCAGAAAGGCCTTTGCCGATATAGGCGCCTCCATTGGGGGCATTTTTGGGTTGTAGGATAGCGAAATGCTGTGCTCCTGCGAGCTGGTGATTTGCCAGGAGAACTGCTCATCCGCCAGTTGGAACTGCGCCTCCATCCATCTACACAATGGCGAGTTCTTGAGTGCTTTGGAAATCGCCTCCCTTTCTCCAGATGTCCAAGTTGATTCAGTCCCTCCCCTGGCACGATACCCAACTCGGAGTACAAGTGAAAAGTCTTGTCGATCCCCATAGCCGGTGTTCGATGGAAGAAGGCTCACGGTTGGGCGGTCCTCGCGTCCTTGCGATACCGGTTCGGCAAACAATTGCCGAAGCCGGTACGGGTCGGCTTCCACGGTGGTCTCTCCAAGTCGGATGTATGTCTTGCCCACCCTGTCTTTTCTTGAGATGATTGGGCGAACGGGCGCCTTATCAGGGCGGACGCGCAAGATCAGAACAACTTTCTCGGAGTCTCGAAGTGGAACTGGCAAGATTTCGGGAACGAATGGGGGATCAAGCAGGGTGTGGCACTTGTTCGTGAGGCGAAGCGCATCACCTCTTGGAACGCCAACCGGCTTCCCCGGGTGGCTGCGCTCCCTTTCGCCATCTTTTCTCGTTTCTGCTGCAACGCCAAGAAGTATCAACCCCCCCGAGGTGTTGGCCATTGCCGCAATGGTTTCAATCACCTCATCATTAAGGGCCCCCTTGTATTCGAGAACCTCATTCTCGACCTCGTCCAATGCCAGGAATGCCTCCAGTTGCTCCAGGTTGATCGTGATGAGGTGGAACAGCGATTTGTCCATGGCCTTTTCCTCTCCGAAGTTACTCTGCATCCGATTCCTTCCGTGAGACATAACCGCTCGCTCCGCTTGGCCCTGAAGGATCCTGATCCAATAGTGTTTCGTCTCGCAAGGAAACAGGACAACTACGACGGGGGCTCATACCCCTCTTCCTGGGGCTCTGGGCGTGTCATTCTTGCGCGCTGTGCGAAGAAACTGAGTGTTCAAAGCGACACGGCCAGAGCGGAGCGCCACAACGTCGGATCAGTTTACCAACCTAGCTCGGGGATGCGCCAATAGAGATATTCAGGGCATTTACAAGACGCAAGCCCAGCGTGTCTCTAGATTGCACGGCTCTTTGGCCCTCCGATGGGGACCGCACGAAACCGAGGCCTTTCCATCGGGATTGTCTTCTCAATATCTCGAGGACTATTCTCAGGCAGAGCTTCCATACGTCACTTCGCTTGCTCGCGGCCCCACAGAAAGTGTGGTTTTTTGTATGACTACTTCCGCTTCTTGGTATAGCGTTGATAGACCCGCGTCCATGCCTTGCTGGGGTTCTCCGGCTTGGACTTCTTGTCGGCCTCCTTGCTAAGATGGAAAGCCAGGTCCTCTAGTAGACCAGAAACAGACTCGTCCGGCTTTGCGAAGATCAAAGGCCGGCCAAGATTAATCGCCTCAACGAATAGCTCTTGCGCATAAGGTATCGTTGCGGTGACTCGGGTTTTCAACGCGGCTTCGATCCTTTCTTTCGTCAAACCTGAGCGGGGGAAGGTGGCATTGAGCACCAATCTAATCTTGTCAGGTGGGTAGTTGAGCTTGCTGTAAGTGTCCATCGCCGCCGCAGCGGCGCGGACGGAGGACATGTCCGGCGAGGCAACCATCAAGACCAAATCGGCAGCATCTAGCGCCTGTACGGTGATCGCGCTGAAATCGTGTGATAGGTCAGCCACAATGTAATCGAATTTCCGCCCTAGAAGTTGAAGGGCAACTGCGAAAGTTTCGCTCTTGATTGTTTCCGCTTCGCTCGGAAAAGTCGGCGCGGCGATAAAGGACAAACCGCTTTCATGATTGTAGATAATCGAATCAATTAACTCTGGCTCTAATTCGCCGGGTCCAAAACCGGCCAGGTCCGCCCAAGTGCGCTTCAATGAGGCATTCAGCATCAGCGCTACCTGGCCGGCCACCATGCTCAGGTCGATCAGGAGAGTCCGGGTCTGCCACAATGATGCAAAACCGACTGCCAGGTTGACCGCCAGACTTGAACTGCCGGTCCCGCCGCGTAAGCTATGAACCGCAATAGTGCGTACCTCCTTGACTATCGGGGCAGGCCCGGCCGAACGGGCCGCTTCAGCGTGGCGAAGAAGAACAGTGAGACGGGCGACCAGCTCCGCCGGTTCGAAAGGCTTGGTTAGATGGTCATCTGCACCGGCTTCGAAGGATTGGAGCTTATCCTGCAAGGTCGACTGGGACGTCAGCACCAGAATCGGGGTATGCGCAAATTCTGGATCGCGGCGTAGCTTACGGCTAACATCATAACCGCTCATGTCGGGCATGATCACATCGGTAACAATGAGGTCGGGCTTGAGCGTTCTTGCCATAGCCAGACCATGGGAGCCATTGTCGGCCGTATGAACCTGCCAGTGAGTTGGCTCCAGGGCTTGGGCGATCATCTTCAGGTAGGTGTCTTCGTCGTCAATCACAAGGACATGCGTCATGCCGCCTCCTCAATAGCCAAGGGCTTGGATTTTGGATTCGATATCAGCACAGAACTGGCGCACACGCTCGCTCTCGGCCTGGATGGCGGATAGGAGCGCGGGAGCCTCCGCCAGATCCTCCTGCTTGCCGCAGGTTTCCAACTCCTTTGCCAGACGAACCAGAGGTTCAGCGCTGAAATTCGCCGCGACCCCTTTCAGGTTGTGGGCATGACGGCTGAGGCGGTTAGCGTCCCCGGCCTCCAGCGCAGCCTTCATCTCAAGCAGGCGGTCCGCGAGGTGTTCGGTGAACTGGTGAACCATTTCAAGGAAAAACGAACGGTCACCCTCAAAGCGCACCATGGCAGATCGGATGTCGACCGGTAGCTCAGTCTCCAACACAATCTGCTTCACATCTTGGACCGGGGCCGGTAAGCTTGAAACCAACTGTTGGATTTCCTCTCCAAAGAGCCCTCCCTCGGTCGCTAGGTCTGCTTCCACAAAAGGAGAGGTTACAAGACGAGCTGTATAATCCTGGCCTTCGCTATTGGTGGCTGCCTCAGCCCGGACGGAACTCTCCGGTCCTGGTTGGGTCCATTGGTCGATGATCTTCATCAGGGCGGGCGGATCAAGCGGCTTTGAGACGTAATCGTCCATGCCCGAATCCAGGCAGCGCTCCCGGTCGCCCTTGAGCGCATCCGCAGTCATGGCAATAATCGGAATGTGACCCGCCCTTCCCTCCAGCTGGCGGATGCGCGCCGTAGCCTCGAATCCATCCATCTCCGGCATCTGAACATCCATCAGAACAGCGTTATAGTGCCTCTTTTGGACTTGTTCGAGTGCTTGGGCGCCGTTCTCAACCGTGTCGACTGAATAGCCCGCTTTCTGCAGCAGAATGACCGCCAGGCGCTGGTTGATGGGATTGTCTTCCGCAAGGAGCAGCCGCAACCCCTGACGCTTTTGTTCGAAGAGCACGTGGCGGGTGATCAGGATGGGCCGGCCTTCCTCTTTTCGGCCCAGCACGGCGATCAAGGCCTCCCGCAGCATTTGCTGTCTAAGTGGCTTGAGCAAGTACCCGGCGACACCCAACGCCTCCAATCGCGCCGCATCGCCGCGCCGGCCGATGGAGGTCAGGATGATGATCTTGACCTCGCGAACCACCGGGTCGCTTCTAATGGCGCGTGCTGTCTGTTCCCCGTCCATGCCAGGCATCTCCATGTCGAGCAGGACAACCCGGAAAGGATCGCCGGCCCGCGAGGCGTCTTGCAACGTCTCCAGGGCTTTTGCGCCGCTGCCTACGGTCTCGATCCGGCAACCGAAGCCCTCGGCCATCCGGGTGAGGAGGGTGCAGTTCGTGGCGTTATCGTCCACGCCCAGAAGGCGCAAACCCTTCAACTCTACCGGTTCCAGCACCAAAGGGGCGGCAGCCTGGGCGTCTCCGGCCTGTTTCTCAAAGGTGACAGTAAACCAGAAGGTGCTACCAACCCCGACAGCGCTCTCGATCCAGATCTGCCCCCCCATGGCCTCCACCAGCTGCTTGCAAATGGTCAGGCCCAAACCCGTCCCACCGTATTTCCGCGTAGTTGAGCTGTCCGCCTGGGTAAAGCGCTCAAAGACCGCTTTCTGCCGCTCCTGGGGGATGCCAATGCCGGTATCCTGCACAGCAAACCGGATCGTGGCGTGCGTTTCCGTTTCTGCGGTCGGTTCAGCGCGTATCACGATCTCACCCTGATATGTGAACTTGATGGCATTTCCCACCAAGTTGATGAGGATCTGTCGCAGGCGGGCCGGGTCTCCACGAAGTTTCCCCTTCAGGTCAGGATCAATCAGGCAGGCCAGTTCCAGCCCCTTGTCCTGAGCGCGCTTGGCGAGAGTAGAGGCCACATCCTCCACTGTGCTGCGCAAGTCGAAGGTAATCTTTTCCAGTTCAACCCCCCGGGCTTCAATCTTCGAGATATCCAGGATGTCATTAATCAGTCCGAGGAGCGCCTCGGCACTCTGTAGAGAGCTGCTTAGGTATTCCCGCTGTTCGCTGGTCAGGGAGGTATCCAACGCCAGCTCCAGCATGCCGATCACGCCGTTCATCGGAGTGCGGATCTCGTGACTCATGTTGGCCAGGAACTCGGTCTTCGCCCGATTGGACTGCTCGGCCTCCTGTCGGGCATTTACCAACTCTGAGATGTCATGGTAGATGACCAGGGTTCCGACCTTTTCACCTTCGACCATGACCGGAACGCCAAACATCTCTACATCAACCAGTGAACCATCCTTGCGCCGCCTTTTGCTGACAGCATGCACCAGGCTTGTCATCGCCTGGTGGGCATGCTGAAGCGCTTCATCGTAGCTTTCGGGGCTGGTGATCAAGGTGGCGAGATTGCCCCCCAACACCTCCCGAGAGTTATATCCAAATAGCCTCTCAAAGGAGGAATTACAGGATGTGATCTTGGAGTCATTATCCAGAAGAAGGATCGCCACCGGGCTGTTGGAGACCAAGGTTTCGAAGTATTGCTTTTGACGCAGGATTTCCTGCTCGGCGCGCCTGCGTTCGGTGACGTCGGTCATCGAGATCAGCACCCTGCCCAGTGTCTTTTCACAACCTGGCTCCACCGACCAGTGCAGGTTGACAGTTAATCGGTTGCCGTCCAGCGTATGGTTGACCCCTTCCCATTCGAACTCAGTCTTGCCGTCCGAGATGTTTGCAAATTCTTCTGATAGATCATTCAATGAATCACTGCCAATTACCACATTTAGATTCGCTATGAGATCCGTTTGGCTTTTCGCCCCGAATAGCTTGAGGGTGGCCTTGTTCACATTCAGGATCTTGATCCGCCCCGCACATTCTGTCGCCACTTCCGGGTGGTTTTCAAAGAAGGGCCGGAAATCCACGATCCCTTGTCCGCGCAGTTCTTCAATGCGCTGCTTGACAGAGGAAAAATCCTCTTCCCAAAGGGAAATAGGCGAATCTTCGAAGAGACCGTGGAAGCGCAACTCGCTTTGCAGGCGCTCCTCTTCGGCCCGCTTGCGATCGGTCACGTCCGCGAAGAAGCCCACGAGCCATCTCCGCCCATGACTGATGGTGGTAGCGCCTCCAATGTCGGCGTAGAACACGGTGCCGTCTTTCCGCAGGCATGGAATCGCAGACGCCAGCGATTTGCCTTCTAGTACCATGGTCTCCATTTCTGAAATGACATGGTCCAGAGCGTCCTTTGGGTGAAGGTCCGCAAGACCCAACTGCAGCAACTCTGCCGCTGAATATCCGAGCATCCGGCACATGGATGGATTGGCATCCACAACCCGTTTCGTTTCCATATCCGTTGCCAGTATGCCGTGCGTGCTCCCTTCAAAAAGCACCCTATACCTTTCTTCCGACTCCCTCACCGCCTCCTCGGCCCGTTTGCGCTCCGTGACATCAATCATTGAGAGAATGACCTTGTCCAGAGTCTCTTGATGGCCCTGGGCAGCCGACCAGTGCAGGCTGAGCAACCGCGGGTCGCCGGACAGCGTGTGGTTGATCCCCTGCCATTCAAATTCGGATTTGCCTTCCGCAATGTTGACTAATTCTTCCTGCAAACCCTCATGGGATTCACCCAGGATCAAACTCAGATTATTGAAGATTTCTTTCCTGTTCTTAGCCCCGAACAGTTTGAGGGTGGCCTTGTTCACCTCGACGATCTTGACCTGTCTAATACAAGCCAAAACCACCGTCGGATAAGTTTCGAAATAGGCCCGGAAATCCGTGACACCTTGCTTGCGCAGGTCTTCAATACTCAGCTTCACCGCTGAAAAGTCTCCCTCCCAGAGTGAAATAGGCGAGTCTTCAAATAGGCTGCGATAGCGCTCCTCACTCTGGCGCAGGGACTCCTCTGCTCGTTTGCGCTCGGTGGTATTCTCGAATACGGCTTTGAAGTACCCTTTTTGGGTACTGTATACAGAAATAGAGAACCAAATACGCAAAGACTCTAGATACATCTCGAATTGTTCCGGCCGGCCAGTTAGAGCCACCCTGTCACAGGTCTCGAATAGCGCCGGATCAGATTCTCTTATCCCGGGGATAACTTCGGTCACTTTCTTGCCGACAACGTTCTTCAGCCCCGTCAATTTCTCAAATGCGGGATTGACAGCCAGGCAAAGGAAATCTTGGGGCTGTCCTCGCTGATAAAGTATCTGGCAATGAACAAATCCAGCCAGCATGTTCTCGAACAATGAATGATAGCGCGCCTCGCTCTCCTGAAGCGCATGCCCGATACGCATTCGCTCAGTAATATCGCGGACATTACATTGGATGACCTTCTGGTTTCCCACCCGGTAGACGTTGCTGACGAATTCCACATCGCAGCGATTACCATCCTTGGTTTCGAGCGGCAAATCCTCGAAGCGGATATGCCCTTTCCTCTGTATTTCACGAAGGGCATCCTGGCTGGTCAAGACGTTCTTGAATGGACCAATTTCCCAGAGTTTCTTGCCGATCAGCTCGCGGTGAGAGTAACCAAGCAATTTCTCGATGTAGGGGTTCGTATCGGTGATTTCCCCCGTCCGAGCCTCTAGCAGAATGATGCCGTCTTGCGCGGTTTCGAATAGCCCCTGGAATTGTTCTTTGGAGTTTAGCAAGGCTGCTTTTCCCAAACCGCTGGCGGAGGTTCTTGGTATGGACGCTCGCCCGCCTGGCTTCACCACGGCGGCACGAAGGTGCGGCTTCTTTTTCCCTATTTTTTGATCGGGCTGAGCTCTATCGCTGCTTTTCATGAGCACCTCGAGCTTTCTAACTCAATGATCGCTCAGGTTGCGAATCGATCCTCAAAAGGCCGTTAAACAGTCGGCACCTTCTGCCGACTGCACAGGAAGGTGCCCCTAATTGGGAAAAGGAGGTCGGCAGGACCAGCCAACACTACTTAATTGATAACTACACAATAGCACTATCCCTGACGAAGAAAAGTTGCGAATTTGTCATGATGATTCCCCAGAAAGTACTGCGGGCAAGCCCTTGCCGGCGGTACAGAAATCTCAAATCCGTCTGTGATTCATTGTGCGGAAAGCTTTGGGTCACAAGTCGGTGCCAATCCTGAGCAAGAGGAAATGATGTCAGGACGTTCGGTTGTTCCCTTCTTCCGCACCCGTTGTATGATTGAAAGTAGTCCCCCGAGTTGCAGGTTCCCTTCCCATCCGCCTCGATAATGCACTTGCTCCCTGGGTATCCTTCTCCGGCTCCATAAAGAAAGACTGATCGCCCTGCCATCAGCTCGACGGTGTCTGATACCTTGCATAGCCGGCAACCCAGCCAGGCTTGAAGATCCAATCATGGGAGATGATATCGAATCCTCCCCCAAGGCTAGGGTACGAGCACTTGCCGTATTGGCACGATGGGCAATCCCTGGTCCCTTCGTCTAGGATCTTCCCGTGGGTTTTCAGTGTCCTTCCCTTGTGCAGACCCGAAACCTCTCCGGTTGCCAGGCAGGATGGAGCGTAGATTTGAGCTGCTGTCGGCAGGGCTTGTTGAGAATTGACCGGCGCCGGCTTTGCCGTACCGACCCGGGCTGTTGGTGCCACGTACTGGACTTCAGGTTGAGTCGGCACGGAATAGGTCTGATTGGAAGTCGTCTGTGGGAGGTTTGAGATAAGGGGCGGCGCTACCAGAAGAGCCCCAATTGCGGTGACGGCTACGTCAACAGCGGCGAATGCGCCGAAGAAGTGTGTCCTCGCAAGAGTCCTTGAGGCATACCACAGAGCAAACAACGCCCCAATCGGAACAAAGGCAAGACTGAAGAACCCTGCCTTCTTCCATGCTGAAAGCGAACGACCATGGGAACGATCCTTGACCGCCCAGGTTCCAACGAGGACCCTGACGATCAGTTGAAGGATTGCTGCGTGAGCCGTGGCGTCCTCCACTCTCAGGGAGGATCCGATCGTGGCAACGAGCCCAAGGCTGCTGACCCACATGATCCCCAAAAGGCTGAGCAACACGACCAAAGTCCGGCCCGCACCGATCCTCGGCTCCGCAGTATTTGCGTGGGTCGGAGATGCAGGCTGCTGACCCTGGGTCACCTGCTGAGGCGACGGCGGTGGGACTCGCGTGTCGCGCCCGCAGTGGAGGCGAAATGTTGCCTCGTCCTGGACCTCTTCGGCGCCATATGGGCATTTCTTCATGAGTCCTCCCCCTAGGTGACGGTGGGAGTGGACAAGGGAGTGCGTGGAGCGAACGGGCGAAACCTCACAATACCCGCCGTGTTTCCCAAGCAGCAAACATCTGCTCCGGCCCCCTCTCACCCGGCGGTCCTTCCCCACATAAGGATCTTGACGGCCGCTGGGCCCTACCTTAGGGAACCATTCCAATTGTAGGGACTCGCAATGCAAAATGCATGTCTTTGTACCGAGTGCAAGGAAACTGCATTGGTCGGCCTGTGGAAGAGTCCACAGAGCGCATGCAGCCATTGCAATGGGTCATGCTATTGCGCGCGAGGAGAAGTCTGGAGGCTTCCCCTCGTGGTCAGATTCGCGTTCGTGAGGCATGCTTGTGCGTTGCTCGGAGCGGGCAGACTAGCACAGCGAACTGAGGGCAGTGCGCATTCGGGGGGGTGATAAGCCAGCGACCTGATGGAGGAACCTCTTTCAGAGAGGGAGTTCACAGCCGCATATGTGCGGGTGCACAAGTGAAGGGGCCGAGCCAACCGGCTCGGCCTGGGTACTTCAGGCGCCCAAACCCCTGTGGCAGTATCAGCAGACTATTGCCCTGGCCTTGATGAGTTCGACACAATACGGACACTTCTTCGGTCCGACAGGGAACTCCGGAGGGGTCTGCATCGAGGCGGGGCAACTGACGCGCTGTCCGAACGGGCTGGCACTTGTCCCATAGAGTTGCGGATGTCGCCTCTTGGCGAAACCGATGACAAGATCATTCCAGAGACGCCCCGAGTAGTCGGGGCCCAGTTTCAGCGACTGGAACGCCTCGACGCACGATATGAGGTACACCCCGGAAAGGAGCGGCAGAGGTGAATGACTGTGTTATTTGCGGACCCTGAGATCGCGGAGCCGCAGGTGACCTTCAAGCTATCCCAGAATGAGAGAGCCAATGAGCTGTTCCTCTTGCAGATAAACACAAGGAGGAGCAGATTCGTGGCAAAGGCGAAAGAGAGGAGGAGTCCCGAGGAAGTGTCGCCGGCTGCTAGGAAGATGGATGCGGCGATCGGCAGCGGAATGAAAAGCAAGGACAGGATGAACGTGGAGGCACACAACCCGAGTCCGATCACAAACTACTTCCGTCTGGGTTTCGGGGGCCACCGAAGAGCTTCGAGCGGACCTATGGAGTCCGGCGAGCGGATCATATCTGCAATCTCCCGCAGGGCAAGCTCAGCCCCCCTCTTACGGCAGTCATCGTGTCCCTTCCACCAACGGCTGAGCTCGGTTCGAGTGGGCCCCTCTCAATGGTCGAAGATGCTCAAGTCCCGTACCCATTGCTCGGCTTCCGAGATGATCAAGGTGTCCGATCCGGTTCGCTTACGTGGAGACTGAGCGTCAGGCCTCCCGGTCAACTCAATCGAGGACGCTCCATTAGGCCAGCCAGATTCTCGTGGACGTCTTTATAGGGATTGGGGTGTTGCAACAGACTGGTTCACGCAGGATGCGACGCCTTCGCTAGAGCGGTCTAATGAAGTCCGGCAGCACAGGGTCGCTGGGGTGGCACATGCCATGGCACGGTGGGAGGTATTCGCGGTCGCGTTGCTTGCACAATACTTGGACCCACACCAGCGGCAAAAAGAGATGCAGGCAAGGGTGCCCTTTGGACGTTGTGCGGAAGAACGATGCTGTCGCAACCTCGGGCCTGGCTCATGCCGAAGGAGCTGTCGATTACGGTCCGGGAGGCGGCTCCGATTCTATTTTGATGAGCACCGCTCCGACAGCCACCCGGTGGGCATAGGAATTGGTCTGCGCGTTGTAGTCCTTGCAGGTCAGGAGCGTCAGCCATGGGTAGTCTTTGTGGCCGAAGATCGAAGTGTCCGTCGGGGAAATGACCTCATTCGTGCGCACCTCAAAGATATATCGCTGACCCTGGAAGTGAATGATCACTTGGTCGCCCCATTTCAGGGTTCTTAGATTGACAAAGGGGCCGGGCAGTCCATCCGCCCCGTACACGTGACCGGTGAGCACGCTGTTACCGGACCAGGTGGGGAAGGCGGTTCCTTCCAGATAACCCACCTGATCTCCCAACCAGCTGACATCCCAGGTGCCGCCAGATTCCGGTATGCCGACGATTGTGGTTTTTACGCCCAGGGCGGGGATCTCGATCGTCAGGTCGGTACTTGCACTGTAGAGTTGATCCGGCTCGGCTCCCAGGGAGGTGATGGTGCCCGGGGCGAAACCGGTGCGCGGCAGGGCCGGAGCCGCAGCCGTCCAGCTGGCGGACACAGAGGCCACATCGTGCTCGCCAGGGTCGATCACGCCGTTGCCGTTCCGGTCCCAGTCGATCATCGCTTGGTTCTGGACGCTCCTCACGCCGTCCGCTGCGGTCACGCTGAACGTGATGTGGATCGCGTTGACCGCAAGCGAAGGATTCGTGACCCCGGAATCAGGTCCGAGAGTGCCGGCCCAGATGATCTGGCCGCGCGGGTTGGCGGGGGTCGGTCCTTCATAGTAGCACAAGGTGGTGACCGTAAGTACAGAGGTACCCGCGGTGCAGGCGACGCCCAGGGAGGTCGAGAAGGGTGGAGCCCCGACTGGCACTGGATAGCCGCTGTCCAAAGTATTCGGAGTGAAGGTCGAGCCTGTCGGGATCGGATCGTGCGAAACACCCTTGACCCCGACGATGTTCGAATCGTTGATCCAAACCAGGCTCCACTTCAGGAGCGGTTCGCCGGACGAATCGACCGTCTTCACACCGATCGGGGGGTCGAACAGATGCGCAACCGTCAGCGTAGCGGAGGCCGTATTGCCCGTCCCACCATTCGTGGAGGTGACATTGCCGGTCGTGTTGGTCTGCAGACCGGCTTTCGTGCCGGTTACGGTCACATTAAAGCTGCAGTTGCCTCCACCCGCGATCGATCCGCCAGAGAGGGCGATCGTGTCAGGCGCAGTGGTGGCAAGCGTACCGCTGCTGCAGGCGGTAGTGGAGGAAGTGGCGACCGAGAGGCCGGAGGGCAAGATGTCCGTGAAGGCAACGCCCGTCAAAGCGGTCGCCGTGTTCGGATTGATGATCGTGAAGCCCAGGCTAGACGTATTGCTTTGGATGATTGTCGTCGGACTGAAGGCCTTGCTGATCATCGGCGGTGCCACGACCATGATCTGTTCGCTGGTTGCACCGCAGGTTGTGGTGTACGCGTTGTTATTGGCATCGCCCGGATAGCTGGCTTGCCAGTAATATGTTCCCAGCGCTGCTGGGGTCCAACTCTTAGACCAGCTGGCCGAGCCGCTGGAGATGGTGCCGTTGCCGCTCATGCCGGAGACGGGCACCGTGCAGGCCGAATCGCTGTAGAGGGTGAAGGTTACCGACCCGGAGGGGTTGTAGGCGCTATCCAGAGTGGCAGTGTCGCCGGTCGTAACGGGCGTGCCCACGGTGGCGGTGGTCGGGCTGGCAGTTGTTGAGATGGTCTGGCTGGCTTGGCCGACCACGATCTGCTCGGTGGTGGCGCCGCAGGCGGTCGTGAACCCCATGTTGTTCGTATCTCCGGCATAACTAGCGATCCAGTAGTACGTACCAGCAGCGGTTGGCGTCCAACTGGTGGTGGACCAGCTGGCGGTCCCGCTGCTGCTGATGGAGCCGCTGCCGCTCATGTTGGGGACGGTCGA
>JBEKXU010000030.1:0-39389 GCA_049511715.1 Anaerolineales bacterium
TTGGGTTTGCGGGTCGCATAAACCCGCCTTCTTGCCCGCCGGTGCAGGCTCGCCTGCCGCCGCGGCGGTTCGTGCAGCCTTCCCAGGGCTTTCAGGCGCTTCAGTATCCTGCCCACCGTCGAAGCCGAGGTCTTCCAGCCCTCTCGCTCCAGCAGGACGACTAGCGTCTCCTTCCCCCAACGGGGATACTGTTCCCTCAGCCGGTGGACTGCGGCCGCCAGGTCTTCACTCCACAGTGGCCGGCGCACCCGCTTCGGCCGTCGGCTGCGCTCCTCCAGCCCGCGCAGACCTTCCCTTCGGATTCGCTTCTGCCACCGATACAAGGTTGCCCGAGACACCCGCAGAACCTTGGCTGCCTCTACCCGGGTAAGGCCCCGCTGGTTCATTGCCTGCCAGGCGCGAAGGAGTCTCAGGCGCTCCTGAGCCTTGGGACTGAGTTCCACCGGCACATGCCGGGCGATGCAGAAGAACGATCGGGGGTATCCTACGATGCGCATCGGGGCCATCTCCTTGGTTGGTTTGGTCACCCCCAAGGATGACTCCGATGCTCTGTTTCTGCTACCCAGACTGTCTCATATGTATCTGAACCTGGTCACCACCCGGTCACAGGGGACAGGATGCGACCGGTTCTTGACAGATCCTCTGGGAGCGGCGAGGATCCGCTCCCGTCGGCGTCGCTTGGCCGCGCCCTACGGGGAGCAGGGACCACGCGAGGTCCGGCGACGAGCGTTCTTGGGGTTAGGCAAGAGCTGTGCCCGCCAGCCGCGCCATCGCCTCAAAAAGCTTCGGCACCCCCTCTCCCGTCAGCGCGCTGGTTTCGAAATAGACGGCACCAACAGAATCCGCGTAGTCGAGGGCCTCCGGAACCTTCGGCTTGCCATCCCAGGAGGGCTGGGGCCCACGTCCATTTCCGGAGAGAAGGTCTACCTTGTTGGCCACGACCGCAAACCTCTGGCCGGGGACCGCGGCAAGAATCTCGCCCCTCCAGCGCCTTAGGTCGGCCAGGCTGTCCGGCTGGGTCGCATCAAAAACGAGCGCGGCGCAGCGGCTGCCTCGATAGAATCCGGAGCGGACAACCTGGAACCTTTCCTGTCCTGCCAGGTCCCAGATAGAGAGTTTTACCGGTCCCGTCGGGAGGGCCACCACCTTGCTTTGAAAGTCCACGCCGATGGTTTGGACTCGCGAGATCTCAAACCGGCCATCGCAGAAACGGCGAATCAGCGAGGTCTTGCCCACCCCGCCATCCCCGGCGAACACCACCTTCAGGGCCCGAGAGGATGTCATGCGCACACCTGGGTTTCCCCCTAGTGGGCCGCCTCCAGATAGAACATGTGCGGAAGGACCAGCGCTTCCGCATCCACCGGCTGACGACGAAGAAGGTATCGATTGGCCCTCTCAAACAGCCGATGGACCTCTTCGAGCGTCTGTAGTTGTTTCCCGGCTGGTTCGTTGCTGAAGAGCGCCATGAGCGTGGTGAAGTCTCCCGCTACAAAACAAAGCCACTGTCCGCCTTCGATCTGGGTAGAACGCATTCCCCCTCCGAAGATTTCCTTCGTCGCGGAGCGATAGGAAGACAGCATAGGAACGAACATTTCCGGATCCATCTCGAATTTCCCGATGGTCCGCAAAGGCATCCCGCTCTCATTCTCGTAGATGGCGTAGCCCAGCACATGTGCGGTGTGCTGGCGCCGAATGAGAATGCTCCTTCCTTCCAAGCCCGCGGCATGCCAGTCCTCGGAACCCGCCGCGTTCTCCATCCACGTTTCGACGGCCTGTTTCTCCCGCTGGTAGTGAGCGTACAGTTCCTGGAATTGCAACCGATTCACAGAACCCGAAGCAAACTCCTCCGCCAGCTTGTTGATCTTGTCTTGGACCTTGCTCAAGTAGTCATGCGCTTCCGCCAGAGCTACCCTTCGGCTGGAAAGGATCGTGCGCTCTGCGGGTCCGCTCTGCCGGCCCAACGGGATCTGGGACTCTGCCGAAACGGGCATGGGATTCTCCTCTCGGAGGGAGTTCGGTACAGCCAAATCCGATCGCGCCACCTCAGACGGCATCCCCTTGACGGCCGAACTTCCCGGCGCCGAGGCGCTGACCCCTCGGGCGGCAACCTTGGTTTCCCCTGCCGGAGCCTCCTCCTGCGGCTGCAAGTTGTTCGGGCCTGGCTTGAGGGAATCGGAGGGGAGACGGCCCGGTCGTGCCGTCGCAGAGGAGGAAATACGGATGGTTACTCCTCCGCCCACCGGACCCAGGGAATCCGGCGCCTTCTTCTTGGTTCGTCGGGAGAAAAGGCGCGCGAAGATGGCAGACACGACAAGTCCTCCTGCCGCAGCAGGGCCTCCGCATTATACAATGCCGGTCCCATCCGCCTTTGCAATTTGAAGCGGCGCAGGAAAACAGCACTCCCACCGCAACTTTCGAGCCTGGAGGATCCAGTATTTCCCCGAGAAAGAATCTTGGCCCTGGGGACGTTCTCTGGCCAAGGACTTGCGCGGGGAATGGCGGCTGGCTCCGCCGGCCGGAAAACCGGAGCCGCTCAGGATTCTCGCGGATCCGCTGAGGGGCTTAAAAGTCATGAACCGCTGCTTTCCACAGTCCCCTGACCGAGGATCCTCCTCGTGCGAAGGTGAGATTTGCAACTTGTTGGCCAACAGCTTTCCTCGGATAATCAAGGCACTGTCCCCGCCAAGCGAGGCCCAATTCGGGCGGGCCAGAAATGGGAGGCCTTTATGCCCACCTCGATGCCACGTCGAACGTTTCTCCGCCTCCTGGCACTCGGTGTCGGCAGCGCGGCATGCTCCCGGATAGGCAGCACCCTGGGCACGGCCACTCCCTCTCCCTTTCCCACGACCGTTGGAGCCGTGCCGACAGGCGCCCCGCCCAACCTTACCGGTACCGTTGCCACGCCGATTCCTTCTCCGGTTCCTCCGACCCCCACCTCCGCTCCCTTGCCTGACTTGGTAGTGGCCCGCGGCCCTTCGCCGGAGGCCCTGGTCCAGCAAGCGATCTCCGCACTCGGCGGAATGAGCCGCTTTGTCCGTCCAGGGGCCAACGTAGTCATCAAACCCAACATCTGCGTCGCTCATCCCTATGAGTACGCCGCCACGACCAACCCGTGGGTAGTTGGGGAGCTGGTGCGACAGTGCCTTGCCGCAGGCGCTGCCCGGGTTCGAGTCATGGACTACCCCTTTGCCAGCGACGCCCCATCGGCCTATGCCACGAGCGGAATCCAAGACCAAGTGAACGCGGCCGGAGGCGAGATGGAGTTCATGCCTGCCTACAGGTTCGTGCAGGTTGATCTGCCCGACGCGCGAGAGCTGCACACGTGCCAGATCTTCGACGACATCTTGAAAGCCGACGTCTTGATCAACGTGCCTATCGCCAAAGACCACGCCCTGGCCGGCCTGACGTTGGGCATGAAGAACCTGATGGGGACCATTCTGAATCGACCCGTGATGCATTTCGACCTAGGTCAGAAACTGGCCGACCTTGCCAGCCGCCTCCGCCCCTCGCTCACGGTCATCGATGCGGTGAGAATTCTGCTCAATCACGGGCCGACCGGGGGAGACCTCGCGGATGTTCGCGAGCTGGACACCCTCATCATGAGCCCGGACATCGTTGCGGCTGACAGCTACGCGACGACCCTGTTTGCTCGCTCGGCCGACAAGCTGGCCTACGCTCGTGCCTACGAAGGGATTAATGCCGGCGAAGCTATGGGTCTGGGCCGCAGCGATTTGGGGAGCCTGAGAATCAAGGAGATCTCGGTTGGCGCCTAGTCGTTTCGCCACGGGTCGCTGGAAGCCGCGCTATTGGCTGATTCTCCGGCAGACCGTTCAGGGCGTAGTTTTCCTGACCTTCTTAGCCCTGATCGTGGGGGCCAAACGCGGCTTGCTGTCTCCGGAACTCGGCAACCTCCCGGTTCGCCTCGATCCCCTCACCTCCCTGCTGAGCTTCCTAGCCGGGCGGGTGCTGGTGCCGGGCCTCTTGCTGTCCCTTGGAATGGTGCTACTGACCTTGCTGGCGGGCCGAGCCTGGTGCGGCTGGCTCTGCCCGCTGGGAACGGCCCTCGATCTCTTCCCGTTTCGCACCCAGGCCCACCGCAGCGAAGGGCCAGCGGAGCGGTGGCGCCTGGTCAAGTACCTGCTCCTAGTCGCCCTGGTGGTCGCCGCACTCCTCGGAAACCTGACGCTGGCCTTTTTGGATCCAATCACGATTTTCATCCGAACGATTTCGACCGCGATCTGGCCAGCCCTTGACCGTCTGGTCACGGGGCTGGAAGCCTTTCTCTATCCGGTACCCTTCTTTCAGGGCCCCCTGACCAGCCTGGACGGCCTGATCCGGCCGGACATTCTTCCGATCACACCGACAGCGGCCAATGACGTGCTTCTCTTTGCCGCCGTGTTCGCCGCCATTGTCGGCCTGAACGCCATCGCCCATCGCTTCTGGTGCCGCTACCTTTGCCCCCTGGGCGGGTTGCTCGGGCTTCTGGCCAAGGTATCGCTCGTGCGGCGCAAGGTGAGCGGCGAGTGCAACCAGTGCGCGGCTTGCGCCCGAGTCTGCCCGACGGGCACGATCGATTCCCAGCGCAACTTTAGCAGCGACACCTCCGAATGCACCATGTGCTTGGAATGCCTCGCCGCTTGCCCTCGTGCTGGGATCCAGTTCACCCCGGAACTGGCGATCAGCCCATGGCAAGCGTATGACCCCAAGCGAAGAGAGGTGCTTCTCAGCCTGGGGGCCGCGGTGGTCTGGGTGAGCCTGTTGAACGCCGAGTCCGTAACGAGGCCGCCTGCGGCTCACCGGATCCGCCCTCCCGGGGTCGATGAGGCGACCCTGCTGGAGCGGTGCATCCGTTGCGGAATCTGCTCGCGCACCTGTCCGACCGGAGGGATCCACCCTGCCATCGCTCAAGCCGGGCTCGATGGATTTTGGACCCCGGTCCTCATCCCCCGCCTGGGGTACTGCGACTACTCCTGCAACGCCTGCGGTCAGGCCTGTCCCACCCAGGCGATTCCCATGTTGCCGCTCGCCGAAAAGCAGACCACAGTGATTGGATCGGCCTACATCGACCAGAATCGATGCATCGCCTGGGCAGACGGGTGGGACTGCATCGTCTGTCAGGAGATGTGTCCCGTACCGGACAAAGCGGTGATCCTTGAGAAGGCGGAGGTGATCCGAGCCGACGGGACGACCGCCGTCATCCAGAGACCCGAAGTCCTGCGCGACCGCTGTATCGGCTGCGGCATCTGCGAGTACAAATGCCCGGTCGACGGAGAGGCCGCCATCCGCGTTTATCTCCCCGACAGTATCCTCAATGGGTAGGGCCAGACCAATGGGACGGACTCGGGAGCACGCTTCCGCAGGGGAAGCTAGTCGCCAAAGATGAGGGTCACAATCTCGTGCGCCGCCACTTCAAAGGCGACGGAGTGGTCCGTAGCTTTCGTCAATTCCTGCACGTGCCTCTCGTCAAGCCGACCTCGCCAGCAGCGATCGAAACCGAAGGCCATCGTGAGGTGAACCAGCCGAGGCTCGCCGGTGATGTTATATCCACGGATCACCAGCCCCTCGCCCTCTTCCGGCTGCTTGATGGCACTCAACACGAAGGCAGGGTCATCCACCTGCACCAGGCTTGCCGCGGGCAACAAGGATCCCGGGTGAATGGCCGTGCCGACCGCCCGCAGCCCGGCCACGAACGCGCTGGCCTCCGGAAAGGCGGTCTCCCATGATCCCTGGTGGGGAATGACCGAATACTCGAATCGGTGGGGACCCAACAGCTGGGCCTCGGGAACCGCAAGGCGGAAACCCGCAGGCCCTTGTCGGGTGATCAGGTCGTCCCGTGATAGCCAGCCGACACATCGCAGCAGGGTGAGCGCAAGCTCACTCCTCCCATCCGGGCCGTCCCGCGCTTCGATTTCGGGCAGACCCCGATTGGCGACCATGAGTCCATAGGAACCATTGTTGAGATCCGACCAGGTTCGCTGGGGTTTCTCGGGTCTCGGAGGCTCCACCCAGGATTCGTCGCTCGGCGCCAGCTCCAGGGGGCGTTCCACGACCTCAAAGTGGGCCTCTGAGAACACCGTCTGAGCCCTGAGTGGGGCAGGAAAGTGGACCCGCAGGCGGTGATCGCGAGCCATATTGTCCACGTCGACTTGAAAATCCACGCGGGGAACGCCGCGGGTCAGGACGGCCCTTACCTCGACCCTCAAGCAAGTCCGCTCGCGACTGCGCCTGCTCCGGTCTCCCGAAAGGCCCACCGGAACGGGCAGGTCAAGCAATAGGTAGGTGGTTTGGGCTACCGGGCCCTGCTGCATCCAGGCGGACTTGAAACGGCTCCGGGCGCAGATCAGGTCCTGGGCTGGAGGGCAGTAGTCATACAGATCGCCCTTGTCGCCGCCATCTACAAAGCGGTTGAGGCCGCTGTACTCCACCCCGGACCTCTTGTCCGTCAGGGTGAATGTTGCCTCTCGGGTCGACACTTCGACCCGAAGAAACTCGTTCTCCATGCGAAACGGTGGTCTCTGCGACTTGACTCCCGAGGGCACCGGTCTCGGAAAGGCAGAGAGAACCCGCCCGAGCCCCGAAGTCTGGAGAAGAAGCTGCACCCCGCCCAGCGCCTTACCAAGTATCGGAGAAACGGGACCAGAATGAGGTCGCGGTTGGTCTTCCTCTTTCGGTACTATCCAATAGGTCTTGTATCCGAATCCGGGAATCCCCTCGGCTAGAAAGGTCACCTGGCTGGCGGGGGCCGTTCGGGCTTCAATCACAAAGGTATTGAGGTCCGGCCGTTGCAGGTACGAAGAGAGCTTGCGCTGGCCCTCGCGCCAGATCGCGAGGTCGGGCTGCCCTCCGTCCTCCATGATTGCCTGCACATGAAGTTCAGCCCCCAGCTCCTCGAAACGAACAGCGCGCACAACCATCGTGCCCACCCGACCATCCACAATCATCCGGAGGCCATTTCGCAACCCCTCCCGGTCCAGGGTTATGGCAATGAGCTGCCGATTCGACCCTTTCGTCTCTTGCTTGGGGGCTCGGTGACCCTCCTGATCGACCAGGTCGAAAGCCTCGAATCCGTCGGGTCGGTCGATTTCCGCCTGGACCGCCCGGGTGGTCGGGCTGGCAACCGGGTTGAAGACAACGACGGCGCTCGCCGCATTGGACGGGCGGCGGCCCACCCCATCCGGACTCGCCGTGTCGATGCCTTCAGCGATCTCTTGCAGGCTCTGCTCCGCGATCTCTTCGCCGATCTGCTCGACCTGATCGAAGCGAGGCCCCATTTCTCGATAAACTTGATCAACCGAAGTGCCACAGATGGAATCGTGCGGCTGGCACTCCAACAGAAGTCGCCAAGCTTCCTGCAGAATCCCAGCCGAGCGGGCTAGCCTCGTACAGCGGTCTGGTAGCTGGGCCAAACCCCACTGTGTGCACGCACTCCAGGGTTCCGCCCATTTTTCGAGCAGCACCTGGCAGGCCTCATTGCGTTGCTTGATCCATATCCGGGCCGACAGGACGCCGGGAAGCAGGGGGTGTTTCTTGGACTCGCGGAGTTCGCCTCTCACGATTGGGATTTGCCGCTCCCGACCTGCGAGCTCGTCCTGGATGGCGGCCAGGTAGTTCGGCAAGGAGGAATGAACCAGAACTTCTCCGCCCCGCGGGGAACGAAACGAGCCCACGGCCTCGGCCGTCTCGGGAGGAGGTTCCATGTGATCTGTTCCCAACATCAGCAGGAGATCCGACCCGGCAGAATGAGGTTGCAAGGAATCTCGCAGCTCGCCCAGCTCTGACTGGAATCGCTCGGGGTAATGCAGGGACAAGGAAGCACCGTTGCCATAGCCGTCGCGCAGGTACGCGGTGAAGACCCTGGCTCCTCCCGCCGCTTCCCACCAAAGTTCACACGGTTCGTCTGCCAGCCCCCGCCAGACACAGGCTGTCCGGACTCCGAAACCAAGCAGAATCTGAGGCATCTGTCCGATATGGCCAAAGGTATCCGGCAGGTAGCCGACCTCCATCTTGGGCCCCAGGGCCCGCGCGGTGCGATCCCCCTGCAGCAGGTTGCGGACGATCGCTTCGGGGCTCACCAGGAACTCGTCAGGCTGGACGTACCACGGGCCGATCAAGAGGCGTCCGCTTCGAATCAAGTCCGAGAGCAGCCCTCGGTGCTCAGGCCGGATTTGCAGGTAGTCCTGCAGGACTATCGTCTGTCCATCCAGCATGAAGTACAGGAAGTCCGGATCCTTCTGAAAGAGATCCAGAAGCCCATCCAGGAGGTGGACCAATTTGATCCGAAACTGCTGATAGGTCAGGTACCACTCTCGATCCCAGTGGGTATGAGACACAAGATGCAGAGTGGCCATGCTCCTCCGATCGCGTACCCGTTGTACCAGAGGGGATCCGCCTCTCCACTGACCGTCACGCCCCCAAGCTTCCCTGGGGGGGACAGGGTAGGAACCCCGTGGGGCGACAGATCACGCGGGCGCGGTCCCGACGATCGATTCTGAATCCCGACGAGATTCGGACCGTCCCGCTACACCCAACGATCGGGCAACATCCCTTCCCTGGGTAATTCGGCGTAGACCCTGGTCCACGCCATCAGGAAACCCCACGGTTCGCGAGAGCGGCATGCCCCCGGGGATGCCCATTCGTACCTGCCGGGGAGTGTACTGGAGGCATCGCGGCTTCCTCAAGCCCAACCCCATCTTGCGGGCGCGCCCCGTCGAACCCCGCTGGCGTCTCGCTACTCCCGAGGGTTGGAAAGTTGGCGCACATTCCGCGGACCTCGTCGAACCCGACCGAAGGGCTCGAGGCCTGAGTCAACCGGCGCGAGCCAAGTCATCCCGGGGAGGGGATTCTCGCCCTCCCTTTGGCTCGGAGCCCTGGGGAGAGCGGCTCCGGCCTCCTGGCTGCGTCAGACGTGATCTGCGGGGTTCCGCTCTATCCCTGGGTCAGGGCCCCCCAGCTGACCGGGAGAACTGCCCCCGCGGCGGACGAACCCACCCTCTCAGGGCTGTGATAGGATGCCTCCGGCAGGCCGGGAACCAAGGAGGAAAGCATGAGCCGACCCCCCCTCAGCGGTATTCGCGTGCTAGATCTCACGCGGCTTCTTCCGGGACCTTACTGCACTCTGCTCCTCGCTCACCTGGGGGCCGAAGTGATCAAGGTCGAGACGCCACGGATCGGGGACTACTCTCGCTATTTGCCTCCTGAGATTGGAGGGGAGGCTCTCTTCGCCGCTGTCAATCGCGGGAAAAAGAGCGTGGCCCTGAACTACCGCAACCCGCGCGGGCGCGAGCTTCTTCTCGAACTGGCAAAGACGGCGGATGTATTCCTGGAAGGCTTTCGACCAGGCCGGGTGCTCCACTGGCGAATCGGCTACGAGGACCTTCAGTCGTTGAACAGCCGGTTGATCTACTGCTCGCTTTCGGGCTACGGGCAGGAGGGCCCCTATTCGCAACGCGCCGGACACGACCTGAATTACATTGCCGCAGGAGGCCTGCTCGGGCTCAACGGCCTAGCCGGGGGACCGCCGATTCCGCCCAGTGTCCAAATCGCGGATCTGGCTGGCGGGATGCTGGCTGCGATTGCGATTCTGAGCGCTCTCCTGCGGCGCGAGCGCACGGGGCAAGGAGAGTATCTTGACGTCGCCCTGCTGGATGCGGTGGCTTCCTGGGCGATGCCCATGGCGCTGTCTGGGTTCCTTCGTGGCGGCCCTTCGCCGGAGCGAGGGCGGTTGCCGCTGGCAGGAGGCCTGCCTTGCTACAACGTCTACCGCACCCGCGACGGAGAATATGTGGCCCTGGGGGCGCTCGAACCCCCCTTCTGGTCCACCTTCTGCGAGGCGAGCGGTCATCCCGAGCTCCTCAGCCGCCAGTTTGACTACGAGGCGATCCCCCTGGTCGCAGAGCTGTTCGCGACCCGCCCTCAGGCTGAGTGGCTCCGTCTCTTGGGGGAGCAGGATGCCTGTGTCGAGCCGGTCTTGTCCATTGCCCAGATGGCGAAACACCCCCAGATGATCGCCCGCGGGCTGGTGATCCCAGGGTCCACGCCGTCTCCGGAGAGCTCCGGAGGGCTGGGTTCCCCTCTACGCCTTGAGGGTTTACCCGAGCTGGGGGATCCCCCGGGCTTGGGAGCGCAAACACGCGAGATTCTCGGCGCCCTGGGAACTGATCTCCAGGAACTCGAAGATCTCGAAGCGAGGGCCATCATCAAGTCCGGATGAGACCGGCCGACCGGGGAAGGGGAACTTCTCTCCGTGCCCCTGTCCCGCCGCAGCCGCGTCATAGCCCATAGATCTCGCCGTACTTCTCCTGAAGGTAACCCAAGTAAGGCTGGGCACTCAACTCCTGCCCGGTCGCGCGCTGCAGAATTTCCAGCGGATCGAACTTTCGGCCGAAGACGTGCACGTGGCCGCGCAGCCAATGGAGCAAGGAATCAAACTTCCCCTGCTCCATCTCGGACCAGATCTGAGGGCAGTCCTGCAAGGCCTTCTGAAAGAGTTCCACGGCAATCAGGTTCCCCAGGGTATAGGTGGGAAAGTATCCAATCATGCCGCCGGACCAATGCACATCCTGGAGGACGCCCTGGGCGTCATTCGGGGGGACAATGCCCACGTATTCGTCCATCTTCTGGTTCCAGGCCTGCGGGAGGTCCTTGACACGCAGCTTTCCCTCCAGCAAACCCTGCTCGAGGTCGAAACGCACCATAATATGGAGATTGTAGGTAACTTCATCGGCGTCCACTCGGATCAGCGAAGGACGGACACGGTTCACTCCGCGGTAGAAATCCTCCAGCGACACCTTGCTCAGCTGGGCAAAGCGCTCCTTCAGTCGGGGAAAGAAGAACTTCCAGAACGGCCGGCTACGCCCCACCAGGTTCTCCCAAAGCCTAGACTGCGACTCATGAAGACCCAACGACGCGCCACCCGCCAGCGGGGAGCGCTGCAGCGCCGGATCGACCCCTTGGTCATAGAGCGCATGCCCCCCCTCGTGAATACTGCTGAACAGAGCGGAACTGAGGAGCGTTCTCTCCACTCGGGTCGTGATGCGCACATCGTCATTGGAGAAGGAGGTTGTGAAGGGGTGAGCCGACCGGTCTTCGCGTCCGCGCTGAAAGTCGTAGCCCATCCGCCGCAAGACCTCCAGTCCAAATTCCCATTGAGGGGCGTCCTCGAATTCACCCCGCAGGAATGAATCATCGACCCGATCCGCTCGCTCGGCGATTCTCCGCACCAAGCCGACCAGGGCGGGCCGCAACTCCTCGAAGACAGCTCGGACCTGCGCCGTCTTCATCCCCGGTTCAAAAGCCTGAAACAGAGGATCGTATATCGAGTCATACGGCTCGAAGAAGCTGGCGTATTCCCGGCGCAGCCCGACGATTCTCTCCAGGCTGGGCTCAAACAGCGCGAAGTTGGAGGTCCTTCTGGCCTCCTGCCATGTTTGATGAGCGAGAGCGGTGGTCCTGGAGAATTCCGCGACCCAGCGCGAGGGCACCCGCCTCTGCCGGTCATAGTCGCGTTGAGTCACTTTCACCAGGCGCGCCTCATTGGAATCCGGATCCCTTCCTTCCACTTCGGACTGCGCCGCCTGCAGGAGTTCTCCAATGGTATCGGACGTAAGCTTCTGGTGGGCCAGCCGGTCGAGGGTGGCCATCTGCTGCGCCCGGGCTTCCGCGGCCCCGGGCGGCATATAGGTCTGGTGGTCCCAGTCCAGCACTGCAGACACAGCCTCAAGATCGGCCACTTCGGCCATTTGCTCTCGCAACTGATCGATCGCCTTTCCCATTGCGCCTCCCTCCTGCGGAGAGACTCAGTTGGCTCTCCAGCGTGGGCTTTGGCCACGCAATACCGCCAGGATCTCTTCGGCTATGTCTTGGGCAGCTCTCCTTTGAGACTCCCTCGTTTGTCCAGCGACATGCGGGGTAGCCACGACGAGCTCATGGGACAAGAGCGGATTCCTGCCGGGGGGTTCCCTGGCGAAGACATCGAGGCCGGCCCCGGCAAGCTTGCCCGACTTCAGAGCGGCGAGCAACGCCCGCTCATCAACCAGGCCCCCCCGAGCCGTGCAAATCAGAAAAGCCCCCGGCTTCATCTGCGCGAGACGACCGGCGTCCAGCATTCCGCGCGTCTGGGCCGAAAGGGGGACGTGCAGGCTGACGATATCCGCCCGGCTTAGGAGCGTCTCGAGGGCAACCAGCTCCACGTTCCCGGGAAGCGGCGAAGGGCGCGCATAGGCGGGATCGTACCCAAGGCAGTGCATACCCAGTGCGCTGGCTCTCTTAGCCACGGCCAAGCCGATCCGGCCGAGGCCGATCAGGCCCAGCACCCTGCCCTGGAGTTCGACGCCGTAGATCTCGTCTTTGAGCCATTTCCCCTGCCGCAGCCCCCTGTCGGCTCGAGGAATCTGGCGGGCGAGGGCAAACATCAGCCCGAGGGTATGTTCGGCGACAGCCACCGTGGTCGCCTCCGGAGAGTTCACGACAAGGATCCCCCGCTCGGTCGCAGACCGCAGGTCGATGTTGTCCAGCCCGACCCCAGCCCGCCCGATGATCTTCAGGCGAGGGGCAGCCGCCAGTCGTTCTGCCGTGACCCGAGTATGTCCCCGCACGATGAGCGCATCGGCTGTGGCCAGAGCCTTCAGCAATGGTCGGCCGTCCAAGCCCGGACGCGACTCCACCTGCGCGAACGGTTCAAGAATCTGGACCGCAACAGGGTCCAGGCAATCGGCAATCAAGACCTTCCATGGCCCAGCCAAGGGCGTTTTCCCTCGCCAACCACTCCGATCCCTTGGCGGCTGGAAACCCAGCTTGACGCATCCTGCCAAGGGGGAGCAGAACCTTCCGGCGGATCCCTCACCCAGGGCGAGCTTGGCTGCAGCTGGCCGCGGGGACCTTCAAACGGCAGAACCAGGGAAACCGCCCCGGACCCGAAGGACCCGGGGGAGCCCACGACTCGGGCAGGCTCCGGATTTGCCGGGTTTCGGCTCGGCGCTTCACGGGCAATTAGTCGCGGGCCCGCAAGTGCGGGAAGAGGATGACTTCGCGGATCGTCGATTGATCCGTCAACAGCATGGTCAGCCGGTCGATCCCCATCCCGAAGCCACCGCTCGGAGGCATCCCGTAGCGCATTGCGTCCAGGTAGTCTTCATCCAGCGGGTTGCGGTCTTCATCCTCGACGGCGTAGGTCCGCCCCATTTCCGCGAAGCGCAGCTCCTGATCCACGGGATCGTTCAATTCGCTGAAGGCGTTGCAGAGTTCCATTCCACCCACAAAGCCCTCAAAGCGCTCCACGGTGGCCGGATCTTCGGGCCTGCTTTTGGCGAGCGGGGAAATATCACGCGGGTAGTCGAAAATGAACGTCGGCTGGATCAATTTCGGCTCGACATAATGGCTCAGCAGGCTTTCAATCAGCTTGCCACGGCTGGCTCCCTCCTGCGGAGTTTGACCGCGGGACCGCACTTGCTCGGCAAGAGAAGCCGCCGTCGGGAAGTCCTCGATGTCGATCCCTGAGGCGCCGCGGATGGCCTGGCGCAGTTCGATACGCGCCCAGGGGGGAGCGAGGTCGATGGCCTCTCCCTGATAGCTCAGACGGGTCCGGCTGAGCACCTCCTGGGCCACCTGAGAGACCAGTTGTTCCGTTAGTCCCATGACATCCCGGTAGTCCGCGTAGGCCCAATAGAATTCAAGCATTGTGAACTCGGGGTTATGCTTGAAGGAGACCCCCTCGTTGCGGAAATCTCGCCCCAGTTCGTACACGCGCTCATAACCCCCGACCAGAAGGCGCTTCAGGTAGAGCTCGAAAGAGATCCGCAGATAGAGATCCTGATGTAGTTGGTTGTGGTGGGTGAGAAAGGGCTTGGCCGCCGCTCCGCCGTAGGTCGGCTGCAGGATGGGCGTCTCGACCTCGAGGAAGCCGTGATCATCGAGGAAGCGGCGCACCGCCGCAATGACCCGGGCGCGAGTCTGAAAGATCTCCCGGACCCCGGGGTTGACCGCCAGGTCGGCGTAGCGCTGGCGGTAGCGCGCCTCCGGGTTATCAAACGCGGAGTGCACCACGGCCTTTCCCTCGACCACTTCTTCTTTTTGAGCCGGGAGCGGCGTGATCGATTTGGCCAGCATGCGAACTTCTTGCACATGCAGGGTGATTTCCCCCGTGCGGGTGGCGAACAAGTAGCCGCGGGCCTCGATGAAGTCTCCCAGGTCGTACAGGTCCGCGAAGTCCCGAAAGGCACTCGTCCCGAGTTCATCGCTGCGAAGATAAATCTGAAGGCGCCCTTCCCCGTCCTCGAGGTGGGCAAAAACTGTCCGGCCCATGTCGCGTATGGATCGCAGCCGACCCACCAGAGTGGCCTCGACTCGGGCGCCCTGAGGAGCCTGGGCAAACGCCTCCCGAGCCTCACGGGTGGAATGCGTGCGATGGGCACGCCGCGGGTAGGGCTCAATTCCCTGTACCCGCAGCTGCTCCAGCTTGGCGAGCCTTGATTTCTCGAGTTCGGTGAGCTCACGCATGCCAACTGGCTCCGCGCGATGGCAGACAAAGGGTCCCTGAGGATGGAACCGAAACAGCCTGCCGCCCCGCTGGGTTCTCTCGCCCGAGGACTACTGGGTCTTTAGGATGTGGAAATTCAGGAGGCCGGCCGGCGCGCTGACCCGCACCTGGTCTCCCGGCTTACGGCCCAGGAGGGCCTGCCCCAGGGGAGACTCGTTCGAGATGCGGCCCTCCTTGGGATTGGCCTCGGCGGCACCCACAATGGTGTATGTTTCCGGCGCTTGGTTCTCCTCCTGGATAGTTACCGTGCTGCCCACGTGCACGAGCTCATCGGGCCCTCTTTCCTCGATGACGACCGCGTTGCTGAGGATGGCCTCCAGAGTCAAGATGCGACCCTCCACAAAGGCCTGCTCATTCTTGGCGCTTTCATACTCCGCGTTCTCGATGAGCTCCCCTCCCTCCATTGCATCGTGGAGACGTTCCGCGACCTCCGCGCGGCGCACGGTTCGCAGGTGCTCCAGCTCTTCTTCAAGCTTCCTTAGGCCCTCACGGGTGAGGAATGTGGACTGAGTGCTCATAGGCCCTCTGGCTCCCCTTGGTGGCCGGGTCGACATGCGCAGACGCCGGCGGCATGGCCATCCCGGCCCGCGCAGTTCACCGATGCTGTGGCTCTGAACATAAACACGGACTGGGAGTATCTCTTCTCCCAGCCTACGCTCGATGATATCACAACCCCCCGCCAACCGACAAGCACACCCCTTACCCCAGGCCGGCCACACGCGCCGAGCACGTGACCGGGATTACCTTCGCTTGACAACCGCCGCCGCGGATAGGTACAATCAACCGTTCCTTAGCGAGGACTCGAGGCAAAGCAACGCCGAGATAGCTCAGTTGGTAGAGCACGCGACTGAAAATCGCGGAGTCCCCAGTTCGATTCTGGGTCTCGGCACTGGATCCATCGGCACAACCCTGCGGGCGTGGTTCAGCGGCAGAACGTCTCCTTGCCAAGGAGAAGACCGGGGGTTCGAATCCCCTCGCCCGCTCTGAGAATGACCCCAGGCGACGTCGCCAAGCGGTAAGGCAAGGGTCTGCAAAACCCTCATACGTGGGTTCAAATCCCACCGTCGCCTCCTGATCAGGGACCGCGCTGCATGGCGTACAAGGGGCTCCGTAAAAGAGCCGGAAACTTGTACGCCTTTTTCGATGCTGCAAGGTGCCTCGGATGTCCGACAAGCGTATGGGGCCCTTGATAGCCACTCGGCGCGCGACCTCCAGACGGACACCCAAGCCGCTGGAACCCCAAACATTGGCCCGAGAAGACGCATTCCCCGAAGGTTCCGACCCACAGGCCGCCGAAGAAGAGGAATCGGCCCACTAAGACAAAGAGAACATGTTGCCATGACTGTACCGGCATCGGAAGAAAAAGCCAAAGCGCAGCGCCAGCCGGCACAAACGGGACAGTGAATGCCAGCACCATTGCGAAGTGTGGATCGCGGGGCGGGTCCCTCTCTTCCACACCCCTCTGAGGCGCAGGAACCTCCGCCCGCAAAGCCCCCCTAGACTGTGGGCCTGGGCGCGCGCCAATGCCTCCGGCACTCGGCACCCACACTCCCCCAGCCCCCCTTGCGGCGGGCTCCTCAAAGGCGGTCTGGATCTGCCTTGGACCCCTCGAGCGAGGGTTAGCGTCCGGCCTCCGCGTCACGGCTGCCTTCTTCATGCACCTGCTCGTTGCCCGGTCGCCCTGTTTTCGCCAATGAGACTCATCGAGAAGCGGGACGTCTGGATAAACAATCTCCCGCGATGAACTCCTGGGCGAAAGCCGAAGGATGCGAGAGCCTATCCTCCCTCTTCTTCCCTCAAAGGCTCGGCATAGAAGAACGGATCAGACGCCTCATTGGGGTCAAGCGCCGCCTTGATGCGCCCCAGCCAGAGCTGGTAGTTGCTGCAGGCAGGACCGAAGGTCCGGTTGGCTTCCACTCCGAAGGCCGCGATGGGGACGCCCATGGCGTGCTCAATCGCGTCCCGAACACCCCTTTCCACCAGATCCCGCGCCGCCAGCGCGGACTCCGGCGTGCCCGGGTCATAAAGGATGATGCCCTCCAGGTAGCCGAGATGGCCGCTCTCAAACGTGCCACCCGTGCCCAGGTCTCCTCCGTCGTCAAGGATCAACCCCTGGCGGATATAGTCCTGCTTGACCTGGGCCACGTACTCCGCCTGGGTGTGTGCCAAGTCCCAGGTATCGAAGGCCCCCAGCATGGTGGCCATGCCCTGCGAGGGGCGGAAGGCCGCCTGGGTATTGTTGGCATTGCGAAACAACAGCCAGAACAAGGTAGATTGCTTTTCGCGCCGGAGCGTCTGGCCGAGCGGCAAGCGCTGGATCAGCTCCTGCAGGGCCGGGAAGGGCCTCAGCGGGGCCAGCGGATCGCGGACCTTCCTCGTCAGCCTGCCCACGAGCCTGAGCACCCCTGGCCGCATAGGGATATTCATTGGGAAGATCACGCCGCCCGTCTCGCGCAAGATCTGCCTCAAAGCTTTCATTTTCCAGGCGAACTCGGCGTCAGAGGCGGCGAAGATCGCCGTGCTGATGATGTCCCGCCCGATCTTCTGGAAAAGGCCGCTTTCGAGGGCAACCTTCAACTCCTCGTTGGTCTCGGTTAACCCCAGGGCGGCGAAGAACATCGGCGTGCGGAACTCCCCGTGGTTCAGTTCCGCCTCTCCCATCTTGTAGCCCGCGTCCTTTTCCGCCGCCCGCGACGGGAAGGCAACCGCGTTCAGAGCGCAACGCGGCGGGACTTTCTTCAGGACGTATTTCGGAGACCGCCCCTCGACTTCCCACTCGCGCGGGCCGTCCCACTTGTACAGTTTGATGGCGCAGCGCGTGAACACCCCCAGCCCGCCGAAGGTTCCCTGGAACCCGCGCACGATGCCGCGCATGGAGGGGCCCGGGCCGTCGGGCGAGAACCAGCCGCAACCTTCTCCGGCACTGCCCAGCGTGACCACCTCCCCTGTCGGCAGCACCCACTCCACCCCCAAGAGGTTCCTGCCCGAATAGCCGGTGGCCGCGCCTGCGACCCCGTATCCCCACGCGGCAGCATGGGAGGCTAGGAGGGAATGATTCGCTCCGCTGGAGACGATGTGACAGTTCAGGCCGTGAGGGACGATTTCGGTCTGCAGGTCAAGCGCACGCACGTAGGGCTCAATCACGGCAATCTGGTTCTTCAGATCAATATCCAGGATACGGTTCATCCGCTTCAGGTCCAGGATGATCACGTTTCCTCGCGAGGCGGCGGCCGCCGCGTGGAATCCCGTCGATAGCGGTTTCGCCATGTAGCCGCTCCGGCTACAAAACCGCATGATCTCCTGGACCTCGGTCGTGGATTGCGGAAGCACCACCGCCGCCGGCCGCGGCAACCACTGCGAGCCATCCTTGTTCATGGTTTCGGGATTCAGGTAGTAGGCGTAGGTATCCAGGACACATGGCGCCGTGGACACCCATGCCTTGCCGACGATCGCCTCGAGCGCTGAAAGATCTCCGGACTTGGGGAGAGAGGGGCGAGGCGCCTTCACGGGGAGAAACCACTTGCCGCGTTGCAAAACGCGGTTGCGGTCGAAGACCTCCTTGATGGTCGCGACCAACCGAGTATTCCCAGGATTCCGCCCCCAGACCAGTTCCGCCGCGGCGCCGTAGGGCCGGCTGAAAAAGGCGCCGGCCTCCATGAGACGACTTGTGGCCTGTCTTTCAAGTTCCGCTAGGCGCCGCTGGGATTCGTTGGATCCAGGCTCAAACGGGACCATTAACTCCATGTGGCAGGCATGGTTCTGCACGATGGGCTGGATGTATACGCCGATCTCGGATTCCGAGATCCCGATCTTTCTCGCCGACTCTTCGAACAACTTCACCAGGGCCGGCGTACGGTCGAGCGTGGACTGAAAGAAGATCGAGAGGCACCCGCCGCGACACGCGTCACGCCAGTCCGCAGGCCCGCACGGCCGTGTGGCTTTGCCTAGCAGGTCTGCCGCCGAGAGGTCCCCGAGGCGAGGCTCAAGATGGAGCCCGGCCTGACGCGCAATGAGCTCAATATCTCGCTTGTGGAAACTCAGCCGCTCACGAGGCAGCCGCTCGAATCCAGCGACGTTCTGCAAACACAAGAACTCGGGCAGCGAAGCACGAACATTGTCGAAGGTGAGCGCGGTTTCTTGCCCCATCAAGAGTGCGGCGGCTGTTCGATTGAGTAGGAAGGCCTGTTCCCCGAGCAGCCGGCGCTGGACCGCATAAACATACTCCAGTAAGTCCTCCAGGCGCCCGGCGCTGAGCAGGAAAGTCTCCTGCACGGCCGGCTGGATCTCTGTCCTCAGGGTGATCCACGTGACGATGCCCATGGTTCCCTGCGAACCCTGCACCACGCGATGGAAATCCGTCTGAGAAGGACCGGAGGGATGCTTCTGCGCCCCGCCGGACCGGCGCTGCTGCTCGAGGCTCCCCGGCCCTCCCGCCGCGCCAGTGCGAAACCGTTCGCCGCTGCCGAAGAAGAATTCGGTGCTGGCCACGGGGTCACCGCTGTCCCACTGCTTGTTCGCCCAAGTGCTCGGCTCTCGATCCATCACGGCCGCAAGCACGCTCTTCCCGTTGCGCGGCGCCAGGGGCGTCGGAAGGGTCATGCCGTTCTGGTCGAGTGCGGATAGGAGTTCCGAGTACGTCACGCCGGGTTCAATGCGGCAGACACGGTTGCGGCGGTCGATCAAATCGATCTTCTTCCAATGGGATAGGTCAATCAGGACGTGGTCCTTCCGGTTGGTGATTCCCCCGCGGCGATGTTTCCCCGTTGAGGAGGTAACGGCCAGACTCAAGCCGGCTTCATTGGCGTATTGAATGACCGCGCCAAGTTCATCGCCGTTGCTGGGACGCAGGATGCATGCGGGAGGCCGCCCCTGTTGTTGCCTTCCGTATCGTGCCGCGTCGGCCAGCTCTCCAGGATCAACGCTCAAGGTACCTGACGGCATTCGTCTTTGCAGGCAGGCAAGGATATCGGTGTCAGTCATGGCGCGATCCTATTCCGGAGGCCTCATAAACCAGGTCCACTAAGTCAATCACCGGAGTGGCGTCTCCATCCTGCCAGCGAGTAAGGTTGAGGCGGCAGCGCTGGCAGGCCGTGACCAGCCTCTCAGCGCCGACGGCGCGGGCCTCCTCTACGCGCTGGAGGGCGGCGGATCGGGCAACTTTCGGATGGGAGTCCGGAACACCGCCTCCTCCGCCGCAGCAATAGGCATACTCCCGGATGCGGTACATCTCCACAAGACGCAGACCGGGGATGGCGCCCAACAGTTGACGGGGAGCATCGAATACCCCGTGGACTCCGTAGTTGATGGGCTTGGGCGGCACAAAGTAGGTCATCACGCCGTGCGTCCGCCGCTCTTCCCCCTGCCACACCAGTGGTGGCTCGCTCTGCCGCCCGAGGTAGCATGGATCGTGGTAACTCACGGTCTGCCGGACGGGATGGGTCAGGCGCAGCCTCCCCTTCTGGACGAGGGGAAGCAAGAATTCACTGGCATGGACTACTTTTGCCTTGGGCGCACAACCGTAGCGCGGATACTTGGACCGCAGCATGCCCAGGTCTTCTCCGCCCAGGGTGACGATCATCTCCGCGCGGCTGTTGTCCAGCATATCCACAACCCGCCGGGCCTGCTCTTCGAGCCTGCGGCGATGACCGGTCCAATAGGCCTCGATTCCGCTGTCAGGTTCGCCACCCTCCGGGATGCCAAAGTCGACGCGGGCGTGCTGAAGAAGCTGCGCCAGATGGCGAGCTGTGGCAGCCTGCCGTGGATCTCGGTCAGCCCCGGCGCCTACATAGAGCAGCACACGGCACTTCGATGCGGGCGAGGTTCTGAGATTCAATCCCTCCGCCCAGGGCGCAAGCGTCGGCTTGAACTCCCCGACGGGCGCTGTGCCTAGCCCGAACTCGGCGATATGCTCTTTGAGTGCGAGGATGACATCCTGCCGCTCGGCGGCCATGATGAACTTGCAGGACACGTCGCACAGCCCGCAAGTGGTGCAGGCCGAGACGACCTGCGCCAGATCCTGGTCCACGGCGATGCGTCCATCCAGGAGAGCCAGCGCCATCACCTGCATCCCCCCGCCCGAGTAGGCATGGAAATGGTATTCATCCACAGGAGGGCAGGCACTGGTAAACCGCGTCTGCTGAATGGTCGGCATGGGGACCAGCTTGCACAGGCTGCAGCGCACACATTTCTTCATCTCGTGCCGCAGTTTCTCCAGCTGCTCTAGGCTCATGGAGACTCCTAATGGTTATCGAAGGGCACTCTCCCCTGTTTCGGAAGGAGGCAGCTAGTCCAAGGGCTGGAAGAGCACGAGTTCGTGCAGGGTCGTCCCTGTTTCTTTTGTGATCCGCTCCCCCAGGGGCGCCTCCAGTTCGAACTCGGACAGCAGCCTGAAGTACCCGGGGCGTATCCGCAGGATATGCCGGGCAAGGACACGCAGAAGCGGGTTGAAGGTCTCGAGCAGATCTTGCGCCTCCAGCACCTTGCGGACTTGCAGGGTGGCCTTGAGCTCGCCGGGGGCGCTGAGGATGATCCTTTTCGGATACCGGTGTTTCGCCTTCGGGTTGTATTCGAGGTCCTCCCTGAGGAGGTCAAACTCTCCCGTGCTGAGCACGACCTGCCGGCCCTTTGCCATCATCAGCACTTTCACCGTGTGGTTGTCCACCCTCCGGTTGCACTGGATATAGGCAAAGGCCACGGTGAAGTTCTTCGAGTAGATGCGTCCCCACATCCAGTAGTCGATGATGCTCTGGAATCGAAAGTTCAGCCAGTTGTGGTCATGGTAGCCAATGCCTGAAACCGGCAGGGTTGTGTCCCCATCGGTGATGGATCCTTCCACGGAGGCTCGCGCGAACGGAACGACCCATCCGAAGAAGCCCATCCCTCCAAAGCGGGAAAGACCCGAACCCGGCTTCCAGCCATCGACTTCAGCTGTGTACCTCAGATGGCACCCAAGCCCCCCCTCCTGAACGCGGATCTCGTAGACGGGCAACCCGTCGTCCCGCTCCTCAACACGGATCGTGTTGCGGCCGATCTGAACCTCAGGTCGATCCCGCGCCGCGCGGAATTCCGACTTGTCGTGGGGGACGAACCTCTGGATTCTCCGGCCGTCCGGGCGCAGCAGCAGAATTTCGACCCCGATCTTGCCCTCTAGACCCGGATTGGGATTTGCCGCGTGGAAGAAGACTACCAGGGTATGACCGGTGTCCAGATGTGCGTCGAAATACCACCACTCATACATGTCCCGTTGGCCCGGTTCCATGTGCAGCCCGTCATCGCTCAGTTTCAGCGGCTCAATCATCCCATCACGTCTGCCAGGGCCCTTCCAACCCTCAACGACCTTCGATACCTTTTCCGACATTGGCTTCTCCTTTACGGCCAGCGAGGGAATCGGCTGTGCCGACCCCGGGGGAGCGATTCGCCCGGCGGGATCTCCTTCACCAGCTTCCGTCCCGATCCAAGGCCTCCCAGCGCGAAAGGATTAGGAGGTCGAGCAAACGGTCTTCTACCCTCTCCCGCCGCGGAGTTCCTCCCGCGTCGAGTACTATACAGGATGGATGCTTTTGCTGCTCGCGCTAGGTTTCGGTGCAGCATCGCTGCAAAAAGCCCCCAAGAACGGCGATCTGGAACAACCTGAATTCAAACCCCCTTGGCTCTTTGGCCGGGGGGCTTCTGCCAAGTGGAGGCGTCGCGGGGGTGGCGGCGTGCTAAACCCTTGGGTGCCCGGGGAGCGCTCCTTGGGGGGCCAAGGTCGTGACAGAGAAGGGGGGACGCCCTGAAAGCCAATCTCATCCACGGCTTGAGCTGCGATCTGGCTGGGGAGAGAGCCCAACTTCTGCCGATGTCCGAGGCATCGCCCCACCAACCGGGCCCACCGATCAGAGGGGGCGAGAAGGGCCCAAGAACCCGGTGGACTCCCATGCACGTTTCCCGCGGCCAGGGGCCCTCCTGCCCGGGCTGCCCGGCTAGGGCCCGGGGGCTTCCGCCTGATCCGGCTCTGGGGATTGCCAGAAGACCCGCTGAGCTGGCCGCCGCGGGGATCCTGCCGGTTGGCAGTCCCAGGGGGTTAGATTCGTCCATTGAGGGAACGGCGGAATAGGTTTAGCCTGTGGGGGTAATACCAATTCCAGCTGTCGAGGCGAATCCCATGGCGATGAAAATCACCGAGGAATGCATCTCATGCGGTGCTTGCGAGCCGGAGTGCCCATCCAAATCGGTAACGGAAGGCGACACCGTTTACCTGATCAACGCCGACACCTGCGTCGAGTGCAAGGGCTTTTTCGACTCTCCTCATTGCGTCTCAGTTTGCCCGGTTGACTGTATCGTCAAGGCCTAGACGTCGCGTCCGCGGAAGGGCCCTGGGAGGGCTGCCTGCTGGGCCGCCAGGCGAGCTGGGGGGGCTGGAGCACCTCCCCCAACTGACCCCATCGGGACGTTGGGGAACTCATGCAGTTCTGCGCCTGAAATCCTAATAGCCAGGCCCGCCCGGCTGGGCGGGCCCTGTTGCATTTTCGGAGGGGCTTTCAGCCTTCTGGGCTCAGCCCAGGGAAATTGACCCTCAGGATCTCCTGCAATTCCTCTTTTTCAGATTTCGCCCTGACCCTGGTCCGGTAGGGGTCAGTCGAGCGTGCTCCTCAAACAGAATCTGTTGTCGTTGCTGAGACAGGCAGTCCGAACAGTCTCGGCATAGGGGGATCGAGGGGTCACGATCCCTTGCCTGGCTCCCACAGCCCCTTTGGCAACAACCATGATGGAAAGGGGCCCTCCCTCTGCCGCCTACGCCTTTCATATCGCCAGGATCCGAGTAGATGGTTGAAACTGATCCAGGGGTACGCGACTGGCCGGGGAAGCCTTCAGCAGTATCCCGCTGATCTCATAAAGGGAAACTCCGTCAACCCAGCCTCGGCAGCCAACCCGACGGGCAAGTCGGTATGTCACGTATGAAACCTAGACGACAATTGGCTGGTTCCGATCCGTTGTGATGAGCCGGCACCAAGACACATAGACCTGTGGAAATCCGGTCCCTTCGCAGGGGTACAGCGACTCCCGGCTTGGAAACTGCCGGCAAGAGGGGCTGGAAAAAGGCTTCCCGAGGATCGTGCCCCCGAGGTCGTCCTGGGATATCTCAGCCGATAAGGCGCAGGCCATTCACGAGGCCCCGTGAGGCGAGTGCCTGCCTGCCCAGACACTGGGAGGGGATGGCGGCCGAGGTAGGAATTGGCGATGGTTTACCGGGTCCAACAATCGACCCAGGCCACCTCCAGCCCCTCCCCCAGACTTCCTCTCAAGCGCGTCAAACCGGCCCGCCTGGGCCGGCTCCGAGCGAGGTCCTGATCGGAAGCCAGGCGAACGGGCTCGCGTTATTGGGGCACATCCCCCTGCTGGCCAGGGCAGCCGTCAGACCAGGGAACCATGGAGCCCGGCTGGAAGAATCCCGGGCAAAGGATTCAGTAGAGCATCACCTGGCGTTTCGCGAGCAGGCTGCGCACCTGATGCACATTCGCCAGCCGCTCATTCAGTATGTCCGCGACCTTCCGGCGGTCCGTTTCGGAAACCGTCCCATTGGTTGAGGTGATGCTCGCGGTGCAAATCAGCGGTTGATCCAGAGGGTGCCCAATCTGGGAGAGGATATAGACGCTGGCCTCCTTCGCCCCCGGGACTTTCTCGATAATGTCTTGGGCCGCCAGCAGGGACAGGACGTTGTAGATCTTGCCTACATGTGAGATCGGGTTCTTGCCCGCGGCGGCCTCAAGGGAAGCGCTGCGGAAGGGCGTGATCAGACCGCTGACGCGATTCCCCCGCCCGACCGATCCGTCATCTCCCATCTCCGCTGAAGTTCCGGTGAGAGTCAAGTAGACCTCGCCGGTCTCCTCATTGTCGGCCGTGTTGACATCCACCTTCATCCGTCGTCGCTGGATCAGCTTCTGGGCAAAGGCCTGAACCGCTTCCTGCACGCTGCGTTTGGCTTCCAGATATTCGGTCACGTCCTTCAGCTGTGGCCCGAGGAATGGAACCGCGCAGGTGAGCAGGATGTTGTCGCCCCGGCGCATGCCCATGACCTTCACGTCCTCGCCGATCGGGAATTGGTTGATCAGCTCAAAGTTCAGGTACTGAGCCGACTCAAACACTGCGGTTTCCACATCGGATCGTGGCCAGTGGGCACACCCGAAGGACGTGTCATTCGCCCGCACATCATCCACCGTGTGAATCAGCTCACCGGATCCTCGCCCGGCATAGCAGTCCACGACCAAGTGCTTCTCTGGGTCCAGGTAGCGCATCGTCTCACGAACATGCGCCTTCGCGGCCTGGATAGCCAGGCTGTCCACAGGGATTTGGCGGCCTTGGTACTCTCGGGTCCCCCGTCCGGCAATCTGGATCCGGATCGGCCGCAACAACTCGCCCGAGCCGAAACCCACTTGCACGTCCCCCGCCACCAGTTGCACCTTATCGAAATTGTGATGCATGGGCAACCCCAGATTCTCCTCGCACCAGCGTGTGTACTCCACGGAAATCCGCTCGGCGATACCGTCACAAAGGGAATCCGGATGGCCCATCCCCTTGCGCTCGACGATCTCTACCGGGAGGTCCTCAATGAACTGCCCCGTGGACTCCGTAACCACGATGTTTCTTTCCATGCTGCCTCCGCTAAAAAGAGTTCGCGCCCCATTCGTAAGAGGGGCGCGATCACAGGTGACAGCACCGCCTCTTATCTTCCAGAACCTTCCGTCCTGCCGGAATTGGCACCTTATCGCCATGGGTCTGGCGACAGGCTGCCGAGGCATCACAGGGCCGGTCCCTCCGCCTCTCTGGATAAGGGGGCTATTCAGTTATTAATTGCGGGCTGAGTTTATCACACCCCACGGGGCCGTGTCAATTCATTTCGACCTTCCGGGATGGCGGCCTGGACCCTGCGCCGGCTCCTTGACGGCCGGTCCCGCCCGAGATGCGGCCTGCAGGCCCGGAGAGTCTAGCGGGTTCCCCAGGTGGGAAGGTGCGGCATGGCCCAGCCTGCCAGGTGGAGACGTTGGGCAAGCGCTGCTCTGACCGCGAGGCGATCATCCCAAGGGTATTCCACATCGCCGAAACACATGGACTGCTCGTGTCCCTTTCCGCAAACGATGACCAGGTCCCCGGGCCCGGCCAGCTCCACAGCAGCGAGGATGGCCTGGGAGCGGTCGGGAATGCTCCAGAAGGTCTTCCCTTCCACCCCGCCTCCCCCCGTCGCCCCCGAGGCCATCTCCGTCAGGATCTCATGGACGTCCTCCGTGCGAGGATCCTCGGCCGTGAGCAGAGTAAAGTCCGCAAGCTCGACCGATATCCGGGCCATGGTGCTGCGCTTTTCCCGGTCGCGCAGTCCAGCCGATCCGAACACCGCGATCAACCGGCCGCGGGTCAGGCCACGGGCCGCTCGCAGCGCGGCCTCCAGGGCATTGGGGGTGTGCGCAAAATCCACAATGGCCGTGAAGTCTTGGCCCAGGTCGATGAGTTCCATTCGTCCGGGGACGGACCGGAGGGCATGCACCCCCTTCGTGACTGCCTCTGCGGGCAGGTCCAGCGCGCCGGCGGTTACCCCCACCGCCGCCAGAACATTGAAGGCATTGTACGCGCCCAGCAAAGGGCTATGAATCCTGAGGTTGGCCCCCCGGATCTGGACTCGCATCTCCAGTCCGGCCGGGCCGACGCTAAGGTCGGTCCCGCGAACCTGGCTGCGATCCGACCGACCATAGGAAAGAACCTCTGCCGTGGATCGGGATTGCAGGAACTCAAACGAGGGATCCTCTCGGTTCAGCACCGCCAGCTTCCGATAGGTGTAGGGCTTGGGAGAGCTGTTGCCCAGACCGGCCACCATTCGCGATTTCGCCTCGCGATAGGCCTCAAAGGAGCCGTGGTAGTCGAGATGCTCCCGAGTAATATTGGTCACCGCCCCAATGTCGAACTCACAGCCCTCCACTCGCCGTTGGGCAAGAGCATGGGAGGTCACTTCCAGGACGCAATGCGTGATCCCGGTCTGAACCATTCGCGCCAAGAGGGGCTGGAGGTCCAGAGCTCCAGGGGTCGTCACGTGAAAGCCCGTGTCCAGCTCTTCCTCACCGATCAGGGCGTGGACCGTACTGATCATCCCAGCGGAGAGTCCTCCCTGCCTCAGGATTTCAAGGATCAGGCTGCAGGTGGTGGTCTTCCCGTCGGTGCCTGTAACCCCGATCATCACCATCTTGCGTGCCGGGAACCCCCACCAACCTGCGGCCAGGAGGCCGAGTGCTTGGCGGGAGTCAGGGACCCGAATGTAGGGAACCTTTAGATCCCCGACCGGCTTCTCCCCGACGACGGCACAGGCTCCAGCCCGCACAGCCTCCAAGATGAACTGATGGCCGTCTGCGACGGCTCCAGGCACGGCAACGAACAACGAGCCCGGAAGAACCCGGCGTGAGTCCTCCGCCACCCCGGTCACGAGGCAATCCGGGAAGCTTCCCGCTGCCACTCCTGCCAATCCGGATAAGAGATCGCGCAGCCGTCTTTCCATTCCGCTCTACTCGGGGGACCCGGCGGGAGGTCTCCTGCTCCACTTCCGGCCGATGCGAGTATACCCGCCCTGGAGGTCATACAACAAAAGCTCCGGGCGTCCTCCGCCTCGGAGCCTTATGGGTCTTCGCCTCTCTTCAGCAACGGACCCGGGAGGGCCGCCACCTGCGGTTCAGTGAAGCGACTCCCGAAGGCTGCCCAGCTGCCCTGCCACGGACCCATCCAGCACCCGGTCTCCGACCCGGATCTTCAGCCCTCCCAGGATGGTGGGGTCGACGCGGAAGGATAGGGTCGCGCCACCTCCCATTCGTGTCACCATGTCGCGGCGGACCACGTCCTCCTCCTCTTCCGTGAGCGGCAAGGCGCTAACCACTTCTGCCGTGGCCCCCGGGAGGCTGGAAATACCTTGAAGCACTTCGACTTTTCCGCTTCGGACGCCGCTGAAGAAGTTGCTGATCAGTTCCCGCTGGCGTTCCTCGCTAAGCGCCTCTCCAATGAGTTTCTGAGCGGCGGCGATGGCCAATCCCGCAATCTCGACCCGCAGATCCGCGAGGATGCGGTTGCGCTCCGCTTCAGCCTCCTCGCTGGCGGCCTTGCGCTGGTCCTCGAGGTCGCGCTGCGTGGCTTCGCGCATTTCCTGCATGACCGCGTCGGCGCGGTCCGTGGCGTCCTTCAGGCGCTGAGCCGCCTGCCGCTGCGCTACCGCCAGAACCTCCGCCGCCTCTTTCTCCGCATTCGCCCTGGCCTCGGCCACCACGCGCGCGTCCTGCAGGCTCTGGGTGATCTTCTGGCGCCGAGATTCCAGCATCTTGAGCAGCGGCGGGTAGACCCACTTGCGCAAGACGACCAGCATGATCAGGAAGTTGAGGATCTGAACCAGAAGGTAGCCGAGATTAATACCCAATGCTTGCATGCCTCTGCTCCTTGCCGCAACCCCCAGGGACGGCAGGCGAGACTTTCACACGAAGAGGATCAGCAGTGCGGCCACCAGGGCGTAGATGGCAATCGCCTCGCACAAAGCAATGGCGAGGATCATGTTGGTCTGCAACATGCCGGTCGCTTCCGGATTGCGAGCCATCCCCTGAAGCGCTCCATATCCGATCAGGCCCACGCCGAGCCCGGCTCCAATAGCACCTATCATGGCCAGCCCAGCGCCCAGGTATCTGAGCCCTCCGACCAGAATCAATGCAACGTCCGCCGTCATAGTGTTATGTCCTCCGTGGGTTCGTTGGATTGGCCTCGGGCCTGTCCCGGTCCGCGGCCACTCCAGCGGAATCAGGCATCCGACCCATGGCGGGAAGTTGCCATGGACATGAAGATCAGGGTGAGCATTCCAAACACCAGGGCCTGAATGAACCCAATCAGAAGCTCAAACAGCAGGAGGCCTGACTGAGCGGCGACAGGCACAAGGCTCCCGATGACAATGAGCAAGACCGAACCCGCAAACAAGTTGCCGAACAACCGGAAGGAGAACGAGATCACCCGAAAGAATTCTTGGAGCAACTCCAAAAACCCAACGAACACATCGATCAGGCCCAGGAAAGGTTTGCGGAACAGATTCCGGAATTGGAAGAACTTAGCCAGGTAGCGAAACCCCTGGGAACGAAAACCCGTCACCTGGACCATAGTCATGATGACGAGGGCCAGGGCGATAGTGAAGTTCAAGTCCGTGGAAGCCACCCGTACATAGGGGACCAGCGCGTAGCGCACGCCCGAAGCCGTCCCGGATTCTGTTTTCACCAGAGCTTCGATGGGCCCGAACGAACGGACCAGGTACCCGGTCTGCCCCGCCCCGACGGGCACCACGCGCCCGAAGCTGTCCACGAACGGGATGAGTTCCATCCAGTTGGCCAGCAGCACCACAAGCACCGTCGTCGCCATATACGGGAAGATCGTACGCGCCCATCTCCCGGCGGTCGATTCGGCAATTTGGTAAAGCAGGTCCACGACCGCTTCAACCGCACCGACGATACCTCCCGGAACGCTGTCCTCGTTCTTGACCGCCCGTTGGACAGCGACTACCAACCCGATCAAAAGCAGGTCCACTAGGAGCGTGGCGACCAGCGTGTTGGTCAGACCGATTGCGCCGACGACCGGAAGCGTGATCAGAGGCTTGCCCAGCGTCTCTGCCGACAGTTCGATGCCGGGCCGAATAGGCGGAAAGAATACCGCGCCAGCGATTCCCAGGAGGATGAACAGCAGGACAAACCATCGGGCTGTCCCCCACCGCCACCTTTTCGTTTCAGGTTTCGTTGAGGTTGCGGCGGTCATCCTCGGCCCTCTTGTCTGGGCTCCCTGGGCGAGCCGGAACAGCTGGGCGCATGGTCCAAAAGACGATGCGAATTGTAGACAGCAACGTGATCGGGAAGCTGACCAGGACAAACAAGACCGTGAAGGCTGGCCGGGTACCTAGCCGATGGTCCAGCCACAACCCCCCGCCGACGGCAATGGCCAGAACCCCAAAGCTGGCCAGGGCCACCCACACGATCGTCTGGGACATCCGACGCCAGATCTCGGACCCACTCGTGCGGCACCTTGCGCTCCTCTCCCTTGATCCCAAGCTAGTCATTTGAGCAAACTGCGATCCCGCGTTCCGTGGGGAATAGCGAACGCTGCAACGCGAACACTCTTCCCGGCCTAGAAGAGGACCCGGGCGGCATTCATGGCCCAGCCAAACCAAGGCCCGGAAATGACCCCGACCACAAGGATACCAGCAATCGTCAGGCCCAAGGCCCAGCGAGCAGGAACGGGGACCGGCATTGGCTTACCCTCGTCCGCACACGGAGAAAGGTAAACCACTTTAAGGACAATCAGGTAGTAGTACAGGCCAACGATGGAGTTAAGAACCCCCACGATCGCGAGCCACACCAAGCCAGACTGCACGGCGGCCGCGAAGACAAACACCTTCGCCACAAAACCGACAAAGGGAGGGATCCCGGCCAGGGAAAGCAAGGACACGAGCAACGCCAGCGCCAATCCGGGGGATCGGCGGCTCATCCCGCCAAAACGGGCTAGGTCGTCCGACCCAACCGTCCGCGAGACCACGATGACGATGACGAAGGCAGCCAGGTTGGTGACGACGTAGGCCCCCAGATAAAAGATGGTTCCCGCTAGGCCCAGAGGCGAATGGGCCGCCAAGCCGACCAGGGCATAGCCCGCCTGGGCAATGGAAGAGTAAGCCAGGAGCCGCTTCAGGTTCTGCTGGGCCAACGCCAGGATATTGCCCAGGGTCATGCTCGCCACCGCCATGGCCGCGATGATTCCTCCCCAGTAAGGGGTGATGACCGGCGTGAAGACGCTGAGCATGACCCGCAGCAGCACGGCGAAACCTGCGGCTTTGGAGGCGGTGGAAATGAAGGCCGTAATCGGGGTCGGGGCCCCTTCGTACACATCCGGCGCCCAGAAATGAAACGGGACGGCGGAGACTTTAAAGCCGAAGCCGACCAAGACCAAGACGGCCGACCCCGCCCAGAGGGCGAGAGGCAACGTACCCGTTGCCGCCGCCTTCGCGATTCCCGCCAGGCTGGTTTGCCCCGAGAATCCATACAACCAGCTGAAGCCGAAGAGCATTGTTGTCGACGCCGCGGCGCCAAACAAGAAGTACTTGAGGCCGGCCTCCACCGATCGCCTCTCTTCGCGGAAGTAGCCCGAAAGCAGGTATAAGGGAATGGAGGTGGTCTCGATTGCCAGATAGAGCATGACCAGGTCGCTCGAGGCGGCCATGAGATCCATGCCCAGGGTCGAGACCAGCATTAAGCCGTAGTACTCTCCCCGGTCGCCAACCCCCGGGACATCCATCGAGACCAGGGCAGTGATCATCGAGGCGAATAACACGATGAGACGGAACCCGTGCCCCAGTGCGTCGGAGCGCAGCATGCTGCCGAACAACTGCGTTGGGCCCGGAACCAGGGACGCGTACAGGGACAAGGCCAGGATGATGGCCAGACCCACGGCGGTGACCAGCCCCAGCCATCGGCCGCCCTGAGATCGCGGCAGGAGGTCCAGGCCCATGACCAAAGCCGCCAGGACGAGGAGGGCGATGTCCGGCAGAAGGTCAAGCAGCCCGGGCATCATCCCGCACCTCCCCGGGCCATGACGCGGCGACCCGCTTCACCCGCATGGGATCCCCAGATCATCCTAGACCCCCAGGACCTTCATCGCAGCCGCAGCTCCCGATTGAACGAGGGGGGCCATCCAACCCGGGTAGACCCCCAGCGCGACCAGGATGAAGGCCAACAGGATGATCGCGGCCTTGTCGCGGACGGTGATATCTCCGACATGGTGCTCCAATTCCGCCGGCATGCTGCCGAAGAAAACGCGGCGGATCAAGAGCAGGATATAGGCCGCGGTGACCACAACCCCGATGGCCGCTAGGATGGCTACCAAGGGGTATCTTTGCCAGACCCCCAAGAGCAGGGGAAACTCCGCCACGAATCCCGAGAGTCCGGGCATCCCCATTGAGGCCAGGCCGGCCAGCGTGAAGGTAACGGCCGCCAGCGGCATCTTTTTCGCAAACCCGCCAAGCTGGGGAATCTCCCGGGTGTGGGCCCGATCGTAGACCATGCCCACGACGGCAAAGAAAAGGGCGGTCATCACCCCGTGGGAGAACATTTGCAGGCCTGCCCCCAAGATGCCGGTCGCTGAAAGGGAGGCAAACCCCATCATGACCAGACCCATGTGCGAGACCGAGGAAAAACCGATGACGTATTTCAGATCGGTCTGCACCATGGCGATGAGCGAGGCATAAATGACATTGATCAGGGCCAGGACGACAACCCAGGGCAGGTAGAAGCGCGCGGCCTCTGGAAAGAGCATGACGGCCACGCGGAAGGCGGCAAAAGCACCCAGGTTCTTCAGCACCCCGGCATGAAACATCGAGGCCGCCGTGGGCGCCGCGGCGTAGCCGTCGGGGCTCCAGTTGTGTAAGGGAAAGAGACCCCCCAGCACGGCAAATCCCAGGAAGACCACCGGGAACCAGAGCCGCTGGAAGGCGCTGCTGAACCCGGCCTGTTGGAGTTCCAGCATATCGAAGGTATGCAGGCCCGAGGCGAAGTACATGGCCAGGGCTCCGACCAGCGCCAGTACGGAGCCCACGAAGAGATACAGGGTGAGCTTCATGGCGGCATACTCGCGCATCTTGGGCCAGCCCCACAGGGAAATCAGCAGATACATAGGGAAGACAGCCAGCTCATAGAAAAAGAAGAGTTGGAAGAGATCCAGCGAAACAAAGGCGCCGAAGACCCCTGTGGCCAAGACGAAAAGGAAGGCAAAGAACTCTCGCGTTCGCTCTTCTATTCCCCAGGAAATAAGCACACCGGTGAACATCACCAGCCCGGTCAGCAACACCAGAGGCAGATTCAGGCCGTTCACTCCGACGTGATACGAGATTCCCCATTCGGGCACCCAAGGCACTTTTTCGACAAACTGATAGCCACCGGCGCGCGTGTCATAGGAGAAATAGGTGACCACCGAGAGCAGCAGGGCCAAGGTGGCGCCCGCCAAGGCCGTCCCGCGAATCATCCCTTTCCGCTCCGCAGGAAGGAGCAGGATGATAAGACCCGTGACCAGAGGTGTGAAAATGATGATCGTGAGAATCGGAAACGTCATCCCGCTACCTCACTTGCCCGACCCCTCAGAGGCCTCCGGCCCCTCCCTCCGCCACCGCTTCCATGCTTTCCTTCCCGCCTTTACCCGAACAAGTGCATCACCGCCGCATTGATCATGTTCAGGATCCAGGCCGGCCAGACCCCAATCGCCAGCATCAGGATCATCAGGGGTGAAATCGCGAGCGCCTCCCGTACACCGATCTCCAAGGAGTGCCCCTGCCATTGAGGGTTGACAGGGCCGTGCAGGACCTTCTGAACAGCCTTGAGGATGTACGCCCCGGTGATCAGAAGCCCGACCATTGCGATTGCGGTATAGAGCGTGAAGATCGGCCAACTCCCTCGCACGACGAGGAATTCGGAGATGAAGCCGCCCAGTCCAGGGAGGCCTAGAGATCCCATCGACGTGAAAATGAGGATTCCACCATACAGGGGCGCCAGTGCAAAGAGCCCGCCGTAATCATCCAGCTGGCGCGTGTGAGTCCGCTCGTAAAGCACTCCCACCAGCAGGAACATGCCGGCGGCGCTCAACCCGTGGTTGAACATTTGCAACACGGCCCCGTTGAGGGCCAGGACAGCATCCCCGCTGGAGGCCGAGCCCCTGGCCCATGCAGCAGCAGCGATCCCCAGGACGACGAAGCCCATGTGATTGACCGAGGAGTAAGCGACCAAGCGCTTGAAATCCTTCTGCCCCCAAGAGGCAAACGCACCCAGGACAATCCCCGCGACCGCTAGACCGCCGAGCACTCCCGCAAAATCGTGAGCCTCGGCCGGATAGAGGGGCAGAAGGAGCCGCAGGAATCCATAGGCCCCCAGTTTCAGCATTACCCCCGCGAGAATGATGGAGCCTCCCGTCGGGGCCTCGGCGTGCGCATCGGGGAGCCAGGTATGGAAGGGCCAGATCGGGACCTTTATGGCGAAAGCAATGACGAAGGCCCAGAAGGCCAGGATCTTGACCGTCCCCACCGGAACCCCGAAGAGGGTCCCTTTCAGCAAGTTCCATTGTGAGTACAAGACGGGCAAGTCGAACGACCCCACGACCAGGCGGATCATCTGGATCGCCAGCAAGAGGCCCAGGGAGCCTCCCATCGTATAAATCAAGAACTTGAGGGAGGCATAATTCCGGTTCTCGCTCCCCCACTGATTGATGAGAAAGTACATGGGGACGAGTCCCGCCTCCCAGAAAACGAAAAAGAGCAGGAGGTCGAGGGAGAGGAACACCCCCAGCAAACCGGTTTCCAAGAGCAAGAAGAGAACCATGTACGCGCGGACTCTCTCGCGGATGCTGAAGGAAATGAGGATCGCCAAGGACGTCAGCAGGGTTGTCAGCAGCACCATCGGCACGGAGATGCCGTCCACTCCCAGGTGGTAGTTGGCCCCGATCGCCTGGTACCAAGGCACAAACTCCTGAAACTGGAAGCCCGGCTCGGCTGGACGGTACCCAAACCATAGGAACACCGAAAGGCCCAGGGGGGCCAGGCTTCCGATGAAAGCCACCCAGCGAATGACTCCGACCTGCCGGGCAGGCAACAGAAGCACAAGCAATGCCACGGCAGTGGGTGCGAAAAGAATCAGGGTAAGCAGGTGCGCATTCAGGAAATCCATGCCCAAGACCAGCCTTTGCCCTCTCAGCGACCGATTGCCAAAAGGTACGTCAAGACCGCGCCGATCACCAGAACGTTGATCAACACAAAGAGCAGGTACTGCTGAACGCGGCCCGTCTGAATCACTTTGAGCGCACGGCCCACGCCCTTGGTTCCCCGCCCCACCAGGTCCCCGAAGCCGTTGACGACGGGCAAGTCAAAGTCATATCGAAAGACCCTTCCCAGGCCAAAGGCGCCCCGAGCAACCGCGTGCAGGAAGCCGTCAATCACGCCCCGATCGATCCACAGATAAGAAAAGACCTCCCCGAACCATCTGGCCGGGCGGACCAAGGCCAAATCGTAGAATTCGTCAAAGTAGTATTTCCTGCGCAGCAGCGTATGAACGGGGCCGAGAGCGCGGACCAGAGGGTCCGGGATCCCAAGGGATTGCTTTCGGTAGAGGCACCAACCCAGGAAGAGCCCGGTACCGGCGACCAGCAGGGAAGCCAGCAGCGGGGTCCAGGCAAACGCAACCTCCTGGCCGAAGGCCGATCCCACAAAGGTCCCAAACCAGTCAGGCACCCTTCCCCCCACAATGGGAAAATCCTGCGGAATACCCACCCATCCAGCGGCCACGGCGAACACCGAGAGGAGAACCAGCGGTGCCGTCATCGTCCAGGGAGACTCCTGAGCCTGCTCTGCCTCCTTGGTGCGAGGGTTCCCCAGAAAGGTCAAGGTGATCTGCCGGGCAGTGTAAAACGCGGTGAGCAAGGCCGCCGCGACCAGAGTCAGAAAGACGGCCACTTGGCCGCGGCCGAATGCCTCCGCCAGGATCTCATCCTTCGACCAGAATCCCGCCGTCAGGACAGGGAATCCCGAGAGCGCCAAACCTCCCAGGAGAAAGGTCCAGAACGTCAGGGGCATCTTGCGGCGCAGCCCACCCATATTCATCATGTCTTGAGGATCCAGATGGTGGTTCTCGGTCTGCAGGGTCCCATGTTCCATGCCATGGATCACCGACCCCGATCCGAGGAAGAGCAAGGCCTTGAAGAAGGCATGCATCACCAACTGGAAGGCAGCCGCGCCGTACGCTCCGATTCCCACGGCGGCCACCATGTAGCCCAGCTGAGAAATCGTCGAGTAGGCCAGCACGCGCTTGATGTCATTCTGCGCGACGGCAATCGTAGCGGCAAATAGGGCACTGAAGGCACCCACGAAGGCCACCACGGTCAGAGTCCCGAGGCCCCCATTCTGGATTCCTACGCGGAGCAGGGGAAAGGCCCGCAAGATTAGGTAGACCCCGGCCGAAACCATGGTGGCAGCATGAATCAGGGCGGAGACCGGCGTGGGACCTTCCATCGCATCGGGGAGCCAAACGTGCAACGGCCACTGGGCTGATTTGCCGATTGTGCCAGCGAAAAGGAGGAGACCGGCCATTCCGGCGACGGACAGGCCCGAGATGAAGGAGGGGGTCTGAGCCAGCCGCTGCAGGGTTGAGGGTGAGAACAAGACCCCAAAGGACAGGGACCCGGTCTCCGTGTACAGAATGGCCAAGCCCAATAGCATGAAGACGTCGCCGATGCGCGTGGTCATGAAGGCTTTGACCGCCGCGCGCTTGGCGCTGTCCTTCCCGAACCAGAAGCCAATCAGCAAGTAGGAGCACAGGCCCATGACCTCCCAACCGATATACAGGGTCAGAAGGTTGTCAGAGATCACGAGCAGGAGCATCCCAAAGGCAAAGAGGGAAATGAAGGCAAAAAAGCGGGAATAGAGCGGCTCTACGGAGAGAACGCGATGGAGGCGCCCGTCGTTACCTTGGACCTCCGTGCCCCGCGGGGGGAGGCCGGGGACATCCTTCGGTTCGGAGGGTTGGCCAAAATTGTGATATCCGATACTGTAGACAAAAATGGCCAGGAGGGTCCAGGCAACAAAGAACAGGGTGACGGCCGAGAGGGGATCGATGAGAATCCCGATCGAGAAAAAGCCCTCTCCGGTCGGGAACCAGGGCAAGGACGATTGAATTGGGTGGCTGGCCAGATCCCGGGTCCCGATCGCGACGACAAACACGAGCATCGAAAGGACCCACGAGACACCCAGAAGGGAAATGGCCACCGTGTGACTCAGGGCTCGATGGCGCCCGGTCACAAGAAGAATCACGAAAAAGGCCACGAGGGGCGGGAAGGGGATAAGCCAGGTCAATAGTTCAGGGTGCATAGAACGGCCTCAAAGGCAAACCCCCGCTCCAGCCTGAAGCGACTCGACGGCGGGCTACGCCGGTCAGCCTGGACGCCAGGCCCCTCTTTTCCACCCCTTCCCTGACCGCGTCTGCGGCCCTAGCCATGGAGGAGATCTGCCTGGTCTGCGTCGACGCTCCGCCCGAGGCGCGCAAAGGAGATGATCAGCGCTAGGCCCACTGCAGCTTCCGCCGCCGCAACCGCAAAGACAACCACCACAAAGACTTGTCCTCCCATGCGGGTCGGCGCCAAGTACCTCCAAAAGGCCACCAGATTCACATTGACCGCATTGACCATCAACTCAATCCCCAACAGAATGGCGACCGCATTGCGCCGGGCTAGAACCCCAAACAGTCCCAGGCTGAAAAGAGCCGCAGAAAACACTAGGTACCATGAGAGAGGAACCATCTTCTCCTCGCCACGGCTGGCCAACACCCCAGCGTCCCTCGTCCTACCGGGACCGAAGGCGATCGCCCGCAATCACCACAGAGCCGATCAAAGCGGCCAGCAGAAGGACTGAGGCCACCTCAAAGGGGACCACATATTGATCCGGAGAAACGAGGGCTGTCCCCAGCGCGACGAGCGCGTCCGATCCGGGCAGTTGCGCCGGGCCTGATTGCGCCCCAGGAAGTCGCGAGGCGCTCCAGGCCAATCCCAGGAAAACCAGCGCGCACAGCACGCCGGCCACCGGCCACAGGCGGTTTTCCTGCGCCCCGGCCCTCAACGCCTCGCGGCGGGTCAACATGATAGCAAAGATTATCAGGATCGCGATCGCCCCGATGTAGACCACGACCTGGACCACGGCCAGGAATCCAGCATTCAGCATTGCGAACAAGACGGCGACGGAAAACAAGGCAACGATGAGCCAAAGCGCGGCGTGAAGCAGATTCCGAACGGTCACCACCATCAGGCCGGAAAGCAGCCCCACGGCCGCCACGATCAAGAAAAGGACTTGCGCCAGGCTCATAGACCTATCCCAGGCTAATCACGCAGGGCCGAAGCCGCGCCTGCTGGCGCCCTTGAGCCCCCAACCGCAACCATTCCCGACCCGGATCCCGCCTGACGAGAGGCCAGCCTCTCTCGGGCCGCCCGGCTCATCGAGCGCATGACCAAAAGAGCGAAGAACAAAACGAACAGATTGGCGGCCAGCAGAACCAGCGCATGGACCAACGGAGGAGTTCCCTGTGTTGCCCGCTCGGCCACCGCCATCAAGGCGACCAAACCGAGCGCAGTAGGAGTGAGGAGCTTCCAACTCAAGTTGATCATTTGGTCAATCCGCACCCGAGGGAACGTCCCGCGAGTCCAAACGAAAACGAAGTACACGGCAAGACTCTTGATCAGAAAGTAGAGCACTCCGAGGATCGGAAACCTCTCGGAACCGGGTCCCAACCAACCCCCGAGGAAAAACGCAGCCCCCAGCGCTCCAAAAGTGAAGGAGTGGAGAAACTCCGCCACATAGAAGAAGCCGAATTTCATCCCCGAGTATTCAATGTTGAATCCGGCTACAAGCTCGGATTCCGCTTCCAGCAAATCAAAGGGGGCCCGGCCAACCTCGGCCTGGGCGGCGATCATGAAGATAATGGCCGCCAGCGGCGCCAGGAGCACAAACCAGCCGCTGTCTTGAGCCCGGACAATGTCATTCAGGCCCATGGACCCCGCCAGCAACACGGGGACAAGCAGGGTCAGCACCATGGGAACCTCGTAGGTGATTAGCTGGGCCACCGCGCGGTATGCGCCGAGAAGGGCATACTTGTTATTGGACGACCAGCCGGCCAGAAGAATCGCCAGCGTGCCAAAGGTTCCCACCGCGATGACATAAAGGACGCCCACGTCCAGATTGACGCCATAGACGTCCGCCGCAAACGGGAGCACAGCCCAGATGCCAACGACACCTGCGATGGCCAAGACCGGGGCGAGGCTGAAGATGATCTTGTCGGCGCCCTGCGGGATCAAGTCTTCTTTGGTGAAGATCTTGACCATGTCAGCGAAGACTTGGAATATCCCAAAGGGTCCGACCCGATTCGGACCGATGCGGTCTTGCAGCCTGGCAACCCATTTGCGCTCGAGCCAAATCAGGGGAATGGCCATCATCAGGCCGATGAGAGGCAGGAGAATGGCTGGCAACAACCCCAATCCCACAGATACCAGCCCGGGAGCCAAGCCGAGAGAAAGAAGAAACCCACGCAACCACGATCCCAGGGAGGCAATCAAATCGCCGGGCTGGATCATGGATCCCTCCGCCGGCAGGCAGAAAACCGCCTATCGCGTCTCACCACGATAGGCGTGGGTTTCCTCCCACATATTCTCATGCCCATTCCAACGCGCCCTTGGACCAGACGTACGCGAGCCCACCCGCGAGGATCAGCAGGAACAGCGCCCCCTCAAGAGCCACGAAAAACGGCAGGCGCCTGTAGACAATAGCCCATGGAAAGAGGAAGACCAATTCCACGTCGAACACGACAAAGACCAGGGCATACACGTAGTACTGAGCTTTGAATTGGACCCAGGTCGGCCCATGGGTCTCTACCCCGCATTCATAGGTCTCGGACTTGATCGGGGTGGGCTTGCGTGGGCCCAGGTACTTGGCAAAAAGCAGGGCGAAACCAGGAACGGCACTGGCAACGAGAAGGAACACGCCCACGAAGATCCATGGGTTCACTTTGGCTACTCCTCACGATCCTCAAGATCAGGGGAGCCTCGGTCCCCAGGCGCTACCCCGAACCCTGCCGGGAGCCTGGCGGTCGGCCGCCGGACATCGGGTGTGATACTAGCACGGGACGCCTATTACGTCAAAGGAACCGCGTTCCCTCACCTAGAATGCTACCGAAGGGCTATGGTTCCCTCAAAAGATAATGTTACTGAGAGGGGACTATGCCCAAGCCAGAGCCCATGACCCTACCAGAGCGCCGGAAATACCTCT